>PLJH01000086.1 GCA_003139615.1 Alphaproteobacteria bacterium
ATGTGTAGATACCCTAGCCGCATGCGGGGGAGGAAAGCCGTTTGTGCAAGCGCTCTAAGTTTTACGCGGCCTGGTATCCCATGACGGCCTTGACCTCGAGGAACTCTTCGAAGCCGAACTCGCCCCATTCGCGGCCATTGCCCGACTGCTTGTAGCCGCCGAAAGGCGATTTGAAGTCCGCGCCCGCACCGTTCAAGTGCACATTGCCGGTGCGAAGCTGCGAGGCGACTTTCCGCGCATGCTCGATATTGCCGGACTGCACATAGCCCGACAGGCCGTAGACCGTGTCGTTGGCCTGGCGGATCGCATCGGCTTCGGTGTCGTAAGGCAGGATCGACAGCACCGGCCCGAAGATTTCTTCGCGCGCGATGGTCATTTCGTTGGTCACGTTCGCGAACACCGTCGGCCGCACGAAATAGCCGCGGTTCAATCCTTCCGGCCGACCGACGCCGCCCGTCACCAGCGTGGCGCCTTCGTCGATGCCCTTCTGGATGAGCGCCTGGATCTTGTTGAACTGCACTTCGCTGACGACCGGTCCCATGGTCGTGCCTTCCGCAAACGGATCGCCGACCTTGGCTTTCGCAGCAGCACCCTTGGCGATCTCGATCGCCTGATCCTGCTTGGCGCGCGGCACGAACATGCGCGTGGGCGCGTTGCAGGATTGCCCGGAATTGCTGAAGCAGTTCGACACGCCTTGCGACACGGCCTTCTGCAGATCGGCATCGTCGAGAATGATGTTCGCCGATTTGCCGCCCAGCTCCTGCGACACGCGCTTGACCGTGTCGGCAGCCGCTTTCGCAACCGCGATGCCCGCACGGGTCGAACCCGTGAACGACATCATGTCAATGCCGGGATGCGAAGACATCGCCTCGCCCACCGTCGGGCCATCGCCATTGACGAGATTGAACACGCCGGCGGGAACGCCCGCTTCATGCATGATTTCGGCGAACAGATAGCCGCTCATGGGCGCCACTTCGCTGGGCTTCAGCACCATCGTGCAGCCGGCGGCGAGCGCGGGCGCCACCTTGCAGGTGATCTGGTTGATCGGCCAGTTCCACGGCGTGATCAGTCCGCACACGCCGACCGGCTCGCGGACGATTTCCGTCGAGCCGCGCGTCTCCGCGAAATTGTAATCCTTCAGGATGCGCATGGTCTCGCCGAGATGGCCGAGACCCGTTGCGGCCTGGGCTGCCTTCGAGAGACCCAGCGGCGCGCCCATCTCGCGCGAAATGGTTTCGACCATTTCGGCATAATGTTTCTGATAGGCGTCGAAGATTTTCTGCAGGAGCGCGAGGCGCTCTTCCTTCGTCGTGCGCGAGAAGGTCTCGAACGCGCGACGGGCCGCGGCGACCGCCTTGTCGACATCGGCCTTAGAACCGAGGCTGATGCGGGCATAGGCCTCTTCATTGGCCGGATTGATGACCTCAAGCGTCTTGGGCGTGACGGGGTCGACCCATTTGCCGTCGATATAAAATTTCAGATTGTCCTGCATGGTTTCTTCCCGGGTTTTGTTGCGGAGCGGCGGGATAAGAGCACAGTGGACGAGCCCGGAAAAGGAGGCATTTTCCGGGCACGGTTAGGGGCTTGTTCGCGATGTGTGATCACTTGGTCTGGCGCGGCCGTGGCCGCCCGGATACGGTCCGCGCAATATCCGGATTCTGGTGTGGGAGCGCCCCTATGAAACTCGGTTGTACGCGGTTGGCTTTTGTGGCGGCTTTGGCCGCATCCTGCGCCCTCACCATCCCGGCAATCGCGCAGTCCGCGGCGGGACCGCAGGTGACGCAGACGATCAATCCGGCGCAATTGTCCGTCCTGGCCGGGAACACGAGGCCCGAGGCCGTCCCCGCCAACGACCGCGGCCGCGCGGCCGACAGTTTGGTCTTGGAGAACATACAGCTCCAACTCAAGCGCCCCGCAGTGCTGGAGCAGGCTTTCGAGAGCGCGATCGACCAGATGTATCTGCGCACGTCGCCGTCTTTCCATCACTGGATGACGGCCGCTCAGATCGGCGCGCAGTTCGGTCCCAATGAGCAGGACGTTCAGACCGTCGCGCATTGGCTGACGTCTCATGGTTTTCAAGTGAATGAAGTTTACCCGAGCCGGATGTTGATCGACTTTTCCGGCACGGCCGGTCAGGTGCGCAATACTTTTGCGACGGAGATTCACAATCTCCAGGTGAACGGCGTCCGTCACATCGCCAATATGAGCGATCCGAAAATCCCCACGGCGCTGGCGCCGGTCATTGCCGGCATCGTGTCGCTGCACGACTTCAAGCCCAATTCGATGCGCAAGCCGCGCGCAAATTATACCTATGGCAACGCAAGTTCGCGCACCTATGCGCTTGTGCCGGGCGACCTCGAAACGATCTACAACCTGACGCCACTTTATACGGCCGGAATCACCGGCAAGGGTGAGACGATCGTGACGGTCGAGGACACCAATCTGTTCACGACGGCCGATTACACGAAATTCCGCAGCGAATTCGGCCTCACGGCATACACGTCGGGCAGCCTCACGACCGTTCATCCGGCACCCGTCTCCGGCAAGTCGAATTGCACGAATCCGGGCGTGCCGGCCGGCGGCGATGACGGCGAGGCAGCGCTCGATGTGGAATATGCGAGTGCTGCGGCGCCCAATGCGACCATCGAATTGGCGTCGTGCAAGGACACGGCAACCTTCGGCGGACTCATCGCGATCGAAAACTTCGTCAGCGCCGCGAGCCATCCCACGATCATCAGCATGAGCTATGGCGAATGCGAAGCGGAAAACGGCGCGGGTTCAAACGCCGCATTCTATTCCACCTTCCAGCAGGCCGCTGCCGAAGGCGTCTCCGTATTCGTGTCGGCCGGCGACGAAAACGCAGCGAGCTGCGATGCCGACCTGAAAAAGGCCACGCACGGCATCGGCATCAGCGGTTGGGCATCCACGCCATACAATGTCGCAGTCGGCGGCACCGATTTCGGCGATACGTTCGCCGGCACAAACGCCTCCTATTGGAACACAAAGAACACCACGACATTTGGCTCCGCAAAATCCTATATCAATGAAATCCCGTGGAACGATTCCTGCGCGAGCGTGCTGATCACCACATTCAACGGCTCGACCGTCCCCTACGGCACCACGGGTTTCTGCAACACCGCGAACGGCGAAGCGAACTATCTTGAGGTGGCCGGCGGCAGCGGCGGCCCCAGCGGCTGCGCCACGGGAGCACCGGCGAAAGCCGGCATTGTCGGCGGCACCTGCGCGGGTTACGCCAAGCCGTCATGGCAGACAGGGTTGCTCGGCAATCCCACTGACGGCGTGCGCGATATTCCCGATGTGTCGCTGTTCGCAGCCAATGGCGCCTGGGATCATTACTATGTCTATTGCTGGTCCGACACGGCACAAGGCGGCACCACCTGCGCCGGTGCGCCCAGCGGCTGGGCCGGCGCCGGAGGGACCTCCTTTTCGTCGCCGATCATGGCCGGCATTCAGGCTCTTGTGCAGCAAAAGACGGGCGCGGCGCAGGGCAACCCAAACCCCGTCTATTACGCCCTTGCCGCGACCGAATACGGCGCGACGGGAAGCACCGGGTGCAACTCGTCAAAGGGTAAATCCGTCGCGTCGACCTGCATCTTCTACGACGTGACGCAGGGCGACATGGACGTCAATTGCACCGGCAAAGTGGATTGCTATCTGCCGTCCGGCAAGAACGGCGTGCTGTCGACCTCGGACACCGCATACAAACCAGCCTACGGAACCGGAACCGGCTGGGACTACGCCACCGGCATCGGCTCGGTCAACGCCTACAATCTGGTGAATGCCTGGCCGTAAGGGTCAAAAATACTTCGCCAGATTTCTCCGGATTCGATCGAGCACCGGCTCGTCCGCCGACGGCGGATCGAAATTGCGGCCCGTGATGGTTTCGAACGCGCGGACATAGACGAGCGCGGTTTCGAAGATCATGTCGGCGGGGATTTCCGGAACGGGATCCCTGTAGGGGTCGCAGCGCGCCGCCACCCAGTTGCGCACGAAATCCTTGTCGAAGCTTTCGGGCTTTTCGCCGCGCGCAAAGCGGCTCTCATAACTTTCGAGAAACCAGTAGCGGCTCGAATCCGGTGTGTGGATTTCGTCGGCCAGCAGGATGCGCCCGTTGGCGTCAACACCGAACTCGTATTTCGTATCGGCGAGGATCAGGCCGCGTGCGCGCGCGATTCCCTGCCCGCGCTCGAACAACGCCAGCGCCGTTTCGGAAACGCTCTTCCATTGCGCCGACGTGAGCAGCCGCTGCTCGAGAATATCGGCCGGCGACAGCGGCGCATCATGCGCACCGTCGCCGGCTTTGGTGGTCGGCGTGATGATCGGATGCGGCAGCTTTTCGTTTTCGCGCATGCCGTCCGGCAATGTGACGCCGTACATCTCGCGCTTGCCCGCCTTGTACATGGTCAGGATCGAGGTCGCAGTCGTTCCCGCGAGATAGCCGCGCACGACAATTTCGACGGGCAGGATATCAAGCCGCTGCCCCACGACCACATTGGGATCGGGATATTCGAGGACGTGGTTGGGGCAGATATCGGCCGTTTCCTCGAACCAGAAGCGCGCCGTTTGGGTCAGCACCTGTCCCTTGAACGGGATGGCCGCGAGGATGATGTCGAATGCACTCAGCCGATCGCTCGCGATGATGACCCGGCGGCCATCCGGCAGATCGTAATTGTCCCGCACCTTGCCGCGATAATGCTTCGGCAGTTCCGGGATGGTCGCGTCGCGAAGAATCTGATGCGCGCGGGACTTGAGGACGGTTTTGTCCATGACGTGTTCCTGAAGGTCCTTTTTGACGGGCCGGGCTCGCTGTAGCACGTTGCGCGCGGCTGCGCCGCCCGGTGCGGTCAAACAATTGTGGAGAGTCCCCGCGATGCAGGATCTGCTGCCTCTGGCCGAGCGCGCCGGCGCGCTTCTCAAACGGCGCAAGGAGACGATTGCGATCGCGGAGTCCTCCAGCGGCGGGCTGCTCTCGGCAGCGCTTCTCGCAGTTCCCGGCGCTTCGGCCTATTTCCTGGGCGGCGCGGTCGTCTACACGGCCAAGGCGCGCGTCCTGCTGATGGATTTGCCCCGCGAATCCGTCGCCGGCATGCGTTCCGCCAGCGAACCCTACGCGCTCCTGCTCGCGCGCACCGCGCGGGACCGCTTCTCCGCAACCTGGGGACTCTCGGAGACAGGTGCTGCGGGCCCGGCGGGCAATCCCTATGGCGACGCGCCGGGCCACACCTGCATCGCGCTCGCCGGCCCGGTCGAAATCGCGGTGACGATTGAGACGGGCGATCCGGACCGCGCCGCCAATATGCGCGCCTTCGCGAAGGCGGCGCTGGAGATGCTGTTGAAGGAAATCGAATAGACCGCTGCGATCAGCGGGTCGTCCAGTTTTCGATCTTCAGTCCGGGAATGTCGGAGAAATCGTCGCCATTATCCGTCACGAGAATGGAATCCGTGACGAGCGCGTGCGCGGCGATCATCCGGTCGTAGTCGCGGCCCTTGACCCATCCGCATTGCGCGATAATCCGTCCATACGCCATCGCGGCATCCGGACCGAACGGCAGAACAGGAATATGCCGCAGCAAAACATCGAGGCGCAATCGCCGGAGTTCGGCTTGTGACGAGTCCTTGTAAAGCCCTCGCTGCAATTCGACGAGGCTCAACGCCGAGAGCAGCACCGCGCCGTCATGTTCCGCGAGTTTGTCGAGCACCGTGTCGGTGCCGTCACGCGCGTGGATCGCGATGTTGGTATCGATGAGATAGGCCACCCGTCAGTTCCGTTTGCGCGTCGGCAATTCTATCGGTTCGCGCTTTTCGACGGATGAAGGCTTCGGCATGGCGCGCAGCGCTTCCACTGCGTCCTTCAAACTCGGTCGCACGGGAAAAATCGTCACCACGTCGCCCATGCGCGTTATTTCCAGATCCACATTCATATCGGCATAGGCGAACTCGGCCGGAATACGAATGGCCTGGCTGTTGCCGGATTTGAAAGCGCGGGTGCGGGGCATGGGCAAATCCTCAATTCCGGAAAATAGTGCGGGACCATCGCCGTGTCAATCCCTGTATATACATTGGCCTGACACTTTCCGGAAGCGCGCCGACGACAACGATGCTAACAAGCCTGTCCGCCGCCGAAGGACTTTCCGACGTGCTTCTCCTGATCGATAATTACGACAGCTTCACCTACAACCTGTTCCACTATCTGGGGGAGTTGGGGGCGGAGGTCGTCGTCAAGCGCAATGACGAACTGACGGCGGCTCAGGCGCTGGCGATGAAGCCGGAGGGAATCGTGCTTTCACCCGGGCCCTGCGATCCCGACCGCGCGGGCATTTGCCTCGACCTGATCACCGCCGGCGGTGCGGACGTTCCGATCCTGGGCGTTTGCCTGGGACATCAGGCCATCGGCCAGGCCTATGGCGGCAAAGTGGTGCGCGCGCCGGAACCGATGCACGGCAAGGTGAGCCGCATCCATCACACCGGCAAAAGCGTGTTCCGCGGCCTCAACAACGATTTCAATGCCACACGCTATCACTCGCTGACCATCGCGCCGGACTCGATGCCCCACGATCTCGAAGTGACGGCCACCTCGTCCGACGGCGTCATCATGGGCGTGATGCACAAAAGGTTGCCCGTCCACGGCGTGCAATTCCATCCCGAAAGCATCGCCTCCGAAAACGGCCACGCGATGCTGCAGAATTTCCTCAACATCGCGAAAGATTTCGCGCGCGTTCCGGCATGAGCGAGAGTAAAGACTTTTCGCCAATATTAAAACGGCTGGTCGCCGGCGAAACGCTCGATGCGGATTCCTCGTCGCGCGCGTTTGCCGCCCTGATCTCCGGCGAGGTTTCGCAGATCCGCATCGCGTCCTTTTTGACCGCGCTTGCTGCGCGCGAGGCAACCGTTGACGAGATCGTGGGCGCGGCGCGTGCGATGCGCGGGGCGATGCACAAGGTGACAGCGCCCGCGGGCGCAATCGATCTGTGCGGCACGGGCGGCGACGGCCACGGAACGCTGAATGTCTCGACAGCGGCAGCGTTTGTGGTCGCGGCTTGCGGCGTGCCTGTCGCCAAACACGGCAACCGCAACATGTCGTCGCGCACCGGCACGGCAGACGTGCTGGAAGCGCTGGGCGTGAAGATCGATATCGATGCGGCAACGGCAGAACGCTGCCTGCGCGAGGCCGGGCTTTCATTTTTATTCGCGCAGACCTTTCATCCCGCGATGAAGTGCGTGGCGCCGGTCCGCAAGGAACTGGGGTTCCGTACGATCTTCAACCTGCTGGGGCCGATCTCGAATCCAGCCGGTGTGCGCCGCCAATTGCTGGGCATCTATTCGCGCGACTGGATCGAGCCGATTGCGCATGTGCTGGCGAAGCTCGGCACGGAAAAAGCATGGATCGTACATGGCAGCGATGGACTCGACGAAATGACGACGACCGGCGCCACGCATGTCGCCATTCTTGAGCATGGCAAGGTCGCAACGCGCGAAGTCACACCGGAGGATGCGGGCATGACGCGCGCGACGCTAACAGCACTCAAAGGCGGCGAGCCTGCCGAAAACGCGGCGGCTTTGCGCGCCCTGCTCGAAGGCGCAAAAGGCGCCTATCGCGACATCGTGCTGTTGAATGCCGCTGCGGCACTGATCGTGGCGGACAAGGTGGCCGAGTTGAAAGAAGGCGTCGCGCTTGCTGCGCGTGCAATCGATTCCGGCGGTGCCAAGGCCGTGCTGGCAAAACTCGTTGCCGTTTCGCAAGGCGCACGGGCATGACAATCCTCGACAAGATCGCGCTCTACAAGCGTGAGGAGATCGCGCAAGCGAAGGCGCGCAGTCCGCGAGCCGAAATCGAGCGCCGCGCGCGCGACGCATCTCCTCCGCGCGGATTTCGCGCAGCGCTTGCGGCGAAGAAGGCGCGAGGCCAATATGGCCTCATCGCAGAAATCAAGAAGGCGAGCCCATCCAAGGGCCTCATCCGCGCCGATTTCGATCCGGCCGCGCTCGCGCAAGCCTACGAACAGGGCGGCGCCGCGTGCCTCTCCGTTCTGACCGACACGCCGTCATTCCAGGGCGCCCCGGAATACCTTGGGCTTGCGCGCAGTGCCTGCGCCCTGCCCGCGCTGCGCAAGGATTTCATGTTCGAGCCCTATCAGGTGGCCGAGGCGCGCGCCTGGGGCGCCGATTGCATTCTGGTCATCATGGCTGCGGTCACGGACTCGGAAGCGCGCGCACTCAACGACGCTACGCAATCATGGGGTATGGACGTGCTGGTCGAAGTTCATGACGAGCCGGAACTCGATCGCGCTCTTGCGCTCGCGCCCACGATGATCGGCATCAACAACCGCGATCTCAAAACCTTCGTCACCGATCTGGACGTCACGCTGCGGCTCGCCCCGCGTATCCCCAAAGACATTCTCGTCGTGGCCGAAAGCGGCCTTGCTTCGCCCGCCGATCTCAAATCGCTGGCGAGTGCCGGCGTCACCACGTTCCTCGTCGGTGAAAGCCTGATGCGCCAACCCGACGTCGCCGCCGCGACGCGGGCACTGATCGGCGCTACACTCGCGCCATGACAGACCTCACCCATCTCGACGAACATGGCGCGGCGCGCATGGTGGATGTTTCCGACAAGGCTGTGAGCGCGCGGGAGGCCACGGCAGAGGCAGTGATCGTGTTGTCGGCAGAAGCGTTCGCGGCGGCCGTCTCGGGCGATGCACCCAAGGGCGATGTGCTGGCCGCCGCCCGCATCGCGGGCATCATGGCGGCGAAGAAGACCTCCGAGTTGATCCCGCTCTGCCATCCGATTCCGCTCAGCAAAGCGGGCATCGAGTTCGAGCTGCTCGCAGACCGCAATGCGATCCGCGTTGTCGCCACCGCCAAAACCAACGCGCCCACCGGCGTCGAGATGGAAGCTTTGACGGCGGCCAGCATCGCTGCGCTGACGATCTACGACATGATCAAGGCGGTCGACAAATCCGCGGAAATCGAATCCGTTCGTCTCTTGACGAAATCGGGCGGCAAGAGCGGCGCCTATAGTGCACCGCATCGCGCGAAATCCGCACGCACAATGCCCCTGCCAAGGCCGCGCTCGGCGGCTCTCACGCACGAAGCAACACCTGCCAAGCCGCGCAACGATTCCAATGCACAACGCGAGGCCTTTCGTACGTTTATGGTTTCCCGCCAGTTGCGCGCGACCGAGTGGGCAAAGCAGGCCGGTGTTCCGGCCTCTGTCATCTATTCCTTTCTGACCGGTCGTTCGGGTGGAATGGCCGGCGACGCTGCCGAGAAGCTGGCGAAGGCCGCGCATGTGCGCGTCGAAGACATGTTTGCGGCGAAACGATGATTTCCGTCGACGACGCTGTGCTGCGGATTACGTCAGCCTTCGCGCCGCTCGAATCCGAAACCGAGCCGATCGGCAAAGCTTGCGGGCGCGTGCTGGCCGCAGACGCCATCGCCGCGCTCGACCAGCCGCCCGCGCCCGTTTCGTCAATGGACGGCTATGCGGTGCGCGCCAGCGATGTGACCGCGCCCGCAAGCCTGCGCGTCATCGGCGCAGCACCCGCTGGTCATCCATTCGCGGGACAAGTCGGCAAAGGCGAAGCCGTACGCATCTTCACCGGCGGCGTCGTGCCCAACGGCGCGGACGCTATCGTGATCCAGGAAGATGCGGAGCTTGACGCCGACACAGTACTGCTCAAAGTGCCTGCAACTCCCGGTCGCCATGTTCGCGCCGCAGGACTCGATTTCAAACGCGGCTCCACGCTCGCAGCCAAAGGCCATCGTCTGACGGCGCGCGATCTGTCGCTGCTTGCGACAGGTGACATCGCGAAGGTCGAAGTACGCCACCGTCCGCGTATCGCATTCGCAGCAACCGGCGATGAGCTTTCCCGGCCCGGCGAGGCGCGCAAAGAGGGCGGCATTGTCGCGTCATCCGGTTACGGCCTCGCGGCGATGATCGAGAATTGGGGCGGTGAAGCACACGACCTCGGCATCCTGCCCGACACGGTGGAAGCCCTCGCGGAATTGCCTGCCAAAGCTGTCGGCGCGGACCTGATCGTTACGCTGGGCGGCGCGTCCGTCGGCGATCACGATCTGGTCAAGAGCGCACTCGCGCCGCACGGCTTCGTGCTCGATTTCTGGCGTATCGCGATGCGGCCCGGTAAACCGCTGATCTTCGGCAAACTCGGCAACACGCCGCTGCTCGGCCTGCCCGGCAATCCGGTTTCGACGCTCGTCTGCGCGCTGCTGTTTCTTAAGCCCGCCATCGCGGCAATGCTGGGAACGGACACGCGCACGCCGCTGCGTTCTGCACGTCTCGCGCACGATCTTGCGGCGAACGACACGCGGCAGGATTATCTCCGGGCCCGCCTCGAAATCCGGGACGGCGAATTGTGGGCCGAGCCCTTCGCCATCCAGGATTCCTCGATGTTGAGCGTCTTCGCCGCCGCCGATGCGCTCGTGCTGCGGATGCCTCATGCGCCCGCCGCGGGGACCGGCGAAAGAATCGACGTTATTGTTCTCGACTGACCCTCCGACAACGGATCGCCCATGACATTCCGCCCGACCCGCCTGATTGTTCAACTTACGCTCATCACAACGCTTGCAAGCCTGACTCTCGCGGCGCAGGCGGCGCCCGAGCGTGTGGTGCATCGCTATCTTGCGGTTGCGATGTCGCCAGACGGCGAGCATGTCGCGTCTGTCGAGGGCGATGCGTCGCCCTCCGGTGGCGAGCCCGTCATTCGCTCGCTGATCATCCGCACTGTTGATGGCAAGAACTCTGCGACGGTCGCGCTTCCCTGTGGCGCCGTGCGCGAGTGCTGGCCCGGTTCGTTCGCGTGGAGCGCGGACGGCAAGGCGCTCGCTTTCGCTCTGCGCAAGCCCGGCAGCCATGCGCGCTCGGTTTATACGGTTGAACCCGACGGCAGCCATCTTACCGACATTCTTGACTTCAACGGCACCGTTGTAGACCTGAGCTATGGCGCAGGCGGCCGCCTCGCAATGCTGGCCGTCGAGGGCGCCACCAAGGAAGTAGGCGCGACACAAGCCGGTGCGCCAATCACGGGCGATCTCAGCGGGCCGACACCCGAACAGCGCATCGGCATTCTCGACGGCGGCAAGCTTCGCTGGTCCTCACCGGCCGACATGTTCGTCTATCAATATGATTGGCTGCCCGACGGCAGCGGCTTCGTGGGCACAGCCGCACCCGGCGATGGCGACAACAATTGGTGGGTGGCGAAACTCTATCGTTTCAATGCCGGCGACGGCGCGGCACGCGTAATCTTCACGCCGCCCGATGGACGCCACCAGATCGCCGATCCGACGATCTCGCGCGACGGCAAGACGGTCGCCTTTATCGGCGGCATCATGAGCGATTTCGGCTCGACGGGCGGGGATATTTACACTCTGTCGGTCAATGGCGGTGCAGCAACCGATGTCACGCCCGACATGCATGCATCCGCGCGCAGCATCGCGTGGAGTTGCGACGATCATCTGCGCGCGGAGTTGCTCGCCGGTCCCAGCACGGAATTGGTCGAGTATGCGGATGGCTCAAAACCGTCGCCCGCAGCGGTGCTTTGGAAGGGTGATGAAACAGTACGTGGCGATGAAGCCGGCGTTTCGCGCGCCTGTCCGTCTGCCGTAACGGCCGCGCTGCATGAAAGCTTCACCGCGCCGCCGGAAATCGAAGTGGGCGGGATCGGACATTGGCACGATCTCACGCACGTAAATTCCGGCCTCACCATGCCGCTCACGGCGCGCAGCATCAGCTGGAAAAGCGACGGCGCAGATGTGCAGGGCTGGCTGCTGCTGCCGCTCAATGCCAAGGGCAAGCTGCCATTGATCACGAGCGTGCATGGCGGTCCGGCTGCTGCCGCGGTGCCAGGCTTCAGCGGGCCCGGATTGCAGCGCGAAGAACTTCTGAAGGGCTATGCGATCTTCCTGCCCAATCCACGCGGTAGCTTCGGACAGGGTGAGGCATTTGCGGCGGGCAATGTGCGCGATCTCGGCCATGGCGATCTGCGCGACGATCTCGCCGGCATCGATGCGGTGGAACGCGTGGCGCCCATCGACGACAAGCGCCTCGGCATCACGGGCGGCAGCTATGGCGGGTTCATGACCATGTGGGCCGTGACGCAGACGAACCGCTTCAAGGCGGGAGTCGCCGCGGCAGGCATCAGCGACTGGCTTTCCTATTACGGCGAGAACGGCATCGACGAATGGATGCTGCCCTATTTCGGCACGACGGTTTATGCCGACCCGGACGTTTATGCGCGCTCGTCGCCGATCAATTACATCCGCAATGTGAAGACGCCCGTGTTCGAATATGTCGGCGCGCAGGACATCGAATGCCCGTCGCCGCAGACGCAGGAATTCTGGCACGCGCTGCACGATCTGGGCGTGCCGACTTCCTATGCGATCTACCCCGGCGAAGGCCACGGTTTGCGCGATCCCGCCCACATCGCGGACTCCCAGGCGCGCACGCTGGCGTGGTTCGACAAATATCTGAAATGACTGGAGCGCGGGCATCCTG
>PLJH01000076.1 GCA_003139615.1 Alphaproteobacteria bacterium
AGCGTAGCGAGGCGGAAGGGGGGGCCGCGGGCGAAAAGGCTACGCGCCTACCAGAGCTTCACGCGCTGATCGGGCGGAAGATACATTGCGTCGCCAGGTTTCACATCGAAGGCCGCGTACCAGCCGTCGTCGTTCCGCACGACGCCGTTGACGCGGAATTTCGACGGGCTGTGAGGGTTCGACAGGACGATGCGGCGGGTCAGTCCGTCGGTCCAGATTTCGCGCCAGCTCTGGCCGTAGGCGATGTAGAAGCGCTGGTCGCCGGTGAAACCGTTCAGCACCGGTGCAGGCTTGCCGTCCAGCGCGATCTCATAAGCCTTGTGGGCGATGACGAGGCCTGCCAGATCGGCGATGTTCTCGCCCAGGGTCAAACGGCCGTTGATGTGCAGGCCGGGCAGCGGCTCGTAGCCGTCATATTGTTTGGCGAGCATGGTGGTGCGCGCATCGAAATCTTTCCGGTCTGCGTCCGTCCACCAGTTCCGGAGCACGCCGAAGGCGTCGTATTTGCTGCCCTGATCGTCGAAGCCGTGGCTGATTTCGTGGCCGATCGTGGCTCCGATTTCACCGTAATTCACCGCGTCGTCGGCGTTCGGATCGAAATAGGGCGGCTGCAGAATGCCCGCCGGAAAGACGATCTCGTTGAGCGTGGGATTGTAATAGGCGTTGTTGGTCGGCGGCGTCATGCCCCATTCGCTGCGGTCGACCGGGGCATCGATGCGCGAGAGGCGCCTATTCCATTCGAACGCTTCGGTATTCTTGATGTCGCCGACGAGATCGTGAGGTGCGATCGCAAGCGCCGAATAATCGCGCCAAGTGTCGGGATAACCGACCTTGGGCGTGAAGTGCCGGATCTTTTCCAGCGCCTTCGCCTTCGTCTCCGGCGCCATCCAGGTGAGCGTCTGGATGTCGGCCTCATAGGCTTTCAGGAGATTGGCGACGAGCAGTGCGGCCTTGGCTTTGGCCTCCGGCGGGAAATATTTGGCGGCATAAAGCTTGCCGAGCGCTTCGCCCATTTCCGCGTCGAGCAGATGCACGCCGCGCAGGTCGCGCGGGAGCTGGATCTTCTGACCGCCGATGATCGTGCCGTAGAACGCAAAGTCCGTGTCGTCGATCTTTTTCGGCAGATAGTCGGCAAAGGCGTGCAGATAATGCACGGTCAGATAATCCCGCCATACGGAAACAGGCGTCGCTGCGAAGATCGCCGCGAGTTTGGGGAATGCGGTCTTCTCCGCGACGACGACGCTGCGTTCGCCGACCGGCGCTTTGCGTGCGATTCCCGCCGCCCCAAAATATTCGTCCCATGGAAATTGCGGTGCGAACTTCGCAAGCGCGGAGATGGTCATCGGGTTGTAGGTCTTGTCGGCATCGCGCCGATCTGCTGCCGGCCAATGCGCGTCGGCGATCTTCGCCTCGAGCGCATAGACCGCGGCGCCGCGCGCGGCCGCGTCTTTCACGCCGGCAAATGTCAGCATGTCGACGATGTATTTTTTGTAGGCCTCGCGCGTCGCCGCGATCTGCTTGTCGGTGCCGAGATAGTAGTCGCGGTCGGGCATGCCGAGGCCGGATTGCCCCAGCCTGATCGCATAGGCGTTCGGATTTTTCTGGTCGACGGTGATGCGCATCGCGAAAGGCCCGCCCACCTGGGTCGCGGGCGACGCCGTAAAAGCAGCGATTTCGGCGGGCGAACGGAGTGCTGCAATCCGGGCGAGATCGGCTTTGACGGGCGAAAGTCCGGCCGCTTCGATCGCTTTGGTGTCTTCGAAAGCGTCGTAGAGATCGCGCAGCTTGCGCTCCTCGGCGCCGGCATCGGGCTTTGCTTCGAGAGCGGCAACGATCGATTGGAGCTTGGCTTCGTTTCCCTTGTCGAGTTCGAGGTTGACGCCGGCGACGGAGCGGTCAGGCGGGACAATTGCCGTCTTCAGCCAGCCGCCATTGGTATAAGAAAAGAAATTGTCGCCGGGTTTCACACTCGCATCGACGTAGCCGAGCGAAACGCCCCAGGGCCCGAAGACGGCGTCTCCGGCCGCAACGGCCGTGGTTGCGGCGCAGGCGAGCGCCAGAGCTATGACGATCTTTTTCATGATGTTCCCCCTTGTCGGCTGGCTCTTTCACGAGCCGGGAGGAATTCTATGGGCGGATGTCCGAGAGGCTCAAGGCACCAGCCGCTTGATCCATTCGGGGAGCGCGAAGCACGCCGCGTGGATGTCGGGGTTGTAATAGTCGGTCTTGATCTTGGACTTCGCGTAAGCCGCACGCGCGCGCTTGATGCCGGCGGGCGTTCCAAGCGGCTTGCCGGTTCCGGCCCAGGAGAGCGCCATGAAGCCGCCGATATAGCTCGGCACGACCGTCAGATAGAGACCCGATTGCGGGAAGAACTCGGCCAGTTCCTCCAGCGCGTCGGTGATCTCCCAAGGCTGGTAGAACGGCACGCCGGTCTGGAAGGTGGCATAGCCGCCTTGCTTCAACGCCGCCTTCACGCGGTCATAGAACGTCTCGCCGAACAGCGCCTTGCCGGGGCCCACGGGATCGGGGCGGTCGGCGATGATGAGGTCGAAGCGGCCTTTGCTCTCGGGCCGGCCGAGATATTCGAACGCGTCGGCGATCTCGATCTTGAGGCGCTTGTCCTTGAACGCTTTGGCGTTGATCTCGCCGAAATGCGCCTTGCAGAGCTCCACCACGCGCCCGTCGATGTCGACGAGCACGACCTCCTTCACGCTTCTGTGCTTCAGCGCCTCGTCGGCGATGGAGAGGTCGCCGCCGCCCACGATCATGATTCGCTCGGCGCGGCCATGCTCGAACAGCGGCAAATGTGTCAGCATTTCGGCATAGGCGGATTCGTCGCGCGTGGTAATCTGGACGATGTCGTCGAGCACCATGACGCGCCCGTTGGCGACGGTGTCGAAGATCTTGATGCGCTGGTAGCGGCTCTTTTCCTCGACCAGAGGTTCGCCCGCGAGCTCCATCGACTGGGCATAACCCTTGTGAAGCCGCTCCTTGAAGACTTTCTGCACCGCTCTCTCCACCTTATTTGGCCACTCTATTTAGATGCCGACAAAGCAAGGGGCGCCGATATAGGGCTCGCTGGTCGTTCTGTCTATCTCCGCGGTCTGTCTCCGCCTCCGGCGACACGTCTCTCGCGGAGAGGTTTGTGACACCGAGCGTGTCCTCACCGCCGACCGCTTAGAAAAAATTGACACTTGGGTGACAATAATTCTTGCATGGGGGGGCGACGCCCTTATATTCCGCTTCGTTCCGGCGACGGAACTAAGCGGCGCGGCGGAGGTTTCCCCTCCGCCCGCCGCTTTCTTCTTAGCGGTGCTCCAAGCTGCGAGGTGGCGAGCACCATGGTGTCAACGCTCTGGGAGGGTAGGCCAGATGGCTCGACTCGGACTCAAAGTGGCGGCGACCAATGGAGTGCGAACGCTGAAAGCACGCACTCCGGCGAGGACCGTTCCGGTGCTCGTTCCGATGAGGGACGAGGATCAACAGAAGGATCACTTCATTACCCGCAACGGCCTGACTTACGCGGGTAGTCATCTGATCATCGACTTGTGGGATGCCGAAAGACTCGGCGACCGCGATCATATCGAACAGACGCTGATCGATGCGGTGAATGCCGCCGGAGCGACGCTCCTGCACATTCATCTGCACACATTCACGGAAGGTGGTGGCGTCTCCGGCGTTGCCGTTCTGTCCGAGAGCCATATCAGCGTTCATACATGGCCGGAGCGCGGCTATGCGGCGTTCGACGTCTTTATGTGCGGTGATGCTGAACCGCGCAAGGCGCTGGACGTGTTCAAAGCGGCTTTCAATCCTGGCCGCATCGTGATCGGCGAGCACAAACGCGGCGTCCTCTAGAACCGCAAAGCCTCGCACGAAATTAACCAAGGGCGGAAATGGCGAAAGTCGTTTCCGCCTTTTTTCTGCGCCGTTATCCGTGTTTCATGAAAGTTAGCGACCGTTAACCCCGAACCAAGCGAGGCTCGGCGACAATGGGCGGGGGTAAGGCGAGGAACAGTGCGCTACGACGCTGCCATCATCGGCGCGGGCGCAGAGGGCCTGGCGGCAGCGGCATTGCTGGCCGGTGCCGGTGCCAGGACCATTGTGGTCGAGCGAAGCGAACGTGCCGGAGGGCGCGCGACGACGCGCGAATTCCATCCGGGCTTCCGCGCCTCGCCCTTCGCCGATGAACTGCCTCCGATTCCCGCCGACATCTATTGGGCGCTCGATCTCGCCCGCCGCGGCGCGATCTTTCGGCCCGCGCCCGTGTCGCCTGCGGCCCGACGGTTTCTGAGAGACGTCGAGCGTCGCGCGGCCGACATCCGGGCGCGAGCTGTCGCCGGGATCGACAGCGCGCCGGATCACTCTTTCTTCTCTAGGCCTGCCGTTCCAGCGCCGTGGCCGGGCGAGGACTGGATGGCGTTATCGCTCGCCGACGTGCTCGCGCGCGAGCCGCCTGACATCGCGGCCCATCTTGCGGCGGCGGCGCTCAGCGGCAGTGTCGCCGATCCCTACCTGGCAGGCAGCGCGCTTCATCTCCTGACTTTGCCCCGCTCCGGATTCGTCACGGGTGGGCTCGCAAGTCTGGCAAATGCACTCGTCGGTGCGGCGCACGAGGCGGGTGCCGACATCTCGCTGGGCCACGACGTGACGGACATCCGCCATGCGAAGGGCCGGGTGTCCGGCATCGGACTGGCCGACGGCTCCGAGATCGAGGCGCGCGCAGTGATCTCAACGCTCGACCTGAAGCGCACCTTCCTCTCCTTCTTCCAGTGGAACGCGCTGCCGAAGGAGATCGTCCACGCCGTCGGCACGTTCCGAATGGCGGGCGCTGCGGCGCGCGTCCTGTTCGCGCTCGACACAATGCTCCCGGACGCAGCGCGCGACCGAATCCACGTCTCGTCCGATCTTGAGCAACTCGCGGCCGCCAACACCGTCTGGCGCACCGGCATGATCGCGCCGCGCTTGCCCGTCACGTTGCGAATCGTCTCGGCGGCCGATGCGGGGCTCGCGCCTCTCGGCCAATCTGTCGTCACGGCGACGCTCGGCGCGGTGCCGTTCCGGCTGTTCGACGGCGCCTGGACACGCGAGAAGCGAGAGGTGTTGCGAATGCAGGCGCTGGCGGCTCTCGAGACTGCAATGCCGGGCGCAGGCGCGCATGTGATCGCCGCCGAGGTGATCGCGCCGCCGGATATCGAGGAGGCGCTTGGCGCGACCGACGGCGATCTCATGGGCGGCGCACTGGCGGCCGATCAAATGCTGAGTGCGGGACCCTGGCCTGACGTTCCGTTTCCGCGGTGCCCGTTGAAGGGCCTGTATCTCGCGGGTTCGTGGCTCGCGATGTCGGGGACGTGTGTTGCGGGCGCCGCGGCCGCGCGCACGGTTGCGGCCGATATCGCAAGTGGAACGCTCAAATGAGCGCCATCGTCGTGGGCGGCGGCGTGAACGGGCTCGTGGCGGCGACCTATCTCGCGCGCGCCGGCCGGAAGGTTGTGCTGCTCGAAGCGAAAGACGCGCTCGGCGGCGCTTGCGCGACCACGACGTTCGCAACGGGCTTCAAAGGTCCCACGATCGCGCATGCGCTCACGGCGCTTGATCCGCGCGTTGTCGCCGAGCTGAAACTTGCGCGTCGCGGCCTGAAATTCGCCGTGCGCGATATGCCGACGGTCGCGTTGCGTGCCGACGGCAAGCATCTCGTGATCGGCCGGGATGTGCGGGCGACGGCGCGCGGCATCGCGGCCCATTCGCGTGCAGACGCCGAGGCGTGGCCCCGCTTTCGCCGCGAGTTGTTCGATCTCGCGCGCGCGATGCGGCCCTTCTGGTGGGACGAGCCGAAGCGTGGTTGGAATTTGCCGCCGACAATCGCAACGCTGCGGCGGCAAAATCTCGCCGCGTGGCTCGATTCAAGATTTGAATCCGATGCAGTGAAAGCGGCAGTCGCCTGTGACGCAAGCGGATTGTCTCCGCTCGTCCCCGGTTCGCCGCTGCTGCTTGTGTGGCGTGGGTGCCAAGAGATGTGCGGGCTGCAGAGCGCTGCGGCCATTCCGCTGGGCGGGCCGGGCGCGCTGGTCGATGCGCTGACGGCAGCGGCGAAAGTCGCCAGCGTCGAATTGCGCACCGGCGCGCATGTGGCCGACATCCTCGTAAAAGACGGTGCCGCCACCGGTGTGGTTCTGGAGTCCGGCGAGGAGATCGTCGCAAAGCGCGTGCTCGCAAGCCTGTCCCACAGTCAATTGCTCGCAACCAAAGCCGGCCGTTCGGCATTGGGCATCGGCGAAAGTACGGCGTTGGAACGTTCTGTTCCTGCCGTTGCATCCGCAAAGGTGCTGCTGGCGCTGAATGCGGCTCCCAATTTCGGCGGAAGCCCTTCGCGCGGGCGCTTCCTGCTGGCCGACAAGATCGAAACATTTGTGACGGCGCACGCCGCGTCGCGCGCCGGATGCATGCCTGAAGAACTCGCGCTCGAGGTGGTTGTGCCGACCGCGGCCGATCCTGCGCTTGCGCCGATGGGACAACATGTGGTGAGCATCCGCATCGCGCCGTTGCCGCGACATCTGGCCGGTGGTTGGGATGCGGCTAAAGCGCCGCTTGCCGCGAAGGCCATCGCCGCGCTTGAACGTTGCGCGCCCGGCCTCGCGCGTCATGTGACGGCAGCACAGGTGTTGACACCGGACGACATCGCGAAGCGTTACGGTGAAGAAGATGAAGTGACTGTGGAGCGTGTGATGTCGGATTGGCCGTCGCGTATCCTGACGCCGATCAAAGGCCTCTTCCTGTGCGGTGCTGCGTCCGAACCTGTCGGCGCGGTGTCGGGCCGGGCAGGGCGCATCGCGGCGGCGCACGCCTTGCGGGAAGCGGCGAAATGAAAAAGCCGGTCGTTCGCGCCACGCCGTTCCATGCCCGCGCCGCAGCCGCCAATCTCGAAAATACGTGGGTCACGCGCAACGGCATCACGCTTGCGTCTTCCTATGCCGATGCGAATGACGAAGCGCTGGCGGCGCGGCTGCGCGTTGTGATCGCCGATATCTCCTGGCGGTGGCGTGTGATGCTGGAAGGCCCGCGCGTGGTGGAGTTTCTTGCGAAGCTCGTGACCCGCGATGTGTCGAAGCTCGCGCCAGGTGCATCGCTTAAGGCGCTATGGCTTGCCGATGGCGGGGGTGTGCGGGGGGCCGGGGTGTTCGCGCGCTATGGCCGGGAATCGTTTCTGCTTGCTGCCTCCGCGCCAGATCCGGATTGGATTGCCGAGGCTGCGGCGCCCTATGACGTCAAGTTGCGCGACATGAACGAGGAAGGCGGCCTCGCAATCGTCGGCCCCACTGCGCAGGCGACTCTGCAGGCGGCGCAATTGCCCGTCGATCTCGAACCGCTCGCATTCCGCAAACTCTCCTGGCGCGGGATCGAAGTGACCCTGTCACGCTTTGGCGAGCATGGCGGTTTTGAAATCTGGTGTGCGCCGGACGACGGCGTTCTCGTCTGGGATCGCATCGCGCGTGCCGGCGAAAGCTTCGGACTCGAACCCGCAGGGGTTGCCGCGATGGACATGCTCGATCTCGAGGCAGGCATCGCGCGACCCGAGCGCGATTATGAGCCGGCACGGGACGGCACCGCGAGCGGGCCGAGTCCCGTGGCGCTGGGACTGGAATCTTTGATCGATGTCGAGCATCAGGTATTCAACGGGCGTGCGGCTTATCTCGCGTCGCGCGAGAAAGAACCGAAGCGGCTTGCCGGCATCGAAATCGACTCCGACACGCCCGCGCCGTTCACGCCGCTGCTCCTGAAAGGCCGCGTGGTCGGCCACACTTTGCGCTCGGTCTGGTCGCCGGTCCTGCGCCGCGCGATCGCGCTGGCGCAGATCGATGTCTCGTGTTTCGCGCCGGGCACGAAGCTGACGCTCACTCTCCCGCCGTCTCTGGCGGTCCCCGAACTGCGAACCGCATCGGCGTGCGTCACGGCATTGCCGTTTCTCAAGGTTCCTGATTCCATCGCCCCATGAAACATGCCGGACAAGCGGCGCTCGACCGGCTGGGGCCGCTGCTGGAGACATTGCGCCGGGAACCGCGCCTCAAGGAGAAATCGCGCGGCACGTTCTATAGCTCCGGCCGCGCTTTCCTGCATTTCCACGAGCATGGCGACGATTTGTTCGCCGATATCCGCCTCAGCGATGATTTCGAACGCTTGCCCGCGACCAAGGCCGCCGAACGCGCGGCCCTTCTGAAGCTGGTTGCGAAGGCGCTCGGCGACGGAACCGCGGCGCCGGCCCGTTCAACCTCCCGGAAGCGCAAATAGGGAGGCCTCGCTGTCGACTGCTCTGGGCGATACCGTCGGCGCCTGGCCGAGGAGCCGCAGTTTGGCAAGCGATCCCGACGGCGAACTGGTGGCGAGGGTGGGCGCGGGCGACCGCGCCGCGGCCCGGCTGCTCGTCGCGCGCCATGTCGACAAGCTGCTGGCGCTCGCGCGGCGCATGCTGGGCGACGGCGCCGAAGCCGAAGATGCGGTGCAGGACACGTTCCTGAAATTGTGGACGCACGCCGCGCGCTGGCAGCCGGGCGGGGCGAAATTCGAGACCTGGCTGTTCCGCGTGGCGATCAACGCCTGTTACGACCGGCTCCGGAAGCGGGGAACTGTCTCGCTCGACGAAGCGCCGGAATCGCCGGATCCGGGCCTCAGCCCCGAGCGCGTGTTGCAAAACGTCGAGTTGTCGAAATCGATTCAGGCGGCGCTCGATGCGCTGCCGCCGCGCCAGCGGGTCGCGATCCTGCTGTGTCATTACGAAGGCCGCGGCAATGCCGACGCGGCAGAGATCCTGGGCATCGGCGTTGAAGCCGTGGAATCGCTGTTGTCGCGAGGACGACGCGCATTGCGTGCGAGTCTCGGGCATTTGCGGGAGGATTGACGATGAACGACGACGACGAAAGACTGATTGCGCTGTTGCAAGACGCCGGGACACGCGACCGCGCAGAGCCGGCGTCGTTGGCGTTGTCGGCGCGCATTCTTGCCGATTTCGATGCCGCGTTGGCCCGGCGCTGGAGCGTGTCGCGGCTTGTCGATGCGGTGTGGCCCGGCGCGCCGGCATGGAAGCCGGCATTCGCGCTCGGCCTATCGCTGGTGATCGGGCTCGGCGTGGGTGCGTTGCTGCCGGTCTATGGCGCGCCCGACGAAACGAGCATCGCGTCCGATGCGTCACCCGGGCTGGACTTCGGAGGAGATTTGCGATGAGCGATCCGCGCCGCGGCGTCAGCACGATCCTGATCGTGTCGCTGTGCTTCAATTTCTTTCTCGCAGGCATCGTCGTGTTGGGAACCTTGCGCGCCATCCAGCGCGCGCACGCCGCTATTCCCGTCCGCCAATTGCTGATGCCGCAGGCCGTGAAGCTTCTGTTGCCGGGCGACGAACAGGCCAAGCTCGACGGCATCATAGCGGCGCACAAAGATGCGCTGAACCGATATCGCGATGCGGCCGTCGAGACGCGCGCGGTCGCGTTCCGCGAATATGAGTCGAAGGATTTCGACGCTGCCAAGTTCGCCGCCGATCTCGAAGCGATTCGTGCAGCCGACGGCGCTCTGGAAGAGGAAGCGATCAAATCGATGGGCGAGACGGCCGCGAAACTCACACCCGAGGAACGCCGGACAGTCGCCGACCACCTGAAGCACGAACTCTGGGCCGCGCACTGGAAAGAGGGCCGTCCCACCGGCCAATAGCCGCAAACGCCTCGTAAACCCTCGGAATCGCTGGCCCTTTCGCCGCCTTAGCCGTCTCTTTATGATGGGCGGCTAATTTTTCCGCGTCGATTCCGAGAGCATCATGAACAAACCGTCGCCTACCCCGAGTTTCGCACGTCTGGCTTTCGTGGCCGAGGCGCGCAAGGAATTCGACGCCTTCATGCACGCGCATCCCGACGTCACGACGCTCGATGCCGTGCTGGCCGACATCTGCGGCACGCTCCGCGGCAAGCGCTTTCCGATTGCCGAAGTTTCGCGGCTGTTCGATTCCGGCATGCAGATTCCCCGTTCGATCTATCTGATGGATGCGCATGGCGAGATGACCAATTCGCTGGGCCGCGGTTTCAGCGACGGCGATCCGGACGGCACGTCCTGGCCGATCCCCGCAACGCTGTCGCGCGTGTGGGGCGACGGGCCGGCGCGCGCGCAAATGCTCATGAGCTTGCGCGACGAAGACGGCGTTGCCGATCCGGCCGAACCGCGCGCGGCGGTGGAGCGTGTGCTCGAACGCTTTCACGAAATGGCGCTCACGCCCGTGGCGGCGCTCGAACTCGAATTCTATCTGATCGATCGCGCGCGCAATGTTGACGGCGCGCCGCAACCGCCGCTCGATCCGAGGAGCGGCCTGCGTGAGCGCGCGGCGTCCGTCTACGGCATCGACGATCTCGATCGTTACGCGGCGTTCCTGGGCGCGCTCGACGAGGCCGCGAAACTGCAGGGCGTGCCCGTCAGCGCGGCCAGCAAGGAATATGCGCCGGGACAATTCGAAGCCAATCTCAGGCATCAGAGCGATGTGCGGCTCGCTGCCGATCATGCCGTGTTCCTCAAGCAGATCGTGAAGGCGGCCGCACGCGCGCAAGGCTTCGAAGCGACCTTCATGGCGAAGCCCTATCCCGATCGTTCGGGCAGCGGGCTCCACATTCATGTGAGCGTACTCGACGCCGCGGGCCGCAACATCTTCAACGACGGCAGTTGGGGCGGGTCGGACAAATTGCGTCACGCCATCGGCGGCTTGCAGGCGCTGATGCCGGACTCGATGTCGCTGTTCGCGCCCAATGTGAATTCCTATCGCCGCTTCCAGCCCGACATGTTTGCGCCCGTCAATCGCCGCTGGGGTATCAACAACCGTTCGGCGGGATTGCGCGTGCCGGTGGGCGCGGAAGATGCGCGCCGCATCGAGCATCGCGTGGCGGGCGCGGATGCGAACCCGTATCTCGCGCTCGCGGGCGTGCTGACCGGCGTCCATCACGGACTCGCGAACGGCATCGATCCGGGACCGGCCGCGGTGGGGAACGTCTCTCGCGAGCCGGATCTCGCGCTGCCCTTCGTCCTCGACGACGCGCTCGCGCGCCTCGACGCGGCGGAGATATTGAAAGCCTATCTCGGCGAAGAAACGCTTACACTTTACCGGGAGACGAAGCGGATTGAGACGCAGCGGCTTCGGCGAGTGATGACGGCTGCGGAGTATGATTGGTATTTGTGAGTAGAATTCCACCCGCTCCTTGAGGGCGGGGCGAAATTTTCTTTGAGCGACGGCGAAAAGACAATTTCGGGGCGGGGGGCTGCACCAACATCACCCCTCCTCGAAAAATTCTTCGAATTCTTCCATCCTCCCTCAAGGGAGGATGGAAGAAGTTAGCTTGTCTTTTCCTTCGGCAGATGCAGTTCCGCCAGCGCGCCTTCGCCGGGGGCGCCTGATATGCGGACCACGCCTCCCATGCGGCGGGCGAGCATCATGGCGGTGGCGAGGCCGAGGCCGGTGCCGGTTGTCGCACCCGGGCGATCGAAGCGGGTGAATGCTTCTCCTGCTTTCGCGCTTTCGTCGAGCGAGAATCCGAGTCCGCTGTCGCGTACACCGATCACTACGCTGCGTTGTTCGCTGCGCAACTGAATCCGCACCGATCCGTTCGGCGGGGTATATTGGATGGCGTTGGCGACGAGGTTGCCGAGGATGCGTTTCACGGCCGCGCCGTCAGCAAACGCAACCGCTTCGCCGGGAATCGAGACCGTCAGTTTGATTTTCGCTGCGCGCGCCTTCACCGCGTTCTCATCGATCACCATGCGCAGGACTCCCGCCGCATCGATCATGGCGGGTGCGAGCAGATGGCGGCGCGCTTCGAGATCGGCGAATTCGAGGATGTCGCCGATCTTGTCGTGCAGCTGGCGTCCGGCTTGCGCGATGTCGTGCGCATATTCGACATATTTCGGATGGCCCGGCCGGCCGAAAAAACCCTGCTCGATCACCTCGGAGAAGCCGATGATCGCGTTCAGCGGCGTACGCAATTCATGGCTCATATGGGCGATGAATTCCGTCTTGGACCGCTCGGCTTCGATGGCGCGGCGTTCGGCATCGGCGAGGCGCACGAGCAGCCGCGCGTCTTCCGGCGCGGTCGCGCGCAAGGTTCGTATCGCTTCGGCGGTGCGCGCGCGGCGCTCGAATTCGCGCACGAATACGACCGCGAGGCCTGCACCTGCCAGCGCGGGGCCGAAGATGAAGAACAGATAAAGCGGCAGCGCGCCGTACCATGCGCCCAGCGCATCGCCGACCGCGACCGAAGAACCCACGCTGAGCGGCCAGCCGGGAACGGGCCTGAGCGAGATCAGTCGCGCGCCCCCTGCAACGTCCACAATGCGCGCGGCGGAGGGTGCACCGTCGAGTGCAAGCGGCGCCATGGCGGGCACGTCGTTCCAGTCGGCTCCCAGCGCCACGACCTTTCCGTTCGGTGTGGCGACGAGCGAATCTTCCATGCTGGCAGGCGGCAGCAGTGCTGCGGGATCGATCTGCATCGCCACAATATGCGCGCCCGCGCGGAAGACGAGCGCCATCGTGTGGGTAGTGGCGGAGGGAATGACGGCGCGCGCATTCGAAGCGAGCGTATCGGGCGGCAGCGGCAGCAGTCCTTCCGGCGAGCCTGTCATTTCGAACTGCAACTGTCCGGTGTCGTCGAGCACCGCGATGTTGCGCAGGCCGCGTCCGCCCGCTTCGGACAACGCCGCCGATGTTTCCGCCGAAGGCGCGGCATTTGCGAATGCGGTCCCCAGCGCCTCGTAACGGTCGAGGATGGACGAAAGGTCGGTGGCGATTTCCTGCGCGCGGCGGTCGTCGAAGGCCGCCGCCTGGGTCATCGCATGCATGCGGTCGAGCCGCATCTGGATCGCGCCGGCCGACGCAAAGCTGCCCGCAATCAGGAGAAGCGAGATGATCACCACGATGCGGATATGGCGCGTGCCCGCGCGTGCGGATTTCTGCACGGGGCTGGCGAGGGCATCGACTGGCCCTGTGAAGGTTCGGCTTTGCGCCATGAAGCCGGCGCACCCCTCAAGTGATTCGCAACGGCCGATTATGCGAATCTGCGAGTCAGGGGGACAGGGGCGATCCCATTTCTTCACCTCCCCCTTGCAGAGAGGTCGAAATCGCGAAGCGATTTCGGGAGGGGGTTTGCTCGACTACCCCAGCATCTTGCCCACGACCTCGTACAAATTCGAGGAAAGTCCCGGCATTTTGGCGATGGCCTCCAGTTCGGCGCGCATCAGGGCCTGCCTGCCTGAGTCATAGCGTCGCCAGTTCTCGAAAGCGCCGGACATGCGCGCGGCCACCTGGGGGTTGATGGTGTCGAGCGCGCGAATGGTTTCGGCGACGAGCGCATAGCCCGCGCCGTCCTTGCCGTGGAAGCGCAGTTGGTTACCCGCGAAGGCGCCGATCAGCGAGCGGACACGATTGGGATTCTTCATGTCGAAGGCCGGATGCTTCGTCAGCGCGCGCACGCCCGCGACGGTTCCCGGCAGCGGCGAGCTTGCCTGGAGCGCGAGCCACTTGTCGAGCACCAGCGGGTTCTGGCGGAAGCGATCGTGGAAATGCGCAAATGCCGCGTCGCGCTTCGCCGAATTCATGCGGCTGAGAGCGGCCAGCGCCGCGATCATGTCGGTCATATTCGAGGCGTTGCGATAATGCGCGTCCGCGAGCGTGGCCGCGTCTTCGTCATCCGCCGCGGTGAGGAAACGCAGGCACGCATTGCGCAGACTGCGCGCACCTGCAGATGCGGCACCGGGATTGTATTCGCCCGTCTGCTCGAATTTCCGATAGAGCGCGTCGAGGCGTTTGCCGTAGGCGCCGGCGATGGCGCGGATCAGCGAAACGCGCGCGGTGTGAATCGCATCGGGATCTGGCGGCGACATCGCAAGCGCAAGCTCGCCTTCGGACGGCGGCAGCAGCATCTGCACAGCGAACGCAGGATCCTTCTCGGCATCTTCGAGCACGCGGCCGATGGCGGCGAGATAGGTTTCATCGGGTGCTTTGCCCGCCGCCATCTCCCGCAATGTTTCGGTTGCGAGCGTCTGTGCCGCTTCCCAGCGATTGAACGGATCCGCATCATGCGCCATCAGCGCCGCGCGATCCCTGGCGCTCAGCGGCACCTTGAAATGCGCGGGCGCGGAAAACCGGCGTCCAACCGACGGCAAGGGCGCTTCGAGCACGTCGACGAAGGTGAAGGTCTGCTGCGAATCCGTCAGTTCAAGCACACGCTCTTCCGGCCCCGCCGCATTCTCGCCTTCCAGCGTAAGCGGCAGCGGCTTGCCGCTGGCGCCTATGAGACCAAGCCGGACGGGAATCTGCATCGGCTTCTTCTCGGGCTGGCCCGGCGTCGGCCCCAGAGTCTGCTTCAACGTCAGCGCATAGGTTTTCTTCGCGGGATCGTAGACGCCTTTCGCTTCGACGGTCGGCGTGCCGGATTGCCGGTACCAGAGGCGAAACTGCTTGAGGTCGCGCCCGCAGGCATCTTCGAAACATTTCACCCAATCTTCGACGGTGGCGGCCTGTCCGTCGTGACGCGCGAAATAGAGATCGGTCGCCTTGCGATAGCCTTCGTCGCCCACGAGCGTCTTGAGCATGCCGATCACTTCGGAGCCCTTCTCGTAAATGGTCGCGGTATAGAAATTGTCGATGGTGATATATTCCTGCGGCTGCACCGGATGGGCGAGCGGCCCCGCATCTTCCACGAACTGACGCATGCGCAGCATCTGCACGTTTTCGATGCGCTGGACGGCAGCGGAGCGCATGTCGGCCGAGAAGCCCTGATCGCGGAAGACGGTGAGGCCTTCCTTCAGCGAAAGCTGGAACCAGTCGCGGCAGGTGATGCGGTCGCCCGTCCAGTTGTGGAAATATTCGTGGGCGACGACGCTTTCGATGCGCGCGAAATCGTCGTCGGTCGCGGTTTCGGGACTCGCGAGCAGCAGCTTGTCGTTGAAGATGTTGAGGCCTTTGTTCTCCATCGCGCCGAAATTGAACGCGGAGACCGCCACGATCATGAAGATGTCGAGATCGTATTCGCGTCCGTAAGCCTCTTCGTCCCAGCGCATCGCGCGCTTGAGCGAATCCGTCGCATAAGCGACTTTGGGCTCGTTGCCGTGCTCGACATAAATCGCGAGCGCCACCTTGCGGCCCGACATGGTGACGAATTCGTCGCGCAGCACGCCCAGATCGCCCGCGACCAGCGCGAACAGATAGCAGGGCTTCGGGAATGGATCGTTCCACACCGCGAAGTGCCGGCCGCCTGCGAGATCGCCGGACTGGATCAGATTTCCGTTCGACAAGAGCACGGGATAGTCGCGCTTCGAGGATTCGATGCGGGTGGTGTAAACGGTCAGTACATCGGGGCGGTCGAAGAAATAGGTGATGCGGCGAAACCCTTCCGCCTCGCATTGCGTGCAGAAGATGCCTTTCGACACATAGAGGCCTTCCAGCGCCGTGTTGTTTGCGGGCGAAATCTCGGTCGCGATTTCCAGGGTGAAGTGGTCGGGAACGCGATAGATGGTGAGCGTCTCGTCGCCGAGCTTGTAACCCTCCGCCGGCACCTTCTTGCCGTCGATCGCGACGGACAGAAGCTTCAGGTGTTCGCCGTTGAGCACGACGGCCGCGTCTGCCGCGCCCGTGCGCACGATCTGCATCGTCGCGGTGACGCGCGTCGCTTCGGGCTCCAGGTTGAAATCGAGCGACAGTTTTTCGACGCGGAAATCGGGCGCGCGATAATCCGTGAGGCGAATGGCGCGCGGCTCTTCGGTACGCATGATGCATCCTTGGCGAGGTTGGGGCGTGAGGTATAGCGACTATTGGCAATGCGGAAAAGCGCTGCGCTTACACACGATAATGATATATCATCGGCGAAATCGGACCGCGGGCATCCTGCCCGCATGGAGTTCAAAATCTGCGCCAAGGCTGGCGGGACGCCCGCGGTCCAAAGGCTGCCGAACAAAGTGGCGATAGGGGAAAATGAGAAAGAAGTCAGCGCTTAGCGTTTGGGTAATTCTGGTACCGCTGTTTGTGGCTTGCGCGGCTCATTCTGCGGGGCTCGCGCTCAAGAAAGGCCAGCCGTTGGTTCAAATGCGCGTGGCACTGTTGAGCGAAGGGTGGCAACCAGTAGAAACATACAAAGCCTCTACTGGAGAGATGGAACACTCTTGGGGAGACGCGGGGGCTATCTTTCGCGCCGGCTATCGCGAAGTCGAATCCTGTACGGGCACTGGGTTGAATTTCTGCATCTTGAATTACCGACGACGCGGTCGCTGCCTTCGGATTGTAACCCAGGGTGAATATATTTTGGAGATACCCAGGGCTCGACCCAGAGTGTGGTCGTGGGGATACGAATGCCCGCAGACACAGATATCTGCCAGCTAGGAACCAGCGTTCAGCTCTCGATCTCGTTCACATGCGCGAGAAGGTCTTGCGCCTGGTGCGCGAGGTCGGCCAGCGAGCTCGGCATCTCTTCGCCGGATTTGCGGGCCCAATCGACCAGCGACTTCGCGAAGATTTCGAATTGGGGCGCATTGGCGATCAATCGCGCCTGGCGTTCGACTCTGGCGGGATCGAGATCGTATTCCGCGCCGGGCACGCGCCAGCCGCCCCATTCGGCCTGGCCGGTGATCACGATGGGATAAGTCCCCGGCACGGGATGGCGGGCGCAATCTTCCGCCGGTTGCCATTTGTTGCGGGCGCGGACGACGCGCCATGATTCGGTGTCGCCGACCGCGGTTTCGGCCGCCGGTTGCTCGGCCTGCAATTCGTCGGCGGAGAATTCGCGGCCCAAGCCTACGTCGTAATAGATGCGCAGCGGCTCATCGAGGCCCTTGGTCCATTGCGGCAACACGCGCTCCACCAGAGCCCATGTTCCCACGGGCTTCACATAGACGCGCTGGTTCTTGTGGAACTGTGCTTTGGCCATTCGCGGCAAACCTTGGCTAGTGCCGGGCAAGGGTAGGAAACCTGCATTAAGCCGGAGTTAAGAACCCCAGTTGCGGAACCCGGCAGGGTCTCTATCGTGGCCGGCAACCAGCCACTCCAGACGGGACGAAACCCATGAATTTCGACTTTTCCGACGACCAGAAAATGCTCCGCGAGCAGGCCCGCAAGTTCCTGGCCGAGAAATGCACCAACAAAGTGGTCCGCCGCGTTTTCGAAGGCGAGCATGGCCATGACAGCGCGCTGTGGAAGGGCGTGGCCGAAATGGGCTGGCTCGGGACTGCGATCCCCGAGAATTACGGTGGCCTCGGCCTCGGCTATCTCGAGCTTTGCGTGGTGGCCGAGGAACTGGGCCGCGTGCTGGCGCCCGTGCCGTTCTCCTCGACCGTATATCTGTTCGCGGAAGCGCTGCTTGCGGCCGGCAGCGAAGAACAGAAGACGCGCCTCCTGCCCAAGCTTGCGGAAGGCAAGCTGATCGGAACCTTCGCGCGCGCCGAAGGCGTGGGCGCGGTGACACCGAAATCCATCCGCGCCAGCTTCAAGGGCGGCAAGCTTTCGGGCACCAAGATCGCGGTGGTTGACGGCATGGATGCAGACTACGCCGTCGTGCTGGCGCGCGCCTCCGACGAACCGGGCGAACGCGGGCTCGCACTCGCGTTGGTCGATCTGAAAGGCGCGGGCGTCACGCGCCGCGCGGAAGATTCCATCGACCCCTCGCGCAAGCATGCCGAGATCAAATTCGACGGCGCCGCCGCCGAGGCGCTGGACAAGCCGGGCGAAGGCTGGTCGATCACCAGCCGCGTGCTCGATCGCGCCGCGATCCTCACCGCTTTCGAGCAGGTGGGCGGCGCGGATCAATGCCTCGTGATGGCGAAAGATTATGCGATGACGCGCTATGCCTTCGGCCGTCCCATCGGTTCGTTCCAGGCGATCAAGCACAAGCTCGCCGACATGTATGTGAACAACGAGCTCGCGCGTTCCAACGCCTATTACGGCGCCTGGGCGCTTTCGACGAATGCGCGCGAATTGCCGCTCGCAGCCGCCGCAGCCCGCGTCTCCGCCACGCAGGCATTCGACTATGCCTCGAAGGAAAGCACGCAGACGCATGGCGGCATCGGCTTCACCTGGGAAGTGGATTGCCATCTCTTCTACAAGCGCTCGCGCGAGCTGGGTCTGTCGCTCGGTCCGCAGCGCAGCTGGAAAGAGAAGCTCGTCACCCAGCTGGAATTGAGCAACGCGGCGTAACGCGGCTCCTCGAAGCAATTCAAAAAAAAAAACGAACCGGAGAAACGACCATGGATTTCGATGACACCGCCGAAGAGGCAAAATTCCGCAGCGAAGTGCGCGCGTGGCTCGATGCGAATGCGAAGCTGAAGACGGGAGCCGAAGGCGCTGACGAAATGGAAGTGGAAGAAGACGGCGCCTCCATGCAGGCCGCGAAAGCCTGGCAGAAGAAGAAGGCAGCGAAAGGTTACGCGCGTATTTCATGGCCCAAGGAAGTGGGTGGCCTCGGCGGCACGCCGCTGCAGCAGATCATCTTCAACCAGGAGGAATCCAAATACGACATTGCGCCCGGCGCGCCGTTTGCGATCGGCCTCGGCATGTGCATCCCGACCCTCATGCATTACGGCTCGAAGGACAGCATCGGGCGCTATGTGAAGCCCGCGCTCGCCGGCGACGAGGTATGGTGCCAACTCTTTTCCGAACCCGCGGGCGGCTCCGACGTGGCGGGCCTGCGCACGCGCGCGGAGAGGAACGGCGACGAATGGACGATCAACGGCCAGAAGATCTGGACCTCCGGCGCGCATTATTCCGATTACGGCATCGTGCTCACGCGTACCGACCCAAACGCGCAGAAGCACAAGGGCCTCACGATGTTTTACTTGTCGATGAAGTCGCCGGGTGTGGACGTGCGGCCGATCAAGCAGGCGTCCGGGCAATCGAACTTCAACGAAGTGTTCTTCACCGATGTGAAGATTCCGGATTCGCAACGGCTGGGCGAAGTGGGACAGGGCTGGACGGTCGCGCTCACCACGCTCATGCATGAGCGCCTCGCCGTCGGCGGCGGCACGGGCGGCGGTATCGATGTGAACGAGTTGCTCTCGCTTGCGCGCACGCTCGAGCTGGAAGACGGCCCTGCGATCAAGAACGCCGCGGTGCGTGAGCGCATCGCAGACTGGTATGTGAGAACCGCCGGCCTCAAATACACGACGCTCCGCACCATGACCGCGTTGTCGCGCGGCCAGCAGCCGGGGCCGGAAGCGTCGATCGCAAAAGTCGTCGTCGCCTCCAAGCTGCAGGATCTGTCGGCGTTCGCGATGGAGCTTGAAAGCGAAGCGGGCGCGCTCAAGGGCGAAGACGCCGCGATGGGCGGCCTCTTCCAGGCGGGCTGGATGGGCGCGCCGGGATTGCGGATCGCGGGCGGCACCGACGAAATCCTGCGCAACATCATAGCAGAGCGCGTGCTCGGCCTGCCGCCGGATATACGTGTGGACAAGGACATCCCCTTCAACAAACTCCCCAGCGGTCGGTGATCGAAACTCCCTGCATCAAAGTCTGCGTGCTCGACCCCGCGAGCGGCCTCTGCCAAGGCTGCGGCCGCTCGCTGGACGAGATCGCGCGCTGGGGGACGATGAGTGCGGAGGAGAGAGGAAGGATTATGGGGGCGTTGCAGGGACGGATGGTGGGGGCGAAGGCTGGCGAGCGCTGACTTGATCTTTCCTTCGCCTTTCCCAGTTCGGCGGAGAGGCGAAAGTTCCGGCGGCGTTCACCGACTCCGCACGAACTTCGCGACAAAGTAAGGCTGCCAGGTTCTGCCGCCGTCATCGGAAGAGCTTTCTTCAAAATCCTGCGAGTCGGGTGTGATGTTCGACCAGACGGCGCGCAGCAGCGCGACTTTTCCGTGAAGGGATTCCTGATCGTAGAATTCGCCGCGGCGGTCCCTGAATTCCCCGAACATCGGTGGCCCGAGTTGCCCGTCGCCGCCGGCGGCAAACGCCTTGCTCCATTGATTCGATTGCGGATCGTACAGAAACAGCACCATCGCCTCGAGATGACCGGCCGCTCCGTCCGCCTCGATTTCCTCGAGTTGCGCGCGGCCGTCCCAGACCTTCCGGACGACGGCGGTCCCGTCGAATTTATTCCAGCTGTCGGGACCACTGGCGGGCCTGTGCAGGGATTCAATGTGAACATTCCACATGCCGATGTTGAAATCGAAATCGTGCTGGCCGTCGCGCGGCGCCGGCTCCGCGCAAACCGCCGCTTGCGCGACGAGGCACAAAAGGAGTCCCAGTTTCAGAGAGTTCGCGCGCATGTTTGTCCCCTTGTGCATCTGCAATCGTTCGCCGGCTTCAAAGATTTCGAGACGGCTGTCATTGCGATGCCCCACGGAATTTTGCGCCCGTCACGGGATTCCGGAAATGGCGTCTCCCGCCGCCTCACTCAAACTTTACCGGTTCTGGCACTCGGCTTCGCATCCGGCTCCGGTCGGGCGAAGAGGCATGGGTGTATGTCAGGGCGTGATGTTCCGAAGTTGCTCAAGCAGGCGAACGGCAACTGAACCTCTTTCCCCTCTTCGCCGACGGGGAGAGAGGAAATACGCAGAGTTTCACACCTTCTTGCTCCTGCCCGTCTTCTTCGGCACAGACGCCTTCTTCTTCAATTTGCTCTGATTGCGCGCGACGGCGGCGCGGAAGAGGGTCTTCAGAGCACGTTCGTTGATCTTGTCGCCGTCGTGGATATCGATCGCGCGCCGCACATTGCCGTCAAGGCTGGAGTTGAAAAGTCCGGCAGGGTCCTCGAGCGCAGCGCCGTTGGCGAAGGTCAGCTTCACGACGCTCTTGTGGGTCTCGCCGGTGCAGATCATGCCGTCGCGATACCACACCGGCACGCCGCGCCACTTCCACTCCTCGACCACTCCGGGGAGAGCCTGTTTGATGAGCGCGCGGACCTGGGCGAGCGTCTTGCCCCGCCAGTCGCCCAGTTCCCTGATCCGCCCGTCGATCTTTTCCGAGGGGGTCTTTTCAGATGAAGTCATGGGGCTACCAGCGCGCGATCTGGCTGATTTGAATGAGGTTGCCACAGGTGTCGTTGACCTGGGCGATGGTCGCGCCGGTGACCGTTGTCGGCGGCATGGCGAATTCACCGCCGCGCGCCTTGATGCGCTCGTAATCGGCCTTCACGTCGTCCGTCTGGAACATGAGCGCCGGCTTGTGCTGCTGGAACATGGCCTGCTGATAGGCCTTGGCCGCGGGGTCGTCGTTGAGCGCGAGCTGCAATTCGAGTCCGTTCGGCTCGTCGGATGCGGCCACGGTCAGCCAGCGAAACGGTCCGTTGCTGAAATCGGCCTTTTTGGCGAGGCCGAGCACTTCAGTGTAGAAGCGCAGCGCTTTGTCCTGGTTGTCCACATAGATGCTGGTCACTTTGATCTTCATCGCATTTCTCCTTCCATCGGTTTTGCGGTCAATCGATCCGCGTCAAGACCTGCTCCAGATTCGCAAAGAATTTCTGCCACCCATATTTTGCGCCCTGGTAATTCTGCTGTTGATCCGGCCGGAAGCCCGAATGCTCCATGCGCAGATGCGTTCCGGCGGCTGTGGACGTGAGAGTCCAGGTGACGACGCTGCCGACACCGAAGGCGCCCCAAGTGTAAGTCAGCGTCCTGTTCGGCTCGACGGACATGACTTCGCAGTCGATGACGCCATTCCAGTTGGGCACCGGGTCCCTTCGAAAATTGAATCTGCGGCCCACGACAGGCTGGAAATCGTTCTTCATGAGCCACTCCTCGATCAGGTGCGGCTGCGTAAGCGCGCGCCAGATTTTCTCCGGCGGAAAGGGAATCTCGCGCTCGACGACGACGGAGCGCATTTCGGTCTCGCTCACTGGTCCATCCTCCGAAGCAGATCTTCGAGTTTGTCGAAGCGGCTTTGCCAGAAGCCGGTCATCCGGCTTGTCCAGTCCATCAGCGGAGCGAGTGCGCCGAGCTGCGCGCGATAGTGCGTCTGGCGACCGTCCTGGCGATCGCGCACCAGCCTCGCCCGCTTCAGGATGCCGAGATGCTTCGAGACGGCCGGCTGCGAGACTCCGGATTGGGCCGTCAGTGCCCCGACGGTTTGTTCGCCTTCACGGCACAACCGCTCGAAGATGGCCCGCCGCGTCGGATCGGCAAGCGTTCGGAAGAGCACGTTGTGCGCGTTTGGCATCGATAACCTGTCGGTTATTGATTAACGTATAACCACTGAGATATGTGTGAGTCAAGCAGGAGCCAGCCGGTTCTAATGTTCCCGCTTGTTTGCGCCGTACCGAGTCTCCGCGACCCGCACCAGCAATTCCCAGGAGATGGCGGTTGCGGAGCTCAGGAGCACGAGGGCGCCCAGCGCGATGACGGGCTGAATCTGCATGTCCATCATCATTTGCGCGCCGCCGATCGCGAACATGAGGAAGCCGGCCAATGTCGAGCCATATCTGCGCACCGCGCCGATCCGAGATTCGACCGCGAGCGGCGTGCGCAGGGAGAGATAAAATCGAACGAGCACCCGGATCGAATAAAGGCCCGACAGCAACAGGATCGAGAATCCCAGGCTGCTGTTCGAGATGCCCGGATAGAACGTGAGGAGCGAGACAACGACGACCGCGATGTAATTGTGGAACGCCTGCTCGGCCAGGTGCATCGAATGCTTGTGCGTGGCGCCGAGGATAATGTCGGCATTGATCGACACAGAGACAAACAGGAGCCCCAGCAAGGTCGCTGCGATTGCGCCCATCATTCCGAAATAGTCGTGCCAGGCTTGGATCATGATATATCTCCGACAGGGACGGTGCATGCGCCGGCTGCGAGTCGCGCCGCATCATACGGATATTGAGGCGATAAGTGCAGCACGATTGAATTCGGCAAGGTGTAGCGATGCCCACCGGAACCGCGCAGAAGAAAATGTGATCGTCCTGTCGTTATTCTTCTGGTTGGAGAAACACTCTAACATTGATAAGTCACTCCCTCTCTTCCCCTACCCATGAGAGGGAGCGGATTTGAGTTCGCAATTAAGTGATAGTTGCCGTTAAGTGCATAGGGCGTATGCGCTATTCGCAAAGTTGTACGATGCTTGTTCCAACTATTTTCGATTGTTCGAATTTCGCTGCATTGAATCTGCGCGCATCATCGCTATTGAATCGATGACGTGCATCGCCTCGGCGCGCGACGACTCGAACGTGGCTTAAAGACGACAGTGATGCAGAACCGCCCCCTGTTATTTTCCCGTTTAACAGAAGACGACGCGGATCGAGGCGCAGTGCTGTTGTGGGAAAACAACGCGTGTTTCGCTGCGAAAACTCAGACATTCAGCAGCGTTTTGGCAAGGCTCTTTGCAGGGCTGCCAATCCCCTGCACCGCGCGCGAAGACCATTGGAATCATTGGCGTTTTTGCGTGCAGCCACCGCGAATTTTTTTTCGCGTTTATCCCGCGTGTTTGATGTCGATGCGACCCAGCGGATCGGGGTTGAGTGTGCGGCCCGATTGCAACACGCCCAGCCAGTCGAGGCCTTCGCGCAGGCGCACATTTTCGCCTATGACGAGGATCGCGGGTGCCGTGCTTTCCTTCGCATCGCGTCCCAGATGCTCCAGCGTTGTCACGCGCACGGATTGTTCGTCATGCGTCGCGTCGCTGACGATGGCTGCCGGCTCGTGAGCATCGCGTCCCGCTTCGATCAGTTTCGCGGCCAGTTCATCGGTATTCGCGAGCGCCATGTAAACCACAATGGTCGGCGAACCGCGCGAGATCGCGCTCCAGTCGAGGGCGGGCAGTTTGCCGTCGATGCCGTGCCCGGTGATGAAGGTGACGGCGTGATTGGTGTCGCGATGCGTGACGGGAATGCCGGCATAGGCAAGCCCGCCGATTCCTGCGGTCACACCCGGCACGATGCGAAACGGAATACCCGCGCGCGCAAGCTCGAGGGCTTCTTCCGCCCCGCGCCCGAACACGAACGGATCGCCGCCCTTCAGCCGCAGCACGCGCTTGCCCTTGCGTGCGAGCAAAACAAGCGTGTGCGAAATGTCCGCCTGCTTCCACGAAGGTTTGCCGCGCCGCTTGCCGGCGTAGACAAGCTCCGCGCCGGGACGGGCGAGCTTCAGCAGCGCCTCATTGGCGAGCGCGTCAAAGAGAATGACATCGGCTTCCGCGATCGCATGCAGCCCGAGCATCGTGATCAACCCCGGATCGCCAGGCCCCGCGCCCGCCAGCCACACCCAACCGGGTTCGAAAGCGGGCAGACCGAGAGAAGCAGCCAGCTTCGCACTGGCCGCGCGAGCCGCGGAATTCAGAATGGTCGGCATATCAAACATTCAACACCTGTAAGACGTATTTCTCGTTATACCACATTATATGACTGGACAAATAGCCTTCCGGGCTGGAAATGCAAGGACGCCGCGTTGCGCGCAGCCGCGCGAGGCGGCAAAGGTGGCGCGCCGATAGAAGCGAGTTTTCCATGAAGCCGCGCAGCGACCTGAAGCCCAACACCTATGAGTATGAAACCGAGGCGCTCGTCACGCCGAACGGCTTCCGGGAATATGACGCGCGCTGGCTGTTCGGGAGCGAACTCAATCTGCTGGGCGTCGAGGCGCTGGGTCTGGGGCTCGGCACGTTGCTGCACGAGATGGGTGTGCCGCCGAAAATCGTCACGGGTCATGATTACCGATCCTATTCGCTGTCGATCAAGCAATCGCTGGCGCTGGGCCTGATGCGCGCGGGCTGCGACGTGATCGATATCGGCATGGTGACGACTCCTGTTTCCTATTTCGCGCAGTTTGCGCTTGACGCGCCTGCGGTTGCGATGGTGACGGCAAGCCACAATGAGAACGGCTGGACGGGCGTGAAGATGGGCGCGCAACGCCCGCTCACCTTCGGGCCGGATGAGATGACCCGCCTGAAGGCGATCGTGCTGGGCGGCGCGGGCAAGGTGCGCGCGGGTGGTGCCTATACGCATGTCGGCGACATGCGCGCGCGCTATCTCGACGATGCAACGCGCGGCCACAAGCTCTCGCGGCCCATCAAGATTGTGGCGGCGTGCGGCAACGGCACGGCAGCGGCGTTCGCGCCTGAAGCGCTGCGGCGTATCGGCGCGGAGGTCGTGCCGCTCGATGCCGAGTTGGATTTCACCTTCCCCCGCTACAATCCCAATCCCGAAGACATGCACATGCTGCATGCCATGGCCGATGCCGTGCGCACGCATAAGGCCGATATCTGTCTCGGCTTCGACGGCGACGGCGACCGCTGCGGCGTGGTCGATGATCGCGGCGAGGAAATCTTCGCGGATAAAATCGGTGTGCTCATCGCCCGCGATCTTTCCGCGCGCCATCCGAATGCGAAATTCGTGGTCGATGTGAAATCGACAGGGCTGTTCGAAACCGATCCCGTGCTGAAGAAAAACGGCGTCGTCACGGATTACTGGAAGACCGGTCATTCCTATATCAAGCGGCGCACGGCGGAGCTTGGCGCGCTCGCGGGCTTCGAAAAGAGCGGACATTACTTCTTCAATCCACCTATCGGCCGCGGCTATGACGACGGCATCGTGTCGGCGATTGCGATTCTCGAAATGCTCGATCGCGCGGGCGGAAAGAAGATGTCGGAGCTCGTCGACGGCCTTCCGAAAACCTGGGGCTCGCCCACCATGGCGCCTTATTGTCCCGACGATCGCAAATATGAAGTGGTCGATGCGCTGACGAAGGATTACAGCGAGCTCAAAGCGCGGGGCGGAAAAATTCTTGGACAGAGCATCACGCGACTCATCACGGTCAACGGGATCCGCGTTGTGCTGGAAGACGGCACCTGGGGGCTCGTGCGCGCGTCGTCCAACAAGCCGTCGCTCGTCGTCGTGGTGGAAAGCCCGGCCAATGAAGCGAATATGCGCGCAATGTTCCAGGATATCGATGCGCGGCTCGGCAAACATCCGGAGGTCGGCGAATACGATCAGAAGATCTGACGCGAAAACCCGCGGAAACGCTGGATTCGCCAGCGCGACTTGCGCGCAATCTTGCGTCCCGCCTGCGCCGCTCCTATCGTCAACCTGGGCAAGCTTTGGGGGCGCCTTATGGTTGGGAAGCGTATTCTGGTCGCGGCGATGGCCGTGTGGTTCCTTGGCACCGTCGGCGCATCGGCGCAACAAACCGGCAAGCCGCCTTCGCCGCCGCCCACGCACAAATCGAGCCATGTCAGTCGCGATGTCTGCGCGACGCATCCCAACCTGCCGCAGTGTTCGTGATGGCCACGCACATCTCGCGCGCGGCGATAGCGACGATCGCCATCCTGGCCTTCGCCGCCTGGGCTATATTGAATCTCATTCAGACACAGGTCGCGCGCAACGACGCGATGGGAGCCCGCGTGTTCGACATGTCGCGGGAATATCGCGGCCATCTGGGACCGGCGAACGCGGCATTTTCGGCGAACTGGAACAATTACCTCAACGCGACGATCGATCCCACCAATAACGGCCAGTTGGATGAGCAGGCTTATTCGGATCTGGTCGACCGTTTCCTCGCAATGGACGACAACAACGACAGCTTCGCTGCGCTGTCATCCTTCTACGAAGAAGTGGGCGAGTGCGTGGACGCCGATCTGTGCGATTTCTGGACCGCGCGTTCGCTGTTCGGCAGCGACATCGTGACGTTCTATCACAACATGTATCCGGTGCTAGAGCGCGAGTCGCAGTCCGGCGGCAATGTGGTCGGGCTGTTGCATTTCGTGGATCGCATGCGCGATGCCGATCGCGGCGTCCTGCATCGCCGCTTCGAATGGCATTGGCTGCGAGCCAATCCGGATTAGCCGAGCGCGTCGTAAAGCATCCGCCCCGTCATCAGCACGATGAAAAGCGCCAGCAGGATGCGGAAGCGATTGGCGTCCGTCATCTGGCCGAGTGCCGAGCCGGCACGCGCGGTCGCGAAAGAGATGGGCGCGATGAGCAATACGCCGAGCAGGTTCACATAGCCGAACGAATAAGGCGGAAGGCCCGGCGCATGCCAGCCCAGCACGATGGCCGCGATCGTTCCGGGAATCGTAATGATCGCGCCGAACAAAGTTGCCGACGCAATCGCGCGCGGCGCCGGCATGCCGAACGAGGTCAACGCCGGCACGCCCAATGTGCTGACGCCAGTCCCCATCATGGCGGAGACACCGCCCGTGAGCGCAGGTATTGCGAGGCCGCCCGCGCCGGACGGCAAACGATACGCCAGGCGCCGCTTCTCGCCGCTGAACGCGAACCACAGCGCCACGACAAGCGCCACACATGCAAAGTTCAGCGCAAGCGTGCGATCGCTCAGGACGCCAACCAGCGCACATCCGATGAGTGCTCCGACAAACATCGGAATGCTCCAGCCGCGCAGCAGATCTCGATCCACAGCATCGCCACTCTGCGTTGCGAGAATGGACGCGAGCGACACCGGAAGGATTGCGGCGAGCGAGGTTCCGATCGCCAGATGCATGCGCAGCGATTCATCGACACCGATCAGCACCAGCACATGATAGAGCACCGGCACGACCACGATGCCGACATCGACGCCCAACGTGCCGGCGATTAGTCCACCGAAGACCGCCGCGATCGCAAGCCCCAGTGCAAGCGTGCCCAATTCGCCGGACGCAAGGACAAAATGCATCTCAGGCAGCCGCAAGGTCGCCGGCGCGTTGCAGATGTGCAAGCGCATCGCGCAAAACGCCGATCCCTGCGCCGGCCCGCGTCGCGTTCTCGCTCAGATGGCGGCGGAACAGCCGCGCGCCGGGCCTTCCGCTGAAGAGACCGAGCATATGCTTTGTCATCGCGTGCAGCGGCACGCCTTTCGCGAGTTGTGCACCTACATAGTCGCAATACGCGTCCGTCGCCGCATCGATCTCGCGCGCATCGCCGCCGAAGAAGCGTGCATCTACCTGTGCGAGGATGGCGGGCGACTGATAGGCGGCGCGCCCCAGCATCACGCCGTCGGCATGTTCGAGGTGTCGCGCCGCCTCGTCGAGAGTGGCGATGCCGCCATTGACAACGATAGTAAGTTCGGGCCGCTCGCGCTTGACGCGATAGACGAGGTCGTAATCGAGTGGCGGCTTCTCGCGATTGTCTTTGGGCGACAGACCTTCGAGCCAAGCCTTGCGCGCGTGAACGGCAAAGATCGTCACACCGGCTTGCGCGCAGGCATCGATCAGCGTGCGCAAACTCTCCTCGGGGTTTTGATCGTCGACGCCGAGCCGGCATTTCACGGTGACGGGCACGGGCACCGCTGCACGCATCGCTGCCACGCAATCGGCCACCAGCGCGGGCTCGCGCATCAGGCACGCGCCGAAGCGACCCGACTGCACGCGATCCGAAGGGCACCCGACATTGAGATTGATTTCGCTGTAACCGAATTCCGCGCCGATGCGTGCCGCTTCTGCGAGCCGTGTCGGCTCCGCGCCGCCGAGCTGCAGAGCGACGGGGTGCTCGACCGCATCGAAACCGAGCAGCCTCGCGCGATCGCCGCGGATCACCGCCTCAGCCGTCACCATCTCGGTGTAGAGAAGCGCCTGCGACGACAACAGACGGTGCAACACCCGGCAATGCCGGTCCGTCCACTCCATCATGGGGGCGACCGCGAAGATTTTCTGCCCGGCCGCCAACGGTTTAGAGATCGCAGTCATGGCAGAAATCGCAATTCGGCGGTTGTCCGGGTGGTTCGCGCCGTTCATCTCCACGATATCGAGGAAATTGGCAAGCGTATCCCGCGCTGGTGCGTTAACCCTTGGCGCTGTGCTCGCCGTCAATGCGACTGCGAAATGCTCCGAATCCGGATATCGGAAGGCGATGCGCCGAAGCGGCGACAGAACGCCGCTCAATGTGGGCTGGTCATAGGAACCCGAAGCCGCACAGGAGGTGAGGCAGGCGTCGCCTGCGCCGAGCGAAACTCCGCGCCCGTTCTGGGTTACGATCGGTTTGCGTACTGACAACGAAGCTCGCACCAGTGACTTGGTCTCCCGTAAGGCGCACGCGCGAACTCGCGGGCGAGCACCGCCGCACCGAATTGCCGGGAGGTTATTCGCGCGATTTTCGGGATTCTTGGCGAGGAACGAACGGATTGGTATGGCGCGATCAAGCCGGAAAAATGCGATCTGTGTACTGCGGCGCCGCGGAATCGATCCGCAGGGTCGACGAAGTCAGGGCGTTTTGGCGAGCCCAGAATGAAGTCCATCTTCTCTTGAAAAGGACTTCTCGCAGCTTGCAATTGTCATCCGTCCCATACAATGTGTGGTTGAGTATTGGCGCGACTAGCGTATTTCGAGTGTTCGTTGAGACTGTTGATTCGTAGTCGTTTCGGGGCTTTGGACTCGCATGTCGAACATCGCCGGCAAGGCGTACGCCATGAACGTCATCACGCCGGTGCCGCCGGCTTTGACGTGGCTTCAGTGGTTGATTTTCATGGTATCGCGAGCTCTGCCGAGTAAATTGCAGGGTCTTCTGGGATTGAGCCTCATCCATTTTGCGCGCTGGGTCATCATTCGCCGCGACCAATGGCCGGATCTGGGGCAGGGCAAGCAGGCGCTTCGATATGACTACATGCTCTTCTGCAGCAATTTCAACGGCACCTGGGATCAGTACATCGACGCGTTCTCCGACGGAATTCCGGCCGGTCTTGATTTGTATTGGTACGCCAGCGCCAAATATCCCCATTCGATCCCGATCACGCCATTCAAGACGTACATCGTCTACAATCAGATCGATACGGATTACTATTATAACGCGACGCCGGGCGCGGCGCAGCGCGATATTAAATCCGCGCTGAAAGTGCTCATAGAAATACGCGATTTGGCCGATCTTCACGCGCGCGGCGACGCACATACCTTTGCCGTTGCTTATCGAAAATCGCTTCTCAAGGTTCAGGCGTGCCTCGGCTCACACGGCGTTGCGCCGACTGCGAGCCTCGACACCGAAAACGCCGAACGCATCCGGTACGGCATGGGACGCGTGACCGACCCGAGCCAAGAATCCGGGAGGCCGTAGGATGCCGAACTACGATGCGGGTCATTACTTTCTGACGGCGCTTGTGCCGGTAAAGCTCGATTCGGTGCTCGTCGACGGGCAGAGTCGCTCTCGTCGTCATGCAATCAAAGGCGTGCTCGATGCGGCGCCGGCCGGCGAGACCACGGCAGGTTTACGTGGAAAGGTCATCCCCAATCCATTTGCCGACAGCATGAGGACGCATTTCGCCCGCTTCTTCGTGTTGGACGATGTCGTATTCAATGGCCGGGTTTCATGCAATTCGCTGGTCTCGACAATTCTCGGGATCGATCCGCTGAAAGCGCAGCCCGTCGATCGCCTGTCGAGCCCCTTTTTGATCTTCGCTGTGGACTTCGACGCGGCCAGCGGCGCGGACACCGAGCTGAAGAGCTATCTCGTCGAGCTTTGGGGCACTATGCGGGTTAAATTGGCCCAGGTATTTCAACATTGTGTCGGCTTTGATTCGATCTCCGATGCAAATGGCTTTTTTGCCTACATCAAGAAATGCCAGATCGAGACGACGATGCCGTTCAATGATTATTGGGCCACGCCGCCGAAACTGAGCGACATCAATTTGCTCGCATATCTGATCGCAGGGCTTGCCGCGCTGGCGGCCGCAATCGTGGGCGCATTCGGTTGGCAACCCTGGTTAATGCCCGCCGGTCTTTTGGCTCTGGCCGCCGTCTTGTTGCTGTTCATCGTAAACCTCCTCAGAAAAGCAAAGGCGCCGTTCCCGAAATCTCCTCCGCCGGGACCGAGTTCGGACCTGCCGACTGTTCTCAAGGCGCTCTTTCTGCAACGCGCGTTCACGCAATTTGCGATCGACGCGCAGGGTCTGGACGATCAGGCGATATATGACCGGTTCGGCGCGTTCATCGCCGATAACAAGCCGCAAAGTATCGGTGCGCCGACGCAACCGCCGGGCGTCGTCGGCACATGATCGGGAATATCCGATGACACGAGGACTCGATCTCGCCGACATCCAGGGCAATATCGTGCGGCCTTATGGCCGTTTCGGATTTCCGTTCGCACGTCACTTTTTCTTCCATATCGGAACTCCCGCCGCCGGACGGAAATTCGTTGAGCAAATCCGTCATCGCGTCACGACGGCGGAACGGTGGCGCGACACGGACAGTGGAACAACCGAAGATTCGCCGCCCCGGCCGAAAGTCACGATCAATATCGGCTTCTGTCACCAGGGTCTGATTGCCCTGGCGCTTCCGACAGAAACCCTCAGCGGTCTGCCGGAAGAATTCGTTGACGGCATGGAAAAGCGCTGGAGTATCCTCGGCGATATTGGCGACAGTGCGCCCGGCAAGTGGGATCCGATCTGGTGCGACTCTCACAGCACGCCCGAAAAGCGGATTCATATCTGGGTTTCGTTGAATGCGCAGATCGAAGCGAACGGCCAGCCGGTCGCGGAACTCGCCGCGCTGACGCAGTGGCTGTACGATATCGCCGGAAATTCTGGTGGCGTGATCCCGTTGTCGGGGCATAGAGGACCTTCGGGCGATTTTCAGGACTCGGCCGCGCTTATGCAGACACTGCCCGATGGCCGTTGCGTTCCCACGTCTCAAATATTCTTCGGTTTCACGGACGGCATCGCGGATCCCGTCTTTGCCGATCAATACGACCCGAAGGATGAGCCGGATGAGGTGGTCGGCGGCGGCAAGCTGGAATCCGGCGATGAAGGCTGGAGTCCGCTCGCCACGGGTGAATTCATTCTCGGACATGCGAACGAGGCGCAGGAGTTGCCGCCGACCCCGCAGCCCTGGTCGCTCATGCGAAACGGGACGTTCATGGTCTATCGAAAGGTGCACCAAAACGTTGCCAGTTTCAGTGAATATGTCTTGTCGCAGGCTTCTTTGCTGAAACAAGTTGGCGGGGCTGCGAGCCGCGAAGAGGCCGAGGATACGATCCGGGCAAAGATGGTGGGCCGTTGGCCGAACGGCATCCCTCTGATCGCTGCACCAACCTGGACTGACGCCCAAGCTCTCGGAGCACAATGGAAAGACATTCCCGCGATACAACTCAAACGAACCGGAGAGCGGACCGATGCCGCGAAAGCCCGGCTGGCGGATTACGAGAAGCTCGTCACCGACATTCGCTACCGCGACGATGTTTCGGGCGCAAAATGCCCTGTCTCGGCGCATATCCGGCGGGCCAATCCTCGCGATGCGCTCGACCCATTCTTCGGCGTATCTGGAAAATCGCCCGGTTCGGCGCTGACCAATCGCCGCCGCATCATGCGCCGCGGTCTGCCTTATGGCGGCTCATCTCCTTGTGACAATACGAGCGAGCACGGCGTGATCTTCATGGCGCTCTGCGCGAGCTTGTTCCGGCAATTCGAGTTCATCCAGCAACAATGGATTCAATATGGGTCGAGCTTCAATCTCGGAAACGATACCGATCCCGTAATAGGGCTTCACCGCGAGGGTGCGAAATTCGTGGTCCCTGCCGATCCCGACAAGGCCGACGCGCCTTTCATTTGCGCAAACATGCCGCAATTCGTGGAGACGCGCGGCGGCGAATATTTCTTCATACCGAGCTTGACGGCGTTGCGCGAAATCGCCCAAGGCAGCGTCGATCCGACCTGATCGAGGCGACTTCGAGAGACCCAAGCTCGGCGAAGTTCGCGAAAGGGCCAGAACATGTCGGCAATCAAATCGTTCTTTGTAGCGCTCTGGACGCAGCTTCGGATTTTCATGTCCGGAATCGCAGGACTTGCACGGCTGATCGCGATGGCGATCGAAAGCCTCATCGGCAGCGGCGGGAGCATACGATCGCGGCTTACGGCACGCCTCACTTCGGCGGACGGGCAGCGCGCGATTTTCGATATCGCTCGCGCGTTCGCTCCGAATGTCGTGCTTTCGACAAAATTAATCGCCGCCTACGACAATAGCGGCACTGTCCTGGTGACGCGGTTCGACGATGTGAAAGACGTTCTGAGTCGAGACCAGGATTTCGAAGTCGTCTACGCTCCGCGCATGATGCAGATCACTGCCGGGCGAAACTTCTTTCTCGGCATGCAGGACACGCCGGACTATACGCGCGATACGACCAATATGCGCCTCGCAGTGCGCCGCGACGACGTTCTTACGATCGTGAAGCCGTTCGCCGCGAAAAGGGCTGCGGAACTTGTCGAAGCAAAGACCGGGCGGATCGATGTGCCGCAGGATCTGACTCTGCGCGTGCCGGCACAACTTCTCGGCGCCTATTTCGGAACGCCGGGCCCGTCCGAACGGCAGATGATCGAATGGACCACGCTGATGTTCTGGTACCTCTTCATCGATCTCGGTGCCGACACGGAGCTCGATGCACGGGCTCTCGACGCCGCTGCGCAATGCCGGTCCTATCTCGATGCGGCGATACAGGATCGGAAGGCGCACCCCAGCTCGAATGACGATGTGCTCAATCGCTGCCTCGCGATGCAGCAGGCCGGGTTACCGGGTATGGACGATCTGGGAATTCGCGACAACCTCATCGGATTGATCATCGGCGCGATTCCAACAACGTCCAAGGCGGCCGTTCAAGCGCTGGATCAGCTGCTCGATCGTCCGGATGCGCTGGCCGGTGCCCAGGGCGCGGCGCAATCGGACGACGATGAATTATTTGCGCGCTATGCGTTCGAGGCGTTGCGGTTCAATCCGGTGAACCCCGTGATCTATCGACGTGCCACGCGCAAGACCGTAATTGCGCCGCATACCTTGCGATCCGTCGAAGTTCCGCAATCGAGCATGGTTCTTGCCGCAAATTTGTCGGCCATGTTCGACCGTCTAAAAATCGATGATCCCAATGGATTTCGAATTGATCGGCCGGCGGACAATTACATTCTTTGGGGTGACGGGCTTCATGCGTGTTTCGGCGCGCATATCAATCGCGCGCTTATTCCCGCCATCCTGAAGCCCCTGTTGCGGCAACGGAAGCTGCGTCGCGCCGCGGGTCCCGCCGGCCGGATCGATTCCGACAACACGCCGTTTCCGGTGCACATGTGGCTCGAATTCGAAGCGGTTTAGAAGCGACAGCGGAACAGGCCCGCGGGCGAATGTCTTCGCGCCGATCTGTGGGGAGACTATGGTCGCCGAACCGCGGACTCTCGATGGGAAGCGGTGCCATCGGTGCCCAGTGCCCATCGCGCGCGAATTGCAATAGGATTGCAACGCGACTGCACCGAACTCGAGGGTGATCTATGCGCGACTGGAAGGGCACCAGCCGGACCTCTGAGCGTTTGAGCTAAGGCGTCTTCGGAATGGACAGGACGCCGCGATGGGCAGGCTGGCTCACGGCGAGCGACGCTGTCACGGGTGCGCAGAGATGGCAATTCAAAGCGCTCGCGCCCGTCCTGGGTGGCGTCACGCCGACGAAGGGCGGCATCGTTCTGTTCGGAGATATCAGCGGGAATTTCTATGCCTTCGATTCCGCGACAGGAAAGCAACTCTGGACAAGCAATCTTGGCGGCGCCGTTGCCGGCGGAGTCATCACCTACGACACGGGCAAAGGACAGAAGGTCGCCGTTGCCGCCGGTATGACATCGCCCATCTGGCCGACGGCGCCAGTGACGGCCAAGATCGTCGTGCTTGGAATCAAGTAGGCGCAGCCCCATCTTTGGGGCACCTCTTCGAATATGTTAGAAAGAGGATTGCCGTTTGGCACTATTTCCGCGGAGACCAATATGTCCGACAAGATCAAAAAGACCGACGAAGAGTGGCGCAGCCAATTGACGCCGACGCAGTTTGCCGTGACGCGGGAGAAGGCGACCGAGCGGCCCCATACCGGCGAATACGACAAAGTGACGACACCGGGCACCTATCGCTGCATCTGCTGCGGCGAAACGCTGTTCGAATCCGATCAGAAGTTCGACGCGGGTTGCGGCTGGCCGAGTTTCTCGAAGCCGGCCGTCGCCGGGAACGTCGCCGAAGAATCCGATCGCAGCCACGGCATGGTGCGTACGGAAGTGATGTGCGCCAAATGCGACGCGCATCTGGGTCATGTGTTCGACGACGGCCCCGGACCGACGGGACTGCGCTATTGCATCAATTCGGCGTCTTTGAAGCTCGATCCAAAGAAATAGGCCCGAAGAAATAGGCCTAAAGAAATAGGTCAGGCCGCAATTTCTGTCAGGTGAAGATGCTATCGGGATGCTTTGCTCTCCGCGTCTGAAAACCGGAGTTTGATATGCAGCTTGCAACCAAGGCCGTCTGGGTCATCGAGCGAAACCTGAACGGCGATCTTACGTTGAGCGGAATCGCCAGATCGTGTCAGGTTTCGTCGTTCCATCTTGCGCACGCTTTCGGTGCGGCCACCGGCCAACCGGTCATGAGTTATGTCCGCGGCCGGCGCTTGAGCGAAGCCGCGCGCAAGCTGGCGGATGATGCGCCGGACATTCTCGCGCTTGCGCTCGAGTCCGGTTACGCGTCGCATGAAGCGTTCACGCGCGCATTCAGGGAGCAGTTCGGCGCGACACCGGAGACGGTGAAACGCAACCATTCCACGGCATCGCTCGTGCTGGTGTCGCCGTTGGAACTGCCGGAAGGAACGCCCACGAAGCTGGACGATCCGGAGATCGTCAAGAGCGATGCCATGTCGGTGGTGGGATTGGCGGAACGCCACGCCTTCGACGCGCCGTACAAAATTCCCGCGCAATGGCAGCGCTTCATGGGTGTGTACGGCCTGATCGAACGGAAGGTTGCCGAAATACCGGTCGGCGTGAGTTGCAATCTCGATGACGATGGCACATTCGACTATGTGTGCGGCGTGGAAGTCGCGCGCGGCAGTGAGGCGCCGAAAGGCTTGCAGAAAATCGCGATCCCCGCGCAGACCTATGCCGTGTTCCAGCATCTCACTCACATTGCGGGAATTGGGAACACCTATCTCGCGATCTGGAACTCCTGGCTCACTGATCACAACCGCACGATGGCCGACGGCCCCAGCATCGAACGCCACAAGAAAACGTTCGATCCGCGCACCGGCGAGGGGGGCGTGGAAATCTGGATACCGCTGGCGGAGTGATTACGTTCCCGTGAAATTGCCTGCGCGGCGTTCGGCGACGGCCCGGACGCCTTCGGCGAAATCGGCCGTCTTGCGAAGGATCGCTTGTTCGGCGAATTCGTGATCGGTCTGCGATTTCACTTTGGCCGCGAGATCGCGACGCATGGTGGCGCGTGTCGCCTGGACGGCAAGGGGCGCGTTCTCCGCGATCTCGCGCGCGAGTTTCAGCGCGGCATCGCGAAGCTGATCGAGCGGCGCGATCTCGTCGACCAGGCCCCAGGCGAGCGCTTCATCGGCCTTGATTCTGCGGCCTGTCAGGCACATCAGCGCGGCGCGCTGCTCGCCGATGAGACGCGGAAGCGTGTGCGTGATAGCGAAGCCCGGATGGAATCCGAGCTTCACGAAATTGGCCGTGAAGCGCGCTTCGGGGGCGGCCACACGAAAGTCCGCCACCAGCGCGAGGCCGAGACCGGCGCCGACCGCTGCACCCTGGACAGCGGCCACGATCGGTTTCTTCACGGAAAACAGCCGTACCGCCTCGATATAGAGCCCGCTGATGCCGGTGCCGCCTTCCGCATGCGCGATACCGGTAGGAGCCACCAGATCTGCGCCGGCGCAAAAGCTCTTGCCGGCCGTCGCGAGCACGGTTGCGCGCAAATCGCGTTCCGCATCGACGATGGCGAGCGCGTTGGCGAGATTGTGCATCAACTCGACCGTGACGTGATTGTGAGGCGGCCGGTCGATCTCGATCAGCGCCACATGTCCGTCGCGATGCAGCGACACCTCACCGAATTTGCTGTCCGTCGTCATCTCTTTGCTCCCAGAAGGTTTCGCGCCACGACCCATTTGTGCACTTCAGTCGGGCCGTCATAGATGCGCATGGTGCGGATTTTCGACGCCATCAGCTGAAGCGGCAATTCCTTCGTCATGCCCATCGCGCCATACATCTGCATCGCGTGATCGATCACTTCCCAGGCCATTTCCGTGGCGTACGCCTTGATCATCGAGATTTCGAGGCGCACGTCGCGGCCCGTGTCGAGCTTCCAGGCGCAATCGTAAGTCATCAGCCGCGTCGCATGGATTTTCGTAGCGGCATCCGCCACCCACCATTGCATCGCCTGGCGCTCGGCGAGCGGATGGCCAAACGTCACGCGGAGCGGCGCATATTCGCACATCATGTCGAGCGCACGCTGCGCCATGCCGATGGACCATGCCGCCATCTCCAGCCGGCGTGTGCCGAGACGAAGCTGCATCGGCGCGAAGCCCTGGCCTTCCGTGCCAAGCAGCTTCCAGCCTTCCACTTTGCAATCTTCAAATGCGATCTCGTAGGTATATGCGCCGCCGATCATGGGGATGCGGCGCAGCACGTTGAAGCCGGGCGTGCCTTTGTCGACAAGGAATGCGGAAATGCCGCCGCGCGCGCGTTTCTCCTTGTCGGTGATCGCCATCAGGATCGTGAAGTCCGCATGGTCCGCGCGGCTGATCCATATCTTGCGACCGTTGATGATCCAGTCATCGCCCGCGCGTTCGGCGTGCGTCGTCATCGCGGCGGGATCGGAACCTGCACCCGGCTCGGAGATTCCTATGGCCGACACCGTTTCGCCGCGCACGTAAGGCGCGAGATAGGCTTCGCGCTGGCGCGGCGTAACGGTCGCCATCAGCATGCGCAGATTGGGCGAGTCGGGCGGCAACGTGTAAGGCGTGATCGTGCGGCCAAGTTCCTCGTTGACGCCGATCAGCGCAACAGCGGGCAGATCCGAACCGCCGATATCCGCCGGCGCGTCGAGCCCCCACAGACCGAGCTTCCGCGAAATGTCGTCGATACGTTTGTGCTCGGCCGGCGCCAGGAACATGCCCTGGCCGGCAGCTTCGCGCGCAAGCACACCCGCTTCGAGCGGCATCAACTCGTCGGTGACAAAGCGGTGCACCAGATCCTTCAGCATCCGGTGTTCTTCGGCGAGTTCGAATTCCATGGTCCTCACGCTTTTCGCTATTGCGTCGCATTGAATCCGGCGCGGCCGCGCTCTTGGGCGCTTCGCGGAACCTACAAAGCGCAGCCGGCCGGTCGCGCGCAACCTCGCTCACGCAGAATCCTCCAGGATGTTCCAACAGAGCCGTTGGAAGCTGCTTCCGCACAGTCCGGCCAAGTCCTTCGCTTGGAAGCAAAACTTCTATATAACGCTCTATTTTCCAAACATATTGACATATATAGGATAATATGAGGTACATTAGGCAGAAATCGAGGTCGTTTGAGGCGTGTCATGTCGCAGGAGCTTTATTCGGTCGAGCAGGTTGCCGAGCATCTCGGCCTGCATGTGCGGACGGTGCGGAATTATGTGCGCGACGGGCGGCTCAAGGCCGTCCGCATCGGCAAGCAATACAGAATCGCGCGCGATGCGATCGAGGCACTGACCGGCCGACCGATGGAGGCGCCGGCGCGAGACACGGTCCGCCGTCATCGCCACATCGATGTGTCGAGCATCGTCGAGATCGACGCGATCGATCCCGATTCTGTGACCCGCGTGACGACGTTCCTGATGGCCGCCGCAAACGGCCGCCGCGATGGCGACGAGAAATTGCGTATCGAGACGATTCACGATCCGGAGCGCGCGCGACTGAAGATCATCATCGTGGGCGGATGTGAGGCGAGCGCGTCGTTGCTCAAGGTCGTCGGCGCAATTGTCGAGGCGGGATCATGAGCGCGATCTACAAATCCGAAGCGGGTAGGCTCGCCGTCGAAGCGCACTATCGTGAATTCCTGAGCCGGTGGCCTGTGTCAAGCACGCAGTTCAGCGTGAAGACGCGCGAAGGCGATACCTTTATCGTCGCGTGCGGTCCCGAAACGGCGCCCCCTCTGCTGCTGTTTCATGGCTCGGGGGCCAATTCGACGGCGTGGCTGGCAGATATCGCAGCGTTGTTCGCGCATTTCCGTGTCTACGCCGTCGACATGATCGGCGAGCCTGGCCTGAGCGCGCCGTCGCGGCCGCCGCTCGCGTCGGATGCCTATGCGCTGTGGCTCGACGATGTGATGGCGGCGCTGTCGCTCACGCGCGTATCGATCGTGGGTGTGTCGCTCGGCGGCTGGCTCGCGCTCGATTATGCGACGCGGCGGCCGAAGTGGGTGAAAAAACTCGCGCTGATGTGCCCGGCCGGCGTTGGCCGCCAAAAGAATTTCCTGATCAAGGCGCTACCATTGATGCTGCTGGGTTCCTGGGGCCATCGCAAAGTGCGCGAAATGGTGTTCGGCCGCGCGTCTGCGCAGATCACACCAGGCCAGGCGCAAATGCGTGACTTCATGGTCCTGATCTTCAAGCACTTTCGTCCGCGAATGGTGAAGATCCCGATCTTCAGTGACGAAACGTTGCAGCGGCTGACAATGCCGGTGCTCGCAATCGTTGGCGGTAAGGACGTGATGCTGGATTCCGAAGGAACGTGCAATCGACTCGCGCGCGTCGTCCCGCACGCCGACATACGATTCCTGCCCGACGCGCGGCATTACATTCCCGGGCAGACGGAAACGACCCTGGAATTCCTTCGCGCTTCTTAGAGTGCCGCAAGCCAGGGCAACAGAAGCGCATTTACGTCTTTGGCGCGTTCCTGTTGCGTCCAGTGCCCGCAACCATCCAGCACATGCGCGCCGCGCAGGTCGGTGACGTGATTACGCATGGTCGCAATCGGATCGCCGCGGCCCAGCATGTTGAAAGCCGGATCGCGCGTGCCGGACATGAATAAGGCGGGTTGCGCAATTTTGCGGTCGGCAAAGCCGCGCAGGAATTCGAAGTCGCGCGTGTGGTTACGATAACGGTTGATCGGTCCGCGAAAACCCGAGCGTTCGAATTCGCCGACGTAATAATCAAGATCGGCTTGTGTCAGCCATCCGGGAAACGGATCGGGATCGACGAGGCCGTCGAGCAGCTTTTCGCCGACCTTCTTGTTTGCGGGCCACGCTCCGTCCGGCGCATCGCCGCAAATCGCAAAGTAGAATTTGCGCAGGAAATCGCGCGGGTTCGCCTCGGCCTCGGCTTCCGCCACGCCTTCGTCCTGGAAATGGACCTGATAGAAAAAGAGCCCGCGTTTGGTGAAGATGTCGTTCGCCACATCGATGAAGGAGCGCGTGCCTATGCCGAGATACGGCACCGACAGTGCACACACTGCGCGCACGCGATCCGGTCGCACGAGCGCGGTGTTCCAGACGATGGGCGCACCCCAATCGTGGCCGATCAGAATGGCGCGACCGTCCGGGCTCAGTGCTTCGGCGACGCCGATCACATCGGCAATCATTCGCTCCATTGCATAGGCTTCGATCGGATAGGGTTTGTCCGAACCGCCATAGCCGCGCACATCGATGGCGCACGCCGTGAATCCCGCCTTCGCGATCGGCCCGATCTGATGCCGCCAGGAATACCAGGACTCCGGAAAACCGTGGACCATGATCACCAGTGGTCCGCTGCCCTCGACGGCGACGCGTAGCTTTACATCGGGCAGTTGGATGAATCGGAATTCCGGCACGTCCGGCGTCCTTTTGTTGCCGGAGCCTAGCGCGGCACTTGCGTTTGCGGAAGCCGTGCTATGCTGAACGGCTCCCGTTCCTTCCGGAGGATATGTGAAAACCGTTCGAAAGAAGAAAACTCGCGCAACACAGTCTGCAAAGAAACCAAAGGCGAAAAAATCGCGGATGCGGACTTCGGCGGCAAAAAAGTTATCTGCTACCCTCCTGGACGCACAGCTCGACCGCGAACTTGAAGGCACGTTTCCGGCCAGTGATCCGCTGGAATTGACGGAGCCGGGCGGTGCCAGAAAGCCCTTGCCCCGGAAGAAGACGCGTCGCCGCTCTTGAGCGGCTCAGACCCTTACCTTGGTCGCGTCGTAGACATCCATCCGATCTCCGCTGTCCGGCGCGGACAGTTCGCGAAGGCGGCGCGCAAAGGCTCGCGATTCCGGTACCGCAAAATGCTTGCGCAGTGCGTCTGCATTCGCCCATTGCTCGAAGAACATCAGCCGCAAGGGGTTTTCGCAAGCGATATGAACATTGTGGGAGATGCAGCCTTCCTCGATCCGCGAACGATGGACATGTTCGAGACTGATGGCGGTCATCTCCGCGAGAGTCTCGGGCGATGCAGTGGCGGTGCCGGTCACGATGATCATGACCGCATGTCTAGCAAATCGAGTGGATGCGGACGAGCGGCTAAAGCAGCTTCGCCGTCAGCTTGATGTCGACACCGGCGAGTGCCTTGGAAACGGGGCAGGTCTTCTTCGCCGTCTCGGCCTGCTCTTTGAATGCTTCCGGAGTGATCCTGGGGATGCTCGCTTCCGTGTCGAGCTCGATGGTGTCGATCGACCACGCGCCGTCCTTCTGGTCGAAATGAACCTTCGCCGTGGTGTGAATTTTTTCGGGCGGGAAACCGGCTTTGGTGAGTTGCGCCGCCAAGGCCATCGAAAAGCAGCCGGCATGGGCGGCGCCGATCAGTTCCTCCGGATTGGTGCCTTTTTCACTGCCCATTCGCGAGCCGACGCCATAGACGCCTTCAAACGCCCCGCTGCCCACTTTCATGCGGCCGCTGCCATGGGGGACGTCGCCATTCCATTCCGCTTCGCCGGTTCTGGTCGCCATGATGTTCTCCCTGGGCTATGAAATTCGGCAGCCCACGCCATGGACACAACGCGCACATGTGCGTTTGGCTGCCAGCGCGGATGTCAGGAGACTACATGCCAGGCCCGGAAGTCGAGAAGACGGAAATCGCCCATCGCGGCTGGACGAATCTGTCCGTCGTGACATTCGTGCTGCCGGACGGCACACGATTTAACCGCGAGATCGAGGATCATGGCCGGGCTGCCTGCGTGCTGGCCTACGATCCTGAGCGACGGACCGCGTTGCTGGTGAGCCAGTTCCGGGCAGCGGTGTTTCTGACCTCCGGCGAAATTGATCTGCTGGAAGTCGTCGCGGGCGTGATCGATGCCGGCGATGGGGCCGACACGGCGAAGCGCGAGGCGATGGAAGAGGCGGGTGTGCAACTCCGCAATCTCGAGACGGTTGCGACCGTTTGGACTTCGCCGGGCATTTCGACGGAGCGATCCGAGATGTTTCTCGCAGCGTATTCGGTAGCCGACTGCACGGGCGCGGGTGGCGGACTTGCCGCGGAACATGAAAAGATCACTGTTGTCGAGATTGCGCTGACCGAGCTTGCGGAAATGGTCGACACCGGCCGCATCACCGACATGAAAACGCTCGCGCTGGTTCAAACATTGCGCCTTCGCCATCCGGCGCTGTTCCGCGAATTGTCGTGACGGGACTCTGCCCAGTTTCCGGCGCGTGATAGGTTGACGAATTCGGCAGCGGGGCTTGACGATGAAATACAATGATTTCGGCACAGTCGGGAAAGTCAGCCGCCTCACATTGGGGGGCGGAGGGATCGGGCTCATCTGGGGGCAATCGACCCGGGAAGAGGCCGTCGCCACGATCAAGGCTGCCCTCGATGGCGGCATCGATCTGCTGGACACCGCGCCGATGTACGGTCAGTGCGAGTCGATCGTGGCCGATGCGTTCGGCGGCAAGCTGCCGTCCCATCTGAGGATTACGACGAAGTTCCAGCTGGGATCGCCGGCGCCGGAAGACGTGGGGCCCAAACTCGCACAATCTCTCGATGCGAGCTTTGCCGCCATGAAGCTCGATCGCGTCGACGTTTTCTTCCTGCACACCAATATCTGCCCGGACGACTATGTTTATGCGTTCCATCCTGAAACCCAGGACCGTCTTGCGACGCGGTGGTCGCTCTATACCGAACGCGTCATCCCTGCGATGGAGTCATTGAAGGCGCAGGGCAAGATCGGACATTGGGGCATCACCGGCGTGGGCGTGCCCGACGCCATTCTGCGCGCGATTGGCGCCGCGAAACCGCCGGCCGTGATCCAGGCTGTCACCAATCTGCTCGACAGCGCGGGCAGCCTGCGCCGTTTTGCCGAGAGTGCCGATCCGCGCAGGATCATTGCCACCGCAAAAGCGCGCGGTATCGCCGTGATGGGCATACGCGCCGTGCAGGCCGGCGCGCTGACCGCTCAGATCGACCGCACGCTTTCTCCCAACAATCCAGATGCCAAGGATTACACGCGCGCCAAACCCTATCGCGCGCTGTGCCGCGAGTTGGGCGAAGACCCGGCCATACTTGCTCACCGCTATGCACTGTCGCTCGCGGACGTGGACACTGTTGTGCTGGGCGTGAAAAATCGCGCCGAGCTTGAGCAATGTCTGGCCGCCGAGAAATCCGGCCCGTTGGAACCGGCATTGATGGCAAAAATCGACGGACTCGGTCTGAAGGTTTAGGGCGTGCGATGGCACATCTCGTGCGGAACACAAGCATCGGATTAATATTCGCTCTTTCGGGCGCCGCCTGGGCTGAAGAGCCACCCCCATCGGGAAATGTTCCGTCTGCAGCGCTCTACAGCAAACTGGTCGAGAAGGCGCGGAACGGCGACACGGATACCAATTACACAGCTCTGCGCCTCTCCTATGCTCAAAGCGACGGCTACGATCCTTACAGCACCAGGACACACCCGTTGTTCGAAGACACCTGGCAGGCGCTGAACGCGAAAGATTGTGCCGCGGCAATCGCGAAATCGAACGAGCTTCTCCGGATCGATTTCACGCGCATCGTGATACATGCGCTTCGTAGCGATTGTTTCGAACAACTCGGCGATGCCGCCAATGCTTCGCGTGAATCGGCCATCGGCCGCGGGCTCGCGGCATCTTTGCTGTCAAGCGGCGACGGTAAAAGTCCATCCTCGGCCTATGTGGTCGTCACCCTGAACGAGGAGGGTTTCGTGCTGCACCAGTTGGGCGTCAGGCAAAAGCAGCAATCGCTCGTGAGCGACGGCGGACACGAATACGACCTGGTATCGGGAACCGACAAAACGGGCCAGAAAACAAGTGTCTATTTCGAAGTCAGCAATCTGTTCGCAGGCCTGTCCCGCGAATTCGGCGCGTTGGGACACCGCTGAAACGCGCCTGGCTTGCCTGCGGCGCAAGCAATTTATATGAGTGATGCAATCTTCCGTCAGCGAGACTCCATATGACACAACAAACCGATCCCGAACTCCTGCGCCTGCGCGACAGCATCGACAATATCGATGCGGCGCTCGTCCATCTGTTGGCGGAACGCTTCAAATGTACACAGCAGGTAGGCGAGTATAAGGCGCAGCACGGCTTGCCGCCGGCCGATCCGTCGCGCGAAGCCGAACAGATCGCGCGGTTGCGGGCGCTCGCCAGGACAGCCAAGCTCGATCCCGATTTTGCAGAAAAATTCCTGTCCTTTATCGTCCAGGAAGTGATCCGCCATCACGAAGCAATAAAAACGCGGCGCGGTTGAAAAACTCTTTCGCGCGTTGGGGCTTGGCGTGCAGAATGGGTCTCACGATATAAACGTCGGGCTGGACCGCCCATCGACGAATAGGAGCACACATGAGCTTGCGTATTGGCGATATCGCACCCGATTTCGAAGCCCAAACCACCGAAGGGAAAATTCGTTTCCACGATTGGCTCGGGTCCAGTTGGGGTGTGCTGTTTTCGCATCCGAAGGATTTCACGCCAGTTTGCACCACCGAACTTGGCTATATGGCGAAGCTGAAGCCGGAGTTCGACAAGCGTGACGTCAAGATCATCGGCCTGTCCGTCGATCCGGTCGACGATCACGCGCGTTGGGCCAACGACATTAAGGAGACGCAAGGTCACGCGCCGAACTATCCCATGATCGGTGACGCCGATTTCAAGGTTTCGAAACTTTACGGAATGTTGCCTGCGGAAGTTTCCGGCGATCCGGCAAAACGTACGCCGGCGGACAATCAGACCGTGCGCAATGTCTTCGTCGTCGGTCCCGACAAGAAGATCAAATTGATCCTCATTTATCCTATGACAACGGGACGCAATTTCGACGAAGTGCTCCGTGTGATCGATTCATTACAATTGACCGCAAAGCACAAGGTTGCGACGCCCGTGAACTGGAAACAGGGCGAAGACGTGATTATCGCGGGCTCCGTGTCCGAAGAAGAGGCGAAAAAGGCCTACCCGCAGGGATGGAAATCGCCACGTCCTTATCTGCGTATCGTTCCTCAACCACGATAAAAATTTCGTGCAGGAACTCCCTCGGGGCGGTCGCGTTTTATCTGCGAACCCACGAAGAGGAATTCCACATGGACAAGGATCGTATCAAGGGCAGCGCGGATCAGGCCAAGGGCGCCGCCAAGGAAACCACCGGCAAGGTTCTCGGCGACGAGAAGCTGAAAGCCGAAGGCCAGATGGATAAAGCCAAGGGCAAAGTCGAAAGCGCCGTCGGCGGTGCCAAGGATGCCCTGCGCGGCAAATAATACCGTCTCTCAAAAAGAGATTGGAAATAGCGCCAAAGTCCGGTTCGTGCCGGGCTTTGGCGTGTTTGCGCTTGCGGCCGCCCGCGTCGCCTGTATCATCCGGCTTAGCTGACAATTTGTCGGAGAGCCGCCATGGATATGTCCTTTTCACCCGAAGAAGAAGCGTTTCGCGCCGAAGTGCGCAGCTTCATTGCGGAGAATCTTCCCAAAAACCTCGCGGGCAAGAGGCGCAGCGAATATACGACACGCGAGGAATATCTCGCCTGGCACAAGATTCTCTACAAAAAGGGTTGGATCGCGCCGCTGTGGCCGACGGAATATGGCGGCACGAGCTGGAATGTCACGCAGCGCTATATCTTCAATGAGGAATGCGCACGGGCGGAAACGCCGATGGTGCTGCCCTTCGGCGTCGCGATGGTAGGGCCGGTCATCTATACCTTCGCCAATGAAGAACAGAAAAAGAAGTATTTGCCGCGCATCCTGTCCGGGGAGGATTGGTGGTGCCAGGGCTATTCCGAACCGGGTGCGGGCTCCGACCTCGCCAGCTTGAAGACGCGCGCCGTTCGTGAAGGCGATCATTACATCGTGAACGGCCAGAAGACCTGGACCACGCTGGCGCAGTTCGCCGATTGGATATTCTGTCTGGTGCGAACCGATATGGGACGCGACACCGCGAGCACGAAAGTTCAGGAAGGCATCACGTTTCTGCTGATCGATATGAAAACGCCCGGCATCACCGTGAAGCCGATCATCGTTCTCGACGGCGCCCATGAAGTGAACGAAGTGTTCTTCGACAATGTGAAAGTGCCGGTGGAGAACCGCGTCGGCGAAGAGAACAAGGGCTGGACCTACGCCAAATTCCTTCTTGTGCATGAGCGCTCCGGTATTGCCGGCGTGGCGCGGTCGAAAAAGGCGGTCGAGCGGCTGCGCGAGATCGCGGCCTCGGAAACGGTCGACGGCAAGCCGCTGATGGGCACCGACGAATTCTCCCGCAAGATCGCCGAATTGCAGATCGATCTTTCGGCGCTCGAATTCACCGAACTGCGCACGCTGGCAGCCGAATCGAAGGGCCAGCATGCCGGACCGCAAAGCTCGATCCTCAAGATCAAGGGCACGGAGATTCAGCAGCGGATCACCGAACTGACCGTCGAGGCTGTCGGCTACTACGCCTATCCCGATGCGCGCGGCTTCGGCGACAATGAGTATCCGGTGGGGCCGGATTACGCTGTGGGTCAGTCCGGGCATTATTTCAACATGCGCAAAGCCTCGATCTATGGCGGGTCGAACGAGATCCAGCGCAACATCATCGCCAAGGCCGTGCTCGGGCTTTGAAGACGCGCCGGCAATAGAATTTCCGGCTTGCGCCGGACAAAAGCGGTCGCACAAACCGCTCACGGTATCCAGGGACATATCGAGGGACGACGCTTATGGATTTTTCTTTCACCGAGGAGCAGACGCTGCTCCGCAATTCGGTCTCCAAATTCCTGGCCGACAATTATAAATTCGAATTCTTCAAGAAGAATTCCCGTACCGATCCCGGCTGGAGCCCGAGCGTCTGGAAGCAATTCGCCGAACTGGGCCTGATGGCAGCGCCATTGCCGGAAGAGTATGGCGGACTCGGAGGCGGCGCCGTCGATACGATGATCGTCACGGAGGAATTGGGCCGTAGCCTGGTGGTCGAACCTTATGTACAGACGGTCGTAGTCGGCGGCGGCTTTATCGGGCGCGGCACCGAGGCGCAGAAAGCGGAATGGCTTCCACGCATTGCGGCCGGCGAAATGGTGATCGCATTTGCATTTGCGGAACCGCAGGGGCGTTTCAACTATGCGGATCTTGTAACGACGGCAAAAAAGCAGGGGTCGAACTATGTGCTGAATGGCCAGAAGGCGGTTGTGCTGGGCGGCCCGTGGGCGGACACGCTCATCGTGACGGCTCGCACCGCGGGCGGGCAACGCGATGCCAAGGGTGTCAGCGTATTTCTCGTCGATAAGAAATCGAAGGGTGTCGTCACGCGGGATTATCCAACAGTCGATGGCCTGCGCGCCTCGGAAGTCACATTCGAGAATGTGGAAGTCCCGGCAGCAAATCTGATCGGCGCGCTCGACAACGGACTCGAGCTCGTCGAACTTGTGACGGACACGGCCATTGCCGCCCATGCCTCGGAAGCGGTCGGCGCGATGAAGGTGCTGTTGGACGCGACCGTCGAATATTCCAAGACCCGCAAGCAGTTCGGCGTGCCGATCGGCAAATTCCAGGCGCTGCAGCACCGCATGGTCGACATGTTCATGAACTACGAGCAGTCGGCGTCGATTGCGCTGATGGTGACTCTCAAGCTGGGCGAAGACACGGTCGAGCGGAAGAAAGCGGCCTCGGCGGCCAAGGTTCAGATCGGCAAGGCCGGGCGATTCATCGGCCAGAATGCGGTGCAGATCCATGGCGGCATGGGCATGACCGACGAACTCAATGTTGGGCATTATTTCAAGCGGCTGACTATGCTCGACACGCTGTACGGCAATGTCGGTCACCATCTGAAGCGCTACGCGCAGCTCAGTTAAGACGATTCAGCCTGCGGCTTTCAGGTGATCTAACCGCGTGCGTTCAATGGGCAGATAAACCGTCACGCGTGTGCCGGCGCCCAGCGTGCTCTCGAGCTTCACTTCGCCGTCATGGGCTTCCGCGAAACCTTTGACGATGGCGAGACCGAGGCCCGTGCCGCGATCGGTCGTCGTGATGTCGTGTCGGGACCGGCCGAAACGCTCGAACACGTTGGGCTGATCGTCGGTTGAAATACCGATGCCGGTATCTTCTACGCCGAAGGCGATCCGTCCGCCGCGCTCCGCGCGGGCGAACGCCACGACGCAGCCGCCGGAGGGCGTGAATTTCAGCGAGTTCGAGAGGAGGTTGACGAAAATCTGGCGCAGCGCCCGCTCGTCGGCCCAGATGCGCGGCAAGCCGGGCCCCAGGCTTTTCGACAGCGAGATTTGCGATGCGCGTGCGGTGTCTTCGCTCGTCTGCACGGAGTCGCCGATCAATTGCGCAATATTGATCTCGGATTCACGAAGGCCGATCCGCCCGCTTTCGATCTTCGCGAGATCGAGCATGTCGTCGATCAGACTGAGAAGATGTTGTCCCGATTCGTGTATGATCCCGGCATATTCGGCATATTTGTCGATGGCTGCGCCGAACGATTTGTTCTTGATCAGCTCCGAGAAGCCGAGGATCGCGTTCATCGGCGTCCGCAACTCGTGGTTCATGTTGGAGAGGAATTGCGATTTGGTACGGCCGGCAGATGACGCGCGGGCGCGATCCCTGTTGGCGTCTTCTGTCGCGATCTTCAGTCCCTCGACCAGCCCTTCGCGTTCATGCTCAAGCCTGAGCAGTTTCCGCGTTGCAACGTTCAGCGCGTAGAATTGTCCGGCAAGTAGCAGAACATAGATCGCTGCGAGCCGGCCCAGCGTCGTATCGAGCCGCAGGCGCGATGCCGCGAGAGGTCCGACGATAAATGCCGCGTGCATCACGAACGTCGTCGCGGCGACGGCAGGATGCGCCGAACTGATCGCGATCGAACCGGCCAACGAGCAGGCGAGGATCAGCACGATGAACATGTGATCGACGACGACATCGGGCGACCACAGAAAAACGCTCATGGAGCACCAGGCCATCAGGAATATAACGGTCAGCGCAACGTAACTGCTTGCCCGAAGTCTGATCGACCCCAGCGACGCATCGCCGGTTTGCTCGATGCGTGTGCCCAGCAGATGGACGAAAATGGACGTCGCCGTCAGGCAAAGCCACCATGTCAGCCGGGTAGACCTCGGCGCCCAATCGCTGCAGGCTTCCGCGATGAAGAACCCGGCGACGGGCAATCCCAGCGCGGTGTAGCGCGTGCTCCGGCTGTAGAGTTGCAACTGAGCTTTAGCGAGCCATGCGGTATCCTGCGAAGGCCAGACGGAGCGGAAGATGTTCTCGAACATGGCGCGCATGTTTGCGATCGCATGGCCCAAACCGCCTGCGATCGCGTCACGCGAAGATTGTTGCGGCTTGTGCGCGGATGACACGGCTTGTCCGGATTCAAAATATGACGACTGTTATATTATGGACAGTAGGGGTTAAGGGACGATTGAGCTTGTCATAAGAGAGGCGCAGAACCCGTCATGTATCGCGGGAATCCGGGCGAGACGCATTGTCTGTTTCAAAATGGCACGGCGAATGCGAGCGTCAGGATGCGGCCTTCAGCATTTGCGGCGGACAAAAGCGCGCGGCCGGCAATGTTGCCGTCACGCATGTGCCGTCGCCGACGCGGCTGGAAAGCGTCACACGGCCGCCATGCGCTTCGATCAGCCCTTTGACGATGGGCAGGCCCAGGCCGGTGCCCTTGTCGACCAGAACAACATCGTGCCGGCCCTGGCCGAAATTCTGAAACACGCGCACGCGATCCTCCTCGGCGATGCCGAGTCCGGTGTCGCTCACGCCGAACGCTGCGTCGCCGCCGGGCTCGATGCGCGCAAATGCGATCACGCGCCCATAAGGAGGCGTGAATTTCAGGGCATTCGAGAGGAGATTGAGCAGCACCTGCTTGAGCGCGCGCTCGTCGGCACGCAACGGCGCCATGCCGGCCGGCAGGTCCACGCAGAGTTCCAGATGCCCTTCCTGCGCTTTGGCGCCCAGCAATTTGACACACTCTTCGATCAGGTCGGGCAGATCGACAAGCGTTTCCCGCAGTTGAAAGCCGCCGGCCTCGATTTTTGCCAGATCCAGGATATCGTTGATCAGGGTCAACAGGTGATGCCCGGATTGATGGATGATTTTAGCGTATTCGACATGCTTGTAGACATTGGCGCCGGCCGCACCGGTATGGATCATTTCGGAGAAGCCGAGGATGGCATTGAGCGGCGTTCGCAGCTCATGGCTCATATTGGCGAGGAATTGCGATTTGGCGCGGCTTGCCGCTTCCGCGCGCTCCAGCGCGTTGTCTGACGCCGCTTTGGATTTGCCCAGTGCGTCGATCAATTCGTTCTTGTCGTCGCGCAGCAGCAGCATGTCGCGCGCGGTTTCATAAATCTGGCGCGACATATAGGCGAGATAGCAGACATAGATAAAAGCCATCAGCGACAGGCCGTCATAGATGATGCCGCCTTCGAAGAGCGGGAGCGCGACCAAGGTCATCCCATAGATCGCATAACCTATAACGGCGAGGGGTTTGCTCGCGCCGACCAGAGCGGAGTTGCCCGCCAGCGTCGCGGCAACCAGAAGCATGATCAGCATATGGTTGAGGTCGTCGCCTATACGCCAGAAAATGAAGCCGAACGACGCCCAACTGACCGCGAACAGAAAATACGAAGCGGTCGCCGTCTGCACCCAGCGGGTCCCACCGGAAATTTCGCCGGGCTCTTCCTGCAGGAAGCGGTGGCAGATGATTCCGAGCGGAATGCCGCCGGCCGCGACAATCGCCCACCACAGAGCGAGTGTCGGGATCGAAATCCAGCGCGCGAACATCACCAGCATGATCGCCGCGAAAACCGGCATCAGCCAGCAATTCGGCTTCAGATTGCGAAGCGCAAGCCGCAATTGGTCGAGCGCAAGCTTTCCGCCCGGCAGTTGCGCATTCGCAGTGTTGGGAAGGGCATTGATTGTCATTGCCATGCCGCTTGCGCTACCCAGGGTTCGGCCTCGATGACCGCGATACAGTATGGCGGACGAGCGTTAAGCCCGGCTTCAGGTTCTTGGTCACCGCCGGGTTAATGGCCGCGCCGGACGGCAGGGCACTGGCGCCATTGCGCGGCCGAAGCGCCGCGGTCTAGCCTGTGGGCGAACAGCAATTCTGCAATCGAGGGAGAGACACATGACCATCGGGATTGTCGCCACATTGAAGGTTCAAGAGGGCAAGGAAGCCGATTTCGAGGCGACATTCGGCGAACTGGCCAAGGCCGTGCGCGCCAACGAGCCGGGCAACAAGCTCTATCAGGTGTTCAAGTCCCGGAAGGACAAGAACACCTATATCGTGATGGAAATGTATGACAGCGAAGAGGCGCTGAAGGCCCACGGAAAGACCGATCATTTCCGTACGATCGGCGCAAAGCTCGGGCCCACGATGGCCGGCGCCCCGGACATCCACTATCTGGATTCGATCTGAGCCATGGACCTGGCCTTTTCGAAAGACGATCTCGCGTTCCGTGAAGAGGTGCGCCGGTTCATCGACGAGAATTTCGACGCCGAAATGCGGGCGAAGCTCGCGCAGTCCAAAAACGGCTATCTCGACAAGGACGGCCAGCTCAAATGGCAACGCGCGCTCTACAAGCGCGGCTGGGCCGCGCCCAATTGGCCGGTCGAGTATGGCGGCACGGGCTGGACGCCGTCGCAGAAATATATTTTCGAATCCGAGACCGCCGCCGCGGGTACGCCGCTCGTCAGTCCCATGGGCCTCAAGATGGTGGCGCCCGTGCTCATGGCGTTCGGCAGCGACGCGCAAAAGAAGAAATACTTGCCGCCGGTTCTCGCATCCGAAGTTTGGTGGTGTCAGGGCTACTCGGAGCCCGGCTCGGGTTCCGATCTCGCTTCCCTGCAGATGCGCTGCGAGGACAAGGGCGATCACTATCTGCTCAACGGATCGAAGATCTGGACGACCCATGCGCAATGGGCGGATTGGATGTTCAACCTCGTGCGCACAAAGCAGGGTTCCAAACCGCAGGAAGGCATCAGTTTCATTCTCGTCGATATGCGCACGCCGGGGATCAAAGTTGAAGCAATCGTCACGACGGATTATCCCATGCCGGGCCAGCAGGAGATCAACCAGGTCTTCTACGACGACGTGAAAGTGTCCAAGGAGAATCTTGTCGGCACGGAAAACGAAGGCTGGACCTACGCGAAATACCTGCTGGAGTTCGAACGCGGCAATGCGGGCGCCCCCGGCCTCAAACGTGCCATCGGAAAGGTGCGCAAGATGGCGAGCCAGACCGACGCGAGCGGCGTGAAGCTGATCGACGATCCGTCGTTCCGCGCCCGTCTCGATGATCTCGCAATCCAGGTTTCGGCCATGGAGTTCACGGAACTTCGCATCTTTGCGAGTTTGTCGGCCGGACAGCGCCCCGGACCGGAATCTTCCATGATCAAGTGCCGGAATACCGATCTGCAGCAGGAGATTTCGGAATTGTCGGTCGAGGCGATCGGCTATTACGCAATGCCCTTCGTGCGCGATACCTGGGCGAATGTGAACGAGCCGCGCCCGGGCCCGGACTACGCGGCACCCGTTGCGCCCTATTATTTCAATATCCGCAAGGCCTCGATTTACGCCGGCTCCAACGAGATCCAGCGCAACATCATGGCGAAGGCGGTTTTGGGATTGTGAGGAAAGATTACTCGGCGATTTCGGGCGGGTCCGTCTCGGCAGGCGCGCCGACAGAGAGCCGTACGAATTCGTAATGCTGACGTACCCTGGCAAGTTCGCCGAGAATGTGCGCCACCGCGTCCTCGCTCAATCCCGCGCCGCCGGGCATCATCAACCGCATGGATTGCACATGCACGATGACGGGCGCCGCATCCGACATACCGCGGGAGATGAGACCGTCCGCGACGTCGCAGAGGCTTTTTGCGGCCTCTTCAAGACCGGCAAAATTGAATGTCGCCGCCATCGTAACGATATGATCGGCCTGGCGCAGAATGTTCTGCATGTCTCCCGGTTGCAGCTCGCCGTTTTTGGCCGAGTAGGTGATCGTCTCGATCGAAGTCAGGGCATGGTGAGTTGTCTCAAGCCCGATATCGAGCATGCTCTGGACGGACTTCGCCGCTTCTTCGAGCGCCGTCGTGCGCGTCACGCCGCCGGGCCGGGCCGCAAGCTCGGCGAGCCGTGTCGTGGGGAAGTGAATCTTCTTGGCGACGCGCGTCATGAAGCAATGGCCTTTTTTGTGGGCTCTAGAGGGGCTTGCGAACTCTGTTCGGCGATATTCTCTGCGCTTTCGCCGTCTACGAAATCGGTCTCGCGCTTATGTTTGCCATCCAAAGGTTCAAGAGTTCTGAAGCGCCGATCCGGACCTGCATATTTCGCAGTTTCGATGAACGGCCGCGAGGTTTTGGCCACCCAGGCGATTCGGTCGTACAACACCCGCGGAGATACCGGCTTCTTCACGATGAGGTTGGCTCCCGCATCGCGCGCCATTGCGACGTGACGATGCTGCGTATAGCTGGTCAGAACGATGATCGGAATGAAGCGCAGCGGGCTCTTGTCCTGACGGCGGATCCAGCGGATCAATTGGGCGCATTCCATATCCGGTAAGACGGCTTCGAGAATGCACAAATCGATATAGTGGTGGAGAAGGTGAGCCTTGGCGGCCGCGCCGGTGTCGTAGGTGGTGGGGGTTTCCATGCCGAAGCCGCGCACCATGTTTGCGATCAAGCCGCGCGTGAAGGCGTCGCTGTCTACGAGCAGCGTCGTCGCACCGCGCAAATTCAGCCGAGATTGAGCCACCTGGAATCCGCCTGACAATGGAGGCGTTCTATCGCAGGTTGATTAAAATAGAGTTCTTGTCCGAAATTAAAATTGTCAAATAATTGACAGTTAGCGGATCGAAAATGCGGGGAACTTTGTAGCTTTGCGCCCGATTTCAACCGCCATGCGTTCGGCGCGCAGCGCTTATCCCACAACCGGTTTTTCCTGTAGGCGCTCCATGAATTTCTGCGTCTGTTCGCCGCCCATCGTGAAGTGCTTGGCGCCCGTGAAATCGCTGATCTTCGCCCAATATTGCGCGACCGTGTCGGCATCGGCGCCATGGCCGAGATTGATGCCGTTCGACTCGATGATCTGCGCGGCGGAAAAGATTCCCGCGCCTGCCGTCAGGATCGTGCCGGTCGGCGCATCTTCGCTCGCCAGAAACACGACGCCCGGCGTGACGTATTCCGGCTTCAGCATCTCCAGCATCTGCGGCGGCATGAGGTTTTCCGTCATGCGCGTGGCGGCAACTGGGCAGATCGCGTTGACCTTGATGTTGTCCTTCGCGCCTTCGAGCTTCAGCGTGTTCATGAAGCCGACGAGTCCGAGCTTGGCGCAGCCGTAATTCGTCTGTCCGAAATTCCCGTAGAGACCCGTCGAAGAGGTGGTCACGACGATGCGCCCATATTGCTGGTCCCGCATGATCTGCCACAGCGCCTTGGCGGACTTCACCGTGCCCATCACATGCACCGCCATCACGGCATTGAAATCGGCGAACTCCATTTTCGCGAAACTCTTGTCGCGCAGGATGCCGGCATTGGCGATGAGGATGTCCGCGCGGCCGAATGCATCCATCGTCTGCTTGACGAGATGGGCGACACCGGCGTCGTCGGTGACCGATGCGCCGTTCGCAATCGCCGTGCCGCCGGCCGCGGTGATTTCGGCCACGACCTTCTGCGCCGCGTCCGACGAGCCGCCGGTTCCGTCGACCGCGCCGCCCAGATCATTGACCACCACCTTGGCGCCGCGCTTCGCGAAATCGAGCGCATGGGCGCGACCGAGGCCACCGCCGGCGCCTGTCACAATGGCAACTTTGCCGTCGAAGCGGATGGTCATGGGAAGCCTCCTTGAGAGATACGATATCGCGCGGGCGAGTGATGGCCGAGCACGCCCGAAGCGTCAAGCCGCCGCCGCGTCGCCCTTGGGTCTGCCCGCAAAATAGCGCCTTAGGGCCGCGTTGGCGGGCCGTTCGACGGCCGTGAATAGAACCCATCCCCACAGGATCGCGGCAAAGACCAGAAGCGTCGGCTCCAGCCAATGCCAGATGGGCTCCCACGCGGCCCAGGGACGGCCGAGCACGATATCGCCGGGGGCAGGATAAAGATGCAGCTGCGCGTGGCGCAGCAGCTGGAGCAGCGCGGTCTGGCCGATATAGATCGCGTAGGACAATTCACCGAGTTTGAGCAGGACACGTGTCTGAAAAAATTGCGCGAGCAGGCCACGGTCGAAGGCAAGCGTGAAGACCAGCGCCATCATCGGCAGCACTGTGTAGATGTCCTCGGGGCGATGCGCCCAGCCCGTGTCGTAGATGCCGACGAGCAGGAGCGCGAACACGGCGACCTGCGCGAGCGAGAACACGAAGTCGGGAAGCCCGTCCGCGCCATGCGCGATCGCGAGACGGTAAAGCGTCGAAACGCCGACGCCGACGGCGAACGCCGCCATGCCACGATACATGCCGTTGTGGAAGGTGAGATCGAGACCGTGCTTCGACGACGCCGCGAGCAGCGCAAGCGTCACGCTTCCAACCGCGATCAATCCGATTGCGCCAAGCCAGCCGCCGCGCGAGATCACGAGGTAGACCGGAAACAGCAGGCACAACAGGAATTCGACGCTGACAAACCAGGATGCGCCGTTCCACGACAGGTAAGGGAATAGATTCCATCCCTGCACGAGAAACAGGTTCGCGATGAAGGTGGGCCATGTGTTGATCGGGTGATAGGGCTCGTCATAGATCGAGACATAGCCGCCGCGTGCCGCCAGCCACCTCAGCACAATCACCATCGCGAGGATGACGAACAGCATCGTCAGGTGCAGCGGATAGAGCCGCGCCAGACGCGCTTTCAGGAAAGGCACATAGGCGCCGCCGCGCCAGAATTCGCGCCATTTCGCGCCATAGACATAGACAAGCACGAAACCCGACAGGGCGAAGAAGAACTCGACCCACAGATAGCCTTTGCCGACCGGCAGATCGAACCACTTCGCGCCAAGATATTTGTGACCCTCGCAATAATGGAACAGCACAAGAATCAATGGCGGAATAGCCCGCGCGCCGGCAAGCGCGACGATTTCCTTGGGACGGGCATTGGGTTCGGTCATGGCCAGCCGCGAGTCGAACGGTTATTCCTTCTCCCCTTGTGGGAGAAGGAACGCGCGACGATAGTCGCGCGCAGGATGAGGTCCGCGCGCATCCGCGCGCGAAGACTCTTTATCCCCCCACCCCAACCCTCCCCACAAGGGGGAGGGGTTCATTTGCGTTTTCCGCGCCTCTAACGCTCCGAGGTAATTGATGCTCCTTCTCCACCTTCAATCTGCGCTCGGGATTTTGGTCATCCTCACGGCGGCATGGGTATTCTCGGAGGACCGCCGCGCTTTTCCGGTCAGGACGGTCGCCGTCGGTTTCGCGCTTCAGATCGGACTTGCACTGTTGCTCCTCAAAGTCCCGTTTGCGCGAACTCTTTTGTTCTCGCTGAACGGTGTTGTCGACGCACTCGCTGCTGCGACGAAAGCAGGAACGTCTTTCGTATTCGGCTATGTCGGCGGAGCGCCGGCGCCTTTCGCTGTCGCCAATCCGGCCGGCATGACGAGCTTTGCATTTCAGATTCTGCCGCTGGTGATCGTGATCTCGGCGTTGGCTGCGCTGCTCTGGCATTGGAAAATCCTGCCGATCTTCGTCAACGGCTTCGCGTGGGGCTTGCGCAAGACCATGGGCATTGGCGGCGCGATTGGATTGGGCGCTGCGGCCACCATATTCCTCGGCATGATCGAAGCGCCGCTACTGATACGGCCCTATCTCGCGAAGCTTTCGCGCTCCGAAATGTTCATGCTGTTTTCCGTAGGCCTCGCGACGGTCGCAGGTACCGTGTTCGTGCTTTACGCGACGATCCTCGAACCCGCGGTGCCGGGAGCGCTCGGACATATCCTCGTGGCCTCGGTTCTGTCGCTGCCCGGCGCAATCATGATCGGACGCATCATGATCCCCGGCGATGCGCAAACCACCGCTGAAGCTGCTCCGGGTTTCACCTATCGCTCCAGCATGGACGCCATCGCGCGCGGTACGGAGGATGGTCTCAAACTCTGGCTCGGCATCGTCGCGATGCTGCTCGTCATCGTGGCGCTAGTCGCGCTGGCCGATATCATCCTGGGCCATCTTCCCGCTGTAGCGGGCGCGCCCATCACGGTCGAGCGGGTGTTCGGCTGGATCTTTGCGCCTGTGGTGTGGCTTTTCGGCATCCCGTGGGACAAGGCCGCGACGGCGGGCTCACTAATGGGCGAAAAGACCGTGCTCAACGAGTTCGTCGCCTATCTCAAGCTGGCGGCATTGCCTGCGGGTGCGCTCGATCCGCGTTCCCGCCTCATTATGCTTTACGCCATGTGCGGCTTCGCCAATCTGGGTTCGGTGGGTATCATGATCGCAGGTGTGGGCAGCCTCGTTCCGGAGCGTCGGGACGAGATTGTGCCTCTTGCCATGCGTGCGCTTTTGTCCGGCACGATGGCAAGCGGTATGACAGGCGCGATCATCGGGCTGTTGCCCGTGAGTTAGAACAAGAGCTTTGGGATGGACGAACCGGGATTTGGCAGGGCGAGCACGCCTGATGCGCGGCCGCCGCTGTTTCGCATCGACGGCGTGAAGCTGCGCGCATTGCCGCTCCTTATCGCGGTCCTGCTTGGCTTCGGGTTACCCGCTCTGGCGCAATTGATCATTGAGGTCGTCCAACATTTCGTTGCGCTGCCCGATCGGCCGGCCAATCCGTGGATGGAATATTACTATGTCGGCACGGCACAACTCGTTCTCACGCTGATAGCGATTGCCGTCATGAAAGGGTTTGTGAAGGCCGATTTCGGCCTGCATGCGCCGCGCGGCGACAGCTATGTCGCGTCCGCGATTTTCTGGGGACTGGTTATCGGGGCCGCGATGACTCTGATCGATTTTGCGCCGCAGATCGCTGCGCACCAGGCCCCCTCGCGCCCCTACGAGCTCAACCCGCTCAACATTGCGGGCTGGCTCTCCTATAGGGCCGGATTTCTTGGCATCACGGATGAGACCCTGTTTCGGGGACTGCTCGTCACCTATCTCGCCGCCACAATTCCCGGCCGTGTCTCGTTCCTGCGTCTGCAGATGAATGCGGCCGGCGTGATTGTTGCGCTGGTTTTGGCGCTACCCTATCTCGGCGGCTTTGTCGGGCATCCCCTCGGTATTGCGCTCGCCGCAATCGCCTGCATTTTCGTGCAGGGCGTTTTCTTCGCGTATTGGTTCGAAAAATCGCGAAGCCTGCTCGCGCCTGTGATCGGTCACGATATTTGTTACGGCATCTACCAGATGCTCATCTTTGCGATGGCCGCGGCCTGGTATTGACGTTCAGCCGATGCCGAATTCCCGCGCGAGCAACTCGTAGGATTTCAGGCGCGACTCGTAGTCATAGGTGATGGTCACGATCACCAACTCTTCCGCGCCGTGGCGTTCGGCAAGTGTCTGCAATTTCCTGCGCACGAGATCGGACGTGCCGACGACGGAGCGTGCTTCGATAGTGCCGAGCAGTGCGCGCTCCTGTTCCGTGAACGGATAGGCGAGTGCTTCTTCCGCCGAAGGAAACGGAATCGGCCGTCCGGTCAGAAGCCGCACGACCCATAAATTTCGCGATGCCGCGAGCCGGCGAGCCTGTTGTTCGGTTTCCGCCGCGAGCGCCGCCACGCCCATCGAGATGGTGGGCTTGTCGCACCAGCCGCTGGGCTTGAAGCGCTGGCGATAGGCCTCGCAGGCCTCTTCGCTGCCTTCGGGGCTGATGAAATAGGCGTGGGAGAAGGGGAGGCCCAGTTCACCGGCATAGACCGCGCTGTGAATACCCGAGCCCAGCATCCACAATTCCGGGCGGCCGGGACCGCGCGGGTTCGCGTGGATGCCGCGATAGGGATGGTCGTCGGGCAACGGTGCGACACCTGCGGAATCGTCGAGGAACTGACGCAGCAGATTTACCTGGCTCGGAAATGCTTCGATGCCCCAGCCTTGCGGTCCAGCTTATAATGCCATGGCCGTGCGTTGATCGCTACCTGGCGCGCGCCCCACGCCCAGATCGATGCGGCCGGGCGACAGCAATTCCAGCATGCGGAACTGCTCGGCCACCTTCAGCGGGCTGTAATGGGTGAGCATCACGCCGCCCGAGCCGACACGGATGGATTTCGTCTCGGCCGCCACACGGGCTATCAGCACCTCGGGGCAGGAGCCGGCAAAGGAATTCGTGTTGTGGTGCTCGGCCAGCCAATAGCGGTGATAGCCCAGCGCCTCGGTTGCCTTGGCGAGCGCAATGGTCTCGGCGATAGCCGCTGCGGCTGAGCCGTCCTTCCGGATGGGCGATTGGTCGAGAACGGAAAGTCGCATGGGGTGTCCAGTTTGCAATCTTTGCAATCGTTTAATCATTAAGACCCAGTGTCGAGCCATGGTCCACCCAGGACGGCCTGATGCCCGATCGCGAGCAGAATTCCGGAACTTTCACTCGACCGCCGACAGAGCGGATCGATACGAGCGATATCCAGAGCGCGCAATTGCGCAAGGCCTTCGACCTGTGGACCAAGCTCAAGGGTTCGCGCCCCTTTCCGCCGCGCAGCGAAATCTCGCCGCGCGATCTCGCCGATTTCCTGCGCAATATCGTGCTGGTTCGTGTGCTTGATGGGGGCAACGAGTTTCAGTTCCGGATCGTGGGCGACGCGATCGTGCTCGCGCAAGGTCAGGCTTTTCAGGGTCTGACCACCGCCGAAATCGAAGTCCGCCTTCCGGGCTACGGCAAGATGGTCAAGCGCGCCTATCAACGCGTCTATACCGACCGTAAGCCTCTCCTGCTGCGCGGCTGGTTCGAGCATCCCAGCACGCAACGCGCCTTTTTCCACGAGACGCTGGGACTGCCGCTCGGACCGGACGCGGAGACGATCGATCATATCCTGGTCGTAGCCGTGTACGCCTTTAGCCACGACAAGTCGCCATCCTGAAACGACCGTTGCTTTTTCTCCGAATGCGCTAATCTCCGGCGAAACGATATTGCCGGAGGCAGGAATGGCGCTCGATCTGGATACCCGCAACGCACTCATCGAAACGGTGCGCCGCTTCGTGCGCGAAAAATGCGTACCCATCGAATCGAAAGTTTCGGAAGACGACCGCGTACCCGATTCAATCATCGCGGAGATGCGCGAGCTAGGGCTCTTCGGTCTCTCCATCCCGCAGGACTATGGCGGCCTCGGCCTCACCATGGAGGAGGAGGTTCTCGTTTGCTTCGAACTGGGCCAGACTTCGCCGGCTTTCCGCTCCGTCATCGGCACCAATGTCGGCATCGGCAGCCAGGGTGTGGTGATGTTCGGGACCGAGGCCCAGAAAGCGGAGTGGCTGCCGAAGCTCGCCAGCGGCGAGATCGTGGCGAGCTTCGCGTTGACCGAACCGGGCGCGGGCTCGGATGCCGCGTCCGTGCGCACCGCAGCAATCCGGGACGGCGATCATTATGTCGTCAACGGCACCAAGCGCTTCATCACCAATGCCAATCGGGCGGGCATGTTCACTTTGCTTGCGCGCAGCGATCCGTCCAGGAAAGGCGCCGGCGGAATTTCCGCGTTCATCGTGCCCGCGAAAACACCCGGCATCACCATAGGCAAGCCCGAGAAAAAGATGGGCCAGCAGGGCGCGCATATCTGCGACGTGATCTTCGAGAATGCGCGCGTGTCGGAGAATCTCCGGCTCGGCGCGGAAGGCGAGGGCTTCAAGGTGGCCATGCAGGTGCTCGATCGCGGGCGGCTGCACATCTCGGCGGTTTGTGTCGGCGTGGCGGAGCGGTTGATTCGCGAATGCGTCACCTATGCCCGCGAGCGCGAGCAGTTCGGCAGCCGGATCGGCGATTTCCAGCTGATCCAGGCGATGCTCGCGGATTCGAAAACGGATGCGTATGCCGCGCGTTGCATGGTGATGGATGCTGCGAAGACGCGCGATACGGGCGCGAGCGTAACGATGGAGGCAGCCTGCACCAAATATTTCGCATCCGAGATGGTGGGCCGCGTGGCGGATCGCGCTGTGCAGATCTTCGGCGGCGCAGGCTATGTCGCCGATTACGGTATCGAGCGCTTCTACCGCGATGTTCGCATCTTCCGCATCTATGAAGGCACGAGCCAGATCCAGCAGCTTGTGATTGCACGCAACCTGCTGCGGGCCGAGGATTAGAGCGTGGCATTGGCTTGCATCGGTCGTAGTGCGAGCGTCGGCGCGTTGCTGTTCGCGCTTTCCGCTTGCGCGCCCGCGCTTGCGCCGCAGGGGCTTGAAAACACGTCACCGATTATCGAGAACGACGCGTTTGTGACGCGCGACGGTTTGCACCTGCCGCTACGCGAATGGGACGCGAAGAATCCCAAGGCCGTGATCGTCGCACTGCACGGCATGAGCGATTATTCCGAGGCGTTCGAGATGCCCGCGCCCTGGTGGGCGGAGCATGGCATCACCACCATCGCCTATGACCAGCGCGGGTTCGGCCGCGCGCCGGATCCCGGACTCTGGGGTGGCGCGGACGCGATGCGCGCAGACCTTTCCGATTGCGTAAACGCCGCGCACGAAAAATTCCCCGGGCTGCCCATCTATGCGCTGGGCGAAAGCATGGGCGGTGCTGTCGTATTGTCGGCACTCGCGAATTCACATCCTCCGCAAATCGCCGGCGCAATTTTGGTGGCTCCGGCCGTTTGGTCGCGCGCGGATATGCCGATGTCCTATCGCGCGGCGCTTTGGCTCACGGCGCATCTCGTGCCGTGGCTGCATGTGTCCGGCAACGGGCTCAACATCTGGCCCTCCGACAACATTCCCATGCTGCGCAAGCTGTCGCGCGATCCGCTGTTCCAGCACGATGCCCGCACCGATCAGGTTTACGGTCTCGTGGGCTTGATGGACGATGCGCGTCACGCACCCGAACACCTCACATCGCTGCCTCCCATTCTGTTCGTCTACGGCGCAAAGGATCAGGTGATCCCGCGCGAACCGACCGAGGCTGTGATCAAGGAGCTCGATGGCAAAGTCGCTGTGCGCCGCTATGACAATGGCTTCCACATGCTGCTGCGCGATCTCGAGGGTGAGCGGGTGTGGAGCGATATCGCGGGCTGGGTCGCGACCGGAACTCTACCGTCCGAACAGGTGACGAAATGAAGGCCTGTATCGTCGGCGCGGGCGCTATCGGCGGCTGGATCGCGGGACTTCTCGCCGATGCCGGCTGGGAGGTTTCGCTCTTTGCGCGCGGCACAACTCTCGCTGCCTATCGCGCGCACGGCTTGCGTGTGCGGCGCGGCGGCGCTGAGAAGGTCTATCGTCTCGCGGCCAGCGATTGTGCCGAGGATTTGCCGAAACCCGATTACGCGATCATCGGTGCCAAGGGGCAGTCGATTCCGGACCTCGCACCCGCAATCGCGGCTTTGCTCGCGCCGCAGACGTCGGTGGTTCCGGCGATCAACGGGATTCCTTGGTGGTTTTTTCAGGTGCCGGAGATTCCATTGTCGGGGCTGGCGTTAGCATCCGTCGATCCAGCCGGCGCAATCGCGCGCGCGATCTCTCCCGAACGCGTGATCGGCTGCGTGGTGCATGCGAGTGCCTGGATGGGCGAGCCCGGCGTGATAGAGGTGCAAGGCGAAGACCGGCTCATTTTCGGGGAGCCCAGTGGTGCATCGTCCGCGCGTTGCGAAACGCTGGCGAAAGCCCTTGCGGGAAGCACGGTTTCGCCGGTTGTGAGCCCAGACATTCGGCTCGCGATCTGGACCAAGCTCTGGGGTAACATGGCGATGAACCCGCTGAGCGTGCTGACCGGCGCCACGACGGGCGCGATGCTCGACGATCCCGGCGTATGCGAACTTGTGCGCATGATGATGCTCGAGATGAAGGCGCTCGGGGCACGCATCGGGCTTGCGCTTGACATGACGCCCGAAGGTCGCATGGAGATCACCCGCAAGCTGGGCGATTTCAAAACTTCGATGTTGCGCGACGTGGAAGCCGGTCGCAGCATCGAGATCGAACCGATTCTTGGTGCGCTTGTGGAGATCGCGGATCGGCTCGACGAGTCCGTGCCGAATTTGCGCGCGGTGCTCGGGCTTGTGAGAGTGCGCGAGGCTGCAATTCGAAGTTAGAATTCGTGGAGTTGCGGGAGGGGACCATCGCCGAGGGCGAGACCGCATTGCTGACTACGATCGCGATATTCCGCGAGCCTTGGGAGGCGCACATGTTCTATGGGCGACTGCAGTTCGAAGCCATTCCAGCGGTGATCGTCCACGAGTGCCACATATCGGTGAATTGGCAATGGTCGACCGCGTTGGGTGGCGTCAAGGTTCAGGTGCCGCGAAGCTGGGCGCGCGAGGCTCAAATTATTGAGACACGCTGTCGTATGGGGGAATTCGAGGCCGACTTAAAAGCCGAATTCGGCGATCTCGACGGGATAAAGTGCCCCAACTTCGGATCGGAATATTATTCGGAAAGATGGCCCATCCTGGAGACAGTGTTGTGCATGTTGCTTGCATTCGCGTTTGGAGGTCCACCGCCCCGCATGAGGAGGTTTCACTGCAAGACTTGCGGTGCTGACTGGAAGCACCCGGGATAGCAGTGCCGCGAATAGCGAATTCTGCGGTATCAGGTTGAGGCTGCCGCATTCTGCGTGCAAGATGCGTGCTCATCGAACCGCGGCTGCGCATGACGAAGCCTCTCAACATCCTCTTCATCACCGCCGACCAATGGCGCGCGGAATGCCTGTCCGCGCTCGGCCACCCGATGGTGAAGACTCCGAATCTCGATGCGCTGGCGCAAGAGGGCGTGCTGTTCCGCAATCACTTCGCCAATGCCGTGCCGTGCGGGCCGTCGCGCACGTCGCTGCACACGGGCATGTATCTGCAGAACCATCGCTCGGGCACGAACGGGACGCCGCTCGACGCGCGCCACACCAACTGGGCCAAGGAAGCGGCGAAGATCGGCTACGATCCGGTGCTGTTCGGCTACACCGACACAAGCCTCGATCCGCGCGACCTCGAGGACGACGATCCCTGGCTCAGAACCTATGAGGGACCGCTGCCCGGTATCCGCCCGCTCGTGATGATGGGCGAATGGGCCTATCCGTGGACAAACTGGCTGAAGGCGAACGGCTATTTCGTTCCGGACGATATCAGACTTTGCTATTCCTATCGCGCGCCGGGCCTGGATTATGAAGACGGCGCGCCCGTGCCGAGGCCGCTCGCCTATCCGCTCGAAGCCGACGACACCTCGTTCCTCGTCGACCGCTGCATCGATTACATTCGCGATGCGAAGGGGCCGTTCATCGCGCATCTCTCCATCATGCGGCCGCATCCGCCTTTCGTGGCGCCCGAGCCTTACAACGCGATGTACGACCCACTGGACGTGCCGGGCTTTTCGCGGTTGGCAACATCGGAGGAGGAAAGCGCGCAGCATCCCTGGCTGGCCTATCAATTGTCGCGCCGGCATTTCCGCGCCAGCACGAATGAGAAAAAGCTCCGCCGCATGAAAGCCGTCTATTACGGGCTGATGAGCGAAGTCGATGCCGCGCTCGGCCGCGTGATCGCGTGCCTCAAGGAGTTCGGCCGTTGGGACAACACGATGATCGTCTTCACCTCCGATCACGGCGAGCAGATGGGCGATCACTGGCTGATCGGCAAATGCGGCTATTTCGATGCGTCCTATCGCATTCCACTGATTGTGCGCGTGCCGGGCGCCGATGCGGGCCGCGGCCAGGTCGTCGAGCGCTTCACCGAGAATGTGGACATCATGCCCACTATGCTCGATTTGATTGGCGCGGAAATTCCCGGCCAATGCGACGGGCTTTCGCTGCGGCCGTTTCTGGAAGGTCGAGCAGCGCCTGCAAACTGGCGAAGCGAAGCCCATTGGGAATTCGATTTCCGCAATCCTGCTGACAATGCTGCCGAGCAGGCGCTCGATCTCACGCTCCACCAATGCACGATGAACATCGTGCGCGATGCGCGCTACAAATACGTCCACTTCACCAAATCGCCGCCGCTGTTTTTCGATCTCGAAAAGGACCCGGGCGAGTTCGTCAACCGCGCCAATGATCCGGCCTATCTGCCGCGCGTGCTCGAATACGCCCAGAAGCTGCTTTCCTGGCGCATGAATCACGACGAACAGACGCTGACGCATATCGCCCTGACGCCGGACGGCCCGGTCGAGCGACGGGCACGATTGTATTGAACTGTTGAGACGGGGATTCAAATGACTTCTGGAAGAACGGCCATTGCTGCTATCGGCGGGTGCCTCGCGGTCGTGCTTGTTGTAGGCGGGTTGCTGATTGTTACCGGCGCTTACAACGTTGGGGCCGATGCGCCGCATACGGCGATTGTTCGCGCTTTGATCGGCTATGCGCGCGAACGTTCGATCGAAGTTCGCGCAAGCGACGTTGCCGTGCCGCGCCTCGACGATCCCAAGATGATCGCGGACGGCGCGTCGGATTACGATGCGATGTGCACGGGTTGTCATCTCGCGCCGGGCATGGCGGAAAACGAGATGCGTCCGGGCCTCAATCCCAAGCCGCCGCTTCTGGCGCAGGGCCGCGCCGGTCATGCAGCCGAGCAGTTCTGGGTCATCAAGCACGGCATCAAGTTGACCGCCATGCCGGCCTGGGGCGTCACCCATTCCGATGCCGAAATCTGGAACATGGTGGCGTTTCTGCAGAAACTGCCCGCGCTATCGCCTGCGCAATACCACGCACTCGTCGCGCAATCCGGCGATCACCATGCCCACGATCATGGAGACGCGCCGATGGATATGGACCACATGCACTGAATGCGAGGTGCTTAGCGCTCTTGCCGATATTCCTGCGCATGCGTGGCGCGAAGACCGGCCAGTCCGTATTTCTTCATGGCGGTCTGCCACGAGAGAAATTCCTCGACCGTCAACGCATAGCGATCACAGGCATCGTCCAGGCTCAGAAGGCCTCCGTGCACCGCCGCCACGACCTGCGCCTTGCGGCGCGGAACCCAGCGCGGTTCGCCTGCCGCCGGCAAGTCCGACAAAGTGATCACATTGCCGTCCGGATCGCGGACGGGTTCGGTCTGCCTATCGAGGCGGTTATATTTTCGAGCTGCTCGACCCATGTCAGCCTCCTTGCTTCGATGCATCTTCAAAGCGCCGAAACCGGAAAGCGTTCCCCGGTCGCCACGGCAAATGCCGGTGGCCGTTAACCGCGGGGAAAGAAGAAGATTAAAGAAAAGGCAAAATGCGATCTATTTTATGGCCGGGCAATTACGCGATCAACGTACCCAGCCGGTCGCGATAAAGGCGGCTCAGGCGCAGTTCGGTCCCGTCGGTCAGGCGCAGCAGCGCATCGCCGGCGCCGGCCGATTTCACTTCCCGAATGCGATCTTTCGCGACGATCAGCCGGCGGTGAACGCGCACGAACTCGACGGGATTGAGTTGCGTTTCGAGCCGCGCAAGGCTTTCGCGAAGCAGGTGAACAGCCAGTCCAACGTGCAACGCAAGATAGTTGCCCTGCGTCTCGATCCAATCGACATCATTAAGCTGGATGATTGTGACACGGCCACGCTCCTTGACGGAGACAGATGCGAGATAGGCCGGAGCCGGAATCACGGGCGGCGCGACAAGCTTGAGGTTTTGAATTTCCCGAACGAAGCGCACGGCGTGCGCGAGGGCAAGGAATCCGGCGACGCTGAACAGAACGGGTGCCCAGTTGGATATCAGTTCGTCGCGCAATGCCGTCAGGAACGGGCGATGTTCCGACGGCATGAACCAGTCGGCGAGCACGCAGGAGACGAAGATGAGCACGAAAGAAATGAACGCGGCGGCGGCCGTCTCGATTGCGGCATGCCGCCAAGTGGCCGTTCCCTCGATCGGATAATTTCGAACGAGCGCAATCAGGAACGGCGAGGCCAGCCCGCCCAGGAGGCTTGCGACCGCGATGCGTGCGATCTCTTCGCGCCAGCCCGGCCCGCCTCCGGCGTCGATCATCCGCAGCACATTGTCGGGCTCGAGAACCAGCAAAAATGCCAGCCAATAAAGAAAGCCGAAGCCGACCTCACGCGCGAGGGCCGGCAATCGCGCATTGCCGCTTTGTTCGCTTTCCGGCCCGATTTCGGTCATGCGCCACTGTGCGGGAAACGCCCCGAACGGTCCAGTTTGCAGGGATTTGTGCCGAGTCGCACCGGCCGAGGTGCGAGACGAATGCCGGATCCCTTCCGCGTGCGGCTTAAGAATTCCACCTTAGGGCCAACTCCGCCGCGAACGGCAGAGGTATCTCGAAAGGCAAGCAAACGATGTCGAACATATGGCGAATGGCAATTCTAGCGGCCGGCCTTCTGCTGGTTTCGTTGCCCGTATCGGCATCGGTCGTGACCACGGAATCCGGATTGGTGCGCGGATCCGAGGCGAATGACATTGCCGTCTACAAGGGCATTCCCTTTGCGGCGCCTCCCGTTGGTCAGCTGCGCTGGCGCGAACCGCAACCGGCAAATCCCTGGCAGGGTGTCCGCGCAGCCGACGCGTTTGCGCCGGCCTGCATTCAGACCGGCGTCTCGATGCCCGGCGAAACCCCGCCCACGGTGAGCGAGGATTGCCTCTATCTGAATATCTGGGCTCCTGCGCATAGCGGCATGGCCCAACTGCCCGTCATGGTGTGGATATATGGGGGAGGGTTCTTCAACGGTTCTGCGTCCATGCCGCTTTATTGGGGCGATCGGCTCGCGCGCAAGGGCGTCGTCGTCGTCACCTTCGGTTATCGCGTGGGACCGTTCGGATTTCTTGCGCAACCCGAACTCACGCGCGAGTCGCCGCATCATTCCTCCGGGAATTACGGTTTCGAGGATCAGATCGCGGCGCTTGCCTGGGTGAAGCGCAACATTGCGGCATTCGGCGGCGATCCCGCGCGCGTGACGATTGCCGGCCAATCGGCGGGTGCGGCATCCGTCAGTGTTTTGATGGCGTCGCCCTTGGCCAGGGGATTGTTCGCGCGCGCCATCGCGGAAAGCGGCGGCATGTTCGAGCCGATGCAGTTGGCGCCGAGTTATCAACTTGCGAATGCCGAAAAGGATGGTGAGGCGTATGCCGAGTCGGTCGGTGCAAAGTCTCTCGCCGAACTTCGCGCGTTGCCTGCGAGCGCTTTGCTAAAAGGCAAAGCCGGTGAGATTTCGCATCCGGTTCTTGAACCTTATGTGATCCCGCAATCGCCCTACGATGCGTTCGTTGCGGGGCAACAGAACGACGTGCCGATCCTGGTCGGATCGAATGCCAACGAGGCGCGCTCGCTGATCGACGATCTCGACACGGTTACGGCAGTAAACTTCTCGGCCGGTATCGCAAAGCGCTGGGGCGCGTTACCGCCGCAACTTCTCGAAGCCTATCCGCATGCGACGGATGCCGAAGCCCGTCAGGCACGCCTCGATTTCGAGCGCGATCTGCGTTTCGGCTGGGACGACTGGGCATGGGCGCGGTTGGAATCGATGCGCGGTCGCAATGCCGTCTATTACTATCGCTTCGCGCATTCGCCGCCGTTTCCAGCAGGCACGGTTTATGACGGCTGGGGCGCAAGTCATTTTTCCGAACTCTGGTACACGTTCGATCATCTTGGTCAGGAGCCGTGGGCGTGGAGCGCCGCGGACCGCAAGCTCGCCGATGAGATGTCCAGCTATTGGGTGAATTTCGCGCGCACGGGAAACCCGAACGGTGCCGGCCTTCCGGCATGGCCAACCTTCACCCCGGCGGATGGCCGCACGCTCATTCTCGACGAGCCGATTTCGGTGGGGCATATTCCCGAACTGAAGAGCCTGCAAGTGTTTGACGCGGTCTATTCCCAGGTGCGGGGTGCCGCGTTCGGAGACCCTCCGCAACACTAGCCCGGCCGCGCGGTCCTTACGGTCGCGTCCACCAGAACGTCGAGCGTGTCGATGACCGGGCTTCCGACATCGGGCGCGGGCAGAAGCGATAACTCGCTGCAGGCGACAAGAAAGGCATCTGCGCCGTTCTCCTTCAGCTTCCGGGCAATGGCTTCGTAGGTCCGCCGATGGGCTGGAGACGTGCCTCCCGCCTTCACCGCCCTTATGATTTCAAGCAGCCGGTCTTCCGTATCTTGGTCGATCGGAGTCAATTCATAACCTGCGGCGGTGAGATGCTTGTCGAACAATCCGACGCGAAGAACGGCCGGCGAAGCGAGCATGCCGATCCGTTTGGGCTTGGGCGCAAGCGTGTCGAGGCGTTCGACCGACAGGCCGACCATGTCGAGAACGGGGATGCCGACCGCTTCAGCAATGGCCGGATGATAGTAATGGGCGGTGTTGCAGGGGATCGTCAGGACATCCGCGCCCATCGCTTCCAGCTTGCGGGCCATCGCGACAAGCACAGGCGTGGGATCTTCACCGCCGCCTTCGAGGATCGCCTTGATGCGCGACGGAATCTTTGGGTTGTTGTCGGCGATGACGTGCAGATGATCGCTGTCGTCATGAGCAGGAACCGCAGCGACGAGCCGGCGCATGAACTCGACCGTCGCTTCCGGTCCCATACCGCCGATCACGCCGACCGTCTTTTCGGGCGCGCTCATGTGAAAGAGTCGGGATAGCCGAACAGGCCGACAGAACCGCCCGTGTGCAGGAACACGACGTTTGATTCCTTCTCGAACGTGCCTTTGCGAACGAGATCGATCAGTCCCGCCATTCCTTTGCCGGTGTAAACGGGATCGAGCAGGATTCCTTCGTGCTGCGCCAGCATCGTCACGGCTTCGATCATGCCCTCGGTCGGAATGCCGTAACCCTGGCCGACATAGTCCGAATTCGCCGCGATATGCTCGCGTTTCACCGCGCCCGGCGCGCCGACAAGCTCGGCAGTTTTCTCGGCGAGCGCGAACACGGCTTCCTCTTGCTTCTCCTTCGGCGCGCGCACGCTGATCCCCAGAACCGGAATATTCGCGTGGATCGCACAAAGCCCGGCAACGAGCCCGGCTTGCGTGCCTGTGCTGCCGGTCGCCTGCACGATGTGATCGATCCGGAGATTCAATTCATTGGCCTGCGCAACCAGTTCCAATGCGCAATTGGCATAGCCCAGCGCGCCCGTGGTGTTCGAGCCGCCCCCGGGAATGATATAGGGCTTCTTGCCCTTGGCGCGCAGATCGCGCGCCACCGCTTCCATTTCCGCATTCATGTCCGCGCCGGCGGGACGCTTCGAAACATGCGCCCCATGCAGATGATCGAGCAGGACATTGCCGTTCTGCGTGTATTCGCGCGTCGCAAATCCCGTGCGGTCCTCGAGCAGGATGTGGCATTCGAAGCCGAGCTTGGCGGCGGCGGCCGCCGTCTGCCGCGCATGGTTGGATTGGGTCGCGCCCTGCGTGATGACCGTGTCCGCGCCCTGGCGCATCGCGTCGCCCATCAGGAATTCGAGCTTGCGGGTTTTGTTGCCGCCCGTCGAAAGCCCGGTGCAATCGTCGCGCTTGATCCACAGGTGTGGCCCGCCGAGCTGCTTCGAGAGCCGCTCCATGGGCTCGAGCGGAGTCGGCAAATGCGCCAGTTTTATGCGAGGGAAACGTGCGAGATGCATGATGCGACCTTTCCGAGAAGAAGTGGATGTTAGACCGGATTGCGCCCGTGCGCGCGCGAAATTTCTTCGCGCACCGTGCCGATAACGAATGCCATGATGCTAGCCGCGACCGATGAACGGCATTTTCGTCGCCATCACCGTGAGGAACGGCACATTGGCGTCAAGCGGCAAACCCGCCATGTAAACCACCGCGTCTGCCACATGTTTGACGTCCATCGTCGGTTCGGGCGCAAGCTGGCCATTCGCCTGTGGCACTCCCGCGCTCATGCGCGCCGTCATGTCGGTGGCGGCATTGCCGATGTCGATCTGTCCGCAGGCGATGTCGAAGGCGCGTCCATCAAGCGCGGTCGATTTGGTGAGGCCGGTCATTGCGTGCTTCGTCGCGGTATAGGGCGCGGAATAGGGCCGCGGCACATGTGCGGAGATCGAGCCGTTGTTGATGATGCGCCCGCCGCGGGGCGTTTGCGCCTTCATCATCCGGATCGCTTGCTGCGTGCACAGAAATGCACCCGTGAGATTTGTGTCGACGACGCGCTTCCATTGCGCGAGCGGAATATCCTCCATCGGCATCGGCGGCGTGCCGGTGCCGGCGTTGTTGAACAGCACATCGAGCCGGCCGAAGGCCGTTTTCGTTTGGGCGAACAAGGCGCGCACGGATTCCTGATCGGAGACATCGCATGTGATGGCGGCCATCTCGCCCGGCCCGGCCTTCGCAACTGTGGCGTCCAGTGCATCTTTCCGCCGCCCGGCAGCCGCGACCGCGTAGCCCGCATGCGACAATGCAACAGCCACCGCCCGGCCGATTCCGGAACCGGCGCCGGTGACGATCGCGACACGGTCGTTTTTGCTCATCTTTCAACTCCTTGTGCGATCGATATCAAAGTCGCACCTTGGGGGCCGTTCCGGAGGAAATGTGTGCCGAACGGCGATATTGGGCAATTTGCGCGACGGAAATCGTTGAATTATCGCGGTCGACATATCACATTCGGGTCCATATTTCCGTCCGGCTTGAACACCATAGGAGACCCAGATCATGAAGACCGGCAATGCCCAACAACGCCGCAAGGCCCCCCTCACGACACCATCGGATCTCAAATCGAATGCGATCAAGGACCTGACGGGCGCGCTCAACGCGCTCTGCGCCGACGTATTTGCGCTCTATCTGAAAACGAAGAACTTTCATTGGCATATGTCGGGGCCGCATTTCCGCGACTATCATCTTCTGCTGGACGAGCATGGCGACCAGATCTTCGCGATGACGGACCCCATTGCGGAGCGGGTGCGGAAGATCGGCGGCACGACATTGAAGTCGATCGGTCATATCAGCCGTTTGCAGCGTCTCGCGGACAATGATGCGGATTACGTCACGCCGCTGGATATGCTGGCGGAGCTTCGCGAAGACAACAAGCAACTGACCGCGAGCATGCGCGAAGTGCATGATCTGTGCGACGAACACCACGACGTGGCGACCGCGAGCCTGCTCGAAGTGTGGATCGATGAGACGGAGCGCCGCACCTGGTTCCTGTTCGAAGCGACCCGCACGGGCCAGGAATGAGGGCACTACGTTTCGCCAAATACGGTCCGCCGTCGATTCTTTCGCTCGATGATATCGCTTCGCCGGTTCTGAAGTCCGGCGAAGCGCTGGTCGAAGTGCATGCTGCCGCGATCAATCCCAGCGACGTCAAAAACGTTGCTGGGGCCTTTGAGGCGACGTTGCCGCGCACGCCGGGACGTGACTATGCGGGCATCGTCGTTGCGGGCGAGGGCTGGAAGGGCAGGGAAGTCTGGGGCAGCGGCGAGGGTCTTGGCGTCACGCGAGACGGCACGCATGCGCAATATCTCGTCGTGCCGACCGGCTGGCTTTCGCAAAAGCCTTCGAATCTCTCGATGGAGCAGGCGTCAACGGCCGGCGTGCCCTATCTCGCGGCATGGTCGGCACTTGTCGATTCAGCCGACATCCAGTCCGGCGAAACAGTTTTGATCACGGGTGTGCTTGGCGCGGTCGGCCGCGCGGCAACGCAAATCGCGCATTGGAAAAAAGCGAAAGTCATCGGCGCCGACCGCGTCGAGGGCGAGTCCGGTGCGGATGCGTTTATCAATATCGCGAACAAGGATTTGGCGGATGGAGTACGGGCCCTCACCGGTGGAAAGGGCGTCGATCTCGCATTGGACGCCGTCGGCGGCGTGATGTTCGAGCCGACGCTCAATTCGCTTCGCATCGGTGGGCGCCAAGTCGCGATCACAAGTGTCGGCAACCGGCGGGTCGAGTTCGACCTGCTCGATTTTTATCACAATCTTTCGCGGTTGATCGGCGTCGACACGATGAAGCTCACGGGTCCGGATATCGCACGGATCATGGATGCGTTGCGTCCCGCTTTCGAGGACGGGCTGTTCGAACCTTTTCCGGTCAAGACCTGGAAGTTGGAACAGGCCGTCGATGCATATACAGCAGCGGCGAAGGGCGGATCGCCCGACAAGCACGTGCTCACGCCGCAGAGCTAGCGGACCCAGCTTTCGCGATCGTCTTCGTTGCGGGCGAAAATCGCGGACACAACTGCGACAATGGCTCCGAACAACAGTGAGAATGCGATCCACAGACTCGCATAGCTCGCAGCCTTGCGCGCGATATCGGTGTCATGCCGGGCTTTCGCCTGGACGTCGGCTTGCATCCGATCGACGCGCGCCGCAGCTTCGCTCCTGGATATGCCGGCCTCGGCGGAGGTGAGACCGATCAGCCGAACGCGATCGTCCGGCGTCATCTGAATGCCGCGCGCGAGGCCCGCTTCGAGAATGCGACCCGCTTCGGCGCGCGCTTCCGCATCGACATTGGAACGGAACAGCGCTGCGGAATCGTGTGGGCGAAAAAGATTGTCGACCAGATATGCGACCGGCGCTCCGTTTGTCGCGTGTGGCATCGTCGAGCCATAAAGCGCGGCTGTCGTCGCGCCCGTGTTTGCGGCGGTCAATCCGGCGAGCGCGATCACGGCGAGCGTCGCCAGAATTGTCACGGCCCATGCGACCAGGCCATGCGCGCCGGCGCGGAAATCTTCCTGCATCTGCGTCTCGACAACGGGTCCGAGCAATCGGCCCGAGAGATGGCCGCCGACTGCAAAGCCGAATGCCTGGGCGATGAAGAAATAGATCGCGCCGCCGGTCAGGAAAGCGGGCAGGGACGGTCCGGAATGTGTGACCGGGTTCACGAGCAGAAGCCCGAACCCCGATCCCAGCATCAAAAGGAAAAACGTCACGGCGGTCGCAGCCACACCGCCTGCAATCGCGAGGCTCCACGAAAAGCGGTAGCCAGTATCTTCATCGTCGCGTTCGGCGACAACAACCGTATCAACCATCGTCTCATTCCTCACGCGTGGCCGGTGAACAGCCAGAGAATGATGATGATGGGAATCGGAACGCCGATAAGCCAAAGAAGCCCTGATCTCATGGCGTTCCCCGAATGATGTTGCCAGTGCTCAACGTTGCGGCAGCCTGCAAGTTCCATCGGCGAGGCGCTATCCTGTCCATGGAACCGGCGGTCAGCGCGAACAGTGACCGCCGAAGTGGACAATCATCGACGCGTGTCCGGATGCGTGCCGGCAACCCTTTGCGCCGCGGTTTCTTAACTTACCGCATATCGCACGCAATCATTTGCTGCTTGTTCCTTGGAAAACCGTGCCGTGGGACCGGTACCGAGGAACTGCCCCCGGCGACAACACGTTTAAACAGCGCCACAAAGGAGCACGACCATGAAACATCTTATGACAACAGGTGCAGCGCTTGCGTTGCTGATGGGAACGGGCATCGCGATCGCCCAGACCAACCAGACTACGACGACAACCACGCAGTCACCGGATTCCACCACACAAACCACGGAGACGAAATCGTCAGACGTGAACGGAAATTACGCGCAATATCGCAAGACGGTGACGTCGACCCGGCATTACGATGCCGGTGCCTGGATCGCCCCGTCAGATTATCAGAACCGTCATTTTGTGCTCGGCGATCGCCTGCCGCCGGATCTTCTGGCCAACAACTACTATGTGACGAACTACGGAAATTACGATCTCGCTTCGCCGCCCGAAGGCACCGTGTGGGTGCGCGTAGGTTCGGACGTGTTCCTTGTCCGCAGCGACAACGGCGAGGTCATTCAGGCCGATTACGGTACGTTCAATTGAGTGGTGTTCGCGCAAATAAGATAAATAGCGCGACGAATTCCTTATCCGAATATTGACCTTGCAAAGGCTCGGCGCTCCGACGCGCCGGGCCTTTGTGTCATCTTGGTCACGCGTGATGCATGGAACCAACAGTCGACTTGTCGCTTACCAAGCATACGACGCAGCGTCGATACGTGGGCGTCGCATGAAAAGAGGGGGCAGTGCTTAACTGGGATGAAGAACGATGAATACGCCCATTCCGGCCATTCGTGGCCAGTATGTAGATCCAAACAACCTTCGCTTTGCGCGCAACCAGCGGGAAGCGGGTATCGAGCATCTCCAATGGGAAGATCGGATCAAGCCTCTTCGTCCGATCGCCTACGATATCGCGTTGGGACTTGGCGTGGTTTCTGCTGTTGCTGCGGCCTGTGTCTTCGCCTGAGAAGGTCAAGCATCGGACGTTGCGAGTCGCTAGCGCAGACTCCGCCGCCTGACCTTACCTGCTGGACCCACTTTGCTCGGGCTCGATGACGACTTGCCCTTCAGGCTGCGTTTCAACGCCTCCATCAGGTCGATCACGTTGCTCTCCTCCGGCGGCTCGGCCGCCACGATCTTTTCGCCGCGCTCCTTTTGCTTGATGAGCTTGCGCAGCGCCGTTTCGTAGCGGTCCTTGAATTCATCGGGCGCGAACGGCCCCTCCTGCTGCTCGATGATTTTTTCCGCGATCTCGATCATGCGGCGATCGGGCTTTTCTTTGGGGATTTCCCGAAATATAGCGGTCGGATCGATCACTTCATTCCGCATCCGAAGGCTGTAGGCGATCAGGCCTTTGCCGCGGGCTTCCACGGCCATCAGGCGTTCGCGTGTGTGCATGACCACGCGACCGAGCGCAATGCGTCCTGCGCCGGCCATCGCATCGCGTATGACGGTATAGGCTTGGATTCCGGAATTGTCGGACGGAAGCAAATAGAATGGATCGTTCCAGAACAGCCGATCGATCGAGGCCTCATCGACAAAGCGCTCGATCTCCAAGGTATGCGTGGTCTCGAGCTTGACCGCGTCGAATTCCGCCGGCGTCAGCACGACATATTTGTTCTTTTCGAACTCATAGCCTTTCACCAGATCGGCGCGCTCCACCGGCCCCGTATCGGGATCTGTCGGAATCATGCGGATGCGATTGTTGGTCTTGGGATTGAGCAGATGGAATGCGATGTCGTTGGTATGTGTCGTTGCGGGATAAAGTGCGATCGGACAACTCACCAACGAAAGCCGCAAATGACCTTCCCAGATCGGGCGACGCGACAGGTGGGCTTTCTCGCCGTGCTCCAGTGCATCGTCGTTGGCGGGCGCGCGATGACGCGATTTGTGTCCTTCCGACACGCTTCGTTTGGGAGTGCTTTTCTTGCGTCGCGCGGCCTGGGCCATGGGCGGTCTCCGATGATCGATGAGGAAACCACCCCAAAGGCCGTCTGTTCCGCGTTCTATTCCGCGGCGTGCCTGCGCTGATGGCGGCCTTCCTGGATTTCGTCGATGATCTTAGCGGAAAAAGCCCTGAGATCGCCAGGGTTGCGGCTGGTGATGATGCCGTTGTCGGTCACCACTTCTCTGTCGACCCATTTGGCGCCGGCGTTCTCAAGATCCTTGCGGATGGACTTATAGGAGGTTGCTTGACGGCCGCGCAGGGCGTCAGCCTGCACCAGCAGCCATGGGCCGTGGCAGACGGCTGCGACGACTTTGCCGCTCGCAAGGAACGATTTGACGAGCGTCATTGCATTCTCGTCGATGCGCAGCTTGTCCGGATTGATAACGCCGCCCGGGATCACGAGCGCGTCGTATTCGTCCATTTTCGCGTCGCCGATCTTGAGGTCGACGGGAACGGTCTGACCCCAATCTTTCTCGTTCCAACCGCGGATTTCCTTGCCGTCGGGCGATGCCACATCGACTTGCGCTCCGGCTTCGCGGAGCTTGTCGCGGGGCAATTCAAGTTCGGCCTGCTCGAAGCCGTTTGTGGCTATGATCAGGATGCGGGATTTTTTAATGTCGGTCATGGATGCCTCGTCCTTGTTCTCACCAGTAAGGAAGCGCGCCGTAATAGGAGTAGAGTGCCGCCTCGTTTTGCCGGTCGCCGATCATCCAGGGATCTCGGGCCGGGAACCTCGGCGCCCCGCGCAACTGTTCGTCCGACACACCCACTTCATAGCCGCCGAGGCGCTCATTGTAGACGAGCAGGGACCACGGGATGGGATAGTGATCGTTGCCCATACCCAGAAATCCGCCGAAACTCATCACCGCGTGTCTGACTTTGCCGTTGCGCTTATCGATCATGACGCGCTCGATCGTTCCGATCCGTTCGCCATTGGGGCGATAAACAGCCGTGCCTTCGACCATATCGCTGCCGATCAAGCCGCCTGTTTCCCGTGCGGATAGGTTGCGGGCGGTCTGTTGCTGCGTCTGCATGTTCGCTCCGGGTTTGTTGCCAAGGAGGAACGTTGCCGGGACGCCACGGTTCCGCGCAATCGGCTGAAGATGATTGAACATTCTGTCATAATGCGCACGGCAAATCGGCGTCTCTGCGATGTTCCATCGCGACCGATCCGCGGTGATCAGAGTTTTCACATCGAGCCGGATCGCGGAAACCCAGATCGCAAAAGCGAGGACGTCATTTTCAGCAAGGTCGACTTTCCCGTCGCCGGGATCCGGCGCTTTTTGGAACCCGGACCTATCGTACTTGCGTCGTCTGCATGGAAACGGCAGCGCAACGTGATGACGATGGGCTGGCACACCGTTATGGAGTTCACACCGTCACTGATCGGCTGCGTCATTGCGTCCGGCAATCACAGTTTCGAACTCGTCCGCCGGAGCAGGGAATGCGTGATCAATATTCCGACGACCGTATTGACGGACAAGGTGGTGGGAATCGGAAATATCTCGGGCGCGGTCGTCGACAAATTCGAGAAATTCGATTTGACGTCTGCGCCCGCGCAACACATGAAAGCGCCCCTGATTGCGGATTGCTTCGCCAATCTCGAATGCAAGCTGGCCGACGGACGCCTGATCGACAAATACGATTTTTTCGTTTTCGAGGTGGTGAAGGCCCATGTCGCGCGCCGGCCGAAATATCCCGAGACATTGCATTACACGGGCGACGGCGTGTTCATGGTGTCGGGCAAGATCATCAGCCGGCGGGCGCAATTCAAACCGGAAATGCTGTAACGCAGATCGCTCAATGCGGCCGATACAGGAACAACCCAACCGTCAGCGCCAGTCCGAGCACGACGACGAATCCGCGTATCAATTTTTCGTCGACACGCTGCAAGAGCAATGCGCCGACATAGCCTCCCGCCATAGCCCCAACACAAACGACACTTACGCGCAACCAGGGAATGTGCGGTGTGAACACGAAGATCGCGACGGCTGCCGCGTTCATCACGCTCGCAAGCACATTTTTCGTGGCGCCCGCAACGCGCACGGCGAGTCCTGCTGCGGTGAGTGCCGCGAGCATCAGAAATCCGATGCCCCCCCCGAAATAACCGCCATAGATGGCGATGAAGAATTGAATGACTCCCGCCGCGCGAGGATCGAGCGGGCGCGATTGTTCCGACCTGCGCGGCCCGAAGCTGCCATAGGCGAACAATCCGGTCGCGAACAGCACGAGCCAGGGTACCAGTCGCGCAAAGAAACTCGACGGCGTCGAAATGAGCAAGATGGCGCCGACCACGCCGCCCGCAAGACTGATGAGCGCCAGTGCGAGAAACGAAAGTCGGCCCGCACCGCTGACCAACTTGCGGCCTACCCAACCTGTCGTGACCTGGCCGGGAAACAGAGCCAGGGTTGAGGCGATGTTTGCGGCCCTTGCGTCGAGGCCGCTCAGGATGAGCGCCGGCAAGGTCACGAACGACCCGCCGCCCGCGAGCGCATTCTGCGTGCCCGCCCAGACCGCTACCACAAACAGCAGAATCAGCATGGGGAGACTCTCGATTGAATGCGACCGCCTCGCAAGTGCAGGACCAGCTTGATGAAGGACGGACGCCTCACACCGAAGTGACGCTGAAATGGCCGGTATTCGGTAACGCCGATTGACCCGATTAATGGCATCGGCAAGTCTCCCGCGCGCGTCCATCGAGGGGACTCCATTGCGTTGGCGATCCATTGCGGCCCTGGGGCCGATATTGCTGTGCAGTTTCGTTGCGGCGGCGCACGCCCAGACGGCCGAAGATTTCGTGGCCCAAAATCTGACCGCCCGCGGCGGAGCCGACAAGCTCGCTGCGATCCGTTCCTATGTGACCAAGGGGGAGATGCGCCTACCGGGCGATTTCAAGCTCGCTTACACCGAGACGAAATCGCGTCTCGATTCGGGTGCGGCCTGTGCTGTGCGCATCGATGCCGCCATCCAGGGTCTCACCGTGGTGCAGGCCTATGACGGAAAGAGCGGCTGGCGCATCAACCCGTTCGAAGGCCGCAAGGACGCGGAATTGATGGGAGCGGACGAAGCGCGCGCGCTTGGCGACGAGGCTCTGATCGACGGCGAGCTTCTGTCGGCGACGGCCAAGGGTTCGAAGGTCGAATATCTCGGCCGCGAGGACATCGACGGCACGCAGGCCTACAAACTGCGCGTATCGCAGACCGACGGCACCATGTTCACCTATTATCTCGATCCGGATGTGTATCTCGAAATCCGCGTGATCGAGGACCGCACCATTCGCGGCGCGGAACAGGAAACACAAACCGACTTCGGCGATTACGAAAAGGTCGCCGGCGTCTATTTCCCGTTCTCGATCGCGTCGGGCCCCAAGAATTCCGCGGACTCCGACAAACAGGTGATCACGATTGCGTCAGGCGAGGCGAATGTCGCTGTGCCGCCCGGCTTGTTCGCGATGCCTGCCGCGCCTGTCGCCTCAACCAAGTAAATCGCCGTCTCTAACGGTGGAGAGATAATTTGCGCAACCTTCTCGTCTCGACGCTCATCGTGTCCGCTCTGTGCCTGGGCGCAGCAACGGCGATGGCGCAAACTGCCGCCGACAGTTCGGCGGTTTCCGGCCTCGGCATCCGCAATATCGGATCGGCTGCCATGAGCGGACGCATCGCGGCGATTGCCGGACGACAGGAAAAAGACGGCAAGGTCACGCTGTTCATCGGCGCGGCATCCGGGGGCGTGTGGAAATCGCAGAACGGCGGCACGAGCTTCAAGCCCGTGTTCGATCGCGAGCCCGTGCAATCGATCGGTGCGATCGCGCTGGATCCCACCAACCCCAAAGTCGTGTGGGTGGGCACCGGCGAAAGCTGGACGCGCAACTCCGTCTCCATCGGCGACGGTGTCTACAAATCGACGGATGGCGGCGAGAGCTGGACGAATATGGGCCTGCCCAATTCCGAGCGGATCACGCGCATCGTCGTCGATCCCAAGGACGGCAACACGGTTTACGCCTGCGTGCCGGGCAAGCTGTGGAGCGACAGCGCGGATCGCGGTCTCTACAAGACGACGGACGGCGGCGAGACTTGGTCGCTGATCCTCAAAGGCGGCAATCTTTCGACGGGTTGTTCGTCCGTCGCGCTCAATCCGCATGATCATAGCGAGGTCATGGCCGGCATGTGGGACTTCCGGCGCAAGGGCTGGTCCTTCCGCTCCGGCGGCGACGGGCCGACCGCGGCTTCGTGGAGCGGCCTGTTCCATTCGACCGATGGCGGTCAAAGCTGGACCGCGATGACGTCGCAGACCAGCAAAGGTCTGCCCACGACGCCGTGGGGCAGGGTCGAGGTCGTCTATGCGCCGTCCAACCCCGATCGCGTTTATGCCTTCATCGAGAACGTGCGCTCGGCGCTTTATGTGTCGAACGACGGTGGTTTGACATGGGAAGAGCGCGACCGCAGCCGCAACATGGTCTGGCGGCCGTTCTATTTCTCGCGGCTCGTCGTCGATCCGACCAATCCCGATCGCCTGTTCAAGATGAATCTCACGCTCATCGCATCGGAAGACGGCGGCAAGAGCTTCACGCAAGCAGGCGGAGACAATGGCCATGGCGATTGGCACGATGTGTGGATCAATCCGGAGAATCCGAAACAGGTGATCGGCGGCGACGATGGCGGCCTCTGGCTTTCCTATGACGGCGGGGTGAAATGGTGGAGGGGTGGAAACCTGCCCATCAGCCAGTTCTACCACGTGAGCATCGACGACAAGGATCCGTACCAGGTCTATGGCGGATTGCAGGACAATTCCGTGTGGGTGGGCGACAGCGCCTATCCTGGCGGCATCTCCAACAGCCGTTGGGAAAATCTTCTGGGCGGTGACGGCTTCTTCGCGTTCCCGGATCCGACGGACCCCAATTTCGTCTATGGCGAATCCCAGGGTGGCTATATCGCCCGTGTGAATCGCAAAACCCTCGAGCAGCGCGATATCCAACCCAAGGCAAACTATCGCGAAAAGCTGCGCTTCAACTGGAATACGCCCATCGCGCTCTCGCCTACCGACAAAGGCACGCTTTATATCGGCGCGCAGTTCCTGTTCCGCTCGCGCGATCATGGCGTGAACTGGGAGCGCATCTCGCCAGATCTCACGACCAACGACCCCGAGATGCAGAAGCAGGAGCAATCGGGCGGCATCACGGTCGACAATTCCGCGGCGGAAACCCACACGACGATCTATTCGATTTCGGAAAGCCCGAAAAACCACGGCGTGATCTGGGTCGGAACCGATGACGGCAACGTGCAGGTCACGCGCGATGCGGGAAAGACCTGGGCGAACACCGCGGCGAACATTCCGGGCCTGCCCAAGGGCAATTGGATCAGCTGGGTCGAGGCCAGCCGTTTCGATCCTGCGACGGCCTATGTGACGGTCGACCGGCACAATTTTGGCGACATGGCGCCTTACGTCTATCGCACGCGCAATTACGGCGCGACCTGGGAAAAGCTGATCGCGCCGGACACGCAGAGCGTGCGCGGCTATGCGCATGTGGTGAAGGAAGATCCGAAATCGCCGAATATCCTCTATGTCGGGACGGAGTTCGGGCTTTACGTATCGCTCGACGGCGGCGCGAACTGGGCGGAATTTGCGCCCAACAATTTTCCGCATGTCGCTGTGCGCGATCTCGCATTCCAGACGCGCGACGACGACCTTGTGATCGCCACCCATGGACGCGGCATCTGGATCGTCGACGACATCTCGCCGCTCCGGGCGTTGCATTCGCAGACCCTGGCGCAGGACGCAACCCTGATCCCGGGTCGTCCGGCGCAGCAGCGCATCGAAAGCAATGGCGGCTGGAGCGATGGCGACGCGGCTTACGCCGGACAGAACCCGGCGAGCGGCGCAACGATCACCTATTATCAGAAAGCCCGCCAGGTCATCGGGCGCCTCAAGCTCGATGTGCTCGATGCCAAAGGGAATCTTGTGACGACATTACCTGCGTCCAATCGCAAGGGCCTCAATCGCGTCGTGTGGTCGATGCACGAGGATCCGCCGCAGACGCCGTCCGGTGCGACACTTGTCTTCAATGCGACGCGTGGGCCGCGCGTGATGCCCGGAACCTACACGATCCGGCTCACCAAGGGCGCGAATGTCTATACGATGCCGTTCACCATCGGGCTGGACCGCCGCGCCACCTTCACCATTGCCGACCGTAAGGCGCAATACGACGCGGCCAAGCGGGTTACCGGCCTGTTCGGCCGCATGAGCATGCTGTCGGGCAAGATCAGGGACGTGCGCGAGGGCGCCGAGGCCGATGCCGCGAAGCTGCCGGAAGGCGATGCCCTGCGCCACGAATTGGAGACGCTTGCCGGTGATGCCGACGGGCTGCGCAAGCAGATCGTCGCGACCACGGAAGGCGGCGCGATCACCGGCGAAGAACGCTTGCGGGAGCACATGGACTTCGTCTATGGCGCGATCATGTCGGTGGAAGACAAGCCGACGCCCTATCAGGTCGCGCGCATCAACGCGCTCGAGCGTGAACTGAAGGATGTCGAGGACCAGTTCGCCGAGCTGGAAAAGGGCGAACTCGCCGCGGTCAATTCGCATCTCAAGGAAAAGGGTTTGGAGCAGATTGCGCTGACCGACCCGCCCGCGGAATTTGCGGGCGGCGGCGGTCCTGCCAGGGCGGTCGCTTCGGGCCTGATCGGGCTCTTTTTACGGGACATCAATGCAGCGCAGCCGGAAGCCGGCGATCGAGACGAGCGCGATTGAAGATTTGCGCCGAAAAGCTGAAACCGCCCGCCGGCCCTGTCAGGCGCGGCGGACGGCTTCAAAGCAGGTTGCCGGACGATCAATCAGCCCGCGTAGTCGTGATAATAGAAATTGTGCGAACCCAGCGAGCCGAGATTGGTCGCGCCGTTCAGTTCAACGACAATATCCTGTCCGGCCGTGTAGCCTGCTTGACCGTTCGAGTCGACGGCCAGGAACGTATCGCCGGCGTAAGTTCCGGCATTTGGCGTGAACAATACGGCATGATTCGCGGTCAACTGCGTGGAGCCTAGAGCATCTTCCCTGAAAC
>PLJH01000074.1 GCA_003139615.1 Alphaproteobacteria bacterium
GCGAAATTTTCCTGAAAGTAGCGCGGACTGTGACCCAGCATGTAGATGAAGAGATATTTCTGCGCCAGTGCGCGCATGCGCGGGGTCGTCTCGATGTCGAGCATTTCGTACCCGCGGAACACGGCGGCGGAGACGAGCCAGATCGCGCCCATGGCTCCCACCCACGGCAGGACCGTCTGCGCAAATCCCTGATGATGCGTATGCGCGTAGCCAATGGCATTGATCAGATATTTGAGCATGAGCGGCGCGAACGCGTTGATCGCGGCCGCGGCCGCGGAAAGCGTGACGAGAAGCGCCACGCGCTTGGGGAAATGGTTGCGCACGAGAAGCCAGATGAACGGGAACGGCTTCGACGGGATTCGGGCAAGCGGCTGCGCTTCGGCCAGAACTTCGGGCCGAGCGAGAACCTCATCGGGAACGACATGCCGAGTCACGACACNNGCGTCGCCCCCATCCCCCGGCTATCGCCGGGTACTTCCCCCGCTTTGCGGGGGAAGAAAAAACTACGCCTCAGCCGCGTCCGCTGCCGCCAACTCGCTCGCGCGATCCTGGCGCTCGCCGATACGAGCCGATTTGCCGCGACGTCCGCGCAGGTAATAGAGCTTCGCGCGGCGAACCTTGCCCTTGCGCACGATCGTTACGGAATCGACCAGCGGGCTGTAGACGGGGAACACGCGCTCCACGCCTTCGCCGTAGGAAATTTTCCGCACAGTGAAGCTCTCGTTGATGCCTTCGCCCTGGCGCGCGATGCAAACGCCTTCGAACGCCTGGACGCGCTCGCGGGTCTTGGTCTGCTTGGTCTTCTCGTCGAAGGTCGCGTCGACGACTTTCACATTGACCTTCAGCGTGTCGCCGGGGCGGAATTCCGGACGGCCCTTTTTGCCTTTGAGGGCCACCATCTGCTCGGCCTCGAGCTGCTGCAACAGGTTCATTTTAGTCTCCGTCCGCCGGGCCAAAGCCGATAGGTTCGTGAGGAAGGCGCGCCCTATAGCCTACCCTTTTTGCTTTTCATAGAGGGCCCAGAGGTCGGGCCGCCTTGTTTTGGTGAGGGTTTCCGCCTCGACCCGCCGCCAGCGGGCGATTTCGGCATGGTTGCCGCCCGCGAGCACGGCCGGGATTTCCCGGGATTCGAAGCTCTGGGGCCGCGTGTAATGGGGATATTCGAGGAGCCCTGCCGCGAAGCTTTCCTCGGTGGGGGAGGCGGCATCGCCCAGCACCCCCGGGATCAGCCGGACGGCGGCCTCGATCAAGGCCATGGCCGCGATTTCACCCCCGGCCAGCACGAAATCCCCCAATGAAACCTCTTCGAGGCCGCGCGCGTCGATGACCCGCTGGTCGATGCCTTCGAAGCGCCCGCAGAGCAGGATCGCGCCCGGACCCTTGGCCAATGCTTTGACGCGCGCCTGGGTGAGCGGGAGCCCGCGGGGAGACAGGTAGATGGCCGGACGCTCAGGCCCACTCGCGCGCGCGGCGTCGATGGCGGCAGCCGCCACATCCGCCCGCATCACCATGCCGGGACCGCCGCCGGCAGGGGTGTCATCGACATTGCGATGCTTGCCGAGTCCGTGTTCGCGGATATCACGGATATCGAGCGACCAAAGATTTTTGGTCAGCGCCTTGCCGAGAAGCGATGCGCCAAGCGGCCCCGGAAACATTTCGGGGAAAAGAGTCAGAACGCATGCAGACCAGGTCATGACTGCGACCGCGACAGATATCCCGCCGCCCAAACCCCAAAACTCACCCTGGCCGGGCTTGACCCGGCCACCCAGCNNGGTCAAGCCCGGCCATGGAGAAGTAAGAATGTTCATTCCACGCCGTGTTCTTCTTCGGCGGCTTGATCGTCCTGTACCGCGATGACGAGGCACGAGGCTTTGAGATCGACGGTGGGCACCGTCTCGCGGGTGAATGGCAGGAAGATATCGCCGCCGTCGGCGCGCTCGATTTCGATTACGTCGCCCGCGCCGAAATTGTGGATGCCTTTCACGGTGCCGAGCGTGCGGCCTTCGGCATCTTCAGCACGCAGGCCCACGAGATCGGCGTGATAGAACTCGTCGTCGTCATCGGTCGGCGGCAACGCATCGCGCGCGACGCGCAGCTCTGTGCCTTTGAGCGCTTCGGCGGCGTTGCGGTCGTCGACGCCTTTGAAGCGCACGACCGCGATATCCGCCTTTGCAGGGCGCGCCGACGCGACGATGAATTCGCGACCGTCCTGCGCATAGAGCGGACCGTAGCCGCGCAGATTCTCGATCGCCGCGGTGAAGGTTTTCACCTTCACCTCGCCGGAAAGTCCCTGGGCACCAATGACGACGCCCAGAAGGATGTCGCCGGACATGCGCGCGAGACCTTACGTCTGCGGCGTGGCAGCAGCGGCAGTCGCCGCGGCGGCGGCGCGTTCCTGCGCCTTCTTCTTCGGCTTAGCCTTCTCGGGGTTGCTGCGCTTCAGAGGCGGCAGCACGCCCTGTTCCGCGAGCAGGCGATGCACGCGATCGCTGGCGGTTGCACCCTTCTTGATCCACGCCTTGGCGGATTCCAGGTCGAGCTTCACGCGGTCGGCGTGATCGCGCGGCAGCAGCGGATTGTAGAAGCCGATCTTCTCGATAAAGCGGCCGTCGCGGGGCGCATGCGAATCCGCGATGACGACATTGTAGTGCGGGCGCTTCTTGGTGCCGCCGCGCGAAAGCCTGATCTTGAGTGACATGATTTTTTCCTTTCGTTGAGTTCTGAAATCTTCTGCTTTCCTCCCCCGTTTACGGGGGAGGTGCCGAGCGACAGCGAGGCGGAGGGGGCCCGCGATCGATTCAACGCCCGCCGGAAATATACCCGTCGTTCAGGGTGCGAAGAAACGCGACGATATCCTGAATCTCCCGTTTGTTCGGCGCGGGACGATCGCCCGGCTTGGAAGTTCGGGGTCAGGGAAGTTCGGGGTCAGGAGGGAAGTTCGGGGTCAGGAAGTTCGGGGTCAGAGTAATAATTTCCACAGATGATCTTACTCTGACACCAAACTTTCACATGCCACAAGGCTGGGAATGGATCGCGGGAGGGCTTGTCGATCCTAAAGCCGCCGAGTGAGAATTGCCGCGTCGAGACTGCTCGGAGGCCGTGGGCCGACCCGCCGCTCGCTCCAATCTCCGTCACGGGTGAGTGGCGGCGGGTGGATTGGTGATATGGGCGAAAGCTGGCTGGATAGGTTTGCAGTAGGAATAGGAAGAGCTAGTGAAAAATAGCTCGCACATTAACACCAGCATCATTGCAGACGCTAAAGTTGATGCCGCCATTGAGTATATCATTGTGAAAAGTTCCAACAACCGTTGCGACAGATCGATTGAATCGTCTTCTCCAGTTTCTATTTGCGGTTTCAATCGAGATACATTGAATCAGTATCCCCTTGTCGAAGGACTCTTTTGAATCCCAAATCTGTCCAACCGGATATCCAAAATAGATTCACCCGCGCACCCGAACTTGCTTCTGATCGTAATGTCTCGTCGGATCGTTCACTTCGCTTGGCTTTAGCGTGACGGCTCTGCAGATAGTTGCGCTAAGACAACAAATACAGAAGCCCAGCAGCATATTTCGAGCAAACTGTTTCAATTTGTCTTCTGTCCCTCCGCTTGTCGTTGAAATTGTATCTCGATTTGTTGCTGCCTCTGGTCGAGTCTCGGCCCCATAGTCTGTGCCTCGTTTCGCGTCATATCTCCGTCTACCATTTGCATCCGAAGATGTCCGTCGGGCGCTTCGTTCACATCCACCCTGCTGCCATTTACCGCGACGTTTGGCATGCCCTGTGGGCACTGTTACAGTTTGAATTCTTCTCCGGTTTCGTAGGCTTCGATCATCCGAACGATATCGGACACGTCCCAAAGCTTGTCTGAAATACCCGCCGCCATTGCCGGGGCCATCCGAACCGCCGAATTGATCCGCGCGTAATTGTACCAGACGGTATAGAGCGAAACCATGTGGATATGGTTGACCAGTTTTTTCGAGTGAGCGGCTGTCAGTCTCGTAAACCGGCGCATATGCTGGCGCATGGATTGATTGTGCTTTTCCACGAATGAAGTGCTGACATAGCGCGCGTCGGGACGGCCTTGGATTTTCTTGCCCACGATGCCCGTGCATACGCCGGGAGAATACTTGCGCTCTGGACCGCCCAAATCAGGCGTTTCGCCGTAGGTCTTGATCAGCATCGCGTAATCAATGTCGATACCGAAAGCGCCGTCCACGGCTTCCAAATACGGCCTGTGACCGTCTGTCGTTAACTGGATGCGATTGGCAACGCGATCCGCAACGTCCTGCATGAACTCGGTCGCATAGCCCGCGTCACGTCCGCCGATCAGATAGGAAATGATCAGCTTGGAGTCGCGGTCCAAAGCGGTCCACGTCCACGCGTCGCCAGCATCGGCGGGAGCCGCTTTCGCTGTCGGGAGGGAGGCGCGCTTGCAATAGTTGAAGCTCCAGATTTCGTCGCACTCGACCCGCTTGGCCTTCACGTTGCGGACGTTCTTGTCATGGAATTCAGCGCAGGCAGCGCCAGCCTTTTCGAGATACCGCAGGACGGTTACGGGCGACACGTCCACCAGCCGGGCGATGCCACGGATGGAATTCCCCTCGACCATCAGATGGAGGATTTGGCGGCGTTTCTCGGAGGGCAGCTTGTTCATGCCCTCAGAATGTATCTTTTTTGCTTGAGTGTCAAGCATTATATATACACAGTTTATCTAGCGAAATCAGTCACTTATCCATGAACTGATATTTAACGAGATTCCGCGTTATTGATATGGACGGTTGTAAAGCCTCTTGTAAAGTGTCAAGTGGGTTGCCAAGTGAGGGATTGCAATGGGCAAGAAGATGAACAATGCGCCGGTCTACTACGTCGTAGCCCAAGTGCGTTTCAATCCGATCACGACGATGGACCAATACATTCCAGCTATTCAGGACAGCTTGAGAAAATCTGGTTTTCCCGACTTCCAAAAACAGTTCATTGCCGTGCTGAATCTCAACTTTGGAAGTAAACCCGTTCCCGATCAGCCCGTCTCAGCTACAAACATGCCGCAAGCACAGCACATCTTTTTGGATGAAGAGGGCCACTCCGGATTTGTCCTTGAGCAAATGGCAATGTCGTTCCAAACCTCGCACTACGATACATTCGAGCCCTTTCTGCGCGCATTTATGCGTGGGCTCGAAACGGTACACAAGAACGCAGAGCTAAGTTTTTATGAGCGAGTCGGGATTCGTTTTCTTGATGCCATTCTACCCGCTGATGGCGAGGACGTTTCGACTTATCTAGCGCCCAACATGCTCGGGCTTTTTGGGAAGATGGAGAATCGCAAATTTGTGCATGCCGTATCTGAAACTAGGACTCAAGAAGGCCGAGCTGATTTGACAAGCAGGGCCGTAATTTACCATCAAGACGTGAGTGGTCCTATCGCGTTCCCAGCTGATCTAGCGGGGCAATATGTTAAGATCATGGATAAATTCAATCCGGTCAGTGGCACATATGGCGTTATTGATACTGACAGTTCCCAGGGTGGGCGAGAAAAATTCAATCTCAAATCTATAGAGGAAGCCTTCATCTCTCTTCATTCTGTGTTACGCGAGTCTTTTGACTTGATGGTTACTCCGCATGCCCTTAATGTTTGGAAATGACGCCCATGACCAAAGCAACTAGCGCCGAAAGAGTGAGTGACAGCGTTTTTAAGATTGTTATCCCATCGATGACATTGCTTTTGGCTGTCGGTACTGGCGGAGAATCTACGCTAGATTATTACCGCATCAGAGAAGCAAAGCTGGTCGTCAATTCGCCTGTGGATAGACGCGTAGTCCCAACATCAATTGATGTCGCATCGGCGGCATCTGACCTTGCGCGCATCCGGGCGGTACTCAAGATAAGCACGAGTGATCTGGCTAGAACCTTGGGGGTTTCCAGACAGGCCATCTATAACTGGAAATCTGGCTCTCACATCAAGGCGCACAATCTCTCGAAACTTGCGAACCTTAAGTTGGCCGCTGACGAATTTGTGCAATCCAGAATTACGGTTTCATCTGAAATGCTGGACCGCACTTTGCCAGGCGGCAAAACTTTATTGGAACGAATTGCCGAGGGCATGGACGGTTCTGCCGCAGCTTATTCTCTGATTAATTTATTGCGAGCAGATTCCGAACGTCGGAAAGAAATGGATGCACTCTTAGCAGAGAACATCTCTCGCCCCGCAAATCGTCTTGATTACGGCGCGCCTGCGTTCAATGAGGATTGATATAGCCCAATGGCGGGGTGGGGACCAGACACACCGTGGCGGCAGGGGCAAATACTCGCGGCGGAATCTGCAATTGCACTCGGGTTGAGCGACTCAAATGGGCACGCTGAATCAATTGTGCTGGTAGTGTCACACGATTGCGATTTGGCATACTCTGATTTGGCGACGGAACCCGACTGCGAAGTGATAGTCGGCACGGTAATTGATCTCGATAAGGTCGATGGCCGCTATACGGAAGCGAAACATGCTAGGCGATTGCATCTGCCGTTTACTGGTGGCCAGACCAAACTCGCGGGCGATTTTCATGCGAGCAACAAGTATGCCGTACCGAAAAGTCGATTAGCTGCGCCGCATGAGCCCGCGGCTAATGTGGCTCTTACCCCAGACGAGTTGTCCACGCTTCAGCGTTGGTTGGGTGGGAGATACCATCGGGCATCTTTCCCAACGGAATTCAACAAACGGTTGGAACCAATCAAGGCGCAGCTTGGAAAGATCATTGATCGAACCAAGGGGCATTTAACCGGCATCTATTTTTCGGTCGACAAAGGGCACAACATTGAGCGTAACGGTGAAGGCGATCTGTACGACTTAAAGATTTTCCTGCTCGAAAATAGCAACTTGGACCCGCGCGAAACTCGACAATTATCTAGCGCGGCGCGAAGCCAGATTGTCCAATTGTTTCGAGGACAATTTGGGAAAAAGGATGCCGAGAAAAACATTCGACTCGATGACGTTTATTCCAACACAGATGAGGGGATGACAATTTCCCAATCTCGAAAGCTCCGCGAATGGAGATGGTAGGGATGCGCGCCGGTCTGAGACCGCGACATCCTATTTCCAACGCGCCTTTGCGGCCTTCTGTGCAATCTCCTTGCGCTTCTCGGGGGAAAGGGCCTTGGCTCGCGCCTTGCCTCCCTTGAGCCCACCCTTGCGGTTAGCCTCCGACCCTGCATCGCGCTTGGGGTCGGCAATCTCCCCGGTCGCGATCCGCATGACATGGACGGCGTTGCCGATGACATCAGCGGGGCGTTTTTGTCCCTGAGGGCCTTTAGGCATGGTCTTTTCGCACCCTATCTAGCGTTCGTTGGATGCTGGCGATCTCATTTCTAAGGCTTTGCGCTTGCGGCTTCGTGATATCTACCCATTCCCCTCCAGTATCGGCACCACGATGACCAAGGGTCATCTCTCCCGATTCCAATGGCGCTAAATGGGCTTTTCGCTCGGCAATCATAGCCTCCAAGTGCTCCATGAAGGCAGTCCACATTTCAGGATCAGCGGGCATGGCCTTGGGGTCCTTCTGGCGCGGCGCTAGTATGACACGCATGGGGCAGGCGTGGGAGGGGCGGAAATGAGACCTTGGGGCATAGTTTTGATCGCGCTGTCATTGACCGGGTGCATGACGCAAACCTACTTCAACCTCCCACCCGGCAAAACGAACGAGGACTTCCAACGAACGCTTGCCAAATGCCGCGCCCAAAGTGCGATGCTCCCGCCAGACCCAAGCCTTATGGGAACGGCCATCATGCAGCAGTATATTCTCAACTGCTTACGGGCCGAGGGATACACCGTCCAAAAGCGCTGATAATTTCAAACTGTAACAGTGCCGCCCTGTGTGATGGCTTGATCATCCCCCAAGGTTTTTGCATCATCGATCAATCCGTCCGTTATATGGGGCACTGCTTGAGGGTGACCGTGCTCGACCGCAGTAGCCCCCCGGCGGCGCGTCCTCAGTGGAACTTTCGGCGGTTCCTGCACGCAGCGCAAGGCGGCCCACGCCGGACGCTTACGGACATGCGACAAAAGAGCGATTATCGGATCGTCAAATTATGGACCGATTCCATAACAAGCAGTCGTACCGGAACATCAACCTCGTTATAGTGATAGGTGCCAATTATCGTTGCACGAATAGTCTTCTGCTCTGATTCCTTCTGCCAGCGAAATTCGTGCCAAGCGTCAGTCATGCGTGTCATATTTGGATCATTCGATGCATCTACCGCGCCTTCGAGACCCACTCCAAGCTCCGGGCATGCATCATCCTTGATAAGCATTTTATTCCTACCATTGCCTTCAATCGTGCCGCGGACTCTGACAAGTAAACCATCAAAGCGTTTCGGATAGGTCGCGAGATCACAAACACTTGCGCGACGCGGGGTTGCTCGCGTGCCCGCAGCGTCAGATTGAGCACCCAGCAACAACCCCACGATTACCAAATAGATTCCGAACGATCTTTGAACAATCTCAAATGAGCGCGCTTTGGTCATTTGGAGCACGGATTCATTTCGCAATCTGCTTTCTCGTCAGCCTTCGTGGCTGCGCCTGGATCGAAATTATTGTGAGCACCGAGCGCGTCGTAGATCAATTTGTTGATCTTTTCGGCGGCCAATTCGTATAGGAAGTTCGGGGTCAGAATAAGAATTTCTGCGGATGATCTTACTCTGACACCGTGGACGTTCGGTTCAGAGTGAGAATTTCTGCAGATGATCCGACTCCGACACCGAACCAGGCTGCTGCCTGCCCTGAAGCGCTTCACGCAAAGAGCTTGAAGGCCAGCACCCGGACCGCGAGATCGTTGATGGCCATGGTCAGGGGGCTCGCGTTGCTGCATTGCTTTCCGAACGGCGTGTCGTCTTTTGCGACCTTGCCGACCATGTCGCGAAAGAGGTCCCGATAGGTCTTCATGACCGGATCGGCATGGGGATCGTTGTTCGGCCGCCAGAGCAGCTTCTCGCCCATCACGTGCTGCCGCACGAAGTCGTTGTCCAGCGCGCGCGTGAGATAGCGCATGAACACGCCGAAGCCGGTGCTGTACGCGTCTCCCGCTCCGCCGGGCGCGTCCAGCTTGAGCGGCCAGTTCAACAGCATGCCGTTGCCGTCGTTGTTATAGAGCAGCGCGCCGTCGATCAGATCGGTCGCGAACCGAAGCAACGTCGCAGCTTCGTCCTTGACACGGTCAGCCCGTTCAATCAGTCCGCCGAGCAGGATGCCCTGATCGCCCGTCCATGGCTGCTCGGGGTCGTAGTCTTTGGGCCGGCTGCCGTTGTTATAAGCGGTGACGCGCTCGCGCACGACCACGGGGCCCTTCTCACCTGCGAAGCGATTGAGCAGCGGATCGACCTTTGCGCGGTCGGGCTTGAACCAGTCGGAGAGGAATTTGAGCTCGCGATCGGCCCGGCCCGCGTCGGGCGCGATGAAGCCGTCGCCATGGGCCTGACAGAGCCGCTCGGCACAGACGAGATAGAGCATGTTGGTCACTGTGTTCTGGAATCCGCCGAGGTTGCTCGTCCTGGGATCGCACCGGTCGGTGCAGCACTGGTCGGCAGGCGAATTGGGCCAAGTCGAGTTCCACACGCCGCCCGGATACAGCGGGTCGAGTCCGTCGCCCGCCTTCCCGCTGGTGTCGTAGACCTTCGGTGCGTTGTCGTCGAAGCGCGCCCATTTCGCCAAGCAGAGCTTACGGAAATCTTCTTGGTACTCGCCCCAGCCTAGGTCCTTGGCAAGCAGATACGCCTTGAGCGAGGCGACCACCCACCAGCCGCTGTCGTCGTACCAGGACTCACCTTGGGCATAGTACTTCGGCTTGGGCTTCTCGTGACAATCCGGAGGCGGTTTGCCGTCGAGCCAGTGCAGCTTGTCGAGCGCCATATGCGCCAGATCCTTCCAGTTGGAAGGCTGGTCCTTGTCGTCCAATGGTCTGCACAGATGAAGGCAGTCCAGAAGTGTGTCGAACGCGTGCCCGAGCACCCAGTACGCGGTGTCGTCGCGGAAGGCCTTAACGGCCGTCTGGAAGCTTTTGTCGATTCCGAAGCGATCCCCCATGCTCAACTCCCCAGTGTGCGTTTGCGCCTACTCACCTTAAAGTAGAGGCGCCGGCCCGTCTATCGGCTTTGATTGCAGGCGATTGCAAGGATTACATGGACACAATACTTAGCTGCGAGACCGATCATTTACGGCGCATCGCCAACACCGTTCCATGCATCGTTTCCCATCGTTGCCGCTTCGACGTCGCTGCGGCGATGCAGCCGCCGCCGAATTCCCGAGCTTCGGGTAGTTCAGCGGCATTTACATCATTTCCTATCGAAAGTGCTTTAGAGTCGCCGCAACGATGTAGCCGGCGCCCAAATCGTAACGCCGTGCGGGCGACTGTCGCGGCGATGGCGAAACGAGGAAAGAGCATCAATCATGATAAGAGAAGAAGACGTGTTGGCCGCACTGGACAAACCCCGCGGAAGATCTTGGTCAGTAAGATCATCTGAATTCTCACTCTGACCGAGAACTTCCAACTTTGCGCCGTGGCCTTCCTGAGCGTTCAGTGCCCGCCGGAACCATACCCATCGTTCAGTGTGCGAAGAAACGCGACGATATCCTGAATCTCCTGCTTGTTCAGCGCGGGACGATCGCCGGGCTTGCGGTCGAACGGCGCGTCGGTGACATCCACATTGGCGCGATACTGTGCCGGGATGTCGTCATATTTGACGACCGCGCCGTTCGCGTCGCGTGGATAAAAGCGCGCCGGTTGCAGATCGCGGTTGACATACCAGTCCAGAACCTCCTCCAGCGAATGAAACACGCCGTTGTGAAAAAACACCTGCCGCACGGCGGTGTTGCGCAGGCTGGGCGTCAGGAACATGCCGCAATATTGGGTCTGGTCGGCCATGTTCGTGCGATAGGGACCGCAGATGCCGAGATCGAAATAGGCGGGATCGCGGTTCGCCGGGATCGCCTTGTTGCGCGGCACGCCAAGCGCTTCGTATTGGTAATCGGTGAAGAGCGGCGGCAGACCGTCTTGCGTCGGCTTGGAAAGATGGCAGGCGGCGCAGTTGCCTTTCACCGGATCGTTGAACACGAGATAGCCGCGCGTCTCAGCCGGCGTGAAGCGCGCGTGTCCGGCGAGCCAGGCGTCATATTTGCTGGTGAACGGATGAAAGCTCGGTTCTTCGATCTGGTAGCGGGCGATGGCGAACATCGCTTCCGCCACCGCCTGTTTCGGATCCACGAAGACGTTGGGGCCGACCAGCGTACGGAAATCGTCGGCGTACTCCGCCTTTTCGAGTTTCCTGGCGACAGCCTCTTGCGTGGTCGCGGCCATTTCCGCCGGGTTGAACAGAGGTCCGTTTGCCTGTTGTTGCAATGTGTCTGCGCGTCCGTCCCAGAATAAGCCGCCCTGCGGCACCAGATTGGCGGAAGCTGCCTGCGGCGTCGCTGCGCTCTTCAGAACGCGTGTGTGATCAAGTGCCAGGCCGGCCTGATGCTGCAAATCCGGAACTGCATCGTCGTTGCCCGAAGTATCGGGAGCGATGTGGAAATTGGGTTGCCGGTAAAGGTAGCCGAGAGACGGCACGGCGCGGAAACCGGCCGTATGCATATCGGACCCGCCAATCATCATGACCGAATCTGCGCCGGCCGGACCGTAAGCGTGGGCGGGATCGTGGCAGGAGGAACAGGACAATTTTCCCGAGCCCGACAGGTTCGGATCATGGAACAGCTTCCGTCCCAATTCCGCCATGGCCGAAAGCGGCTCGACCGAGGGGTGAATCAGTTTGACGGGATGCGGATTTATGCCCCGCGCCACAAAATAGGAGTCGGGATGGCGTTGCGCGGAGATCGCCGCGCTGCCGATCAAGGCCGTGATCGAGACGCCGATCGCGAGCGCCGTCACCGATAACGCGCGTGGCCAAAACCCGGCGATGGAAGAATCGTTCACTGACGTTATTTGCCTCAGGTCCGTCCCGCGGTCCGAAAACACCGATACGCATCCCCCGCGAGGAGGATGCGTATCGGGCGCCGGTATCAGCCGCAATGCGCTGCAGCCGCTAGATATTGGACACGATCAGTTCGTCACCTCACCCGACCGCGGATTGAGATAAAGCCGCGTGGGATCGGGTTGCGTAAAGTTGAACATGTCGTCGATGCTGCCGGTCGTGGCGTCGAACGAACCACCGCCGAGCCGCTCGCCGCCCAGCCAATTGTCTTCGATGAATTGCACGACGGACGCCTGGGTGATGGCAGTGTGGCTGACATAGTTCTCTTTGGCGTAGGGCGAAATCACCATGAACGGAATGCGAAGGCCGGGACCGCAGCGTCCCTGGACGGGCTTGCCGCTCAGGCCGTTGGGGGGCGTGCCTGTCCCGCAAACGCCGTTCCCGTTCAGTTGGTCCGCCGAGGTGAACGATGCGCTGGTGGGTGTCGCATAGGAATGATCGTACCAGCCGTCCGAGTCGTCATACGTGACGATCACGGCGGTGTTGGCCCAATCCTTTTGCGCTTGCAGGAAATTGATCACCTTGACCACAAACGCCTGTTCGTCGAGGGGATCGGAATAACCGGGATGGCCGTCCTGATAGGCCGGCGCCTTCAGGTAAGAGACTGCGGGAAAGTTGCCCTTCCTGACGGCTTTGAAGAAATCGTCGGTGTCGTATTGGTGATTGGCCGGATCGAGCTTCTTTCCATCCATCGTAAAGGTGTAACCGATCGCCTCGACCGAGCTCGGACGCGCATGAGTATAATTGGCGGTCGACTGGTAATACTGGAACCACATGTGGTGCGGAACGTAGTCGGCTTTGTCCGTCTCGGTGATCGCGGAGGTCGTGCTGCGCGCGCAACCCGTCGTCCCGTTCGGATTCGTGATGGACAGGTCGAAACCGCCCATGAAGCCGCCCCATGTCACGCCTGCTGCATTGAGAAGATTACCGATGTTCGGACCGTTCATCGTGATCGTGCTGCTCGTGCTGGAGCAGACGTCACCGGCCGGATCGACGTCGCCGATATCCGTAAACCCGTTCTGGCCGTCGGCAACGTAGTAACTGCCGAGGCCGCTGCTGCCCTTCACGGGCGCCGCGCCGTCGAGTTGGCCGGAAACGACCTCCAATGCGCCGGGCGTCGACGGGCCGAAACCATCGGTGCGCGCGTTGTCGCTCATAGCGAAGCGCTGGGCATAATTCCACAAGCCCGTCACCGTGTTGCCGTCGTAATAACCCATGACCTGCCCGGTGGTGCCGAATGCGCCCACGCCACCGGCCGAGGCTGTACCCGTATATTTCGGAAACAGATCCATGGCGCCGTTGTCTTCGGATTGCTGCTCCGGCGTGTAGTTGTGGTTCTGGTCGGCACTGGCCGCCTGCGTGCGATCCAGACGGAACGGATTGGCCGCGCCGGCGCCGTTCGCGGAGTTCGTGAAGTTCGGGTTGTTGGTCAAGAGATTGGCGCTCACCAGATTGTTGACGCCGGGGGTGTTGTTTGCGCCGAAGAATTTCGGCTCGCCTTTCGGATTGGTCGCCGTGGGATAGGTGGCGAAGTAATGATCGAAGGAGACGTTCTCCTGGAAGATGACAACCAGGTGTTTGATGGGGGTGCTTGTCTTCGCGTTCGGCGTGCTTTGTTTGAGCTGCGGGGCCGATGCGCCGTTCGCGAACGCGTAAGAACCCGTATTCAGTATTATCGCCGAGGCGCTCATCAGCGCCACGAGGTTTTTGGAAAGTTTCATTGTGCCCAACTCCTTGGTGTTTCGGAAACAAGACGGCCGCACCCCCCTCTTTGGATTCGGGTGCGATACGATCTCGATGGGCGTTTGTAGTGGAGGCCGTTAACGTATCCGCGACGGCAAGATTGCAGATACGCTGCAGTTAAATTGCAATTTCATCACAGCGGCGGCGTCCTTCGGGGCGTGCTGCGCACGCGCCTCGGGATGACGCATGTCAGTGCTCGTCATGCTGAGGCGCGCGAAGCGCCCCGAAGCACGAGTGTCGTTTCGATCAACGATGCGATCCTGTCCGCATCCGCACGTGTCGCGGGATTGTAGACGACCATGCTGAGATCCGTCCGGCCGTCGACCGCGAAGGCGGAATATTCGAATGCAAGCGGACCCAGAACCGGATGGCGGATGTGCTTGACGGCTTCGCCATGGGCGCCCTGAACGTCGTTGTCGCGCCACATCGCCTTGAACTCGGGGCTGAGCCGGCAGAGCTCATCGACGAGAGGCTCCACCTCTTCCGCGGCGCCCGCGCGGGCCGCATCCACCCGGAACGCGCCCACCACAAACCGCGCCACGCTTTCCCAATCATACTGAACCGCGCGCGCCCGCGGATCGAGGAAGATCAAGCGCAGGATGTTGCGCTGCTCGGGAGGCAGCGCGCCATAATCGCCCAGCATCACCGTCGCTGCACGATTCCAGGCGACGACATTCCACGTCGCCGTTCGGATGAGGGCCGGGCTTGGATCCAAAGCATCGAGCACACGCTGCAACCGCGGTGTGACGCCTTCGTCTTTCCGGTAGCGCACTTCGGGCGGGCGCCCGAGGCCAAGAAGAAAGAGATGCTCGCGCTCGAGATCCGTCAGCATCAAAGCGCGCGCGATGCGATCGAGCACATCGGCCGACGGCGCCCCGCCGCGGCCCTGCTCGAGCCAGGTGTACCAGGTCGGACTGATATTGGCGCGCTGCGCCACTTCTTCCCGGCGCAGACCGGGCGTGCGACGGCGCTCGGCGCGAAAACCAAAAGTGGCCGGGTCGAGCTTCGTGCGGCGGTCCTTCAAATAGGTCCCGAGAAGCCTGTCGTGCGGGGAATGTTCCGGCATCCTGTTACCCATTATACCATGATAAACTCACTACTTTACTATCATAGCACAAGGGCCGATATCTGTCTCCAGCGAAACAGGAGATTTGCCCATGCGTGTGTTCATCACCGGTGCGACCGGCTTCATCGGCTCGGCCGTCACTAAGGAATTGATCGCTTCGGGCCATCAGGTACTCGGCCTTTGCCGTTCGGACGACAAAGCCGCGGCGCTGGCTGCGGCGGGCGCCGAGGTTCATCGCGGCTCGATTGAGGATCTGGACGCCATCAAGGCGGGCGCGGCGCGATCCGACGGCGTCATCCATCTGGCGTTCAATCATGACTTCTCGAAATACCAGGCGAATTGCGAAGACGACCGGCGCGTTATCGAAGCGCTCGGCGGTGTTCTCGCTGGTTCGAAACGGCCGCTGCTCGTGACCTCAGGCACCGGAATGACAATTTCTGTCGCCGGTCAGCCGGCCACGGAAGATTCGAGCGTGATGAGTTCCGACGTGATGCCGCGCGCCGCTTCGGAAGAAGCCGCTATGTCCGTCGCCGCGAAGGGAGTCAATGTGGGGATCGTGCGACTTCCGCAAGTTCACGACACGGCCAGGCAGGGCCTCGTCACTTATGCGATCCAGATCGCGCGCGAAAAGGGCGTGGTCGCTTATGTCGGCGAAGGACAAAACCGTTGGCCGGCCGCGCATATTTCCGACACGGCCCGCCTCTACAGGCTCGCGATCGAAAAGGCGGAGCCGGGCGCGAAATATCACGCGGTGGCGGAAGAAGGCGTGAAGATGTGCGATATTTCGGAGGTGCTCGGCCGACGCCTGAAGCTGCCGGTGAAATCCATCGCGCCGGAAGAGGCTTTCGATTATTTCGGCTGGCTTGGAATCTTCGCCGGGCTCGACGTTCCGGCGTCCAGCGCGTTGACGAAGAAACGCCTGGGATGGCAACCGACCGGGCCCGGAATGCTCGCCGACCTTGAACGGCTGCAACTCTCCGACAGCTGAAACCTGCAGAAACTTCTACACGCTCTGCAGATGCGCATACGCCCCTCCCGCGCGTGGAGGGGCGTTTCATGCACGCGGGTTCAGAGCAGCTATCGAGGTCACGGCGACACGCTGTGAGAACGCCTTGACAGACGGCGACAATACCCTATTGTATGAATACACTAATACAATAAGAAAATAGATGCTGAACGGCCTGCGCCTCCAGGACAATGGGATTCCCATTTACGTGCAACTGCGCGACCAGATTCTGGCCGCGATCGGGCGGGGCAGCCTGGCGCGCGGCGCACAATTGCCCACCATGCGCCAGGTCGCGGTGGCGCTGAGCATCGATCTCAACACGGTCCAGCGCGCCTATGCCGAGTTGGAACGCCAGGGCGTTCTGACGACGGTGCGCGGCCGGGGCAGCTTTGTGGCGGATGTGCCGCGCGCGCCGCGCAGCAAGCGCAAGGACACGCAGGACTTCGCTTTCAAGATTGCGGCGCAAGCCCAGGCGCAAGGCATTGCTCTCGGCGATCTGGCCGCGGCGCTGCTGGAATTGGCGAAGGACACGCCATGAGGTTCTTGCCTTTTCTCTTCATCGCACTCGTATTGCTCGTGCAATTCGCCGGTGCCGGGCGCAGGTTTCGCGACCGCGCGTCACGCGCGCAGGCTTCGGGCCAGGTCCCGGCGGTGCCAGACCGGCCGTCCACCTTTCCGTCTTTTCCATCGTCGTCCAATCTGCAATTCGCATTCAGGCAGGAGACTCACATGAATCCCATCAGCATCGCCCTGTTACTGGTGTTTTTCGCGGCCGCGGGGGGGCTCCGTCGCACTCCGTCTGCCGCCCGCCGTGGCGATCGTTCTTGTCGTCATCGGCATCGTGGTTTGCGCCGCGCTGAAAATGGCCCAGCAATGGGAAAAGGCGGTTGTCCTGCGGGCCGGAAAACTGTCCGGCATCAAGGGCCCGGGCCTGTTCCTCATCGTGCCGATCCTCGACAACATCACGGCCTGGATCGACCAGCGTATCCGCACCACCGAGGTCAATGCCGAGAAAGCGCTGACCAAAGATACCGTGCCGGTGAATGTCGATGCCATCGTGTTTTGGATGGTGCATGACGCCGAGCGCGCGGCGCTGGAGATTGCGGATTATGCGAGCGCGGTGCAGCGCGTCGCCCAGACCAGCTTGCGCGAGATGATCGGTTCTTCGCTGTTGTCGGAGCTCCTGTCCGAGCGCAAGGCGGCCGACGAAACGCTCAAATCGGTGATCGGGGTCAAGACCGCCGAATGGGGCATCACCGTCAATTCGGTCGAGATTCGCGACGTGGCGATCCCCGACAATCTGCAGGACGCCATGAGCCGCCAGGCGCAAGCCGAGCGCGAGAAACAGGCGCGGGTGACGCTGGGCTCGGCGGAAGAGGAAGTCGCGCAGAAATTCGTCAACGCCGCCAAACTCTACGCCCAGAATCCGGAGGCGTTGCAACTGCGCGCCATGAACATCATCTACGAGACGACCAAGGAGCGCGGCGCCACCATCCTCATGCCGACCAGCATGGTCGATGCGATGAATCCCGGCGCGGCCGCGTTTGCCCTGAACATGGCCCGCAACGACACGTCGAACCCGCCGCCTGCGACGCCCGTCGAACGCAAGGATCCGTAGGAGCTAGCTCAGCGGCGGAGACGGCAACGTACCGGAATTGATTGCGGCCAACAGCTCCGCGGCCTCCAATCGCCGTCTCGAAGGATATGCGTCTCCAAAATTCATCAAATTATTGTAGGCGGCCTGCCATTCGCAGCCGACGATCTGCTTCCAAAAATTCGGCGTGGCCTTGGCGAGGTTTGTTCCATATTGATATGCAACGCTGACTACCGCGGTTTGCGCACCTTGCGCCAGACTCTGAAACCGAATGCCCCCGGAAGCTGCATTGTAACTGGTGGCGACCGCGTTGTAGTAGGAATTGAAAGCCTGAGCGTCGATCTCATCTTGCTGTGCGGCTGTGATTGTCAGGGGACTTGCATTGAGAAAGTTCCGGGCCGCCGGTCCACGCAGACCAAGATAGGGAGTTAGTAGCGCGATCAAACTCTGGTCGAACCCCAGTGACCGAAGATTGGAAACATTGCGCCCTCCGAGGTCAAAGCCCACTGCAATCGTAACTCCGCTATTGGCGTCCGGATTGCCGTTGCCGTCGAGCGGCACATAGCCATTTAACTTTGCGCCTTCACGGGCCGCAATGAAGCTCCAATCTACCCCCGGCGGAAACGTTGCAGCCGTTGCCGATTGAGATTTGCCGTTACCGCTGTCGGACATACCGCCTTCCCCTCCCCCGGAATCCATAGCCGAATATGCACTCTTCGGAGCACAAATTCTACAATGGAATCGGAATGGAATCGGGGTCAGAGTGGATTTATCGCACGCGATGCGATAGGCTGATCCAAGCTCACGTCAGGGATCGCTGCCATGGCCCGTCTTGGCCGCTATTTCGCGCCCGATCAGGTTCTCCACGTCATCCAGCGCGGAAACAACAAACAGGCGATTTTCTTCAAGCGTGACGACTATATCCGCTACGCCCAATGGCTTGGCGAAGCGGCTTTGCGATATGGCTGCGCCATCCATGCCTATGTTCTGATGACGAACCACGTCCATCTGCTGCTGACGCCTGCGCACGAAGACAGCCTGCCCGGAATGATGCAGTCGCTCGGCCGGCGCTATGTGCGTCACATCAACGACACGCGCGGGCGCTCAGGCACGCTGTGGGAGGGCCGCTATCGCGCGGCGCCCATCGACAGCGACGATCATTTCTTCTCCTGCTGCCGCTACATCGAGCTCAATCCCGTGCGCGCAAAGATGGCGGCGCATCCGCGCGAGTATCGCTGGTCGAGCTACCGCGCGCACGCGCTGGGCGAAGCGGACGCTCTCGTCAGCGATCATGCGATGTTCAAGCGGCTGGGACGCAGCGCCGCGGAGCGGCAGCAATCCTATCGGGCGCTCTTCCGCGGCAAGCTCGACGAGGGCTTTGTCGATGAGCTGCGTGCCGCCACCAATGGCGGCTGGGCGCTGGGCGACGAGCGCTTCAAGCGGCGGATCGCGAAGGAGACGAGCCGCCGCACCGCGCCGCTACCCAAAGGCCGTCCGGCGAAGTCCGGGAAGGATAAACGGCAGCTGGATCTGCTTTAAGTGGACTCTGACCCCAATTCTTCCCACAGCTTAAACCGCAGGGGCAACGTCAGCGATTGCGGCGTACGCCGATCAGTCGAATTATGTCGGCATAATAGAGCGGTTTTGGAATGAGTT
>PLJH01000010.1:0-299 GCA_003139615.1 Alphaproteobacteria bacterium
TCTCAAACCAAAATGGCTCTAATTCAGTGCGTGCAGTTTCACCGGCAACGTCGAATAGCCCTTCACGAATGCCGAGAACACGCGTTCCGGCTCGCCCATCACCTCGACAAAGCTGAAGCGCTTCAGAATTTCTTCCCAGACGATTCGCAACTGCATTTCGGCCAGCCTGTTTCCCACGCAGCGGTGGATACCGAAGCCGAATGACAGATGCTGGCGCGGACGGGCGCGATCGATGATGAATGCATCCGGATTTTCGATCGCCTCGGGATCGCGATTTCCCGAGACGTACCACATCACCA
>PLJH01000010.1:323-102825 GCA_003139615.1 Alphaproteobacteria bacterium
GTCGTGTCGTTGCCGCCGACGATCAGGAGGACGAGGTTCCCGAGGAACTCCATCTTGTCCATGTTCCGGGTTGCTTCGCCATGCGCGAGCATCGAAATCAGATCGTTTCCCGGCGGCGCATTCACGCGCTCGTTCCAAAGATTCAGGAAATAATTCGCGCATTCCAGCAATTCGGCGCGGCGCGCCTCTTCCGATTCGACAATTCCACTTCCCGGCACCGACGTCGCGACATCGGACCAGCGCGTGAGCTTGCGTCGGTCGTCCCACGGAAAGTCGAACAAGGTCGCGAGCATCTGCGTCGTCAGCTCGATCGACACTTTGTCAACCCAATCGAACGTTTCGCCGATCGGCAACGAATCGAGAATACGACCTGCCCGCTCGCGGATCGTGCCCTCCAGCTTCGCAAGATTGTCCGGCGCCACGATCGGATTGACGACTTTGCGCTGCGCGTCATGCTTGGGCGGATCCATCGCGATGAACATGGGCATCAGGAAGTCCTGCTTCTGATCGCGCAGCGTAATGCCGCCCAAGCTCGCTTCCGACGAATAAATCTGGTGGCTCGTATCCACCTGCATGATGTCTTTGTATTTGGTCACGGACCAATAGGGTCCGAAATCGCTCTTGGCGCAGTAGTGCACCGGATCTTCGCGCCGCAGCCGCTCGAAATAGGGCCACATCGTATTCGTCCGGAAGAGCTCGGCCTGCGCGACGTTGATCTCGCTGAGCGGGATATCGTAGGCGATGTTTCTCGAGTCCTCGATCCTTGCCGCGCTGCTCATGGTGGCCTCCCTGTACCCGTCGCACAAACCGTAACCCAATTTGGGCGACGATTCACCGGCGCAATTCTAGGGGCTGTTCAGTTTGCTTTCCCATGCGAGGGCCGAGCGCACGATATTGTCGAGATCGTCATGCGCAGGCCGCCAGTTCAGAGTGGCGCGGATCAGGCGCGAATCCGCGATCAGCCAGGGCGGATCGCCTGCGCGGCGCGGACTTTCCTTCACCGGCAGCGTTCGGCCTGTCACGCGCTCCATGGCGGCGATAACCTCGCGGACCGATGAGCCCCGGCCATAGCCGCAGTTCATGACCCCGGCAGCTCCGCCATCGCGCAGATACCCGAGTGCCAACGCGTGCGCCGCAACAAGATCGCTCACATGGATATAGTCGCGCACGCCGGTCCCGTCGGGCGTGGGATAATCCCTGCCGAAAACGTCGAGATGCGGCACCCGCCCGAGCGCCACCTGGCATGCCCGTTTGATCAGATGCGTCGCGCGCGGCGATGACTGGCCCGTGCGCCCTTTGGGATCGGCGCCTGCCACATTGAAATAGCGCAGGGCGACATACCGGAAATCATAGGCGCGCGCGCTGTCCTCCAGCATCCATTCCGTCATCAGCTTCGAGCGGCCATAGGGACTGATCGGTCCCGCGGGCAAATCTTCGGACAGCAGCTTGTCGCTCTCGCCCGCATAAACGGTCGCGGTGGAGGAAAAAATGAAATTCCGCACGCCGGACCGGACAGCCGCTTCGATCAGGTTTCGCGCGACGACCGTGTTGTTCGCGTAATAAGCAAGAGGCTGTTCCACCGATTCCGGCACAATGATCGAGCCTGCAAAATGAATGATGGCGTCGATTGCGTGCTCCGCAACAAGACGGCAAACAAGTTCCCGATCGCCGGCATCGCCCTCGATGAAATCGGCGCTCTCGGCGACCAATCCGCGATTGCCCGTGGACAGATTGTCGAGCGCGACGACCTTTTCGCCCCGATCGACGAGCCCGAAGACCATATGACTGCCGATATAGCCGGCGCCGCCGGTGACAAGGACTGCCATAAGATAGGTTTCCGATCCCGCGAGTTGGCCGAGCCGAAAAGGCTCAGCAATTCTTGCACAAAGCGGTCACTTGCGGCGTCAGGGAGCAGCGGATGACGGCGCGCCCTTCTGCGAGTCCCACTGCTTCATCTGAGCCAGACCATCTGCAAAACCATCGAGCGCGATAGGGATCGTGACGATTTTGCCGTTAACCGCGGCGACCTTTATCGTTCCTTTGGCAGGAGCCGATTGCGACATCGCGGAGATCATCTGCGGTGGCAGCACGCCCTCGACATAGCAGCCGTCGCGTTCGCAACGGCGAAATTTAAGATTGGGGAGCTGAAACGCACCGATCTCGATTGTCATACCCTTGGCGAACGACACAAGAAGCGGCACGACGAACCGGCCCGTATAGAGATTCTTGTCCGGCAAGAAGGCGATGGAAACGCCCAGAACGCGGAGATTCTGCTGGCGTTCGAACGCGATCTGCGAAAGGTCACAAACGCTGCCCTGCGTGCGATAGCAGCGGACAGTCCACGATCCGATCGTGCGCGATTGCGAAATCGGCGAATTGGCCTGCGCCGCTTCCGCCTGCGGCGGACTTGCGGCCGAAGCGCATATCGTCTGCGCGCCAAGCCCCGTCAATGCCACAACGGCGAACACTGCGTGTCGCAACATTTTCCCGCGTCTTTCCAATCTCATCCGTGCCACGCCGAACTAGAACCAGTGACTGCTGCGCTTGCGCCAATCCTTGTCGCGTTCGCGCATGGCATCGGCGAATCCGTTCAACGAGTAAGGCAGGCTTACCGGCTTGCCGTCACCTCCGACAACCGTGATCTGCCCGCCCGCGCCGTCTTCCATCTGACCCAGCGTCTTCGGAGTCAAAGTCGCGATCGCGACGCATCCGGATTGCGCGCAGGTCGTATAGGGGACCGCAACCGTCGCCGTGTTGCCCACGGAAAACGCAAGACCAGGCCCGATCAACACACCGAGCGGGACGACAATCTGCAGAGTGTCCGCAGCAACGCCGCGCTCAACCGTGACGGCGGCAATCGTGGCATGCGTGTCGCGCTGGACGATCGACTGCTGCAGCGCGCACCTGGTCGACGTCACGTTCGCCGGTGGGCAATTCAATTGCCAGGCCTGGATATAGGAGGTCGTCGCAAACTTGCCGCGAACGTCGTGCGCCGCCTGCCAGAGATGCAGACCGAGAGCCGCGGCAATTGCGCCGACGACGAAGCAACCCAGCCCCCCCACAACAAGGACGAGCGCATGGTCGCGGAGACCCCCGGGCGAATTCTCGACAGGCATTTGGCTCATTTCGATCGGAAGGAAAAATCTGCGTGGACGGGCATCTCATAGCCCGGCTTGCTGCGAACATCCAGAACCCCGTTTTCGGCGGCGTTCTTCGGCCCCCTTGAAAGATACGAGCCCGCGGGCGACACAACGGAGAAATCGAGGGTCGCCCGCATGCGCATTGCCATGATCGGAACGGGATATGTCGGGCTGGTCTCGGCAGCCTGCCTGTCGGAATTCGGGCACGATGTGGTGTGCGTCGACAAGGACGAAGCCAAGATCGCCGGTCTGCACGCCGGGAAAGTGCCGATTTTCGAGCCGGGCCTCGATGAGGTCGTGGCGACGAATGTGAAGGCCGGGCGCCTGTCCTTTACGTCGGATCTGGCGGCCGCCATGCCGGCGGCCGACGCGGTTTTCATCGCCGTAGGAACACCGAGCCGCAGGGGCGACGGTCATGCCGATTTGAGCTTCGTGTTCGGCGCGGCGGAGGAGATCGCCGCTTCGCTCGAGGGCTACACCGTCGTCGTCACCAAATCGACCGTGCCGGTCGGAACCGGGCGCAAGGTCGAGGACATCATCCGCAAGCTCAGACCCGGCGCCGATTTCGATGTGGCGTCAAACCCGGAATTCCTGCGCGAGGGCTCGGCGATCGAGGATTTCCGCCGGCCCGATCGCGTGGTCGTCGGCTGCGAAACCGATCGCGCCCGCGACGTGATCAAGGAGATTTACCGGCCGCTCTATCTCCACGAGACGCCTATCGTATTCACCTCCCGCGAGACCTCGGAGTTGATCAAATATGCCGCGAACGCATTCCTCGCGACCAAGATCACATTCATCAATGAGATGGCGGATCTCTGCGAAAAAGTGGGTGCCGACATCCAGGACGTGGCGCGCGGCATCGGTCTCGACGGGCGAATCGGCTCGAAATTCCTCCATGCCGGCCCGGGCTTCGGCGGATCTTGCTTTCCGAAGGACACTTTGGCGCTGCTCAAGACATCACAGGATTCCGGCGCGCCCGCTCGAATCGTGGGGACCGTGGTTGAAGTCAATGACGACCGGAAATCGAAAATGGCCGACAAGATCATCCAGGCTTTCGGGGGCGTCAGCGGCAAGACGGTGGCCGTGCTGGGCCTCACCTTCAAGCCGAATACCGACGACATGCGCGATGCGCCCAGCCTCGTGATCGTGCCGATATTGCAGGCAGCCGGCGCGCGCATTCGCGGCTACGACCCGGAAGGCATGACCGAAGCCAAAAAGCTCCTGGATATCGAACTCTGCGGTGACGCCTATGAGGCGATTTCCGGGGCCGACGGCGTGGTGATCCTGACGGAGTGGAACGAGTTCCGTGCGCTCGACCTCGGGCGGCTCAGAAGCCTGCTGACACACCCTCTGATGGTCGATCTGCGGAACATCTATCGTCCGAGCCACATGGCCGAGGCCGGGTTCACCTATGTGAGCGTCGGCCGCGCGACCGTAGGGCCGACAACCTGATTCTACAGGCGACAGAAACGCAAAAAGGCGCGGAGGCCGCGCCTTTTTACTACAACCAAAATTGGTCGAATTAATGCACTGTCGACGGCGTCGAACCGCCATGGTTCTGCAGCACAAAATACGTTCCAAGACCGACCGCAAGGGCACCACCAGCGATCCACAGACCCGCCGGAGCGAACCACAGCTGAGCGTTGTGCACGCCTGCTGCGCCACCGGGAGCCAAGGGCTGCGCGGGCGTCGAAGCCGTTTGCGCGCCGTCGGCGAAAGCAGCCACTGTCGACGCCAAGAACGCCGTCGCCGCAACCATAGATACCAATTTCCGCATGACCACTTTCTCCCTCTACTTCCTGAGACTCTTCTACCTTGCCAAGTCTTAACGTGTCAATCAAACCCTGCCTAAGATTCAATTTCTCCCCGGATCTGGGCGACTTGTTGCGGCAGTGCAACAAGTCGAAGCTAATTTTATTGCGCGAGATCGCATTTCGATCAGGCGCACCTTGGAAACCGGCTGCTCACGGGATTAGTTCCCGCGCGCGGAGATAATCGACCACCTTTTCGGCCAGGGTCGCGGGATCGCTCTCGACCGTCAAAAGCGTCAGGTCTGCCGACTCGGGCGCCTCGTAGGGGCTGTCGATGCCGGTGAAATTCTTGATTTCGCCGTCCCGGGCCTTGCGGTAGAGCCCCTTGGGATCGCGCTCCATGCAGACATCGATGGGGGTGTCGACGAAAACCTCGATGAATTCGCCGGACCCCAAAAGCTCTCGCGCCATCCGGCGCTCCGAGCGGAACGGCGAGATAAACGAGACCAACACGATCAAACCTGCATCGACGAACAGTCTGGCTGCTTCCGCCACCCGGCGAATGTTCTCGACGCGATCGACATCGGTGAATCCAAGATCGCGGTTGAGGCCATGGCGGACATTGTCGCCGTCCAGCAGATAGGTGTGGCGGCCCTGCGCGAACAGCGCGCCTTCGACGAGGTTGGCGATGGTCGATTTGCCCGAACCAGACAAGCCCGTGAACCAGAGAACCGCAGGTTTCTGGCCTTTCGTTTCGGCGCGCAGCGACTTGTTCACGTCGAGCGCCTGCCAATGGACGTTCGTCGCGCGCCGGAGGCCGAAATCGATCATGCCGGCCGCGACCGTCGTATTGGTGAAGCGGTCGATCAGGATGAAACCGCCGGTGTCGCGGTTTTCGGCATAGGCGTCGAAGGCGATGGGTTGCGCCGCCGAGATATTGCCGTAGCCGACTTCGTTGAGCGCCAGCGTTTTGCCCGCCATGTGGTCTAGCGTATTGACGTCCACCTTGTGCTTGAGCTCGCTGATCGACACGGGAACGGTGCGCGCGCCGATCTTCAGAAGATATTGGCGGCCCGGCAGCATCTCGTCTTCCGACATCCAGAGCAGGTGCGCCGAGAATTGATCGGACACTTCGGGTCGCGCCGTGGGCGCGCTCAGAAGATCGCCGCGCGAGATATCGATTTCGTCCGCAAGCGTGAGTGTGACCGCTTCGCCCGGCAGTCCCTCGTCGAGATCGCCGTCCATCGTCACGATGCGTTTGACCGTGCTGCGACGCCCGGATTTCGCCACCACGACGTCGTCGCCGGACTTTATCCGTCCGCTGACAATCGTGCCCGAAAAGCCACGGAAATCGAGATTGGGACGGTTCACCCATTGCACGGGCAGCCGGAAGGGCTTTCCGCCCAGCTCGGTTTCGACGTCCACGGTCTCCAGATGCTGAAGCAGCGTAGGTCCGGTGTACCACGGCGTGTGCTCGCTCTTCGAGATCACATTGTCGCCGAAGCGCGCCGAAATGGGGATCGGCGCGAGACTTGCAAAATGCAGTTTCTTTGCGAACTCGCCGAAATCCGCAACGATCTCGTTGAACACGCCTTGCGAAAATTCAACCAGATCGATCTTGTTGATCGCGAGCACCACATGTCGGATTCCCAGCAGCGACGCGATATAGGCGTGGCGGCGCGTCTGCGTAAGAACGCCCTTGCGCGCGTCGATGAGAATGACGGCAAGCTCGGAATTGGACGCGCCCGTCGCCATGTTGCGCGTGTATTGCTCATGACCCGGCGTGTCGGCGACGATGAATTTGCGGCGATCTGTCGCAAAGAAGCGATAGGCCACGTCGATGGTGATGCCCTGTTCGCGTTCGGCTTCCAGCCCGTCGACGAGAAGCGCGAAATCGATGTCTTCGCCTGTCGTGCCGTGCTTCTTCGAATCTTTCTCCAGCGCGGCCAGATGATCTTCGAACAACAGCTTCGAATCGTAGAGCAGCCGGCCGATCAGGGTCGACTTGCCATCATCGACGCTGCCGCAAGTGAGGAAGCGTAGCAGCGACTTCTTTTCCTGCTCGGCGAGATAGGCCGCAAGAGACGTCATGGGCGCGGTCATCAGAAATAACCTTCCCGCTTTTTCTTTTCCATGGACGAATTCTCATCGTGATCGATGACGCGGCCCTGGCGTTCGGAGGTGCGCGCGATCAACATTTCGCTCACGATTTCCTCCATCGTAATGGCCGGCGATTCGATGGCGCCCGTGAGCGGATAGCACCCCAATGTCCGGAAGCGTACGAGGCGCATGTCCGGGCTTTCGCCGGGTCTCATTTTCATGCGCTCGTCGTCCACCATGATCAACGCACCGTCGCGCTCCACCACGGGCCGTTTCTTCGCGTAATAGAGCGGGACGATGGGGATGTCCTCCATCATCACATATTGCCAGACGTCGAGTTCGGTCCAGTTCGACAACGGAAACACGCGGATGGATTCGCCTGGGCGAACGCGCGTGTTGTAGAGGCGCCAAAGCTCGGGACGCTGGTTCTTCGGATCCCAGGCATGGGTCGCGGTACGGAACGAGAACACCCGCTCCTTGGCCCGCGATTTTTCCTCGTCGCGGCGCGCGCCGCCGAAGGCCGCGTCGAAGCCGTATTTGTCGAGCGCCTGCTTGAGGCCCTCGGTTTTCATGACCTGGGTATGGAGCGCCGAGCCGGAATCGAACGGGTTAATACCGCGGCGAACGCCGTCTTCGTTGATATGGACGATCAGCTTCAGGCCCAGGCGCTTCGCGGTTTCGTCGCGAAAGGCGATCATTTCCTTGAACTTCCAGGTCGTATCGACGTGGAGCAGCGGAAAGGGCGGCAAGGAGGGGTAGAACGCCTTCATCGCCAGATGAAGCATCACCGAGGAATCCTTGCCGATCGAATAGAGCATCACCGGGTTGCGGAACTCGGCCGCAACTTCGCGCATGATGTGAATGCTCTCGGCCTCGAGGCGCTTCAGATGCGTCAGGCGCGAAGCCACGGGAGCAACGGACGAATTCATGCAAGCCCCTAAATCGACAGTTTTCGGTATAGATGCCAATCTAGGAAGGATTGGCGGTCGACTCAACCCGCGTCATGCCTGGGCACCGTACTGCCGACCGAAATCGTTAATGGCGACAGCGGCGTCCAACGCTATTGGAGAGTCCTGTTCGTCTCCCGATCCTGCGCCACATGGCGCAGGGGTAATTTTTGGGGGACAATTGTGGGTATTGCCGGGTACTGGTTTTCCAGCGTGGGAGCCTTGGCGGGACGCATCTGCGGCGCTGCGACGCGCGGATGCCACCCGACAAGATCGGGCCGTAGCAACACAAGATAAGCGAGCGCAAGCAGTCCCACGCAGATCGGTCCGAGCCACGGGACGAAAGTCGCGGCCAGCGACGAACCCGCCACCAGACCGACATAGATGAAACGGGCCGCGTGCGGGCCGAACAGGCGCGTGAGACGATGGTGGAAATGATTGTTGTCGGGCTTGAGCGGCGACTCTCCCCTGATCCACCGGCTCAGCATCTGCCGGAAACAATCGACCACCGGAATGAAATACCAAACGACGACCGTCTCAACCGGCAAGTGCGCGGCATTGTGGTCTGCGACCGTCAGCAGACCGAGCGTGAAGGCCACGCCGAACGCGCCGCAGTCGCCCAGGAACAGGCGCCCGCGCAAATTGAACAGAAACGTCACCGCGGTCACGATCGCGATCACCCTGGCTGTCGCCGCGATCGAGCCTGTGGACGTGAACGCGATGCAGGCCGCCCAAATGAAAAACAGCGAAACGACGATGCCGTTCATGCCGTCGGCCATATTGACCGCGCTCGGATAGCCGACAAGTGCGAGTATCACCAGGAAGGCGAACAACCACATGGGTATGGAGACAACGCCCCAACTCACCGTATTGATGTGGTCGCCGACCAGCAGCGGGTCGATCGTCAACGCAGCGCCGGCAACGAGGGCCAGCAGCAGCAAGCGTGCACCGGCGGAGATATGCCGCTGATCGTCGAGGAGACCGGTAACCGCGACCGCGCCGCCGCCCAGGACGATCGCCACAAACAGCTTGTTAGGATTGGTTATGTCGACCGAAACGATACGGACGATGCACCACAAAACCAGCGGAGCCATAATGGCGATACCGCCGACGAGCGGCGTCGGCCCAGGATGCACTTTTCGTCCTTTGTCGGGAAAATCGATGACTTTCAGCCGCTGTGCGATCGGCACGGCGAACAGGCAGATTGCCATGCTCAGCAACGCCGCATAGGTCAATTCCAGTCCGGCCGTCACGTTTTTCCCCGCGATATTTTCCATCCTAGCGGCGTCTTTCGGAGCACGCTAGCTTGCCGGGACCGATAATTCACGTGTTCAAGAAATTGGTGTGAGCATTGGACGTTAACTCTCCGCATACGGACGGCCGCACACGGCCCATTCGGCTCGTCAGCGTGGTAGGCGCGCGACCGCAATTCATCAAGGCTTTTCCGCTTTCCCGCGCAATGCGCTCCCATCCCGGGTTCGAGGAAATTCTTGTCCACACCGGGCAGCATTTCGACGCGTCCATGTCCGACATTTTCTTTTCCGAACTCGAGATTCCCCTACCCCGCTACCGCTTCGATATCCACGGCGGCAGCCACGGCGCGATGACAGGCCGCATGCTCGCGGCGATCGAAGACGTCCTGATCGCCGAGAAGCCCGATGCCGTTCTGGTTTATGGCGACACGAATTCGACTTTGGCGGGCGCGCTCGCCGCGGCCAAGCTCGCAATACCCTTAATCCATGTTGAAGCGGGATTGCGGTCGTTCAACCGGACTATGCCGGAAGAGATCAACCGCGTTGTCGCCGACCGTCTGAGTTCCATGCTGCTGTGCCCGACCTCCATTGCGATCGAAAATCTGGCGCGCGAAGGAATCGTCCAGGGTGTGCACAAGACCGGCGATTTGATGAACGATGCCACGCAACTCGCGTCCGAACTCTCGAAGAAGCATTCCGACATCGTCCAGCGCCTTGGCCTTGAGCCGCGCAGGTACGGCGTGGCAACCATTCACCGCGCCGAGAACACGGACGATATCGGCATGCTGGGCAAAATTGCCGTCTTCATCGCCGCCGAAGCGCAGAAATATCCGATCGTGCTGCCGCTGCATCCCCGCACGCGCGATGCCGCGAAGGCGGCCGGCATCGATTTCGCGCAAAGCGGTATCCGCGTAATCGAACCCGTGGGCTATCTCGATATGTGCCGGCTCCTGCAGTCGGCCACCATCGTGCTGACGGATTCAGGCGGGTTGCAGAAGGAGGCCTATTTCCATCGCGTGCCCTGCGTGACCCTGCGCAACGAAACCGAATGGGTCGAAACCATCGAATGCGGCTGGAACCGGCTTTGGACGGTCCCGGACTATCGCCCTCGTCGCCAGATCCTCGAATATGGCGATGGGCACGCCGCCGAGGAAATTCTCGGCATTCTGTCTGCGGCGTTCGGCGCCAAGAGATAAGCGTCAGATGGCCTGTAAGCCGGGTTCTGTTCCCGGTTGCCCGGGAGATGGCCATTCCTCTGGGACGTTCGTCGCCGAACGCCTCGCGCGACCTACCCGGATGACGACCCGGAAACAGGTCATTCGCCATCCCTATTTGGTCTTGCTCCCGGTGGGGCTTGCCGTGCCGCGTCCGTTGCCGTGCGCGCGGTGCGCTCTTACCGCACCGTTTCACCCTTGCTCGTCTTCGCCCCTATTCGGGGCTTCGCCGCAGCAGGCCTTTTCAGGCTTGCCGCGCCGTAGCAGCGCGAGCTGCAAAGGCGGGCGGTTTCTTCTCTGTGGCGCTATCCCTGGGGTCGCCCCCGCCGGACGTTATCCGGCACCGTATCTCCGTGGAGCCCGGACTTTCCTCCAGGAGCTTTCGCCCCCAGCGGCCATCCGGCCATCTGACGCGGGGGCGATATAAACCAAATCGTGAGGCCAAGCGAATGGTGGCGCATGCCAGGATCGCCGCATGACGAAGATCGAGGTCAGGCCCGCGCGCGCCGAGGAAGCCGGCCGGCTCACGGAAATCTGCCGGTGTGCGAAGGCGCATTGGGGGTACGACGAAGCCTTCATGGCCGCATCGCGCGAGGCGTTGACGATCACGCCGGAAATGATCGCACGCGGCCGCGTGCTGGCGGCAGAACATGCAAACGGCGAGGTCATTGGCGTGGCGACGGCCGAGCCGCTGGCGCCGACCGGCACGTTCGATCTCGGACACATGTTCGTCGATCCGGGCGCGATGGGCACCGGCGCCGGCCGCAAATTGTTCGAAGAGATTGTCGCACTCATCGCTGCCGAAGGCGCGCAGAAGCTGGTGATCCTCGCCGATCCGCACGCCGAGGAATTCTATCTCCGGGTGGGTGCAAAACGCGTGGGCGATGCGCCGTCGGATTCGATTCCCGGCCGGCGCTTGCCGCTGCTGGAATTTGAGATTGGTTGAGTCCACTCGGCGGCGGCCCCCCTTCCGTCCGCCTCGCGAAAAGCGAGGCGTCCACCCCGCGAGGGGGGAAGGTTAGAAAAAAAGCAAAGCGTGAATCTTTTCCTTAGCCTTCCCCCCTCGCGGGGGAAGGTGCCGAGCGAAACGAGGCGGAAGGGGGCCCGGCTAATTAAGCGCCATATCGACGGCGGCCATCGCGTGAAGAGTCGTGGTGTCGAACAGCGGCACCGCGGAATCTTCCGCCATCACGAGCAATGGCAGTTCGGTGCAGCCGAGAATGACGCAGTCTGCGCCTTTCGCGACCAGCCTTGCGATGATCTCGCGGTAGGATTTTCGCGAGGCTTCGAGGAATTTGCCGCGGACCAGCTCTTCATAGATCACGCGGCTTACTTCGGCAGCGTCCGCGCCTTCCGGCGTGATCACATCGATGCCGAAGCGCGATTTGAGGCGGCCACGGATGATGTCGTCGCGCTCCATGGTGAATTCGGAACCCAGAAGCGCAGGACGCGAGAACCCGCCCTGCTTGATCGCGGCACCCAGCGGATCGGCGATGTGCAGCAGCGGAATTTTTGCCGCCTGCTCCATCTGCGCGGACGCGATGTGCATCGTGTTGCAGCAGATCATCATGAAATCCGCGCCGGATTTCGCGAGATGGACCGCGACCGTAGACATCAGGTCGTTGGCTTCCGCCATCCTGCCGGAATGTTGCAGCACGGACATTTCGGCGAAATCGAAGGAATACATCAACGTCTTCGCCGAATGGACTCCGCCCAGCCGCTTCTGAACTTCGCGGTTGAGGATGCGGTAATAGACGGCCGAGGATTCCCAGCTCATCCCGCCCAGCATGCCGATCGTTTTCATGACGCCGTTCCCGTTTCTCGAAACACGAGAATGGGGGTGCTGCGCCGTTTAAGGAAGAGCGGATATGAGAGCGCCGAGCCGATATGCGGTTTCGTCATCGAGCACGCCGTCGACCTTGGACGGCCGCCAATGGCGCTGGAACGCGCTGACAACGGCTTCGAACGGAATATCCACATCGGGAGCGAGCCCATAACCCAACCGCGCGAAATCGCGGCCGCTCACGTCGTCGCCGCTGCCGAACGGCGAGAATTCCGGCCACAACCCGATGCCGAATTCGGCCAGTTGCGGCCAGGGGAACAGCTCGCCCGGATCCGTCTTGCGTGCCGGCGCCACATCGGAATGACCGATGACACGCGACGCAGGAATCGGATGGCGCGAAAGAATGCCGTGCGCAAGATCGATCAGCGCGGAAATCTGCGCTTCGGGAAACGGCTCATAACCGAATTCGTGTCCCGGATTGACAAGCTCGATGCCGATCGAGCGCGCATTGACGTTGCGCTCGCCCGCCCACCACGACACGCCCGCATGCCAGGCGCGGCGTTCTTCCGGCACATGCCGGTAGACGCGTCCATCGCGCCCGACGGTGTAATGCGCGGAGACTTTTGCTTCCGGATCGCAAAGGCGCGCGAGCGCTTCTTCGGCCGTGCGCATGCCCGTGTAATGCAGCACGAGGATGTCGATGGCCGCGCCTTCCGGCCGCGCATCGTGATTGGGCGAACGGCATTCGACAATGCGAAGCGCCATCACACGAAGATCTTGTAGGCGACGGTCTCCCCGTCCGCCCGCCTGAGCGCGAATTCCGCGCCCTTGGCGTGCTCTTCGACGAGCGCTTCGAACAGGCGCAGCGCATTGCGGATCACTTCCGCATAGGACGCCGCTTCCGTGCGCTCCTTCAGCCGCTGCAGGCGATCCATCGCCTGGGGCGGCATTTCGAGCTGCACGCGCGTGGTGCTGCGCTCGCCGGCCGCGGCGGGATCGCCGGGCGTCACTCTTTCTTCGCCGCGAAAACCGTGGCGGTGACGATGACCTCTGTGCATTTGATGTTCCTTACGATTCAGCATCGTGCCGGTAGTCCGGCATCGTGCGGTGATAATGATAAAAGCCGCCGCGATGGGCGACGAAGAAGACGACCGCCAGCACGAGCGCCACGAACAGGAACACATGCGGCAGGAGCGCAATCGCGAGCGCCAGCAGCGCCACCGCGATCACCGCGCGCGCGATGCCGTGATGATGCATATCGAACGGATGACCGCCGAAATGCTTGTGGAAACTCTCACGGACATCGTCCCGGAACCCGCGCTTGCGCGCCCGCCACTCGGCATGGCGCGCCTCGTGTTCCTCGCGCCCCTTCCGGCAGCGCTCGTCGTCCGATCCGGCGGTGTTTTCCGGGCCGCTTTCCGGCCGTTTTCCGTCCTCAATGGGGAAGTCCTCCCCCACTCCGACATCAATCTTACCCATTCCAATTCTCCAGCTTGGGAGTGTCTATGGATGATTATTTGATGACTATGTGATGAATGTCAAGGGGCTGAGATGCTGGCATCTCATTTCGCCCACTGATTGCTCGTCTGCAGGACTCGGGGGAGTATCCAACGATCATGAGCGACGGCGCAGACAATCAATTGGGCTGGATCGGAAGGCTTGTCGAATCCGTTGCGCGGTTTCGATTTGCTCCCGGCGTGAACGGTAAGTCGGCGTGGCTTCACTTCGCATTAATCGTTCTATTTGGTTATGCGCTTTCTCGCGTCTCTAACACTGATTTTGTGTTAGATGCGATATGCGTAGGAGGCGTTTCCCTCATTTCTTTTATAGTTGTACGCGAGGTGAGGAAGATGAGGGAGTATGCAGTCGCAAACCCGCATCTCGCACTGATGGAAGGTGCAGATGTTACTGCGCATTTGAAATTTGTGGCAGAATCCAAGGCTCTTCCGCTCGGCGATCTGACCGCCAAAATTCCCGACCCCAGAATGATCTTAATTGAAGATTCGACCTCGGCACCGCCAGAGGAAGAAAATGGCTAGCTTCCTACATATCGCATTCAGCTTTAAATCGGGACGCACCGACATTGAGCGAATCAGAAAGACGCTAAGTACGGCGCGCGACTGGTATCGCTATGCTCCGAATTGCTGGATCGTTTATACGAATAGAACGGCCGACAAATGGTTCGAACTTCTGAAGCCGAAGCTTAATGACGACGACCACATGTTTATTTGCGAATTGAACATCGCAATGCGTTCGGGCTGGTTACCCGAGGGCGCGTGGACCTGGCTTGATAAAGAGAGGCCGGATTAGCCGTGTTCTCCATCATCCGACTTGCGGTTCAAATCCCCTCTTCGTCGATCAGCAAGCCCATCACTTCATCTCTTCCTCAACTTCGAAAATAAAGGGCCTTCCCCTTGAAGTCGGACGCCAGCCCGCGTCGATGGCTTGCTGGATGCCCGCATCGATCTTCTCCGGAAGAATCTTCGGCTTCGCGGGAAACTGGTAGCCGTGGACCTTTGGCTGCGGATAAGGGAATTCCAGGATCAGTTCGCGGTGTTTCATGTCGGCCAGATGAACCGAAAAGGTCACGCCTTTGAAGCCGCCGTCGGGCGTCCATTGCGGCTCGCTGCGCAGCACCCAGTGAATATCGTGGCCGTCGACGGTTGTCGTCGCTTCCATCGCACGCTTGCGCCGCTTGGGCATGGTCCCCGGTCCGTCAGATGTCTCGCGCGCGGCTTAGCAGAATTCGGGGCGGCGGCAAAAATCGCAAAGCCTGTGCGACGGCACGGCCCCCTTCCGCCTCGCTACNNCACCTTCCCCCGCGAGGGGGGAAGGGTAAGGAAAAGATTCGCGCTTCGACTTTTTCTGACCTTCCCCCGTTTCGGGGCAAGGTGGACGGTTCGCACTTGCGAGGCGGACGGAAGGGGGCGTTGACGCGAGCTGAGCCTATCGCGCTTCCCAGATTGCCACGGTGACGAAGAGCATTGAGACGGTTTACCGTCCGTGCCCAAAGGCGCGATCATGGTTTCGCATTCGAGCCAGGTCTTCCGCTGGAACGCCACGCGGCCGATGGTGCGGATCGGCGACGCGGCATCGCGTGCCGCATCGAGCATACGGCGCCAGCGCGCTTCGATTTCGGCCGGCAGGAATTCGCTGATCGATTGGCCGGTGAGCGGGCCGAAAAGCTCCTCGACGGCCGTGCCGGCGAGGCGAATGTAATAATCCTGCGTTCCGTCCGGCGCATTGCGCAATTCGACCAGCGCGATATTCGGCATGAAGGCGCGCATCTGCCGCGGATCGAGATCCTGGCGCGACGGCATGAGCCGCCCGTCAAGCTTGGACTTCCAATAGGCGAGCGCTTCGATCGTCGCCGGCTGCAGAAATCTCAGCGAATCGTCGATCGCGATCGGAATCTGTTCGAGAAGACTGCCGTCGGCAGTTTGAGCATACATGGATCGGCGCCTGCTTCGTGACCGCCGCGGATCATGGCCCCAAACGGTTACCGAGAGATGGATGGACGGCTATTTCCCGGCCAGATGCCGCTCGTGCCGGATCTTGTCATAGGCGCCGTTGATGGAGGCGAGCTTGTCGTTCGCCATGCGCACGAACTCCTCCGGTACGCCGCGGGCGACCAGCTTGTCCGGGTGGTTCTCGCGCACCAGCAGCAAATAGGTGCGCCGGACCTCCTCGTCGCTCGCCTGGTGGTCGACGCCCAGGATGAAATAGGGATCGGCCGCATCGGGCCCGAAATGGGACGCGCGGATGCGGCGGAATTCGGTGGGCGTGAAGCCGAAAATGTCGGCCACGGTTTCGAGGAAGGCGAGCTCGCCCGGATGCAGGATGCCGTCTGCCTTCGCGATCTCGAACAACACGTCGATCACGTCCTCCAGCATGGCCGGGTTGCCGCGGAACATCTTCGCGATCTGCTTCGCATAGGCTTCGTAGCCGGCGGTGTCCTGGCGCGCGAGATCGAAGATGCGCTGCACATTCGCTTTTTCTCCGGGCGGCACGCGGAAGATGCGGAAGAACGTCTCGACCTCGTCGTCGGTGACGACGCCGTCGGCCTTCGCCATCTTGGCGCCCAGCGCGATGATCGCGATGGTGAAGGCGACGCCGGGCTCTTGGTCAGATTGGCCGGCTTCTTCGGCGTCGCGGTCGAACAGGAAATGCCCCGCGACGGCGCCGGCCACCGCGCCGAGCGGCCCGCCGCCCAGGAGGAAGCCCGCTGCCGCGCCGCCGAATTTTCCCCAGATGGACATGGGCCGAAGCATTAGGCCAATCTCCGCCGAATTGCGATGCTGCGAATGATCATCCCGCCCCGACACCAGAGTTCCGCACAATGAGTCGCGCGGGCGCATGGCGATTCTATGTCGATCGCGGCGGCACCTTCACGGACATCGTCGCCGAATCACCCGAGGGCGCGCTTTCGAGCCTCAAGCTCCTGTCGCAGGACCCGCGTTACGACGACGCGGCTTTGGAAGGCATTCGCCGCTGCCTCGGCCTTCCCGCCAATGCGCCCATCCCGTCCGAGCGTGTGGCCGAACTGCGCATGGGCACCACGGTTGCAACGAACGCATTGCTCGAACGCAAGGGCGAGCGGGTGTTGCTGGTGACAACCCGCGGCCTGAAGGACCAGCTTCGCATCGGCTATCAGAACCGGCCCAAGCTGTTCGCGCTCAAGATCGAGCGGCCGGACATGCTCTACGACGAGGTGCTGGAGGCCGACGAACGCGTGAGCGCCGAAGGCGACGTGCTGCAGCCGCTCGACGAAGCGAAGCTGCGGGCGGGGCTCGACGCAGCGCGCGCGCGCGGGTTCGAAACCTGCGCCATCCTGTTCATGCACGGCTACCGTTATCCCGCGCATGAGCGGCGTGCGGCGGAGATCGCGGCACAGGCCGGCTTCACGCAGATATCGACCAGCTACGACACCGTGCCGCTGATGAAATTCGTCAGCCGGGGCGACACGACCGTGGCGGACGCCTATCTCTCGCCGGTGCTCGCCCGCTATGCGAACCGCATCTCGCGCGCGCTGGGCGAAAACCCGCGCCTCTTCTTCATGACGTCGAATGGCGGGCTCGCGGCGCCCGGCTTCTTCCGCGGCAAGGATGCGATCGTCTCGGGCCCTGCCGGCGGCGTGGTCGGCATGGCCGAGACCGGCCTCGAAGCCGGCTTCGATCACACGATCGGCTTCGATATGGGCGGCACGTCGACGGATGTTTCCCGGTTCGACGGTATTTACGACCGTGTCTACGAAACCGAAGTTGCTGGCGTGCGGCTGCGCGTGCCGATGATGGCGATCCACACGGTTGCGGCCGGAGGCGGTTCGATCCTGCATTATGACGGTGCGCGCTTCCGCGTCGGCCCCGATTCCGCGGGCGCCGATCCGGGACCCATGTGTTACCGGCGCGGCGGCCCGCTCACCGTCACCGATGCGAATGTGATGACGGGGAAATTGTCGCCGGAGTATTTCCCGCGGCTGTTCGGACCCAACGCCGATGCGCCGCTCGACGACGAAGCCGTGCGCGCTGGGTTCGCGGCCCTTGCTGCTGAAATCGGACGTACACCGGAAGATGTGGCCGACGGGTTCATTCGTATCGCCGTCGAAAACATGGCCAATGCGATCAAGCGCATTTCCGTCGCGCGCGGCTACGACACGCGCCGCTATGTGCTCAATTGCTTCGGGGGCGCGGGTGGACAGCACGCCTGTCTCGTGGCCGACGCGCTCGGGATGACCAAGATTTTCATCCATCCGTTCTCGGGACTGCTGTCGGCTTACGGCATGAAGCTCGCGGGCTTGCGGGCAATGCGCCAGCGGGCGGTGGGGCAGACGTTCGACGAAACTCTGGTGCCGCATCTGCGCAAAATTGCCGATGAACTCGGCGCCGAGGCTGTCGCCGACATTGCGGCGCAGGGTGGCGTTGCCGTCGACACAAAAGCGACCGCGCATATCCGATATGACGGCAGCGACACGACTCTCGCCGTGCCGCTCGGATCACAGACGGAGATGGCGCAGCACTTTGCAGCGAAGCACGCGCAATTGTTCGGCTTCGGCTTTGAAGGCGAGAAGCTGATCGCAGAGTCGATTGAGGTGGAGGCGACCGACGCGGCGAAGCATTCTTCAGGAGACGTCGCGCAATCCGCTCGGCAATCGCAACGTCAAATCCTTCCACCCACACGATTCTATTCGGGAGGGCGTTGGCTCAAGGCCGCCGTCCACCGCACGGATTCGCTCGAAGCCGGCAAATCGATCGATGGGCCGGCCCTGCTGATCGAACCGCATCAGACCATCGTCGTCGAGCCGGGCTGGAAGGCGGACATCACGCCGGCGCGCGCCGTCGTGCTCACGCGCGCGACCCCCAAAACCGCGGCCGAGCATACTGGCGCAAAGATCGATCCCGTGCTGCTCGAAGTGTTCGCAAATCTGTTCATGGCGATCGCGGAAGAGATGGGCGCGACGCTGCAGAACACCGCCTCCTCCGTGAACATCAAGGAGCGGCTCGATTTCTCCTGCGCGATCTTCGACGCCGAAGGCGGCCTCGTCGCCAACGCACCGCATATGCCCGTGCATCTGGGCTCAATGGGCGATTGCGTCACTGCGATCGTGGCAAAGCATGGCGCCGACATGAAACCGGCCGATTTCTTCGTCACCAACGCGCCCTATGACGGCGGCACGCATCTGCCGGATGTGACGGTCGTGGCGCCCGTCTTCGTCGACGGCGTGCGCCGCTACTACGTCGCCTCGCGCGGGCATCAGGCGGATATCGGCGGCATCACGCCCGGCTCCATGCCGCCCTTTTCCTCCGACATTTCGGAGGAAGGCGCACTGTTCGACGGCATCCGTATGATCCGCGACGGCCATTTCGACGAGGATGCGGTGCGCAGCGTGCTCGGCGCGGGCAAATATCCCGCACGCAATCCCGACCAGAACATCGCGGACCTGAAGGCGCAGGCCGCCGCCTGCACGCGCGGCAGCGAGGAATTGAAGCGCGCGGTCGCCCTCTACGGTGCAGACACCGTCACCGCCTATATGCGCCATGTGCAGGACAATGCCGAAGAGAGCGTGCGTAAGGTGATCGGCGCGCTGAAGGACGGCGCGTTCGCGATGCCGATGGATAGCGGCACGGAAATCCGCGTGAAAGTTTCCGTCGATCGCGCATCGCGGTCCGCGCGCGTCGACTTCACAGGCACGAGCCCGCAGCAGAAGACCAATCTCAACGCACCGCGCTCGGTCACCAAGGCGGCCGTGCTTTATGTCTTCCGCTGTCTCGTCGAGAGCGACATCCCGATGAATGCGGGTTGCTTGAAGCCCATCGAGATCGTGATTCCCGACGGCACGCTTCTGAGCCCGCGCCCGCCGGGCGCCGTGGCCGGCGGCAATGTCGAAACCAGCCAGGCCGTGGTCGATGCGCTGTTCGGCGCGCTGGGTGTGTTGGCGGCCTCGCAGGGCACGATGAACAATCTTACTTTCGGCAATGCGCGCCACCAATATTACGAAACGATCTGTGGCGGCGCAGGCGCGGGTGCTGCATTCGACGGCCAATCCGCCATTCACACCCATATGACGAATTCGCGCCTCACCGATCCCGAGATCCTCGAAGCGCGCTATCCGGTGTTGCTCGAAGAGTTTTCGATTCGGCAAGGCTCCGGCGGCGCGGGTGCGCATCATGGCGGCGACGGCACGATCCGCCGCATCCGCTTCCGCGAAGCGATGACGGCGGCGATCCTCTCGACGCGTCGCGAAACCGCGCCCTTCGGCCTCGCAGGCGGCGCGCCGGGCGCGAAGGGCGAAACGAAAATTCTCCGCAAGACCGGCGAAACGATTCTGCTCAAGGGCCGCGACGAGATCGAAGTGGATGCCGGCGACCGGATCGAAATCGCGACACCCGGCGGCGGCGGATTTGGGAAGCCGGGCACTTAATCCGTATACGGATCATACACATTTGACATGTGCAGAATTGACCACAACCCTCGCGGAGCCCGGCATCCTGCGGGACATCGCCGACAATATTGTTGCGCGATTCGGCCTTTCGCTCGGCCCGCAATAAGAGCAAGGTCAGGCGTCAACGGTGAAGCATGGAGGGACCATGGTTCGCGGACTTGAACTTCTTACAGTCAGTCTCGTCTTTGTGTTTCTCGGGGCAGTCGTGTTCGGCGTCGTCCACTGACGCCCAGTCGAAGGATCAAGGGCGTTCGGGCCGGAGTGCAATGCTTCGGCCCTTCGCTTTTTCAGTGGCGCTTTTTTTGGTGACGCTTTTCAGGCCGCTGCCGCGCGCGGATCGTAATTGAGATTGGGTGCGAGCCAGCGCTCCGCTTCGGCGAGAGACCAACCCTTGCGTCGGGCATAATCCTCGACCTGGTCGCGTTCGATCTTGCCGATGCCGAAATAGCGGCTTTCGGGATGCGAGAAATAAAATCCCGACACAGCAGAGCCCGGCCACATCGCGTAACTCTCTGTGAGCTTGACGCCTGCCGTCTTCTGCGCATCGAGCAACCCGAACAGCGGATCCTTCTCCGTATGATCCGGTTGCGCTGGGTATCCCGGCGCAGGACGGATGCCGCGATAGGTTTCGGCGATCAGCTGCTCGTTCGAAAGATTCTCGTCCGGCGCATAGGCCCAGAATTCCCGGCGCACACGCTGGTGCAGGCGTTCGGCGAATGCTTCCGCCAGACGATCCGCGAGCGCACGCAGCAGGATCGCGTTGTAATCGTCCTTGTCGGCTTCGAAGCGCTTGATCCACTCCTCTTCGCCATGGCCCGACGTAACAACGAAGCCGCCCAGATAATCCGCACGGCCGGTTTCGCGTGGGACCACGAAATCGGCGAGCGCGAGATTGGGTTTGTCGGATTCGCGCGACATCTGCTGGCGCAGAGTGTGGATCGTCGCAAGCGGCATGGCGCGATCGTCGCCCGTGAACAGCACGATATCGTCGCCCTCGCTCGCAGCCGGCCAGAAACCGATTGCCGCGCGCGCCGTGAGCCATTTTTCCGCAACGATACGCTTGAGCATCGCCTGTGCATCCGCGAACAGATCGCGCGCGGCTTTACCCACCTGTGGATCGTCGAGGATCAGCGGATAACGTCCGACCAACTCCCAGGTCTGGAAGAAGGGCGTCCAGTCGATCAGCGGCACAAGCTCGACCAGATCGTAAGCATCGAATTCGCGCACGCCGAGGAATTTGGGTTTGGGCGGCGTGTAGCCCGCCCAATCGAATTTCGGACTGTTGGCGCGCGCCTGCGGTAGCGTGAGCCGCTTGCCCGGCGCGCGCTGCGCCGAATGCTTCGCCGCGATCTCTTCATATTCGCGCCGGATCGTCGCCGAAAATTCCGCGCGGTTGGTCTTCGACAGCAAGTTCGACGTCACGCCCACCGCGCGCGACGCATCGGTGACATAGACCGTCTGACCGCGCTTGTAGTTCGGATTGATCTTGACGGCCGTGTGCACGCGACTCGTCGTTGCACCACCGATCAACAGCGGAATGTCGAAACCCTGCCGTTCCATCTCCGCCGCCACATGGCTCATCTCTTCCAGCGACGGCGTGATTAGCCCCGAAAGCCCGATAATATTCGCGCCGACTTCGCGCGCGGTATCGAGAATCTTCTGCGCCGGCGTCATTACGCCCAGATCGATCACCTCATAGCCGTTGCACTGCAGAACGACGCCCACGATGTTCTTGCCGATATCGTGTACGTCACCCTTGACCGTTGCCATGACGATGCGGCCGGCAGGTTCCTTCTTGGTCGAGAGAAGCGCCTGTTCCGCTTCCATGAACGGGATCAGATGGCCGACCGCCTTCTTCATCACGCGCGCGGATTTGACAACCTGCGGCAGGAACATCTTGCCCGCCCCAAACAGATCGCCGACCACATTCATGCCCGCCATCAACGGACCTTCAATCACATTGAGTGTGCGAATCGCGACCAGGCGCGCCTCTTCGACATCTTCCGTCACGAAATCGGCGATGCCGTGCACGAGTGCGTATTTGATTCGCTCTTCGACGCTGTTCTGCCGCCAGGCAAGAGTGATCTCTTCCCGGGGAGCCGCGGAATCGTTCTTATAGCGTTGTGCGAGTTCAAGCAGCCTTTCGGTCGCGTCAGGCCTGCGGTTGAGCAGCACGTCTTCCACGCCGTCGCGAAGATCGGTTGGAATATCCTCGTAGACCGCGAGCTGGCCGGCATTGACGATCCCCATATCCATGCCGGCCTTGATGGCGTGATACAGGAATGCCGAATGCATCGCCTCGCGCAGCGGATCGTTGCCGCGAAACGAGAACGAGACGTTCGAGAGCCCGCCGGAGATATGCACATAGGGCAATTCAGCTCGAATGCGCTTCGTGGCCGCGAAATAGGCGCGTGCATAATCATTGTGCTCTTCGATGCCGGTGGCCACGGCGAAGATGTTCGGATCGAAGATGATGTCTTCCGGCGGAAAGCCGATCTTGTTCACGAGCAGATCGTAGGCCCGCTTGCAGATCTCAACCTTGCGCTCAGCCGTGTCGGCCTGACCCTGCTCGTCGAACGCCATGACGACGACGGCCGCGCCATAGCGCCGAACTTTCCGCGCGTGCTCGAGAAACGCGTCCTCGCCTTCCTTCATGCTGATCGAATTGACGATGCCCTTACCCTGCACGACCTTGAGGCCCGCCTCGATCACGCTCCATTTGGAGGAATCGATCATCACCGGCACGCGCGCAATATCCGGCTCGGCGGCGATCAGCGACAGGAACCGGCGCATGGCGGCTTCGGAATCGATGAGCCCCTCGTCCATGTTCACGTCAATGATCTGCGCGCCGTTCTCGACCTGGTTGCGCGCGACGTCGAGCGCACCCTCATAATTGTCGGCGGCGATCAGCTTGCGGAATTTGGCCGACCCCGTGATGTTGGTGCGCTCGCCGATATTGACGAAATTCATCTCGGGCGTAAGCGTGAACGGCTCCAGCCCCGAAAGCCGCAGGTAACGCGGCTTTTCCGGAACGGCGCGCGGGGTTACCCCTGCAATCGCTTCCGAGAACGCCCTGATGTGATCCGGCGTCGTGCCGCAACAGCCGCCCACGATATTGACGAGACCGGAGCGCGCGAATTCGCCGATCCGCTCCGCCATCGATTCCGGCGTGTCGTCGTAACCGCCGAACGCATTGGGCAGTCCGGCATTGGGATGCGCGCTGACGAGTGTGTCGGCGCAGCTCGAAAGCTCGTCGACATAGGGGCGCAATTCCTTCGCGCCCAAGGCGCAGTTCAACCCGATCGCAAACGGCTTCGCATGGCGGACGGAATGCCAGAATGCTTCGGCCGTCTGCCCCGTCAACATGCGCCCCGACAAATCCGTGATTGTGCCGGAAATCCAGATCGGCAGATGCACACCCAATTCGTCGAACGCTTCCTCGATAGCGAAGATCGCGGCCTTGGCATTCAACGTGTCGAACACGGTTTCGATCATGATCAGATCGGCGCCGCCGCGCACCAGACCGAGCGTCGCCTCGTGATAGGTCGCGCGCAACGTGTCGAAATCGATATTGCGGAATCCGGGATCGTCAACCTTGGGCGAGAGCGAGGCTGTGCGGTTCGTGGGCCCGAGCACGCCGGCCACGAGCCGCGGCCGCGACGAGGTCGATTTCTCGTCGCAGGCCTGTCGCGCAATCCTTGCGCCCTCTTCGTTCAATTCGGCGACGATATGTTCGAGCCCGTAATCGGCCTGCGAAATCGCGGTGGCGCAGAACGTATTGGTTTCGATGATGTCCGCACCCGCGTCGAGATAGGCATGGCTGATATCGCGCACGATCTCGGGCCTGGTGAGCGTGAGGATGTCATTGTTGCCGCGCAGGTCGCGTTCGTGATTGCCGAGACGCGCGCCACGGAAATCGCTTTCATTGAGATGATAGCCCTGGATCACCACGCCCCAGGAGCCGTCGAGCAGCAGGATGCGTTTGCGCGCTTCTTCCTTGAGCCAGGCGATGCGGCCTTCGCGGTCGAAACTCATGAGACATCCTTCCGCGGCCGGGGCTGCATACCCAGAAGCCGGCAGGCGGCGTAGGTCAGGTCCGCCTGGTTGAGCGTATAGAAATGGAATCGGTCGAAACCGAGCGCGCGCAGATCTTCCACCTGCCCGGCAAGCACGGCCGCTGCAATCGCCTTGCGGCTGTCGGGATCGTCGTCGAGGCCGTCGTAGAGGCGCATCAGCCAATCCGGGACCTTCGCGCCGCAGCGTCCCGACATCCGCAGCACGCCTTTGAAGTTCGTGGTCGGCATCAGGCCCGGCACAATCGGAATGTCGATGCCGCGGGCGGCCGCACGGTCGCGCAACCGCGCCATCGCTTCCTCGTCGAAACAGAACTGCCCGATGGCGCGCGTGGCGCCCGCATCGACTTTCTGCGCCAGGATATCGAGATCGCGGTCGAGCGAGTCCGAATCCGGATGGCATTCGGGATAGGCCGACACGCTCACTTCGAACGGCGCAATGCGTTTGATGCCCACGACCAGCTCGGCTGTCGACTGATAGCCGGCAGGGTGCGCGCCGTAACGGGCGCCCGGCTCGGTCGTATCGCCGCGCAAGGCCACGATGTGGCGAATGCCTGCGTCCCAATAGCCGCGCACGACAGTATCGATCTCGTCGCGCGAGGCTGCCACGCAAGTCAGATGCGCGGCGGGTACCATCGAGGTTTCTTCCACGATGCGTTTGACGGTGGCATGCGTGCGGTCCCGGGTCGAGCCGCCTGCTCCGTAAGTGACCGACACGAACGCCGGCGCCAGAGGCTCCAGCCTGCGGATCGCGCGCCAGAGCTGCTCCTCCATTTCCGGATTCTTCGGCGGAAAGAATTCGAAAGAGACCTTGAGCGCGGTATTGCCGGCGGCGAGATGCTGCACGCTCATGCCGCTTCCTTCGCACGGTTGCGGGCCGGCTTGCGCGCGGCAACCGCAGACCAGATTTTCACGGTCAGTTTGTTGGCGTCTCCCTGGCCTGCGTCGGGCGCGATCGCTTCCGAGGCCATCGCGTCCAGGCCGGCGGCGCGAAACCAGCTTTGAACTTCGGCATCCGAAAATCCAAGCCGGCGATGCGCAAGCTCCGAGCGGCAGAATTCAAGTTCGTGCGGCGCGAAATCGACGATAAGAATCCGCCCGCCCGCTTTCATCACGCGCGCAGCCTCCGCGACAGCAGCCTGCGGCTCGTCCAGGTAATGCAGCACCTGGTGGAACAGCACGGCATCGAAACCCTGTTCGGCATTGCCGTCCGTAAAGGGCAACCGGAAGACATCCGCAAGCCGCACCTGGCAGTGCCGCGCATCGGCGCGCTCCAGCCGGTCGCGCGCGATCGCCAACATTTCCGGACTCGCATCGACGCCGACGCCGCGCCGGATCAGCGGCGCGAGCAATTCAAGCATACGTCCGGTTCCCGTTCCCGCATCGAGCAGCGCGTCGACAGGTTGCGATTGGAAGTGCCGGACGATGGCCGCTTCGACATCCTGCTCGGGCGCGTGCAGCGAACGAATGCGCTCCCATTGCGAGGCATTCGCTCTGAAGAAGGCGGCGGCCTGCGCAGCGCGCTGCTCGCGAATGCCGGCGAGGCGGCGGCGATCGGCTTCCAAAGTCTCCGGCTCGTCTTCAGCCAACGTGGAAAGAGTCGAGCCCAGCTCGGCCCGCGGGCCGCGCTCGGCTGCCCTGTAGAAAACCCAACTCCCCTCCTTGAAGCGCTGAAGCAGGCCGGCATCGCAGAGAAGCTTCAGATGACGGGAGACACGCGGCTGGCTCTGGCCCAGGATTTGGGTCAGCTCGCTGACGGTCAGTTCCGCCTCACGCAGGATCAACAGCAGCCGGAGCCGTGTCGGGTCGCCGACTGCGCGGAGCATGGTAAGGAGCTGGTCCATGGATTGCATATAAACATATCTTTATATGCTTATGCAATGACTTAAAATGGTTGGTCCAGGCGACGAAATGACGGCTTCCAGTCCAGAGCGTCGCGGTCTCGATGCATCCGTTCAGGCCCTCCGGACGTAAAAGTGAGGTCCCGGAACCATAAGACCTTGCGGGACATTCAAGACAATTCGGCTGCCGCCGAAACCCGTCAGTCAGGTTGTCCGGCATGTCGTCGGCCAGACCTATCCAAGGATTTAATCCGCTGTGTGAACGCTTTGAGACTGTGAACCGCCACGAACTTGCCATAGACAATCGTGACCATCGCCCGAATTTGGAGCGCTTATTGCCGAAGGAACGAATGACATGACGTCCCATCCTATTCGTTTGTCCATTGTTGCCGGAGCCAAGGCTCTGGTCGCCGCCTGTATTCTGACGGCGGCATCGCTGATGGCGAGCGCGCCCGCCGGTGCAGCCACACCCGCCGAATCCTATGTGCAGGAAAACGTCCAGCGCGGTTTGCAGATTCTGAACAATCACAGCATGCCGGATGCCCAGCGCAAATCGGAGTTCCGCGATTTTCTGACCGGACTCACCGATATCAAGCGTATCGCACTGTTCACGCTTGGCGCGTCCCGTCGCAGCGCATCGCCCGCCGACGTCGATGCATTCGTCAATGCGTTCCGCGATTACGCCATCTCGGTTTATGAATCGCGCCTCACGCAATATTCCGGGCAAACGCTCAAGGTCATCGGCTCGACGCAGATCCCCTCGGGCGACAGCATCGTCTCGACGGTTCTGGTCGATCCGTCGGCCCGAAGCCAGGGACAGCAACCGATCCAGATCGATTTCCGCGTGACGCAGGAGAACGGCAAGTTCGTCGTGATCGACGTCAGCATCGCGGGCGTCTGGCTGGCGATCGAGGAACGCGACCAGTTCTCGGCCTTCCTCGAACAGAACAATGACAATGTCGCGGCGCTGGCGACGCATTTGAACGAACTGACCCGGGGAATCCGCACGGGCGGACCCAACGCGCCCGCGCGCTGAATTCAGGCGCGCGTGAAGCGTTTGTACTTGATCCGGTGCGGCTGATCGGCGTTGATGCCGAGACGCCGCTTCCGGTCCGCTTCGTAATCCTGGTAATTGCCCTCGAACCACTCGGCATGGCTGTCGCCTTCGAAGGCGAGCATGTGGGTCGCAATGCGGTCGAGGAACCAGCGATCGTGGCTGATGATCATGGCGCAACCCGCGAAATCCTCGAGCGCGGCTTCGAGCGCCCGCAACGTTTCCACATCGAGATCGTTGGTCGGTTCGTCGAGCAGCAGCAGGTTGGCTCCCGATTTGAGCATCTTCGCCAGATGCACGCGGTTGCGTTCGCCGCCCGATAGATTGCCGACCTTCTTCTGCTGGTCGCCGCCCTTGAAATTGAATGCGCCCACATAAGCGCGGCTCTGCATCGTGCGCTTGCCGAGCTCCAGCACGTCGAGGCCGCCCGAGATTTCTTCCCACACATTCTTGGCGGGATCGAGTGAATCGCGCGACTGATCGACATAGCCCAGCACCACGGACTCGCCCACGCGGAACGTGCCCGAGTCCGGCGTTTCCTGGCCCGTCAGCATACGAAACAAGGTCGTTTTGCCCGCGCCGTTGGGACCGATCACCCCGACAATGCCGCCCGCCGGAAGATTGAACTCCAGATGCTCGAACAGGAGGCGGTCGCCATAGGCCTTGCTGACGTCATTCGCCTCCACGACGGTTGCGCCCAGGCGCGGACCCGACGGAATGATGATTTGCGCGGGGCCCTGGCGGTTTTCCTGCGACTTCGCGAGCAACTCCTCATAGGCATTGATGCGCGCCTTGGATTTCGCCTGGCGGGCCCGCGGGCTCTGTTTGATCCATTCGCGCTCGCGGGCCAGCGTGCGCTCGCGCGCTTCTTCGCTCTGGCCTTCCTGCAACAGGCGCTTGTCCTGCACATCGAGGAATGAGGTGTAATTGCCTTCGTGCGGAATGCCGCGGCCGCGGTCGAGCTCGAGAATCCAGCCCGTGACGTTGTCGAGGAAATAGCGGTCATGGGTGACGAGCACGATCGTGCCCTTGTATTCGCGCAGAGTGTGCTCGAGCCAGGCGACCGATTCCGCATCGAGATGGTTTGTCGGTTCGTCGAGCAAGAGAATATCGGGCGCTTCCAAAAGCAATTTGCACAACGCCACGCGGCGCTTCTCGCCGCCCGACAATTTCGCCACTTCCGCATCGGGCTCGGGGCAGCGCAGCGAATCCATCGCCATCTCGACCTGGGAGTCGAGATCCCACAGGCCCTGCGCTTCGATCTGGTCCTGCAGCGACGACATCTCGTCGGCAGTTTCGTCGGTGTAGTTGGCGGCGATTTCGTTGTAGCGATCGAGCAGCGCCTTCTTGGCGGCCACGGCCGCCATCACGTTGCCGAGAACGTCCGTAGACGGATCAAGCTGCGGCTCCTGCTGCAGGTAACCGACCTTCACGCCGTCGGCAGCCCAGGCCTCGCCGGTGAATTCCTTGTCCATGCCGGACATGATGCGCAGAAGCGTCGACTTGCCCGCGCCGTTGACGCCGACGATGCCGATCTTCGCGCCCGGCAGGAAGCTCAGCCAGATATCCTTCAGGACCTGCCGGCCGCCCGGATAGGTCTTGGACAGGCCTTTCATCACGTAAGTGTATTGGACGGCCATAACTTGCCTTTCGGAGCATATGGAAGGCGCGGGTTGTAGCGAAGCGGCTGCTCCGCCGCAACGGTTTCGCGCGTCCCTTGAAGTAGCGCCAGAATCGAAAAGCCGGACGACTGGCCCGGCTTTTTTCGAACGTCGCTGCGGAAAAATCTAGAAATTGATCTTCGCGCGCGAGATCACGGAGAAGGAATTCGTGCCGCTCTGGCCCGCGAGATTCATCTGGTAGCCGGCGTTCGCCTGGAGCGCCAGCGCGCCGTTGAAGAAGCTCGTCACATAGCCCAATTCCACATCGGTATCCGGTGTCTGGCCCAGCAGCGAGTCATGCGTGCGCCCGAAGAACATGTTCGAATCTGTATCGAGGCTTTCCGTCGGCAGGAACCCGAGATCTCCCGAGTAAGACTCAATCGGACGAATGACGGAAAACGCAATCGAGTCACCGCCGAATAGATTGTGCTTGGCGATAGCCAATGCGTAGGCACTGCTGTGAAGCGTCTCAGACGAAGATTCGAGGCTGTTCGCTCGCAGATCGAGATTCGTGATGCCCTGGCTGAACGAAACCGTCGTCACCCAACCGTCACCGAAGCCGACATGGGCCGACGTTCCCAGCGCTGTGCTGCTTGCGGATTTGGAGAGCGCCAGTGGACCCGCATTCGCGCTGCCGAGAACGCCGTTTTGCTCCAAAGTGCGGCTTGCAACAATGCCGAGTCCGCCCCAGGACGCGAAATCCCAATCCACTCCAGCGAGGCCCGTGCGGGCCGAACGCTGATCGTATTGTTGCGGGCCGCCGAACAGCGCGAGATTGTCAATTGTCGGGAATTCCGGATTTTGTGCGGCGAGCGTTTCCGCTCCGAAGCGCACACGCAGGCCATCGGCGATCGAAATATTTGCGCCGACATAGGAACTGTCGCTCGTCAGCGCCGCATAAGGCAAATTCAAAGACGCGGAGGAAAGCAGCAGACCGTCATAGGCCGAACTGGACTGCAGGTCGGTGACGTTGAATTGTCCTGACGAGTCGAAGCTGTAACCCGATTGCAGGTCGAGTCCGCGGGCCAGCGCATCCAGTGAATTCGCGCCGCCCAGTTCATTGAATTGAACCGGAGCGAACAACGCATCGAGATTGTCGACTGTGCCCGGCGCCTTCGACCCGGCATGCGCGATCCCGCCGCCGCAGACCGCAGCCAGCAGCGTCGCACCAACCATGAGGGACCGAACGCGCATGAACTCCCCAGCACTCGCCGCTGCTTTTACACCCGCCCGACGAGAATATTCGGCGGAAACCCTAGCAGAAGCGGCCTTTTTTGCAATGAAATCGTGCCCACGACCTGTTGCCTTCCAGACACATAGGTCCATAACTTTGTGGCAATCTGCAGGCCACGAGCGTGGACATGATGCCCCAGCCTTGTGACAGATGATGCCGTCCGAAATACCACCTCAAGCGCACCTCTTTGCAGCCGTCAGCGCCCGAAAGTCGCTTCAAAATGCCGGAAACGTTCTTGAAGGCCGCGATCATACCGGTAACGCCCTACCGGCAGAATTGCTCATTGGTCTGGTGCACAAAAACAGGCGATGCCGCCGTCGTGGACCCCGGCGGAGACCTCGCGCGCATCCAGGATGCCGTTGCCGCAAACGGAATCACAGTTAAGAAAGTGTTATTGACTCACGGACATTTGGACCATGCAGGCGGCGCCGCAGGTTTGGCGAGGGCCTTGGGAGTGCCGATCGAAGGGCCGCACCCGGACGATAGCTTCTTGCTCGAGGCCCTGTCCGAGCATGGCCGCCGGCCGGGTTTTCAGGGAAGTGAGTCCTGCACGCCCGATCGCTGGCTGGCGGACAGCGATACTGTGAGTCTGGGAGAAATCGTTCTCGGCGTGCGGCATTGCCCGGGCCACACGCCCGGCCACGTGGTGCTCTATCACGAGGAGGCCAAGCTCGCCTTTGTCGGCGACGTGCTGTTCCGGGGCTCGGTCGGCCGCACCGATTTCCCGCGCGGCAACCACGCAGATCTCGTCCGCTCGATCACGGAGCGCCTGTGGCCGCTCGGTGACGATATGCGCTTCGTGCCCGGGCACGGTCAGATGTCGACCTTCGGCTGGGAGCGCAAAACTAATCCCTATGTGAGCGATCTGGCTCTGGGCCGCGCCTGAATTATTCGGCTTTGCCCGCTGCGACGCGCCGCGGCGATAATTCTTCGGCTGCGAAATCATCCACCGCGATCACGGCGGCAACCGCCTCTTCGACAGCCTGCAGCGCACGCGTTGCGTCTTCGTCGACGACACCTGCCGCCTGCGCAGCATGAATGTCATGGACATGCGCTTTTCGCATCACTTCGAACAGCGGCGCCGCGACCACCGTAAGTTTGAATGCGCGGTCGAGACTCGCGATTTTGTCGTCGCCGCGTCCGTGGAAAATACCGGCAGTCAATCGATCGCGCGCGGGCGACAGGACAAGCCCCACGGGACGAACGGATATTGCCGTGGGCGGGTTCCCGGGTCGCGCAGTATTGCCCGGGTCTGGACTCTCGTTTCGGGCCGTGCATGTTGCCCGCCAAGAAAAAGATCCGACGAGGAAGCCCCCATGACCGCCATCAACGACGTCACCGATCTGTCGAAAGACGGCGACATCGCGGTTCTTACGCTCAATTCGCCACCCGTGAATGCGCTTTCGGCCGCCGTGCGCGACGGGTTGGCGGAAGGCTTTCGCCAGGCCATCGCCGATGACAGCGTCAAAGCGATCGTCCTTGTGTGCGAAGGAAAGACCTTCATTGCCGGCGCGGACATCAGCGAATTCGGAAAGGCGCCGCGTGGAGCAAGCCTGTTCGACGTGCAGAACGCGATGGAGAATTCGCCGAAGCCGGCGATCGCCGCGATTCACGGCACTGCGCTCGGCGGCGGCCTCGAAGTGGCGCTCAGCTGCCACTATCGCGTGGCAGTTCCGTCGGCGCGCTGCGGCCTGCCGGAAGTGAACATCGGATTGTTGCCCGGCGCCGGCGGCACGCAACGCCTGCCCCGCATCGTCGGTGTCGAGAAGGCGCTCGAGATGGTGACATCCGGCCAGCATGTGCCGGCAAAAGCGTGCCTCGAGATGGGGCTCGTCGACGAGATCGTGCCGGAAGGTAAGCTGCGCGACGGCGCCGTCGCGTTCGCGCGCAAGGTGGTGGCCGAAAAGCGCCCGCTCAAGAAGGTGCGCGACAGCAACGAGAAAGTGGAAGCCGCACGCGGCAAGCCCGAGATCTTCGCCAAATTCCGCAAGGACAATGCGCGTAAATTCCGCGGCTTCCTCGCGCCCGAATACAATATCCGCTGCATCGAAGCGGCTGTTGAGAAGCCCTTCGACGAGGGAATCAAGGTGGAGCGCGAATTGTTCCGCGAACTCGTCACCGGGAACCAGTCCGCCGCGCAGCGCCATGTGTTCTTCGCCGAACGCAGCGTGTGGAAGATTCCGGGCATTCCCGACGACACACAGACGATTCCCGTCAACAAGGTCGGCATCATCGGCGCCGGCACGATGGGCGGCGGCATCGCGATGAATTTCGCCAATGCCGGCATTCCCGTCACCATCGTCGAGATGCAGCAGGAGGCACTGGATCGCGGGCTTTCCGTCATCCGCAAGAACTATGAAAATACCGCCAAGCGCGGCCGCCTCACGATGGACGATGTCGAGAAGCGCACCGGCCTGATCAAGGGCTCGCTCAAACTCGAAGATCTCGCCGATTGCGACCTCACCATCGAAGCCGTCTACGAGAACATGGACGTCAAGAAGGACATTTTCCGCAAGCTCGACGGAATCGTGAAGCAGGGCGCGATCCTTGCCACCAACACCTCCGCCCTCAATATCGACCAAATCGCGAGCGTGACGAAGCGCCCCGAGGCGGTGATCGGCCTTCACTTCTTCTCACCCGCGAATGTGATGCGGCTGCTCGAAGTCGTTCGCGCCGACAAGACGTCCAATGCCGTCATCGCGACTTCAATGCAGATTGCCAAGAAGATCGGCAAGATTGCGGCACTCGTGGGCGTCTGCCCCGGCTTCGTCGGCAACCGCATTCTCGCCCAGCGCCAGCGCGAAGCACAGAAACTGATGTTCGAAGGCGCAATGCCATGGGACATCGACCGCGTGCTCTACGATTTCGGCTTCCCGATGGGGCCTTTCGCGATGAGCGATCTGGCCGGCCTTGATATCGGCTGGATCAAGGAGAAGTCGCACGGCGCAACGATCCGCGACGTGCTTTGCGAAATGGATCGCCGCGGCCAAAAGACGGGCGCCGGCTATTACGACTATGACGAGAACCGCAACGCGAAACCCTCACCCGTCACCGAAAAGATCATCAAGGATTTCGTCACCAAGAGCGGCGTCAACCCACGGCAGATTTCGGACGAGGAAATCCTCGAGCGCACGATCTATCCGATGATCAACGAAGGCGCGAAAATCCTCGAAGAAGGCAAGGCGATCCGCGCTTCGGACATCGATATCGTGTGGATCAACGGCTATGGCTGGCCCGTCTATCGCGGCGGCCCGATGTTCTATGGCGACACGATCGGCCTCGACAAAGTGCTCGCCAAAATGAAGCTGTGGCAGGCACAGATGGGCGACGCGTACAAGCCGTCCGCCCTGCTGGAGCGCCTCGTCGCCGAAGGAAAACGATTCCAGGATTTGAAACAGGGCGAATAGGACTCGCCTGCACCTAAGAGGAAACCACCATGCGTGAAGCCGTCATCGTCTCTTATGCCCGCACAGGCTTGGCCAAGGCTGCCCGCGGCGGATTCAACAATACCTCCAACATGACCATGCTGGGCGCAGCCGTCGAACAAGCCGTCAAGCGCTCCAAGGCCGACCCCAGCGAAGTCGAAGACGTGGTCGCGGGTTGCGTCGCCGCATCGGGCAATGTCGCGCGCGCGGCGGCCCTGCTCGCAGGCCTTCCCGTGACAACGTCGGGCTCGACTGTCAATCGCGCGTGCTCTTCCGGCCTCAACGCCATCGCGAATGCGGCCCGCTACGTGATGGATGACGGCGCGGACATCGTCGTCGGCTGCGGCGTGGATTCGATCACCTATCAAGGCGGCGGTGGCGGCGGACGCGAGCCCAAGCTCGCGGAATTGTATCCCGATTTCTGGATGCCGATGATCGACACCGCAGACGTCGTGGCGGCGCGCTACAAGCTAAGCCGCGAATATCAGGACCAGTACTCGCTGGAATCCCAGCGCCGCATGGCCTCGGCGCAGCAGGCGGGAAAGTTCAAGGACGAAATCATTTCCGTGAAGACGCAGATGAAGAAGGTCGACAAGGAAACCAAGGCCGAGAGCTTCGTCGACTACACGGTCGATCGCGACGAATGCAACCGCCCCGACACGACGCTGGAAGGGCTTGCGAAGCTCGAGCCCGTGAAGGGGCCCGGCAAGTTCGTCACGGCCGGCAATGCAAGCCAGCTTTCGGACGGCGCGGCTGCTGTCGTCATCATGGAAGCCAAGACGGCCGAGCGTCGCGGGCTTCAGCCGCTTGGCGCGTTCAAGGGCTGGGCGATTGCGGGTTGCGAGCCGGACGAAATGGGCATCGGTCCCGTGTTCGCCGTGCCGCGGCTGTTAAAGCGGCACGATCTCACGGTCGACGATATCGACCTGTGGGAATTGAACGAAGCGTTTGCGAGCCAGTGCCTCTATTGCCGCGACACGCTGCACATCGATCCCGAGAAATACAATGTGAACGGCGGCTCGATTGCGATCGGTCACCCCTTCGGCATGACGGGCGCCCGTCTCACCGGGCATGCGCTGCTCGAAGGCAAGCGTCGCAAGGCGAAAACCGCGGTGGTGTCGATGTGCATCGGCGGCGGCATGGGCGCGGCCGGATTGTTCGAAATCTACTAAGACGCCGGCGGCAAGTTCACGGCCCCGTCGCAATCGCGGCGGGGCCGTTTTCTTTGGTCCGATATCAATACTGGTTGGTATTGACGAAGCCGATTTGCGTGACGCCGGAGCGTTGCGCATCGGCCAGAATTTTCGCCACACCGTCATAGCGCACAAGGCGATCTGCCGTCACATGGATGGCCGGTTGCGGCGTCTGTTGCGCCGCACTCCGAAATAATCCGTCCAATGTCGCACGGTCCACCGCGCGGCCATTCCAGAGCGTCGTACCGTCGAAGTCGATTTGCAGACTTACCACTGGCGGTGGCGCCACACGCAAGTTGTTCGTCGCGGTTACGAGACTGATGACATGAGTCTGCAGTGGCAACGTCATAATAAGAAGCGTGAGCAGGACAAGCATTACGTCGATCAATGGCGTGCTGTTCATCTCCGGCGAAACATCACCTGAAGTACCGATGCTTATTGCCATGATTCCCTCCCATTGGGCCTCGCATTGTCGCCCGGATTGTGGGGACAATGTGGCGACACGTTTTGAGGGTTTACTGACACCACCTTGTAGGCCATAGAGACAGAATGTTTCACATCTTCCCTACCGCACTGACCACGCTGTTCGTCGCCGTCGGTCCCGTCGAAGTGGCGTCGATGTTTCTCGCGCTGACGGCTGGATTCTCGGCCGCGCACAAGCGCAAGCTCGCGATCATGGCGGCGACAACCGCGGGCCTCGTGCTGCTCGCCTTTGCGTTTGGCGGCATCAGGCTTCTGTCGTTGATCGATGTCGGCCTGCCCGCGTTCCGCACCGCCGGCGGCGTTCTGCTGCTGATGGTTGCGGCGGAGCTTTTGCTGGCCAAGCATTCCGCTCTTTCCTCGATTACCAGTACCGAGGAAAACGAAGCGAAAGTTCAGACCGACATCGCGATTTTCCCGCTGGCCATTCCGCTGACCGCAGGTCCCGGCAGCATGACAGCGATCGTGTTGCTGATGGGCAAAGCTCACACGGTGATCGATCAGGGGCTGGTGATCACAGCGCTCGCCGTGATTGTCGGCGTGACGTTCCTGTCGATGCTGCTGTCGGATCGCTTGATGAAGGTTCTGGGCGTCACCGGCGCAAACGTCGTCGCCCGCGTTTCGGGCATCCTCCTTGCGGCGCTCGCGATGCAATTCATCTTCGATGGATTGACGGCCAGTAAAATCTTCAGCTGACCTGCGATTTCTTTGCCGATTTGAATCGCACCCGCATCAGCTTCGGCCCCGAGATGAAGTTCGATGGCAGCCATTCCGGCGCACCGGCAATCTCGATTCCGTCCATGCGCGTGAGAACCTCGCGCAAAACCGCGTCGATTTCGATGCGCGCGATATGCTGACCGAGGCAGCCATGCGGACCTGTGCCGAATGCGATCTGCTCGTTGGGCGTGCGCGAAAGATCGAGCCGGTCGGGCTCGTCGAATTTCGCAGCGTCGCGATTGGCCGAGCCGAAATACATCACGACTTTCTGGCCTTCGCGGATCGTTTCTCCGGCGAGCTCGACATCGTGCTTCGCCGTGCGGCGCATATAGATGACGGGGCTCGTCCAGCGCAGCAATTCCTCGCGCGCCGAAGGAAGCCGCGCAGACAAATCTGCCTTCAGCCACGCAAGCTGATCGGGGTTTTCCAATAGCGCGATGAGGCCTGCCGACAGGAGATTGCGCGTCGTGTCGCCACCTGCATCGACCAGGAGCAGGAAGAACAGCAGGAATTCGATGTCGTCGAGACGCTTGCCGTCGACCTCGGCCTGCAACAGCTTGGTCGCAAGATCGTCTTTCGGCCGCGCGCGTTTTTCCTCGATCACGCCGCGGCCATATTGAAACATCTTGAGCACGGCTTCGGCGCCGGCATGCGGCGGCAACGCCTCCGGCGCGGTGTGGATGATTTCGGTCAGCTTGTAGAGTTCGCGGCCATCGTCGAGCGGCAGGCCCATCAACTCGGCGATCACATAGGACGGCATCTCACCCGCGATCTCGCTCACGAAATCGCACTCGCCCCGTTCGATCACTTCATCGACGATCTGGCGCGCGAGCGTCTGCAGCCTGGGGCCGCGTTCCGCCGCAGGGCCGACCGTGAATTCCTGACGGATCAGCTTGCGATAGGCGGTGTGCTGCGGCGGATCCATCATCAGCATCATCTTGTAGCCGCCGAAATTCGCCTGCTGGTCGGGCGGCGGGTCCATGATCATGATGGTGGGTTCCGACGAGAACGCCTGGAAATTGCGGTCGACGTCGTAGACATCCTTGTAGCGTGTGACGGCCCAGAAGCCCGGTCCGTGCGGATCCTCATGCCGGAACACCGGCGCGTTCTCGCGCAGCCAGCGATATTGCGCGAAGGGATGGCCGGCGGAGAAGCTTGCGGGGTCAAGCAGATCGATCTTCATAAAGCGGCCACCTCACTTCTTCTTTCTCAACTGCAATCCCGCCCACAACAGGACGCTACCGAGCAGGATCGGAACGAAGCCGAAACTTAACGCCTCGGTGAGTCCCTGGAATAAATCGCTCCAGTTATTCCGGCTTATAGCCTCCGCGGCACCCATGATTCCCAATACTCCGGTGCAAAGGCCCGACGGCACGAGTATCAGCAATCCAATGACGACGAGCGCGATGCCGGCCCCCGTCAGGCTGCCTTTGGGTTTTGGAGTTTCAGGCATGGACATGGGCGGCCTCTCTCAGTGTCTTATCCGGACCTTCGCGATAGAAAAGGTTGTAGGTGTCGAAGGGGATGATCTTGCCTTGCGGCGTCACGAAATGGATGCAGGAGCGCTTCACGGCGCCGATGCAGAAATTGAAGCGGTCGAGAAACTGCACGATGACCACACGGAAGACTTTGTCGTAGCCGAGGTCTTCCGGCACTTCGACCTGCGGCAGGCAGCACAGAAGATCGCCCAGCACCGATTTGGTGGCCTCGCCGGTCACCGACAACGACATCAGATCGAACACCCGACGCCGCAGTTCCGGATATTTCTCGAACGAGATCGTGTTGGGCGACGCCGCCAGGATTTCTTCTTTCGGAATGAACCGCGTGATCGGCGTCACATTCGTGCCGTCGCGCAGACCATAGCCGATCGCGATCTCGTCCGGGTTGCAGGGCAACGGGATGATGTCGCTTTCGTCGAAGACGCCGGAATGTTGCCCGATTTCGCGACGGATATCGGTGAGCAGCATGCGGTCCGTGTTCTTGTCGAAGCCTTCGTTGCGTCCGGCATCCTGGATCGGCTGAAAGGTGATGCCGCGGACGCAGGAATAAGTGAGCGCGTGACGCACGATCTCGCCGATCTCGTCGTCGTTGACGCCTTTTTTGATCACACAGACAAGCGTGGTCGAAATGCCGGCCTCTTCGAGATTGGCGAGCGCCTGCTCGCGAATGCGCCGGAGATCGGCACCGCGCAGATTCTCCAGCGCCGAGCGCCGCATCGAATCGAATTGCAGATAAACTTCGAAACCAGGGCGCAGCTCCGCCAATTGCTTCACGAACTCCTTGTCGCGAGCGATGCGAATGCCGTTGGTGTTGATCATGATGTGGCGGATCGGCTTCGATTTCGCGAGCCTGAGAATTTCCATGATCTGCGGATGGATCGTGGGCTCCCCGCCGCTGATCTGCACCAGGTCCGGCTCGCGCTCGCTCTCGACCAGCGTATCGAGCATGAATTCGATCTCGGCCAGCGTTCGCTGATTGGTATGCGCGGGCGACGAGCCGGCAAAGCACACCGGGCATGTCAGATTGCACACATCGTTGACTTCGATCAGCGCGAGGCAGGAATGTTGCTCGTGATCGGGGCATAGCCCGCAATCGTAAGGACAGCCATGTTCGGTGCGGCTCTGATGCACGAGCGGGCGGTCGCCGGGTTTCAACCAATCCTTGCAGCTCTTATAGTACGCGACATCGCTCGCGATCCGCGTCTTTTGTGCGCCATGCTCGGCGCAGCGCTTGAGAAAGAAGACATCGTTGTCTTCAAAGACGATCTTCGCCGGCACGAGGCGCAGGCACGTCTCGCACAGCGAGGTCGTCTGTCCGTAAAACGTGTAGCCCTTAGACGGCCGTACGAAGTTCATGGTTCCACCGCATCATGAAAAGGCTGTAACCGAAAAGTACGAAGCAGATACTGTGAAAGATATTGAACGGCCCCAGCACCGTTGGATAGGGCTTCAGGAATTCCCAAGCAAAACGCTGCAGCGCGTACCAGCCGACGAACAGGTAGAAGCCGTTGCGCAGGAACAACTCCGAGCGGTTCTGCAGCGCACGCAGATAAACGACGAGAAACGCGAACATTGCCGCAGATTCATAGAGCTGCACCGGATGGCGCGCGATGCCATCGCCGAAATCGACGCCCCAGGGCAGCGAAGTCGGCGTGCCATAGGTGTAATCCGGCAACCCGGCAAAGAAGCAACCGAAACGGCCCACTGCGATGCCGATTGCAAGCGGCCCCACGAATGGCAAACCGGTCGAGCCCCGGATGCCTGTCGCAAGTTTGTAGATTTCGACGCTGACAATACCGCCTGCGATCGCGCCCGCGATGCTGTGGCCCAGGGTCCAGAAACCGGCCAGACCCATATTGAACGAACCGAACAGGATCGCGCCGGCAATCGCGCCCACGGCAAGCGCAGTGAAATACCAGGGATCGCTGCGCAAGGTTCGGCGTGGCGCAGCACCATCGAGATACCCCCGCCGTCTGATCCACCATGCCAGGAGCGCGGCGCTCCCCCATGCCAGAAGATCGAAAATCGTATGGATCAGCATGCTGCCCCTGCCGGCGAGATCGACTCGGATCGAAGACCTGCCCCTGCAGGAACTATAGACCCGTTTAGACGTTGCGTCTTGGCGGGCTGCGCTCGAATATGCCCTTCGAATGGCGGCTTGTCGTCAGACACTCCAAGATTGCACACCTCATGTCGGACGATCTCGATCTACTTTGCATCAATACAATCCGCACTCTTTCGATGGATGCGGTGCAGAAGGCCAATTCGGGACATCCCGGCACGCCGATGGCGCTTGCGCCTGTCATGTACACGTTGTGGCAGAACCATCTTCGATATGATCCCGCCGATCCGCTGTGGCCAAACCGCGACCGGTTCGTCCTGTCGGCAGGCCATGCGTCGATGATGCTCTATTCGACTTTGTTTCTGGCGGGCGTGCGGGAGGTTGACCATAAAGGACAATTGACAGGCGCGCCGGCCGTGTCGCTGGACGACATCAAGGCGTTTCGCCAGCTTGACAGCAAATGTCCCGGTCATCCCGAATATGGCCGCACGACCGGCGTCGAGGCGACGACCGGGCCGCTCGGCCAAGGCTGCGGCATGAGTGTCGGCATGGCCATCGCCGCATTGTGGAAAGCAAAACACTTTAACCGCCCGGGTTTGCCACTGTTCGATTATCGCGTTTTCGCCATTTGCAGCGACGGCGACACCATGGAAGGCGTTTCCAGCGAAGCGGCATCCATTGCGGGGCATTTGCGCCTCCCCAATCTCTGCTGGATCTACGACAACAACCACATCACCATCGAAGGCAATACGACACTCGCGTTCGACGAGGACGTCGAAGCGCGCTTCAAGGCCTATGGCTGGAATGTGATCCAGGCGCCCGACGCCAACGATTGCGCGGCGACCGACCGTGCGTTGAGCAACGCCGAGGCGACGAAAGATCGGCCCACTCTCATCATGGTGAGGAGCCACATCGGCTACGGCGCGCCCCACAAGCAGGACACCAAGGAAGCGCATGGCGAGGCGCTCGGCGTCGATGAAGTGCGGGGTGCCAAGCGCAATTACGGCTGGCCCGAAGATGCGACATTCCTAGTCCCCGACGGCGTACCGCAACATTTTGCCGACGGCGTGGGCAAGCGCGGACATGAATTGCGCGAGAAATGGGAATCGCTGGCGAAGAATTACCGCACCGCCGAACCCGAACTCGCGGCATCGCTTGATCTGATGCGCGGCCACGAACTATCCAAAGACTGGGATGTAAAAATCGAGACGTTTGCGGCAGATGACAAAGGTATCGCCACACGCGACAGCGGCGGCAAGGTGCTCAACGAGATTGCGGCGAATGTCTCATGGCTGATGGGTGGGGCTGCCGATCTCACGCCGTCCACCAAGACCGACATCAAGGGCGCGGGTGATTTCGAGACCGGCCAATATGACGGCCGCAATTTCCATTTCGGTATTCGCGAGCACGCGATGGGCGCAATCGTGAACGGAATGACGCTCTCGGATTTGCGCGGCTACGGTTCGACGTTCCTGATCTTCAGCGACTATATGAAAGCTGCCATCCGGCTTTCCGCGCTGATGGATATCCCCAGCCTTTGGATTTTCACGCATGATTCCATCGGCCTCGGCGAAGACGGCCCGACCCACCAGCCCATCGAACAGTTGATCGGTCTGCGTGCCATTCCCGGACTCATCGTGTTGCGCCCCTGCGATGCGAACGAGGTCGCGGAAGCCTGGCGCATCATGGCGCAACTCACAAATCGGCCGGCCGCTCTCGTGCTGTCGCGCCAAAAGCTTCCGACGCTCGACCGCACGAAATATGCGAGCGCAAAAGGCGTTGCCCGGGGCGCTTACGTGCTCAGCGACGCAACCGGCGGCACACCGCAGGTGATCCTGATCGCGACCGGCAGCGAAGTGCAGCTTTGCCTCAAAGCGCAGGATGCGCTCGCCAAAGAAGGTCTGCGCGTTCGCGTCGTCTCGATACCGAGTTGGGAATTGTTCGACGCGCAGGACGAAGCCTACCGCGACAGCGTGCTGCCGCCCGGTCTCACCGCCCGCGTTTCGGTCGAAGCATCCGCCAGCCTGGGCTGGGAACGGTATACCGGCCTGACCGGCGCGTGCATCGGGATGCACAGTTTCGGCGCATCCGCGCCTGGCGAAGACGTCTATCGCAAATTTGGAATTACAGCAGACGCCGTTGCGCAAGCGGCGCGCGGTCAAATCGCCCGGAAGAAGGCCCCATGAACCCGCTCAAACAACTCGAATCCTTCGGCCAATCGGTCTGGCTCGACTATCTGAGCCGCGAGCTTCTGCGTGGCGATCTCAAGCAGGCGATTGCGCGCGATGGCCTGAAAGGCATGACCTCCAATCCGTCGATCTTCGAAAAGGCGCTTTCGCACGGCACGGAATATGACGAGGATGTCAAAACCTTTGTCGGGCGCGGAGAGGACGTCGGCACGATTTTCCGTCATCTCGCTGTGCGCGATATCCAGGATTCCGCCGATGCGTTCAAGCCCGTCTATGACGCAACCAATCGCACTGACGGATTCATCAGCATGGAGGTGTCGCCCTATCTCGCGAAGGATACGGCCGGCACCATCGCGGAGGCGCGCTCGCTGTGGGATGAAATCCATCGCGAGAATCTGATGATCAAAGTGCCCGGTACGACCGAAGGCATTCCTGCGATCCGCGACCTGATCGGCCGCGGCATCAACGTGAACGTCACATTGCTGTTCGCGCGAGCGATGTATGAAAAAGTAGCAGAAGCCTATATCTCGGGTCTCGAAATGCTCGATCCCAAAGCGGATTTGAGTAAGGTCGCGAGCGTCGCGAGCTTTTTCGTCAGCCGGATCGATACCAAGGTCGATGCGGCAATCGACGCGAAGTTGAAGGGCAATATCGGCGACGGCTACGACAAGCTGGCCGCTTTGCACGGAAAAATTGCTGTCGCCAATGCCAAGCTCGCCTATCAGCAATATAAGAAGATATTCTCCGGCGCGCGCTGGGAAAAGCTCGCAGCGCGCGGCGCACGGCCGCAGCGCCTTCTGTGGGCGTCAACCGGCACCAAGAACAAGGCATATTCCGACATCCTTTATGTCGAAACGCTGATCGGCTCCGACACGGTCAACACCATGCCGCCCGAAACCATGGACGCCTATCGTGATCATGGAAAGCCGGCTGCGACGTTGGAGACCAATATCGAAGACGCGCGCAAGGCTCTCGCCGATCTTGAGGCTGCCGGCATTTCGCTCGACCGGATCACGGACGACCTGGTCGAAGATGGCGTACAGCAATTCGCCAAAGCCGCCGACGCGCTTTATGCGGCACTCGCGGAAAAACGCGAGAAGATTCTCGACGGCGCGTTGCTGTGCCAGGAGATTTCTCTCGGAGGCGTCGCGGCGAAGATCGTTCAGGACGAACTCGACGCCTGGACCGCGCAGGGAAATGTGCGCAGGCTATGGGCCGGCGATGCGTCTCTATGGACGGGCGCCGATGAAGCCAAATGGCTCGGCTGGCTCGATATCGTTCAACGCGAAAGCGCGGATATCGCAACTTTGAGGAGCTTCGCTGAAACCGTCGAGCGGCAAAAGCTGACGGATGTCGTGCTGCTCGGAATGGGCGGCTCAAGTCTCGGCGCAGATGTTCTCGGGCTCACATTCGGCAGCAAGGAAGGCTGGCCGAAGCTTCACGTGTTGGACTCGACGGACCCCGATCAAATCCGCTCCGTGCAGCGCGCGATTACCCTCGCTACGACTCTCTTCCTCGTCTCGTCGAAATCGGGCACGACGCTCGAACCAAATATCCTGAAGGATTATTTCTATAAGCTCGTTTCCGACGAACGCGGCAACGCCGACGCGGGCCGGCAATTTGCCGCGATCACCGATCCCGGCTCCGAAATGGAAAAGGTTGCGAGCCAATTCGGTTTCGCGCATCTGTTCTTGGGCGATCCCGCCATCGGTGGCCGGTTTTCCGTGTTGTCGAAATTCGGACTCGCAGCCGCCGCCGCTATCGGCATCGATGTCGAACGGTTGCTGGTCGAGACCGAGCGCATGGTCACGGCTTGCCACGCCATGGTGCCGCCCGCCGCGAACCCCGGCATAAGGCTCGGCGTGACATTGGGCGTGCTCGCGACCAAATGCGGCCGCGACAAGATCACGATCAGCGCATCGCCGGCGCTTGCTTCCATCGGTGGATGGCTTGAACAACTGATTGCCGAATCGACAGGCAAGCAGGGAAAAGGCCTCATCCCGGTCGACGGCGAAACGCTCAGCGGTCCGGATGCATATGGCAAAGACCGTGTCTTCGTGCACATCCATATGGCGGGTAGCGACGACCGCGCCAAGGAACTACAGGCGCTGCAGGATCAAGGCCACCCGGTCATCCGCATTACCATCGAAGATTCCTATCAACTCGGCCAGATTTTCTACTTCTGGGAAATGGCCATTGCGGCGGCCGGCGCAGTGATCGGGATCAATCCTTTCGACCAACCGGATGTCGAAGCGAGCAAGAACAAGACGCGCGAGTTGACCAAGCAATATGAAAAGAACGGCGCACTTCCCGAAGAAAAGCCGATGTTTCGCCAGAGCGGCGCCACGGTCTATGGCGACCCGTCCGCGCGCGAGGCTCTGGGCAAGGCACGCACTCTTGGCGACGTGCTGCGCTTCCATCTCGGCCGTATCGGCACGGGCGATTATTTCGCGCTGCTCGCCTATATCGAGAATTCCGACGCGCATCACGCCACGCTGAACGCCTTGCGGATGAAGATTCGCAATCAGAAGCATGTTGCGACATGCCTGGGCTTCGGCCCCCGCTATCTCCACTCGACGGGCCAGGACTATAAGGGCGGTCCGAATTCGGGCGTGTTTCTCACGATCACCAGCGATCACGCATCCGATCTGGCAATTCCAGGGCGCAAAGCGAGTTTCGGCATGGTTGAGATTTCGCAAGCCCTCGGGGATTTTGCGGTGCTGACCGAACGCGGACGCCGCGCGCTGCGCATTCATTTGAACGATCTCGACAAAGGGTTGGCCGTCTTAAGCGAGGCCATCGACTACGCGTTGGAGTAAATCATGCAGATTGGTGTCGTTGGATTGGGGCGGATGGGCGGAAATATTTCCCGCCGCCTGCTGCAGCGTGGACATGACGTCGTGGTCTTCGATCGCGACCAGAACGCGGTCGCGGAACTCGGCAAGGCGAAAGCCAAGCCTGCAAAGACGCTCGACGATCTGATCAAGCAGCTGACTGCGCCGCGCACAGTGTGGGTCATGCTGCCGTCCGGCAAGCCGACGGAAAGCACCATCGCCGAACTCGCTGGGCTTTTGGGCAAGGATGACACCATCATCGATGGCGGAAATACTTTTTACAAAGACGACATCCGCCGCGCGAAGGAGTTGAGCGGCAAAGGCATCCACTATGTCGATTGCGGCACTTCGGGCGGCGTCTGGGGCGTGGAGCGCGGCTATTGCATGATGANNCACAACGGCATCGAATACGGCCTGATGCAGGCTTACGCCGAGGGGTTCGATATCCTGCAGGGCAAAGCGAGCGAGGCCCTGCCCGCCGACGAACGCTTCGATCTCAATCTCGCCGACATCTCGGAAGTGTGGCGACGCGGCAGCGTGATCTCGTCGTGGCTGCTCGACTTGACGGCGATGTCACTCGCGGAAAACCCGACGCTCGACAAATTTTCCGGCTTCGTCGACGATTCCGGCGAAGGGCGCTGGACCATCGACGCCGCGCTCGAAGAAGCGGTTCCGGCGAATGTGCTCACTGCCGCGCTTTACACGCGCTTCCGCTCGCGTCAGGAACACACCTTCGGCGAGAAGCTTCTGTCCGCGATGCGCAACAAATTCGGCGGCCATATCGAGGGCCAACTCGAAGGCGGTTTGAAGAAAACGGACGCACGCAAGACATGAGCATGTCCCCGGGTTCTCCGAAGCCGCCTCCGTCCTGCGCCATGGTGATTTTCGGCGCCAATGGCGACCTGACCAAACGCCTGGTCGTGCCGGCGCTCTACAATCTGTCGAAATCCGATCTTCTGCCGCCGCAATTCGCGCTGGTGGGCGTCGACCATAACAATAAGACCGATCAGACCTGGCGCAGCGATCTGCACGACTTTCTGGAACAGCTCTCAGGCAGCGGCGGCGCGAAAATCGAGCAGGCGCCGTGGGACAAACTCGGCTCCGCAATGTCCTACCTTCCGGGCGACTTCACCGACCCGGCGACGTTTCAGAAACTGCGCCGGCATCTGGATGAGCTGGACGCCAAACAGCAGCTTGGCGGCAATGTGCTGTTCTATTTTGCGACCGCCGACCGCTTCTTCGGGCCCCTGGTCGATGCGCTGGCGCAGGCCGATCTGCTGAAATCCGACAAAGGCTGGCGCCGGGTCGTGATCGAGAAACCGTTCGGCCACGATCTCGAATCGGCGAAGGCGCTGAACACGCGCATCCTCAAAAGCCTTCGCGAAGACCAAGTCTATCGCATCGATCATTTCCTGGGCAAGGAAACGGTCCAGAACATCATGGCGCTGCGGTTCGCCAATGGCATGTTCGAGCCGATCTGGAACAGGGACCGCATCGATCATGTGCAGATCACGGTCGCAGAGACGCTCGGTATCGAAAGCCGCGGCAAATTCTACGAGTCGACCGGTGCGTTGCGCGACATGGTGCCCAATCATCTGTTCCAGCTTGTCGCGATGATGGCGATGGAACCACCCACGTCGTTCGATCCCGATGCCGTACGGGCGAAAAAGGCCGAAGTGTTCAAAGCCGTGCACCCGCTCGCGCTGACGAATGCGGTTCGCGGCCAATATGGCGCCGGCACGATGGAGGGCAAGCCGGTGCGCGGCTACCGCGAAGAAGACAATGTCGCAAAGGACTCCTTCGTGGAAACCTTCGTGGCCTTGCGGCTTTCGATCGACAATTGGCGCTGGGCCGGTGTGCCGTTCTATCTGCGCACGGGCAAGCGCCTCGCCAAGCGCACCACAGAAATCGCCATTCGCTTCCGTGAGGCACCCTACATGCTGTTTCGCGACACGCCGGTGGACGAACTGGGCGCGAACTGGCTGATCCTGCAAATCCAGCCGGACGAAGGCATCCGGCTGCGGTTCAATGCGAAGCGTCCCGGACCCGAACTCGCGCTTGAAAACGTCGCAATGGACTTCCGCTATTCGGACTGGTTCAAGCAGTCGCCTGCCGTAGGTTACGAAACGCTTCTCTACGATTGCTTCACGGGCGATGCGACCTTGTTCCAGCGGGCCGATCAGGTCGAGGCGGCATGGGCCGCGGTGGAGCCTGTCCTCGACGCGTGGAAGCAAAAGCCCGTCGAAGCGTTCCCCAATTATGCACCGGGCAGCGCCGGGCCGGCATGCGCAGATGAACTCCTGAAGCGCGACGGCCGCGCCTGGCGCGCAATCCGTTAATGGGATTCCGGCCGTGGCGGGATTGATCGAAGATTACGGCATGATCGGCGATATGCGCGCGGCCGCAGCGCGGAATTGGCGCGGCTTGCGGGCAAAAAGCTGAAACCCTTCGAGCCGGAATTCGTCCTGCTGTGCGAAAAGGATATCGTAGAGGTGAAGTCGGCAGCCTTCAACAAAGAGACGACGTTGCGCAGGCTTCTCGCAGCCCCGCCGTTCGAAGGACGGCGCCCCATTTACTGCGGTGACGACACGACCGAGGAAGACGCGTTCAAAACATTGCCCGAATTCGGCGGCTTGGGTGTTTCCGTGGGGCACAGGATGGCGGGAGCAGCTTTTGCCGTTGCTGCCCCGGTCGATATCCGCAATTGGCTTGCGCGCATCGCAGCTCAAAACGGAGGTACAGCGTGAAGGACCCGCAGGGACTCGATCTCGCCGTCATCGGCAATGGCCGCACTGCGGCGTTGGTGGATTCCGCCGCGCGGCTCGTGTGGTGGTGCGTGCCGCGCTTCGATGGCGACCCTGTCTTCTGCCGCCTCCTGGCGCATGACGAGGAAAAAGGCTTTTCCGACGTCGTACTCGACGGTCTTGTCGATGCTCAATCGGAATATCTGCGCAACACCGCGATCGTGACGACGGTTCTGACCGCAGAAGACGGCTCGGCCATCCGGATCACCGACTTCGCGCCGCGCTTTCGCAACGCCGGGCGCATGCTGCGCGCACCGCAACTTATCCGTATCATTGAGCCGGTGGCGGGTATGCCGCGCATCACGATTCGCTTTCGCCCCGCCTGCAATTACGGCGCTCCCATGCCCAACCGTTCGCTGGGCAGCAATCACATTCGCTATTGGGGCAGCGAGACGGCCGTCCGGCTCACGACTGACGCATCGCCATCGAACATCGAACGCGAGACGCCTTTTATTCTGACACAAGCGATACATCTCGTGTTCGGCCCGGACGAACCGTTTGCCGACGATCTGGAATCTACCTGCCGCGAATTTGCCGAACTCACGCGCGATTATTGGCTCGAATGGGTGCGCAGGCTTGCCGTAGGCTACGAGTGGCAAGACGCCGTCATCCGCGCCGCAATCACGCTGAAACTCTGCAGTTTCGAAGAAACCGGAGCCATCGTCGCCGCTTTAACGACATCGATCCCCGAGGCGCCCGGCTCCGGGCGAAACTGGGACTATCGCTATTGCTGGCTGCGCGACGCCTACTTCGTCGTCAAGGCACTGAACTGCGTCGGCGCGACACGTACGATGGAACATTTCGTCGATTACGCGCTCGGCATCGCAGCCACCGGCGCGGAGGATCTGCACCCCGTCTATGGCATCGTTCCATCCGACGCTCTCACCGAGCGCATCGCTCCCGATCTCAAGGGTTACCAGGGCCATGGTCCTGTGCGCGTCGGCAACGCAGCCGTCGAGCAAGTGCAGCACGATGTCTACGGCAGCGTGATCCTCGCGGCGACGCCGATGTTCTTCGACAAGAGATTGCCGCGTCCGGCGGGCGAGGCACAATTCCGGCTCCTTGAAGCATTGGCGGAGAAAGCCGCGAAGCTCGCGTTCGAGCCCGATGCCGGAATTTGGGAATATCGGGGCCGTAAGCGCGTGCACACGCATTCTGCGGCGATATGCTGGGCGGGATGCAACAGGGTGGCCGCTGTCGCTGCGCATCTGGGGCTGAGCGATCGCGCCACGCACTGGAATCGTATCGCCGACACGATTCAGGGTGCATTGCTCGAACGCGCGTGGAATCACAGGCGCGGCGCGTTCACGGCCGCACCCGGGGTCGACGACCTCGACGCGAGCGTTCTGCTTCTGCCGGAACTGGGTCTGATCGACGCCGGAGACCCTCGCTTCGTGTCGACCGTGAACGCGATCAACAAGGAACTCCTGCGGGACAAGCATGTCATGCGCTACGCGAGTCGGGATGATTTCGGTTTGCCGGAAACCGCGTTTCTGGTCTGCCGCTTTTGGCTGATAGATGCGTGGGCACGACTTGGCCGCTTCTCGGAAGCACGAGGCCTGTTTCAGGACGCGTTACGTTACAGAAATCGCTACGGACTTCTTTCCGAAGACATTCATCCGCGAACCGGCGCGCTGTGGGGTAATTTTCCGCAGACTTATTCTATGGCCGGACTGATCGCCAGCGCCATGCGATTGTCGCGAGGCTGGGAGGAGCGCAATGGGCGCGCCCCGCCATAGTATCGGAGTGTGCTGCACCGACCACGGAACGATTCAGCTGTGCAGCGACGCCACCATGACGGGCCTGTCGTTGTACAATGCGGGATAGATCCGCTTCAGATTCCCAATCTTCGGCTGATCGTTGATGACGATGTAAAGACTGTCGGGATTGTGGATCAGATAATCCTGATGATAGCCCTCGGCGGGATAGAACGCGGTCAGCCGATCCACGCGGGTCACGATCGGACTGGCGAAGGCATGGGCCTTCTCAAGCTGGGTGATATAGGCGTCTGCAATGCGCTTCTGCGCGTCGTTCGCCGCAAAGATGTCCGAACGGTATTGCGTACCCGAGTCGGGGCCCTGCCGATTCAACTCCGTCGGATCGCTCGCCACGGAAAAATAGACCTTCAGGATCTGTCCATAGGTGACCTGCTTCGGGTCGAAGGTGATCTGCACCGATTCCGCGTGGCCCGTGTCGCCCGTGCTCACCTGTTCATATTGGGCCGTGTTCTTCTGGCCGCCCGAATAACCGGCCAGCACCTGGCGCACGCCTTTGACGTGTTCGAACACGCCTTGCATGCCCCAGAAGCAGCCGCCCGACAGGACGGCCGTTTCCGTCGCACCCATGCGCGAATTGTCCAGCACAGGTGCGGGCAATGCGCGTGGCGATTCATCGGCGCGCGCGCAAGCGGCAGACAGAAGCGGCAGTACCGCACACGCCGCAAGTGCAACAGTCTTCAGGGAATTCGATTTCCGAACGCCCCAATTCCGAAAGATTGGCATCGCTCACTCCTTTTAAGTTGATTTCGTGCCGGCCCGAACGCTTTAGGCGCGCTTCGCGAATTTCAATGCCGCGGAATTCATGCAGTAGCGCAAGCCGGTCGGCTTCGGGCCGTCGTCGAAGACGTGACCGAGATGCGCATCGCAGCGCTTGCACGAAATGGCCGTGCGATCCATGCCGAATGTGCTGTCGCTCAATTGCGCAACGTTGACCGGCGAAATCGGCTGCCAGAAGCTCGGCCAACCCGTGCCGGAATCGAACTTGGTGTGCGAATCGAAGAGCGCCGTGTCGCAGCAGATGCAGCGGAACAGGCCGTCGGCCTCCAGGTTCCAATAGGCGCCGGTGAAAGGCTGTTCCGTATCGGCATGCCGTGTCACCTCGAAAGATTCGGGCGACAGCATCTTCTTCCAGTCGGCTTCGCTTTTGACGATTTTGGGAGCCGTCGCACGACCCAGGCTTTTGCCCGACGGCGCGAAATTCTCGATCGTGACCGTCTGCGGTCCGGTTGCCGCTCTCGCCATGCGCGGCAGCGCACCCATTGCCGCCAAAGCAACCAGAGAACCAGCCGAAAGCAGCAATTGCCGCCGCGCGGTGTTCATTCCGCTATCCTTGGCCATAATATTCCGTCCCATCGTGTCGCTCCTGAAGCCGGAACCGAGCCCGGTTCGACTGTAATACGCGCTTGACCTGCCGGATGTTACGTCAAACGGGCGACAGAAGATCAGTTGGGAGGCGCACTGCCGCAGGGACCGGCAGGATGTTCAAGAGTTTGTGACAATAGAACGCGGCGCGGCTCAGCTCGTCAGCACGACGCCGGTGGCTCGATTCTGGCGCTTCAGGAATCCAAGGGCCGCATCCAGGCCCGGACGGGGCGAGCCGTTCCAACGCGCCACCAGCAAAACGGTGTCCGCAAAGCCCAGAATTGCGGGGGCCGCATTTGACGACAGCGGACCCGAATCCACGATCACGAGATCGCTGTTCTGGCGAAGATGCGCGAGCAGTCGCGCCATTTCAGGCGACGCCCAGACGCGACCCGGATCTGGAAAGCGCTGGGCCGGCGAAAGGACGAAAGCACCGGAGCACGGATCCCGTGCAAGAGCGCTATTGAGCGGGACACTGCCGCGCAGCGTTTCGAGCAATCCCGCCTGCGGTACACCGATCCCCGCCATAAGCGCGGTCGCAGGGGCTTGCAGATTGCCGTCGATGATCACGACGCGTTGGCCAAGCTGTGCAGCCGCGCGCGCCAGGGCCAGCGCGACGGTTGTCTTGCCCTCCCGCGGATCGGTGGAGGTGACGGCAATCACTTTGGGCGGATAGCCATATCCGGAAGATGCAATGCGTTGGACGAGCGCGCGCATCTCGAGCCCGAATTGTCCCATCGGCTGATCGACGACGCGATCGGCCGCCCGCAGAGCAAGCGCATTCGGCAATTCCGCCACAACGGGTACGCCGCGCAAGGGCACAGCGACAGGTTTCCGCTGCACGCGCTCAACCGGCATGTCGAAACGCTCGGCGAGCAAGCCCGCCAGCAATCCCAGCATCAGGCTCATCGGGATTGCGGCGAGCGCGATGAGAAGCTTCGGCGGCGAACTTGGCAGAGACGACACCGGTGCGTGCGAAATCACATGCACATCCGGTACCTGGACCGCATCCTGGTCCTGCGCCTCGCGCAAGCGCGTCACGAACGCCTCATACATGCTGCGCGTGGAGACGGCATTGGCCTCGAGCGACTTGAGTTTCACGCGGGCGAGATTCTGATCGGTCGATTCCGACTCCGTCTGGCGCAAACTTCCCTCGAGCGACGCCACCTGCGCACGCGCCACCGCCATGTCGTTGGCGGCAGATCCGGCAAGCCGGTCCACTTCCTGCGCGATCTTGGCGTCGAGATCGCGCTTCTGGGATTGGGCCGCGATCAGTTTCGGATTGCGCGCGCCATATCGCGTCTCGAGCTCGGCCTCGTTCTGAATCACCGTGGCTTGCTGCTCGCGCAACGACACGATCAGGGGCGACGACACGATCTGCGAGACATCCGCTACATGGCCCGACTGCATGAGAGACTTGATGCGGTCGTAACTTGCCGTCTTGGCCGCCAGATCGGCACGCGCCTGGACGAGTTGCGTGTCGATGCCACCCATCTGCTGGTCGATAAGCGGCGCGCCGTCTGCCGTATCATTGAGATGGTTCTCGGCTTTATAGCGTTGTACGGCAGCCTCGTCGGCCTGTACCTGTTGCGCCAGCAGCCGGATGCGTTGCAGAAGCCATTCGGTCGTCTTGTGCGTCGCGTCGAACTTGGCGCTCAATTGCTGCTCGACATAGGAATCCACGAGCGCGTTCGTGATCCGCGCCGATTTTACCGGATCGCGTGAGGAAAACGTCACTTCGATCGTGGTAGAAAGGCCCACGGCGTTGACGGACAGCTTCTTCAGGAAATTGTCGACCGTGTTGTTGAATTGCCGGACCTCGGCATCCGTTTCCGTTTCATTGTCGGGAAACAGCCAATGAATGGGATTGAGTGCGATCAAGGGCGGCAGCGCGTTGAATTCCGGGTCCTGCATCAGGTCCAGCTTGTCGACGACCTGCGCCGCCAGATCGCGGGAGGTCAGCACCTGAACCTGGTTCTGCACGGAGGCCGGATCGGTCGGCATGTCGGACAGGACCGCCGAAAGATCGGTGACGTTGTTCTTGCGAGGATCGAGCATCACCATCGCCGACGAAGCGTAGTGCGACGGCCAGAGAACCAGCACCAGCAATGTCAGCGCGAACGCGCCGAGCGCGACATTGCGAATAAGCCGTCCGCGCGTGCGGGTGACCCGCATCAGGTCGTCGAGCTGAAAACTGTCCCGTCCACGCGCGGCGCCGTCGCCGGAATTGGCGACAGATCTGGTTGCTCCGCGATAGTCTGTGGACACGCAATTCCCTCCGCCTCGGGCGGCTTCCCGCCTTCGAGCGCAATTGAACAGGTTTACCTTGGCGCCGGCTGAGGAAAGGTTAACGTGATCCTTCCAAAGGGCGCTCAATGCCAAGCAATGGCCGCTTTACGCCGCACCGAGTGCTGCATCCATGACGGCAGGATCGTCCCATGGCACATCGTGATGGCCGGTCTTCAGGTAGGGGCTCGCCGGATTGTGTTTCCACTCGCGCGGAAAGAACACGACGATCTCCTTGTCGATGGCGCGGCGCATGCCGACAGGTCCGGTCGTCAACGTGGACGCGAGCGCCGAAGGGAGATCGCGGCCGGTGCCGAACGGCAATGTGCCGCCCTGGGTCGTGCGCGGGTTGATCTCAATAAGGTGCACCGCGCCCGAAGCGTCGCGGATGAAATCGAGCCCATGGATGCCGGATAGCCCGAAGCATTCCGCGGCAGCGCGCGTGGCAGCTGCCATCTCCGGGCAATCCACTCTGCGAATGACACTGGGCGGTCCGATTGCGCCATGCGTCACGAGCACATCGTAGTAGAGCGCACCCACAACGCCGCCCTCATTCGCGGCAAAGGCGCTTGCAGCAGGCTGGCCTTCGACGAAACGTTGCACACAGACAGAAGTGGCCGCGGGCTTCAGCGCCGCCAGAAGGAAATGCAGGTCCCGCCGCTTCGCTGTGCGCGCGACGCTGCGAAGGCGGGACGGCGGACTTGAGAGCTTGCGATAGGCGGCGTGCGCCTCTTCGGGGGTATTGGCGATGACGACACCTTCCCCGCCCCAGCTTTCGTCCGCTTTCAATACGGCAGGCAGACCGGTCACCGCGAGGCAATCGTCAAGCTGCGCTTCGCTCGTGACGGGCAAAGTATCGGGCACGCGAACACCCATCTTGCGCAACGCCGCGAGCGACTCGCTGCGCGAAAGCACGCGCTCGTAATTTTCCGGTTGTCCGATCGAACGCGCGACGAGGGCCGCAACGGCGGAACCCTGCTCGGCATGGTAAAGGCGGAGTAAATGCCGCACCGCACGGTCATCGCAGGGTACGATCAAATCCGGCGCCGCCCGTGCGATCGCCTTGCGCAACGAACGCAGCGGAGCCAGAGGGCTATAGATGTGGCTGCCCGAGACATAGCGGCTCGACTGAACGGGGGCACCGTCCGGCGACAGCGCGTAAACAGTGCAGCCGGCCGCCGCGAACCCGCCCGCGTAACGCGCGGCCGAGGGCCATTTGAGTGTGGCGTAAAGCAGAATATTGCGCGCCATGAAAAGGCTCTGATCGATCTCGCTGCGGCGCGCTGCACGAACCATACCGGCACAAATATTGAAGATTTCCGCGTCAGATACCGTCTCGAAGGCGAATGACGCTCCGGTTCGGGACATTTGGTTCAAATTGGAACTTTCAGGAGTCGAATATGAAACAGACTTGCGATGTGGCCATCATCGGTGCGGGTCCCTACGGTTTGTCGGTCGCGGCCCATCTGGGCATGCGCGGCGTGAATTGTCGCATCTTCGGCAAGCCGCTCGGCACCTGGGCGGGGCATATGCCCAAGAACATGACCTTGAAGTCCGAGGGCTTCGCGTCGAACCTGTCCGCACCCAGCCCCGATTTCACCATGAAGGCGTGGTCGGGCCGCAAGGGCATTGCTTATGAGGACCAGGGCCAGCCGATCGGCCTCGACACCTTCCTGGAATATGGCGAAGCGTTCCGCCGCCGTTTCGTGCCCCGGCTCGAAGACGTCCAGGTCACATCGCTCGCGCGCAAGGACGACGGATTTGTCCTGACATTGGACACGGGCGAAACATTCGAAGCCCGCAATGTCGTGATGGCGGTCGGCGTAACCTGGTTCGCGCACACGCCGCAAAATTTGGCAGCCCTTCCCAAGGACATGATCTCGCACAGCTATGACCATCGCGACACAAGCGGATTTAAAGGCCGCGAAGTGGCCGTGATCGGGACCGGCTCTTCAGCCATCGACCTCGCGCATCAGCTTCAGGAAAGCGGAGCCTCGCCGCACATCATCGGCCGCGCGGACCACATCCAGTATAATTGCACGCCGGATCCCGAACGCGAAAAGCTGCTCTACAAGCTGCAGAATCCACCTTCGACCATCGGCCGTGGCTGGCGCTCCTATTTCTGCGCGGAAGCGCCCCTCCTGTTCTACCGCATGCCGAAGCAACTGAAGGAACGTGCGATCCGCAGCCACATGCATCCGGCTGCCGGCTGGTTCATGCGCGAGCAGGTCGAGGGCCGCATTCCGACGACGCTGGGCCACACGCCCGTGGCGGCACAGGCAAAGGATGGGCGCGCCGTTCTCACGCTGGCGGACGGCGCCGGCGCGCAGACCACGCAATCCTTCGATCATGTCATTGCGGCAACAGGCTATCGCGTGAATCTGAAACGCGTTCCGTTCCTGTCCGAATCCTTGCGCTCTCAGATCGCGCTGACCAACACGTCGCCTCTCGTTTCGGACAATTTCGAAACCTCGATTCCGGGTCTCTACGCAATCGGTTTGTCGGCGATGGAGATGTTCGGACCTCTCATGCGCTTCATGGTGGGCGCGGAGTTCGCAGCCCCGCGTGTTGCGGCGCATCTCGAACGCAAGATCGCGATGCCGAAGAGGCAACGGGCAGCATAGCGGCGGACCCCTTTCCGTCCGCCTCGCGAAGTGCGAGGCGTCCACCTTCACCCGCAAGGGGGGGAAGGTTAGAAAAAGGGCGAAGCGCATCTATTTTTAACCTTCCCCTTCGCGGGGGAAGGTGCCGAGCGCAGCGAGGCGGAAGGGGGCTTGCGCCGCTTACACCATCGCAGCCAATTCACTCTTGAGGATTTTGCCCGTCGGACTGACGGGCATCGCAGGCACCACGACGATGCGCGATGGACGTTTATAGGGCGCAAGTTTCGATGTCGCATAATCCGAAAGTTCGTCGGTCGTTGTTTGCGCGCCGTCCGCGAGATGGACGAAGGCCAGCACGTCTTCGGTTCCGTCGACCTGCTTGCCGATGACGGCCGAGCGCGCGACATCGGGATGGGCGTTCAGGACGCCTTCGATCTCGGCGGGATAAACATTGAAGCCGAAGCGAATGATCAGCTCCTTGCAGCGCCCGACGATGAAGACATTTCCGTCTTCCATGCGCGCGAGATCGCCCGACTTGAACCAGCCGTCTGCCGTCACGGCAACTGCAGTCTCGTCCGGTGCGCGATAATACCCCTTCATGATTCCTGGACCGCGCACCCACAATTCGCCGACTTCGTTTGGAGCCGCGGTCAGGCCATCGGGACCGACAAGCTTTGCTTCGACGCCGGGAATAAGACGTCCCACCGAGCAATCCGTGCGCGGCGCCTGCAGCGACGTCAGCGTGATCGTCGGCGAGCACTCGGTGATGCCATAGCCATTGTGCAGGGTGCGGCCGAACGCGGCTTCGACGGTCGATTTCGTGGCCGCATCGAGCGGCGCCCCCGCCGACGACATGATGCGCAGCGCGGGGCATACAACAGGCACGAACTTCTTGCGGGTCGCATATTCGGCCAGCATCGCGTGCATGGACGGCGTGCCGACCAGCAGCGATACGCGCTCGCGATCGAGCGCCGCGAATGTCGCGGCAGGATCGAAGCGCGATGTGAGCCGCACCTGTGCGCCGCTGACGAGCGAGCCCAGGAGGATTCCCGTGAGCCCAAGGATATGGGAGATCGGCATCACGACATAGGTTTTGTCGTCGGGACCGAGTGAACGCACCTCAGCCGATGCGCGCGCGACGAACAGCAGATTGCTTTGCGAGAGCATGACGCCTTTGGGCTTACCCGTCGTGCCCGATGTGTAGAGAAGTGCGGCGATGCGTTGCGTGGGGTCGGGTTCGACCGGCTCCGGTACAGCCGCTTCGTTCAAGGGCGAAAGCGCCACCGCGCCGAACGAAGCCGGATCGTACAACGCGGCACACAGCCTCGCGGCATGGGCCTTCGCGCGCGCCGACACACCTACGGTCAGGACGATGCGGCGGGCGTCGCTGTGATCGCGGATCTCGTCGATCTCGCGGTCGGACAGACGCGCGTTGACGACGACCGGCCATGCGCCACAGACATTCAGCGCCAGATAGATTGCCACCGCCGCGCAACAATTTTCGCAAACCAGCATCACCCGATCGCCCGGCCTGACACCGGATTGCTCCAGCCACGTCACGGTGGCGGCAATCGCCTGATTCAGCTCGCGATAGGTCCAGTCCCTCGCGTCATCGGTCAGCACAATGCGATCGGGTGCTAACGCCGCCCAATACGGGATGATTTCGCCGACCGTCGCCGGCGGGAGCCCGCTTTGTTCCTTATCCGGCATTGGCATTCTCCGGGAGACCTGCGCGCGCAAGGCACGCCGAGACGCAGTCTGCGACATGGTCCGCGTGCCTATGAATCATCGAAGCGTGGTCGCCGGGGGCCGTGTGAAGCTCGAACGCGCGCCCCACGCGCGACCAGACATTTGCCGGGTCGGTCGGGAACACGACCTGCGCCGTTTCGGCTTTGATGAAGGTAATTTTTCCGTCATACGGCTTGGGAACATAGGACAGCAACGCAATGCCGCCCGCGTCCTGAACCTGCCGGAGCGCGAGCGGAAGATTTGCATCGGGTTCGCCCAGCCATTGCCGCGCGGGATTTGGCTGCGTCGCCGTGCCAGGCGCGCTGTTTCTGTGCGCGAGCCGTGCGAACCGATCGATCAAGCTCTTTGCTGTTTCCCGGGGCGAACGCGTGGCCAGCAATCGCACGCGGTTGAGCCACACGCGCGCGCTTCTCGTCACGCGCGACTTGAGCGGCCATGTCCGGGGAAGTGCATAGGAGTCGATCATCAGAAGTAGCGCGATATCTTTTTCTCCGAGGCTGCGCGCCATCTCCAATGCCACGAGCCCGCCAAACGAGTAGCCGGCAAGACGATAAGGACCGATGGGCTGCACTTCCCGGATCGCTTTGAGATAGAACGCCGCCATCTCCGCGATGGATTCGAGCGGCGGCTCCGATCCGTCGAGGCCGCGGGCTTGAATCGCATAGACCGGACTGTCCGTTCGGATCTGCTTTCCGAGCGTATCGAGTTCGATCACCGTTCCACCAATCCCGTGCACGATAAAAAGCGGCGCGGCGCCCTCACCCGATTTAAGAAGCACAAGCGGCGAGAATTTCGCAGTGAGGCCGCTTTCGAGCAGATCTGCCTGTTCGGCGATCGTCGGCGCGTCATAGATCGTGGTGATCGGAAATTTCTGACCGAACTTCTGTTCGATCTCCAGCAACAGACCGACGGCGAGCAAGGAATCGCCGCCAAGATCGAAGAAATTGCTGTCGGGCAGGATCGGCGATGTCTGCAGATTGCGCGACCAGATATCGATGAGGGTTTCGACAATCGTCTCGCGCACCGCGCAACTATCATTTGCCGTCGGCGCAACGGCGACATCCACGTCCGGTTTGGCGTTTGTGCGCGGCTCGGCGGTCACGATCCGCGCAGGCCCGCAGTGCGCGCCTCTCCCCGCCCTTCCGAATGGAAGCTCCACGCAATTCCGGTTTGCGCGATCTGATGAAGCCAGACGCGGAAGATTCCGATTGCCGACCCTCTGCGTTCGCTTGCGCCTGACGAACGGCCGATCGGAGACGGAAAGTCACGCATGAACTCAGGATTGCGCTCTTGGTGGACGCGATCACGGAACCGCGTCAGTTCGTCCAATTCCACGTCCGAGAAATAACCCACCGGCATCAGCGGATACGCATCCATCTCGCCCGTCAGAAAGCGCCGCACGTCGCGTTTGTGCTCGCGCCACAGCGACAGCGGGTCGTATTCCGGGTGCCCCTGGAAGAACAGGAGCAGATTGCGTTTGCGCTTGACGAACAGGTCCACGCCGGCTTCGCGCGAATAGGTGAGAACCTGGTAACCGCGCGCTTCCAGTGCATCGGCCGACACTTCGTTCCAGCGCGAATGGGCGATTCTGACGACGGGAGCCAGCGTCTGGGTCAGTTCATGCGTGCAGACCACGCCATGCTCGAACACGCCGAAGCGCTTTTCCGGCAAGCGCCGGCGCTCGATGCCGTCGTAGTGCAGCACGGCGGCGTGCGACGCCAGGCACGAAAAAATCGTGGGCGGACCGTTTTGCGCGATCCAGTCGAACAATTGCGTCATCGCGCCCCAATAGGGTTCCTCGCGCAGATCAGGCAGCTTCGGTTCGGTGCCGGTGACGATCAAACCATCGAGTTGTGCATGCCGCAGCTCGGAGAAATCGCGATAGCGTTGGTCGAGCAGATGATGCTCTCCCGCTTCGCCCCGCGGAACGCCGGGCAGCGCATAGAGGCTCAACTCGATCTGCCGGTCGGTCGCGGCAGTGGCGAGCACAGCGCGAAACTGTCGTTCGGTGCTTTCAAGCGCCGAGTCCGGCATGTTGTTGACGAGCCCGATGCGGAGAGGGCGATCGAATCCGCGGCCCGGCGCATAACGGCCCCACAGTCCACGGTCGCTCACCACGGGCATGATTCAGAACCCTGCCGCCACAAGGCGCGGCGGTATGACGGACTCGGTCAGGAAAGGGACCGCGGCTTCAAGCGCCTGCGACAAATCCTCGATGATATCGTCCATATGCTCGATGCCGACGCTGAGACGGATCATTTCGGGCTTCACACCCGCGCGCTCCAACTCTGCAGGCGTCAATTGCCGGTGCGTGGTCGAAGCGGGATGACAGGCGACGGATTTCGCGTCGCCGATATTGACGAGACGCTTGATGAGCTTCAGCGCGTCATAGAATTTCCGCCCCGCTTCGAAGCCGCCTTTGAGTCCGAAGGTCAGGAATGAGCCGCCGCGACCACCAAGATATTTCTTGGCCAGCGCATGACAGGGATCGTTCACGTCGGCGAGATATTGGCACCACTCGACGCTGGGATGCGTGCCCAGATAGCCGGCGACACGCGTCGCGTTTTTCACATGGCGCTCCATGCGCAGCGGCAAGGTCTCGATACCCTGCAACAGCAGGAACGCACTGAGCGGCGACAGCACCGAACCGGTGTTGCGCTGGCAGACTGTGCGGCAGCGCGCGATATAGGCACTGTCTCCATATTGCTCGGTATAGATTACGCCGTGATAGGCGGGCTCCGGCGCTGTCAGCATGGCGAACCGCTTGCGATGCTCCGTCCAGGGAAATTTGCCGCTATCCACGATCGCGCCGCCCATGGTCGTGCCGTGGCCGCCGATGAACTTCGTCAGTGAGTGGACGACGATATCGGCGCCATAGCGGATGGGCTTCAGGAGGATCGGCGTGGCGATCGTGTTGTCGACGATCAGCGGCACGCCGTTGCGATGGGCGACTTCCGCAAGCGCTTCGAGGTCCGCGATGTTGCCGGCCGGATTCCCGATGCTTTCGCAATAGACCGCGCGGGTGTTCTCGTCGATCAGCCTCTCGACATCGGCGGCGTTGTCGCTCGCGGCGAAGCGCACATCGACGCCCTGCTTTCGGAACACATGCTCGAACAGGGTGACCGTCGCGCCATAGAGCTGCGGCAGGGTGACGATATTGGTGCCTGCTTCGACGAGATTGGCGATGGCATAGTGGACCGCCGCCATGCCCGAACCCACGCACAGCGCGCCGCAGCCGAGTTCCAGCGCGGCGAGACGCTCCTCCAGCACGGCGGTCGTGGGGTTGCTCAGGCGGCTGTAGATGTTGCCGGGGGTTTCGAGGTTGAAGAGCGCCGCGCCATGGTCCGCGCTATCGAATTCGTAAGCAACGGTCTGGTAGATCGGAACCGCGACGGATTTCGTCGTCGGGTCCGAATCATAACCGGCATGGATCGAAATGGTCTCGTCGCGCATGATTGTGAGCCGCAGACCGGTCAGAACCCGAGAGCGGACTGCTCCTTTCGAAGATCACCCCGTACCGAGTGTCGTGGGAATTGATTACTACTTGTTTGTGAAAACGAATCGCGGAGCCCGGAGGCTGTGCCAAAAGTGGAACGGTTATCGTGAACGGCGCTGAAAGCCTGATCCGCACCTTGATGCAAGGTGGCGTCGATACCTGCTTCATGAATCCGGGAACGTCCGAAATGCATTTCGTCGCGGCGCTCGACCAGGTGCCCCAGATGCGCGGCGTTCCGTGCCTGTTCGAAGGCGTCGTATCCGGCGCCGCCGATGGCTACGCCCGGATGGCGGGACGGCCTGCGAGCACATTGTTCCATCTTGGGCCAGGGCTCTCGAACGCTCTGGCGAACATGCACAATGCGGGCCGGGCGCACGTACCGATGGTTAACATTGTCGGAGAGCACGCGACGTTCCATCGCCAATATGATGCCCCGCTGACCTCCGACATCGAGGCCATCGCGAGACCTTATTCGCGCTGGCTGCGCACAACGGCCGCGGCGAGCGATGTCGGGCAAGATTGCGCCGAAGCGATCGCCGCGGCGCGCACGGCGCCGGGCCGGATCGCGACGCTTATTCTGCCGGCCGACGCCGCATGGGGCGAAGGCGGGCGTGTCGCGGCCGTTCCTGCGAGCCCGCCGGCGCCCGCCGTCGAGCAATCGCGGATCGATGATGCGGCGATTGCACTGCGCAACGGCAAGCGAACAGCCATCATCCTCGGCGCGCATTTGACGGAAGGCGCCACGCTGCTCACGGCGGCGAAAATTTCCGCAGTTACGAACGCGAAACTGCTTGCGCCTTTTGCCTTCACGCGCATCTCGCGCGGCGCGGGCCTGCCGGGCGTGACGCGAATTCCGTATGTGACCGGCGATGCGATCGAAATGTTGCGCGAATTCGAGCAATTGATTTTGCTGGGCGCGACGCCTCCGGCAGCATTCTTTGGACACCCGACCCGCCCGAGCCTTCTTGCCCGCGAAGATTGCGAGATTCAAACGCTCGCAGGCATCGACGAGGATTGCACAGGCGCGCTCGCCGCTCTCGCCGACGCGTTGCATGCAAACAAGGCAGAGCCCCACCTGCAGGTCTCCGAGCGCCCTGCCCTGCCGAACGGCGAAATTACCCTGGCCGGGCTTGCTGCGACGGTCGCGGCACTCCTGCCCGAAAACGCCATCGTGGTCGACGAGTCCGTCACCTCGGGCCGCAACATGATGGCCGCGACGAAAGGTACGCCGCCGCACGACTGGCTTGTGAACACGGGTGGCTCCATCGGGATCGGGCTGCCCATGGCGGTCGGCGCGGCCGTCGCGTGTCCGGATCGGCCTGTGCTGTGCCTCGAAGCGGACGGCAGCGGCATGTACACGTTGCAGGCGCTGTGGACCGCCGCCCGCGAGAACCTGAACATCACGACTGTCGTCTTCGCCAATCGCGCCTATGCGATCTTGAAAGGCGAGCTTGCCGGTATGGGCGGCAATCCCGGTCCGCGCGCACTCGACATGCTCGATATCGGCCGGCCGGATATCGATTGGGTCTCTCTCGCGAAGAGCCTTGGAATCCCCGCACGTCGCGCCACGTCGCTTGACGAATTTGCAATGGCGTTACGGCACGGATTCATGAGCAACGGCCCCAATCTGATCGAAATACCTTTATAGTCGCAGCTCAAACGCGGAGAGATCGCATGGTTGTCGGCTGGGACGGTTGGTCCAAAACCTGGACATTTTTCGAAGGCGCCTGGCACGAAGGCAATGTCGCAATCCTCGGCCCGCGCAGTCATGCGACATGGCTTGCGTCGACCGTGTTCGACGGCGCCCGCGCCTTCGAGGGAACGACACCCGATCTCGACCGCCATCTCGAGCGCGTCAACCGGTCGGCGACGGCCATGTTTCTCAATCCCGTCGTGTCGGAAGAGATGTGGACCGATCTCGTCAAACAGGGCCTCGCGCGCTTCGACCGCAAGGCCGAGCTTTACATCAAGCCGATGTACTGGGCCGAGCGAAATGGAAGTTCGGCCATCGCGCCGGATCCCGATTCGACCTGCTGGTGCCTCTCGCTATACGAGCTGCCGATGCCGGCCGAGACGGGCGGCTTGTCGATCACGCTGTCGCCCTTTCGCCGCCCCACTATGGAATGCATGCCGACCAACGCGAAAGCGGCCTGCCTCTATCCCAACAACGCGCGCGCGGCCCTCGAAGCGAAATCGCGCGGATTCGACAATGCGCTGCTGCGCGACATGCTCGGCAATATTGCGGAAACCGCGAGCTCGAATGTCTTTCTTGCCAAGGACGGCGTCGTGTTCACGCCGGCGCCCAACGACACCTTCCTGAACGGCATCACACGCCAGCGCGTGATCACGCTGTTGCGCGACGACGGCGTGACGGTTCTGGAGACGACCTTGACCTATCGCGATTTCGAGCAGGCGGACGAAATCTTCACCAGCGGGAACTACGGCAAGGTGCAGTCCGTGACCCGCATCGACGACCGTGCATTGCAGCCGGGACGGTTCTACCGCAAAGCGCGCGACCTTTACTGGTCGTTTGCCCATTCCGGCGGCTGAAGGATAGACTCACCCGGTTGCGAGGACTCGCGCCATCGCGTGCCACATCGGCGTGCGCTGCATATCCGCGTCGAGCGGCAAGGCACGCGGGCTGTATCCGGTCAGCGTTTCGCGCCAGCCGGACGGCTTGAGGAAACGGTCAGACAATCCCCAGGTCAACACCGCCTCCGTCGCGCTGTTGTCCAGCACGACTTCGAGAAAACGCCGGCTTGCATTCGCCACAGCCTGATCGCGCGTAGCGATATCCGACGGTCCGCCGGAATCGTCCACGTCGTGCTCTGTGATAAGAATCTTCAGACCCATCTGCTGCACTTTGCTCAGGAAATCGCGCAGCTTCTTCTGATCGATCGGCGGACCGAACGCCTGCAAATGGCCTTGCAGTCCGAGCCCGTCGATCGGCACGCCGCGGGCAAGAGCCCGTTCCAGAAAATCGAGTGTCGCCGCGCGGAACCGGTCGTGTTTGTCGCCGCTGTTTTCGCAGCCCCAGTCGTTATAGACGAGTTGCGCCGTGGGATCGGCCGCGCGCGCTGCATGAAACGCCGCGTCGATGTAGCCGGGACCGAACGCCTGCAGCCAAAGTGTATTTCTGAGATTGTCGCTCCGGCCGTCTTCCGGCGATATCGCCTCGTTGACGACGTCCCAGGATTTGATCCGGCCTTTGCAGTGCCGCATCACGGCGTCGATGTATCCCGTTTGCAAAGCGGGATCCCGCTCGGCCAGCACGGCCGCGTCGAGCCAGCCGGGATTGCGATGGTGCCATACGAGCGTGTGCGCACGGAACGCCATGCCATGCGCCTGCGCAAATGCCATCAGCGTATCGATACCGGAAAAATCGTAGCGGCCGCGCACCTCTTCGATCACGCCACGCTTCATTTCATATTCGGCGACAAGAATGCCCGCTTCCCGTGCGAGACTTGCGGCGAATTCCGGATCGCGCAATTCGTAGGAGCCCACGGCCGAGCCGTAAACGATGCCGCGCTGGGCCGCGATCGCGCGAAGCGGCGCCGACTGATCGTCCACGAAACTCGCGCGCAGCAATCCGGCGAAGGACGGCGTGGCGAATGCTCCCGCCGTACCCGAGAGAGCGAACAGTCCGAGAAGGGATCGACGCGTGGGCATTCCGCTTACCGCACGGCGCTGTGCGGCTGCGCTGCAATTTCGTCGGTGCGCGTCCAGACTGCTCCCCGGTGTCTGGCTACAAACGTATCGGCGATCCAGCGATAGAGCCGATCCGAAAGGAATATCTGCAAAAATACGATGGCTGCCAGTTTCGGCCGATAGCATCCGCGGATGACGGCCCCCAGATAGAGAATCAGCGCCCGGAAGAAATTGGTCGTCACCACGCCTTTGGCGACGGTCCATCCACGCCCGCCGCGATACGCCTCGTCGGGAATTTGCGGCCGTAAAATCTCGAGCCACCCTATCAGATACGCACCCTTGCGGCCTGCCGACGAGCGATTGGGATTGAAGGCATCGCGCCACACGGCAGCCGGCTCTTCGGACATGACAAATTTGCAGCCCGCGAGAAACAGCCGGATTGCGAAATCCGTATCCTGTGCATAAGGCAGCGCCTCGCTGTAGCGCACCTGCCTCGCCATGGCCGCGCCGACGACGAGCGTGGTGGTCGGCACAAAGCCGCGGTCGCACAGAAGATATGTCGCCATGTGTTCGCCGGGTCTGATCGCGCGTGGCGGCTTGATGAATGTGCGACCCTTGCCGCGGTCCACGATCGCTTTCGCGTATCCCGCGACACCCGCGGTACCTTCCAGCAATTGCCGCATCGTCGCCAGATGGCGCGGCAGGAACCAGTCGTCCGAATCGAGGAATGCGATAAAGCGGCCGCGTGCGAGATCGATGCCCGTGTTGCGCGCGGCGCCGCCGCCTTTGTTGTCCTGACGAATGAAACGGATACGCGCATCCGAATAGCGGTCGATCGCAGCTTTGGGATCGTCGCGCGAGCCATCGTCCACGACGATGACTTCGAAATCCTGCTCAGTCTGATCGAGTACCGATTGCAGCGCCATCGAAAAAACATCGGCTCGGTTGTAAACCGGAATCACGACCGAGAAAAAGGGTGTTTGCGGTTCCGTCACGGCGCTTCCACCGTGACGTCTGTATGGATGGAGCGCGATAGCCGCAGCATCGCGAGCACCAGGACAAACGCGACCCAGGCGGCGCCGTCTCCCTCTAGAAAGTCGGATTCGAGACCATTGTGCAGCAGTATGAATACGAAAATCGTGAACAGCATCGACATCGAGTCTATCTGCGCGGCATTTCCCCGCCAAAATGCAAAGGCGGGCGTTATAACGAGGCTCCACATCGCAAGCGCGAAGCCAATGCCGCCGATTGTGACGAACAATTGCAGATATGCGTTGTGGCCATGCGAGACGTTTTGCACCCACGCCGCACCGACATAATGGTAGAGCGGCGAAAGGGACCCCGTATCGGCAAAAGAGCCGAAGCCGGAGCCCAGAAGCGGATGGTCGCGGATATAGGCGATTTCGGCCTGCCAGATCGCGCTACGACCTGTGAATCGGGCCGGGTCGCCCAGAACGCGCGCAATGTGGTGGTAGTCGCCGATGACAATCGCGACAGCCAGAACGCCCGCAAGCGCGACAATGAGGGTGGTGATCAGCTTGTCGATGCCGCGTTGCCATGCCACGCGATAGACAAGACCGATGGCGACGGCAACGGGCAACAATCCGATCGACGCTTTCGAATGCGTCATGATCAGGAACCCGACGGCGGCGACCAACAGGACTGCATCGATGACACGGCGGTTCCGGAAGAACGTAAACAGAAACACAATCGCACTGATGGCCGCGACGGCGCCCGCGATGTTTTTGTGAAAATAAAGCCCACGCCAATCTCCGATCAGCGACGGGTCGATCTCACCTTGCAGATGCACGGCTTGCGGAATGAGCGGAATGGAGAGCCAATTGACGATCAACACGCCGGCCAGAACATAACGCCAGAGTTTGAGTGCCCGCTCGGTTCCGACCGTAGCGACACCGAGCATGGCGGACAATACGACGACAATTGCCAACACCGCGCGACGCGTCGTAACGCCGGCCTCCGGCGACCACAACGCGCTCAGCAGGCACCATGCGAGAAGGACGGCCAGGACAGGCGGAACGATGGCGACGGCCGACATTCCGCGCCTTTGCAACGCCGCGAAGCTGATCAGGCCGAATACCGCGACATAGCAGATCTCGCGCAGCATATCGCCCGCACCGGAGAATCCGCTTTCCTGTGCTGCGAGCACGACGGGGTCGCGAATCGCGAAGGGTGTAAGCCCGACAAAGATCAGCAGCAGGAATGCGCCGAAAGCCGCCTCCGCGAACCAGGGGACGGATTGCGTATCGGGGCGCACGACGCCGATTGTGCCGTCAATCGCCATGGACGACCGCATATTCGTTGAAATGACGTCCGAATATCGCAGCGATTTTGCCCCCGGCACGATAGAGCTTGCACAGAGGCTCCGCACGGCGCGTGGCGAAAGGCAGCGAAAGCAGAAAAAGAAACGGAAACAGCAGGACTGCGCCCGCAATCTTCACCGCCTCACGCGACATCGCAGCGATGACCGATTCATGTTTGAGCGCGACCCGCATATCGGAGTTGCCGATGCGATAGGCACGCTGCAAAGCCCAGCGCAAATTGGCGCGCGAGGCCGGAACAAGCTCAGTGCAGATGGCGTCATCGACGCCCGCAAATCGACAACCCTGCTTCCTGAGCCGCGTGAAGAGATCCTTGTCCTCGCCACCCGTCAGCGCAAAAGCGGGATCAAAGCAAGGCTTGGGCAGTCCTTCGAGGCAAGAGCGGCGCAGCAGCACATTTCCGGCGCCGGGCATCGTATCGTTCGATTTCGATGTAACCCGCGTGGACGCAACACCCGGGCAATGGGCCGCCCAGAGTCCCGGCCGACGCTCATATTCGCGAACAACGGCGCCGTAAAGTACATCCGCCCCCGTCTCCTTTTGTGCGCAGAGGAACGTATCGAGCCATTGCCGGTGCGGCCACTCGTCATCGTCGACCATCGCGATAAATTCGGCGTGGGACTTTGCGAGCACATGTTCGATCAGGGCGTTGCGCGTCTGCGCGATGCCGCGCTGGCGGACGATGATCCACTCCAGAGGCCAGCGATAGTCGCCTGTGCGCAGGCGCTCGCACACGGCTGCGCCGTCGCCCCGTTCGGCATCGTTGTCGGCGACCAGTACCGACACGTTCGCGGTCGTCTCCAACTTCTCGATTGCGGCCAGAAGGCGCTCGAGTCCACGTGGCCTGCGGAAGGTCGGGATGGCGATAGTCACATCAACCATGGGCCAGCTTCCATTTGCGCGACAGCGAGAAAATGCGCGTCGTCATCAGCAATTCGCCGATGAGAACGCCGCCCAGCGACGCGACAGGTCCGGCAAGAAGAAGCAACACGAGCGTGGCCGCCAGCGAAGCGATGCTCGACCACATGCCGACCTTGGCAAGCGGGCGGTATTCGCGCGCGGCCTGCAGCAGGACAGCTTCCGGCGTGCGCAAGGTGCGCACGGCCTGGATCGCGCCCCAGATCGCGACCACGATGATCGCCTGGGTCTCGTCATAACCCTGCTTGAGGATGAGATGCGGAAACCACAGCAACAGCGCGCCCGCCAGCAAAAGCGTCAGCAGCCAGACTGCACCGGCCGCCGTTCTAAATTCCTTAACGGATCGGAAAGCACGTGCCATATCTCCGGCCACGATCGCCCGCGCCATGACGGGGCGCTCCATGTCGGGCAACGCCGTCAAAACCAGCGAAACCGGGCGCATCAGGAGCGCGCCGAGAGCCAAGAGCGCGAACGCGGCAGGACCGGCCACGAGCGTCACAAGATAGGCATGCGCGTTGGCCGTCATTTCCGTCAGCATGACGCCCAGCAATGTCCAGCGCGTGATGTCCTGCCAGATACGGCCATAGGCGGTCAGCGATCCCGCTTTGCCGGGCCAGAACAGCCGCCCGAGAAAGTCGGGGCCGAACACCAGAAGCGACAATACGGACGCCGCCAGGAGCGCTTCGGCGGAATGAATTGCATTCAACGCGTGACCCGCGACGAGCGCCGCTAGCCCGATCATGAGCAGCGTGCTGTAGGCGATATCGGACGCAACCGCGCGCATCGGCTTGTTCGTCAGGTAGGAATAGCTTCGGCCGAACCAGCGCAAAGTCATCGCGCCGCCATAGAGACCAAGGAGTGCGGCCAGCATAAGCGGCGCGCGGATGGTGCACATCATCCCAAAGACCGCCATGGCTGCGAATGCGGAGAACAGGAGATTGAGCTTCAGATGCGTGCCGATCTGGTCTTCGCAAAGCGCCCTGGAACCCGTGATCGCCGTCGCCATCGAAGTGCTCAGCAGTGCGCCGGAGACGCTCATGCACAGCGGAACGATCACCAGAAGAAATGCGAACAGCCCGAACTCTGCGCGCGTCAGCACATGGAGGAAGATCATCGATGCGATGAAATGGGCGCCGGACACGCTGATGGGGCCGCTGGCCGAGATGCCGTAGCGCATCGCCATGCGGCCGAGTTTCCGCGTTGACGCTTCCCGTTCCGGGATCGTGACGCTTCCGATGTCGGCGATGGCGGGCATTTAACCGGCTTTGGGTTGCAACAGGCTTCCTTGTGAGCCGATATCAGCAACGATCGGGCCAGCTTTTGCGGCGGCCGTCCGGGTTAACAGCAGGAACAAAGCGTGCGGATTGGTGATCGCATAGCGCCGGAAAAGCCGGCGCGGCTCACGGCACAGCCGGTGCAGCCATTCGAGACCCAGGCGCTGCATCCAGTCCGGCGCGCGCGTGTAGTCGCCGGTGACGTAATTGAAGCAGCCGCCGGCCGTCACGATCCAGCCGGCCTTCAGCCGGTGTTTGTTGCGAACGCAGAAGGAATGCTCCAGCGGCACGCCCAACCCCACCCACACGACATCGGCGCCCGAGGCGTTGATCTCGGCGCAGATCGCCGCTTCCTCGTCGCGGGAGAAATAGCCATTGCGGCGCCCGATGATCGTGAGTCCGGGGTACATCTCCCGCATCGTCGCTGCGCAATTCGCATTCACGTCCTCGGTCGCGCCCAGTATGAAAAATGTGAGGCCGTTTTCGCGCGCGGCGATCACCGCATCATGGAAAAAATCCGTCGTGGCGCTGCGCTCCGGGATCGGCGCGCGCGTGAGCTTCGAGGCCAGCACGACCGGCTGCCCGTCGGCATGGATCATGTCGGCGAATTCGTTGAGACGGCGGAACTCGGCATCGGATGCCGCCAGCGAAACGACATGCCCGTTGGAGGCGAAAACGAGCTTCGGGCGCCTGCGCGAATCTTCGCGCGCGGCAAGGCAATCCTTGACCATCAGCGCCATCATCTGCGCCCGCGACAGGCACGCCGTCTTCAGGCCGCCAACCACAACCTCGCGATAAGGCTTGAGCCGAACGCGCGGAGCCCGCGGCGCGAAAGTGGTCGTAGCCGGTGTCGAGGTCGCGCCCATCAATAGGCGTTCCTCTGGCGGAAAACTTCGAACGGCGTGCGCAGCAGGATTTTGAGATCGAGCGCGAAGCTCGCGCGGCGCGCATACCAGATGTCGAGCGTCACACGGTCGCGCATGTCTTCGACGGCAGGCGTCTCGCCGCGACGACCGTTGACTTGCGCCCAGCCCGTGATGCCGGGCTTCACAAGCTGGCGAAGCTCGTAGTTTTCGATCAAGGTCGCGTAGAGGCGATCATGCGCGATCGCATGTGGGCGCGGTCCCACGAGCGACATGTCGCCCGCGATCACATTGAAAAATTGCGGCAGCTCGTCGAGGCTCGAGCGGCGCAGCCAGCGTCCCACCCGCGTGACGCGCGCGTCGCCCTTGCGCACCTGCGTGACGTTGTCCCCGTCTTCCAGGACGGTCATGGTGCGGAACTTGACGATCTCGAATGGTTTGCCGCCCTGGCCGAGACGTTTTTGGCGGAACAGTGCGGGGCCGGCACTGTCGAGCCGGATCAGGACCGCGATCGCGAGCATCAGCGGCGCAAGAAGAACGAACAGCGGCAGCGCGATCGCGAGATCGAATCCGCGCTTGAGAAATTGCTCGACTGGATTGTGCGAGAGCCCGAACGCCTCGTCAGGGCGTGTAATGGTGGGCCGCACTTCGGCGAAAACAAGCAGATTGTCCGCACCGTGCTCGTTCGACGCACCTTGCGGCTCAGTCCAGACGGGCCTTTCGGCCAGCTTCGGATGGGCGCTCAAGTCCAACCCTCGATAAATCCGTATCGCGAGTTGGAAACTGCATCGGACGCGCCACATGCGCTGCGGTTGGGTGTCTCAGAATTGAACGGCGAAGTGTCGTTTCGCGCCGTCCTGCTACGAATTTTTCGGCATCACGAATGGTGAAGGAAATTTACCAATTCAGGCCGTACCGTTGCGAGACAGGGGTGAGGTTCACATTGGGACAGACGAAGTGTTAACGCGTGGCACCGGAAATCGCCCGCTGCCGCTTCGGCGATGGTTAAGCCGCCATCCGCTTCTGCCAGCGCGTCAAACGTGAATTGCCGGCGCGCAACAAAGGCAACAGCGCCCCCAGATGCGCGTCACGCGCGCCCAGACCATATCGAGGCAGAAGCCAGCGATTGACACTGGCATCCAGCGAGCCCGAAAGCGTGGTGAAGGCGCTGTCGTAACCCGCGTCTCGCACCGCTTGCCAGGCTTGCGGCGAGATATCGCCCACATTTCCGAACGGATACGCGAAGGCTCGGCAGGACCCGATTGCGGCGATGATTTTTTCGCGCGGCACGCGCGCCTGCTCGATCAGATACTCCTCCGATTGCGCAGAATGCATGGGCCAGTGAACATGCGCATGCGCGCCGATCTCGACGCCGCGTTTGGCGAGCGTTCTCACATCCTGCCAGGTCAGGAATTTCTCGGATGCAAATCGTGCGAGCAATGCCGTTCGTTCGGAGTCCGGGAAAGCCGCCATCATTGCGGCGACCGATTGATTCGCCCGCGCCGCATCCATCGCCTTGAGCCTTGCGAGCGACGGTCCCGCAAGGATCAGGCGTTGCAGTTCATCTGCGAGTTCGATCGGCGCAGCGAAATTGGGAATCTCGTAGCGGCCAGACGGCGCATAGAAAAAGAAGATGCGCGCCAGGGTCATGGGATTATATGCGCCGGTATCGATGTGATGGGTGCTCGCGAACAGGGTCCAGGGCAGTTCCAACTCTTCGAGGATATCGGCCGCCACGGTCAACGTGTTCGCATAGCCGTCATCGGACATCAGAAAGACCGAGCGCTCGTGTTGCTCGGGATGGCTGAGCGCCTCGTTCAGCGCGACCAGCGGCAAAACCTGAAAATTCTCTTTCAGGGCTTTTGCGATGCCGCGGAAGGCGCGTGCATCATGCTGGTTGATCTGGATTCGCGGGTCGTCGATCTCCGGCGCAACGCCGTGGAAGAACAGCGCGACCGGCCGGCCGAACGGACGCAATGCGCCCGGCGGCAGCCACCGCGCCAATTCCCGCAACCAATCCGTGCCGCCGGCCATGATGTTCCTTTCCCGGCCAATTTTAAGGCCCGAGATGTCGCCGGATCGTTACCGCAGAGGCGTAATCGGGCCCAATAAGCTGCTATTCTGTGTCGCCCGCACCCGGATAACCCGCATGACCTTCACCCCGCCCTTGCGCGAAATCGCCTTTGCCCTGACCGAGATCGCCGGCGGCAAGCGCCTGCAGCAATCCTATCCCGGCTTCGATGACGAGACCCTGGCAGCGGTTCTCGACGCAGGCGGAAAGCTTGCGCGCGATGTGCTGGCGCCCCTCAACCGCATCGGCGACGAGACCGGCGCGCGCATCGAAAACGGCCGCGTTCGGGCCGTGCCCGGTTTTACCGAAGCCTATCGCACTTTCGCCGAAGGCGGCTGGAATGCGCTCGCCGCCGATCCCGATCATGGCGGCCAGGGATTGCCCAAGGCGCTGGAAATCGCGGTCTATGAAATGATGCACAGCGCCAATATGGCGTTCGGGTTGTGCCCGATGCTGACCCAGGGCGCGATCGAAGCGCTCTCGGCCCACGGCACGGAGAGGCAGAAAAACCTTTATTTGCCGAAGCTGATCTCCGGCGAATGGACCGGCACGATGAACCTGACCGAGCCGCAGGCAGGTTCCGATCTCGCCGCATTGCGGACGCGCGCGGAGCCCGACGGCAATGGCGGCTATCGGCTGACCGGGCAGAAGATTTTCATCACCTGGGGCGATCACGATATGGCGGACAACATCGTCCATCTCGTGCTCGCGCGCATCCCCGGCGCGCCGGACGGCACCAAAGGCGTGTCGCTGTTCCTGTCTTCGAAGCGGCTGGTCAACGACGACGGTTCGCTGGGTGCTGCGAACGATGTCGGTCCCACAGGCATCGAGCACAAGCTCGGCATTCACGGCTCACCCACCTGCACAATGGCTTACACCGGCGCGCGCGCGGAGCTTGTCGGCGTCGAGAACCAGGGCCTCGCGCATATGTTCACGATGATGAACGCCGCGCGGCTGCAGGTGGGGACACAAGGTGTCGCCATTGCGGAACGCGCCTACCAGCAGGCGCTCGGTTTTGCGCTGGAGCGCAAACAGGGGCGCTCGGCCTGGACCGGAGAATATCCCGCGCCGATCTTCGACCATCCCGATGTGCGCCGCATGTTGATGCTGATGAAAGCGCGCATCGAAGCCGCGCGTGCGATTTGTTTGTCGACTGCCGTCGCTGCCGATCTTGCCAGGGCGCTCCCAGCGGGCGCCGAACGCGACTCCGCGAAGTTACGCGAAGAACTGTTCACGCCGGTTGCGAAGGCATGGTCGACGGATGCCGGCGTCGAAGTGGCGTCCGTCGCGCTGCAAGTGCATGGCGGCATGGGCTTCATCGAAGAGACAGGCGCCGCACAGCACTATCGCGATGCGCGCATTGCGCCGATCTATGAAGGCACAAACGGTATCCAGGCGATCGACCTCATGGGCCGCAAGCTCGCATTGGGCAACGGTCAGGCGGTGCGCGAACTCACGGACGATATTTTGCAGACCTGCGCCGAGATCGAACGCTCGGCCAACGAGTGGCTCGCGCCTGTCGCCGCGCGATTGCGTGACGCAGTCGCTGCCGTGCGCGATTCGACGGGCTGGCTGATCGAACGACGCGGACATGCGCAGCCGGATGCGCTTGCGGGCGCAACCGCCTATCTCAAACTGCTGGGCGACGTCACAGGTGGTTGGATGCTCGCGAAAGGCGCGCTGATCGCAGTTTCCCATTTGGCCGACGACACCGACAAATGGTGGCGCACCCGCATCGGCCTGGCGCGGCTATTTGCCGAAAACGTTCTCGCGAGTGCACCCGGTCTCGCCGCTGCCGTGATGATGGGCGCGAACGATCTGACTGCGACCACTCCGCAGGCTCTGGGCCGTTCGAACTGAATCACACATCGGATCCCCGAAAACCGGCTGCTCCATCTTGCATCGGAGCAGGCATTCTGGACTTATCCAGACCGAATTCCTTCGTCGTGTTTCGGGGTTTCCATGCTCAGATGGTTTCAGGCGCTCATGCCCAAGGAGGAGCGCTTTTTCGGGCTTTTCAACCGGCATGCCGCCGTTCTGGTCAAGGGAGCGGAGGCCTTGCGCGTGCTGCTCAATGGCGGACCGGGCGTGGCCGAGGCCGCCCGACAGGTCGTGACCTTCGAAAACGAAGCCGACGCCATCGCCCGCGAAGTTTTGCTCCTGACGCGCCGGTCGTTCATCACACCCTTCGACCGCAGCGACATCAAGGATCTCATCAACACGCTCGACGACGCGATCGACCAGATGCAGAAAACGGCGAAGGCCATCACCCTGTTCGAAGTGTCGAGCTTCGAGCCGGAAATGGCGCAGATGGGCGACAGCATCGTGCTTGCCTCGAAGCTGGTCGTCGACGCCGTGAGCTTGCTCGGTTCGGTGCGGGAAGATTCGGCGCGCCTGCATTCGATCACCGAAGAGATCATCCGCCTGGAAGACAGCGCCGACAGCCTCAACGATTCCGGCATCAAGGCACTGTTCAAGCGCTATCGCGACGGCAATGCGATGGACTATATCGTCGGCGTCGAAATCTACGATCACCTTGAAAAAGTGATGGACCGCCTGGAAGACGTGGCCAACCGCATTGGCGGTATCGTCATCGAGCAGGTCTAGACCTGCATGCTGCTGCTCATCTGCCTGATCGCTGTCGCGCTCACGTTCGATTTCCTGAACGGGCGCAACGACGCGGCCAATTCCGTCGCAACCATCGTGTCGACGCGCGTGCTTGCGCCGCGCTACGCGGTGGCCTGGGCCGCGTTCTTCAACTTTATCGCTTTCCTCTTCTTCGGCCTGCACGTCGCCGGAACCATCGGCACGGGGATCGTCGCCGCCGGCTCCATAACGGATCAGGTGGTCTTCGGCGCGCTGATGGGCGCCATCGTCTGGAATGTCGGCAGCGGCTATGTGGGCATCCCCTCCAGCTCATCGCATGCACTGATCGGTGGGTTGGTGGGTGCGGGCGTGGCGCATGCCGGACTCCACGTCATTGTGTGGACAGGTCTTGGCAAGACGATCGGCGCAATTTTTCTGGCGCCCACCATGGGCCTCGTCATTGCGTTGCTGCTGGTGCTGATTGTGTCCTGGGCGTTCCTGCGTGTGACCCCGGCACGCGCCGACGGCATTTTCCGCAAGGTACAGTTCGTTTCGGCTTCGCTCTACTCGCTGGGCCATGGGGGCAACGATGCCCAGAAAACGATGGGCATCATCGCGGCACTGCTCGCGGCGCACCACCAGCTCTCCGGCGGCTTTCATGTTCCCCTCTGGGTGGTGATCAGCTGCAACGGCGCGATGGCCCTCGGTACGCTGTTGGGCGGCTGGCGCATCGTGCATACGATGGGGTCGCGAATCACCCGGCTGACGCCCGTTCAAGGCGTTTGCGCCGAGACGGCAGGATCGATCACCTTGTTCGTTGCAACCCATTTCGGAATTCCGGTTTCGACCACGCAAACCATCACCGGCGCGATCGTCGGTGTGGGCGCCGCACGACGTGCCTCCGCGGTGCGCTGGAACGTGGCGCAAGACATTCTTATCGCTTGGGTGCTTACTATGCCGGCCGCCGCTTTGTGCGGCGCCTTGTTCTACTTTGCGTTCGGAGTGTTCGTGTGAAATGCGGATTGACCCGGCGAACAGCGTAACGTCCCGGAAGACGAACAACGTGCAATACGCGGCTCTGCCCTATCGCGTGCGCAATGGCGTTCTTGAAATCCTGCTCATCACTACGCGCCGCACCCACCGCTGGATCGTGCCGAAAGGCTGGCCGATCGACGGACATCCTCCCCATGACAGCGCTGCCTCTGAAGCGCTGGAGGAAGCGGGCATTTCCGGCGAGATCTCGAACCGCCCTTTGGGCTTCTATCGCTATGAAAAGCTGCGCAAGAGCGGCGAGACGTTGCCGTGCAAAGTGAGCGTGTTCGCAATGCGCGTCACCCGCCAGCGGCGGAGCTGGGCGGAGAAAGACACGCGACAAACCCGTTGGTGTTCGGCACAACAGGCCGCAGAGCTTGTCGGCGAGCGGGGCTTGCGGCCGCTGATCCTCAAATTCGCTGCCGCGATATCGCCGGCAAGCTAGACGAGGTCGTGGTTTCGCCGGGCGGGGCGCGGCCCCTCCGCCCATGTGCCGCAATGCTGCAACGCCGCCACTTCCGCCGGCTTTGCGCTCGGACCGAAACATTCCCCAGACTTAATTCGGCCTAAAAGCCCCTTCAGGAACACTCAAATCGTGACGGGCACCATGATCATCGGAAGCACGATCATTCCGCCTTACGTGGATCTCGCAGGGAGTGAAACCGATACATGCGACGAGCCCGCAGGCTCTGGGTCATTTGGCTTGAATCAATTGCCGGCCATCAGGAAAGCCGCGCAGCACCAACCTGCGTGCGCGTCGAGGCAATTTCGTTACTGGTTGATCGTGTCCGGTCCCGTCCCGGGAGAGTTGGTTCCAATCCTGTAAATCTCATTCGGACCGGTGAGGGCGATGCCGCTGTCGGCGGTGACGTTCAGAACATGGGTCGTGATGTCGCCCGTGCCATACACCTCGCCCTGCGAGGAACCGAGCGTCATGGTACCGGCGTCCAACGCGCCGTCGACGACAAGGTCGCCGCGTGTGGTTTGCAGCGTCAGAACATTTGTGCCGGCATTGACGGTTCCCGACACCGTAAGGGCCTGATGGTTGGTCAGCAGGAAGTTGCCGTTCGTATTGGTGAAGTCGCCCAGGCTCCCGATCAGATTGGCCCCCTCCAGTCTGGTTCCGCCACTTGCGCTTCCGGTCAGCTCCGTTGCGGTGATGACGCCGTTGGCCATGTCCTCCCAGATCGAGCCCGCCGAGGTGAGCGTCACCGTTCCACCGGCTGTGATATCTCCATTGATTGCGATGTCGCTGCCGGTACCGGGCATGGTCATGGTCAGGACGAGATCGCCCGTTCCGGCATTTACCGCGCCCGTGACCACCAACTTCTCGTTGTCGGTCAGCACCAGGCCGCCCGCGCCGTCGTTTGTGAACCCGCGGAGCACTCCAATAAGATTGACGCCGTTCAAATTGGCGCCACCTACCGAGCGGCCTGTCAGAATTGCGGCGTCGATCCCGTCGCCGGAGGCCTCGCCGATCGTACCGGCGGAGTTGATCGCAACATCGTCGCCCGTGAAGTTGAGCGTTGTGTCGATCGTGAACGACGCCGCGGTATCGTCTATGGCGACATCGAACCCGGACAAGAATCCGCCTGCCTGGGTGTAGATGAATTGCGAGCCGGTCTCGGAGCCGATCGCCGTGTCGAGGCCTGCGATCGTGCCGCTCGCATTCGCAGAGTCGCCGGCGATCTCGATCTCGCCGTCCCGGATGTCGAGATTTGTCAGGGAACCCGACGCGTCCTGATAATAGGTGTTTCCCGGGCGCGCCGCTCCGCTCGCGATATAGCCGAGAACCTGACCGTCCGAACTGGGAATCGTTCCGGGCGCGAGCAGCAGATAGTAATAGCCGTTAGCGCCCGAGGACATCGACAACAGTGGCGTCGCGGCCGCGTCCCCGTCGATCAGCAAGCCGACGCCGGCGCCCGAAATCGGCGTTGCGCCGTTGGAGAGAATGCCGGTCACGACCTGCGGGGTGCCCGCGGGCAGCTGCCATTGGAGATAGGGATAACTCAGGCCGGGAACGATGGCCCAGATCGTGTCGTCGAAGCCGTTCGGCAGCGCCTGCTGCAGCTTCGCCGTCTCCTCGCCCGTAATGCCGGAATCGTTGGCGACATTGCCCGCGCCGCGGCTGAGAGGGGTGATACCGCTCGTTTCAATGTTCCAATAGGAATTGGTGATGCTGCCTGGCGTGGACTCATCCACGCCAACCAGGCCGCCGGTGTGGGGGCGAGTTGCTCCCGAAACGAGACCAACCGCATAGGTCTGATCTATCGTGCCGAAATTGTAGCCGACAAGCCCTCCCGCGAACGCGCCTGAGCCCGAGTCCGAAACCGCTCCCGTCGCATAGGCCGCAACAATCGCCCCCTGGTTCACTCCCGCGAGGCCGCCGACGCTACTGCTTGCTCCCCCGCTGGCCGCTCCCGTCGCAAACGAATATTGAAGCGATGATTGGTTGACGCCGACAAGCCCACCGACACTCGAGCCTTCGCCGCCCGTCGCGGCGCCGCTCGCATAGGAGTTCTCGATGGTTGTCTCGTTGAGGCCGACAAGGCCGCCGACATACGAGTTATCGCCGCCCGTCGCGGCGCCGCTCGCATAAGAGTTCTCGATGGTTGTTTGGTTGAGGCCGACAAGCCCGCCGACATACGAGAAACCGGTGCCTGCTGCTGCGCCGCTGGCGTAGGAGTTCTCGATGGTTCCCGCATTGTAGGCCACGAGGCCGCCGACAAATGAGGAAACGCCGTTGACGCTGGCCGTGGCGTAAGCGTTCTGGACCGTGCCGGAGTTTGGGCCGATCAAGCCGCCTACGGCGCTGCCCTCTGCCCCGTCGATCACCGAGCCCGAAACGCCGGCGTCGACGACCATCGCGCCGGTTTCGCTGATTCCGATCAATCCGCCGATACTGGCATATTGGCTGTCGCCGACTGCGACCGAGCCGACCACATTGAGCACCGCGCCGTAGTTGTCGCCGACCAGGCCGCCGACATCTATGCCGCCCGTGCCGCTGCCGGTCACCGATTCTCCGGCCAGGCCCAGATCGCGGATTGTTCCGGACGATTGGCCGAACAGCCCGACATCGGGCAAGGATATGCCGTCGATTGTCAGGTTCGAGATCGTGTTGCCAAGGCCCTCGAAGGTGCCGGCGAATTCGTTGCCGAAGGTGCCCAGCGGAACCCAGCCGCTCGTACCGGTGGCATCGAGCGAATTGGCCAGCGCATAATTGCCGTTGAGATTGCTGTTGACGGCCTGCAAGTCGCTCATCGAATAGACGAGCATGTAGTTCGTGCCGTTGATCGCGAGCGAGCCGCCGTTGTTCGTCGTACCATAGGACACATTGCCCACAAAGCCCGTGGCGCCGAGATCGAAGGACAGGCCGCCGTCGGTCGCTTCGTCGTTGTATTGCAGCACGAGCCCGCCCGCGCCGGAAATCGAAATCGGCGCGTCGATATTGAGCGAATGATACGCATCGAGCGTAAGCGTTGCGCTCGTGTTCCAGGAAAGCGGCGCTGCGACCGTAATGTCGCCGGCGCCCGTGGTTTGCACGCCAGAGCCCGACGCCGGGCCCGATGTCGTCTGCTCGAGAACGCTGGTGCCCGCTCTGAGCGCGCCGTCGATGGTCGTGGCCGCGTTGGAATCGATGGTGAGGTCTTCCGGATCGACCTTCCAGTGCCCGCCTTGGCCGGCGGTGATGTGTCCGGAAATATTCGCGGTCTGGCCCGAGGTCTCGATGCTGCCGCCGCCCACGGCACCGGCTGCGTTCAGCGTGCCCGTCGTCGTGAGCGTGCCGTTGCCGGCATCAAGATAAATCGTGCCGCCGACATTGCGGACGCCCTGCGCTGTGATGATGCCGCTCATATCCACGACGCCGGTGGCAATGCCGTTGGCGGCGTGCGCCGTCATCGAGACGTTTGCGCCGGAGAGCGTGCCCGAATTTATTGCGGATGCCAGCGCGTTCACGTCGCCTTGCGCGGCAAACGACACAAGACCGTCGCCGGAAAAATCAACTGTGAATTCGTTGGCCGCGCCGAGCGCGACGGTGCCGAGCTTGGCGTTGACCGTGCCGGCGTTCGTCACATTAGGCGCAACCAGCGCCACCACTCCACCGCTTGCCGCAGTGATCGCCCCATTGTTGATCACGGACGCGTTTTTCTCGCCGGCTTGCGTGAACTTGCCGGACAGCAGATCGGAATCCGAGCCATCGGTCGATGTCGCAATCAGCGAGCCGACATTGACCTGCGCACCTTTGCCGATGATCAGGCCATTGCCGTTGATGAGGACGACGCGGCCATTGGCATCGAGTGTCCCCAGGATCTGCGAGGCGCTTGCGCCGCCGATGCGATTGACGGCGATCGCGCTCGCATTGGGTTGCACGAACTGCGTCGTTTGTCCTGCGCCGACATTGAAGCTCGACCAATCGACGACGACGCCTTCGCTGGTCTGCGTGACGGTGGTCTCGCTCGAAGAAGGATGGTTGACGGTGGCGCTGCCGCTCGTCACGACACCGCCGACGGGATTGGCAAACGCCACCGGCGAGGCGAGCAACGCGATCGTCGCTGTCCCCAACAGCAAAATTGCGTCGAAACGTTTCCTGACGGGTGGACGGGCTGTAGGAATGCAGGCCAATACGGAGATATCGTCGTGCATGGTGTCCCCCACCGAGCCGCAGCGCGCCGGATTACGATTATAGGCTCTCTATCGCGCGGGAAGATAGGGCGGAAATAGGGATGTGTCCGGCCGGCGACATCTGCCAAATCCGGCTGCACGCCGCGCGTTTGCCGGACCCTCTGCGCAGGCAGCTTTTTGCAGTTAAATCGAAAATTGCGACCAGAGACCCAACAATGTTAGCCTGCGTGGTTATTTGCGGACTCACGCCGAGTTTCGGGGGAACATGCATCGACGTATAACACTTGCATTGCTCCCCGCTTCCGCAGCGGTTGGTCTCGAGAATCGTTCGTAGAATGGCGGAAAACAGCTGGAGCGACTTTCATCGTCGCTGGTCGCGTCTGAAACCGCCGCTGCGCGCAAACTGCGAGGTGACCGCTGCCATTGCCGGTGCGATCGAAGATCGACGCGACTGTCCGCTCCTGCTCGGCGTTACGCCCGAGCTTTCAGACATCGGGACCTTGACCGTCGCGCTGGATTGGAGCGAAGCCATGATCGCTCACATCTGGCCTGGCGACACCGCTGCGCGAAGCGCGGTTCTCGGCAATTGGCTCGCCATGCCGTTTCATCGGCGCCGGTTTTCTGCAGCGATCGGCGACGGCAGTTTAAATGCGATCGATTATTCGGATTATTCCGCGTTATTTGCGCAGCTCGAGAGCGTGCTTCTGCCCGGCGCCCGGGTCGCCGTGCGTATTTATGCGACGCCGGAACCATGCGAGCCGATCGCGCGTGTCCGGCAGGAAGCTCTGGCGGGCAATATCGCCGGGTTTCATGCGCTCAAATGGCGGCTTGCAACGGCCATCGCCGCCGAGATGGGTAACGCAAATGTGCCGGTCGCACTGATTCATCGTATCTTCGATCGCGAATTTTCGGATCGTGGTGCCCTAAGCCGTGCGACGGGCTGGAGTTTTGATGACATCGATGAAATCGATGCCTATGCCGACGCGAAGACAGTGTACAGCTTTCCGACACGAGGAGAAATTGTGATGGCTCTCCCGCGCAGTTTTTCCAATCCGCGATTTCTCAATTCGGGCAGCTACGAGCTTGCGGAAAGGTGTCCTGTTTTCGTTGCGGATTTCGCGCCGTGAGAAGCTCCGATCCGGCATTTTCCGCAATTCGCTCGAATGTTCCGGGCATCGGCTGGCCGCCAGTCTCGACCGGAGATTCTGCTTTATTGGCTTCCATGCTGCGTCAACTCGACGACACGCAATGGATGACGCCGGAATCCCTGACGGCACTGCAATTTCATCAACTCGACCGCGTGCTCGCGCATTGCGAGAAATATTCGCCGCAATTCCAAAGAAGACTCGAGCGCGCGAAACTCAAGCGGGACGACTTGCTTTCACCCGAGGGATTGCGCCGACTGCCGGTTCTGCGCCGGCGGGAATTGCAGAGCGCGACAGACCTGTTCTGCAGCGAACTGCCCGCCGGTCACCTGCCGTTTTTCGTGACGCAAACGTCAGGCTCGACAGGCGAGCCGGTCGTCGTGCGCCGCACAGTAATCAGTCAATTGGACTGGTCGTCCATGATGCTGCGGGAGCATTTGTGGCACCGTCGCGATTTTCTGAAACCTCTGTGCGCCATACGCGCCAATATCGCCGCTCCGACGCGACGGGAAAATTGGGGACAGCCAGTCAGCCTTCTCTTCGAGACCGGACCATCGCTCGGCATACCGATCACGACCGACATCGAAGATCAAATCGCATTGATCCGCGGATTCGAACCGGACAATCTTCTTGTCTACCCCAGCAATCTCAGGGCGATCGCGCGCACATGCGCCGAGCGCGGGATTTCGCTGCCGGGTCTGCGCCACATACGCACAATTGGTGAAACGCTTTCGCTTCAATTGCGCGAAGAGGTCAAAGAGATATTCGATGCAAGGATCGAGGACTGCTATTCGTCGCAGGAAATCGGCTGCATTGCTTGCGAATGTCCCGACGCGTCGCTCTATCACGTCATGGCCGAAACGCTGATCGTCGAAATTCTCGACGCCGATGACGCTCCATGTCGTGAAGGCCAGGTTGGTCGGGTTGTCGTCTCCGATCTCCACAATTTCGCCACACCGCTCATACGCTACGACATCGGCGACTATGCGGCGCCTGGACCGATTTGTTCTTGCGGTAGGGGGTTGCCGACACTTAAGCGCATTTACGGACGCGAGCGAAACCTCATCCTCATGCCGGACGGTACACGACACTGGCCATTGGTAGGTTTCGACAGGTTCCGTGAAATCGCGCCTGTCATCCAATACCAGTTGATTCAAGACGGCCGCGAAGCCATCGAATTGCGCTTGGTCACGAGGCGGGCCCTCAGCGCAGTCGAAGAAAGGGATCTGACGGCGCATATCCAGGCGTCGCTGGGATTCGCGTTCGCCTTGCGCTTCACCTATTTCGACCGCGAAATCCCGGCAGGCCCGACAGGCAAATTCGATGAATTCGTCTGCGCCGTGAATTGAGCGCGACCCATCACTCCATTGACCGCGTATTTGGAGGGCCGTTCGCCCGCGCGCAGAGCCGGTACTTATCGCAATTGCCGCGATTGAACCGGACCCCCGGTTCGGCACAACGTCGCGCCGGCATCTGTAAGGGCGGCATCGTTATGTGCGGGCTCAGTATCCGGTGCCGGCTCATCATCCTGTCGGTCGTAGCACTGTTCTTCGGGTGTGGGCGCATATCGGGACTTATGAGCGATTTCGGCCGCGCCTTGGGGGCATTCCAGCTGAAAATGAACCAAAAATCACCGCCACCGGCAAAGGCCGCCTTCCGGACGACGGTGTCATGTCGGCAGGTCTATCGCCGGGCGTCACTGCTGTTTGAAGGCAACGTCCCCGACTTAATTCGGCCCAAAATCCCCTTCAGGCGTTTACCTTTGAGAGAAACAGGGATACCCGCATCCCTTGGGCGCGGCCATTATGCCTCGTCCAGGGGCGTGCGGGATCTGACTTAAGGACATCTCATGTTGGGAAGACTGCTCGCCGGGTTTCTGGCGCTGGCCATTGCCTTTGCTGCTTTCATGCCGGGCATCGCGACCGCGGACCCCGTGATCGCCGATCCCGCTGCGAAGCAGGTCGAAGCCTTCCACGGCGCCCTGCTCGACATCATGAAGCGCGGGCAGCAATTGGGAATGATGGGTCGCTACCGCGCCCTCGAACCCGCCATCGATACCGCATTCGACTTTCAAGTCATGCTGCCGTTCATCGTGGGGCCCGGCTGGGCTTCGATGTCGGACTCCGACCACAAAGACCTGATCGCTGCGTTCCGCCGCCTGACGCTCGCGAACTATGCAAGCAATTTCGACAATTTCGACGGCCAGCGCTTCACGTTGGATCCCAATGTGATCCAGCGCGGCAGCGATCGCGTCGTACAGACGACCCTGATTCCAAAAGGGCAAAAGCCCGTGACGCTCCTCTATCGCATGCGCCAGGACGGCGATCCGTGGAAGATCATCGACATTTTCCTAGAGGGCTATGTGAGCGAACTCGCAACGCGACGCTCGGATTTCTCCGCGACGATTGCGTCTGGCGGCGCGCCGGCTCTGGTCAAGAAGATGAATGATCTGGCGGACGCCCTGCTCGCGGGCGGGCCGAAGCCTTCGCGCTGACCCTTCAGCGAATATAGCGCCCTTCGCGCGGCGAAAAATGCGCCAGCATCGACGGCAGCAGCAGAAGCACCGACGCCAGAATCCATCCCAATGCGATCGCGAGCAGCTTGCCTGTGCTTGCCGTGCCGGGATGGCTCGACAGCCACAGCGATCCAAAGGCCGAAGCGGTCGTTCCCGCGCTCAGAATGACGGCGCGCGTGAGAGGAGACTGCAGAAGACCGCGCGCGCCGGCGCGCCAGGCCATCACGAAATAGATGTCGAACGCGACGCCGATTCCCAAAAGAAGCGGCAGCACGATGATATTGGCATAGTTGAGCTGTTCGCCGATCACCACGCAGGTCGCGAGCGTGAGGATGCCCGCGAGGAGCAACGGCGCCAGCGCCATCGCGAGGTCGAACACGCTGCGCAATGCGATCGCAAGGATGAACACGATGGCGATGAAGGACAGCACGCCCGCTTCGACGAACGCGTGGACGATCGTATCTCCCGCTTCCTGGATCGAAATGGGTGTGCCTGTCGCATTGGGCGCGACCTTGCGCACAGCTGCCGTGAACTTCTTCAGCACCTCATTGTCGTTCGCATTGCCTTTCGGCGAAACCTGGATGCGATAGACGCCGGCGGACGTCACCCAGTCCTGTTTCATATCCGCAGGCAGCGATTGAAACGTGACCGGTTGCGGTTCCAGGGCGTCGTGCGCCTGCGCCAGCATCGTTTGCAGGCCGGGAACGAGTGCATCTTCCGCACGGCGGCGCAAGTCCAGCGTACCATGCGCAAGCTGATCGAGAACGTCCGCAAGATGCCTTGCGTCGTCTGCGGCCTTGGATTTTTCGGATCCTGCGACGGATCGCAACTGCGCGGCCGTCGCCTGCATGCTCGCAACCGTTTCGGCATCCGTCGGCGGCGGCTTGGTCAGGAACGGTTCGAGCGTCGTGTCGAGCAGCGACGAAGCATCCGCAATCGCCGCAAGCTTGGGCGGCTGGTCCTGTGGAACGAAGCTGTCGATCGTCAGCACCTGGGAAACCTCGGGCAGCTTCGAGAGCTTCGCTGCGAGTTCGACCGCCGCCGCATGATCGGGCGCCAGGACATCGACCGTGTTGGGCGTCGTTTCGGGATGTTTCATCAGGTCGAGCGCGGTCGACACGGATTCGACCTTGGGGCTGCGCAAATCCAGCGGATTGAAATCGAACTTCAGGGCCGGAAGGGTGGCAAGCCCGCAGAGACTGACGCCCAGCGCGATCGACATTACGAAACGCCGATGCTCGGTGAGATAGCGATCAAGCGGCTTAAGCGAACTATAGCCGATTTCGGCCGGTTCGCCCGGCGGCGCAAGAATCTTCAGAAGCGCGGGCAGAAACGTGATCGTGAGGCCGAAGGTCACGAGCATGCCAACGCCGGCAATAAAACCCAGTTCGGCGACGCCCACATAACTTGTGGGAAGAAACGAGAAGAATCCGACCGCCGTGGCTGCCGCGGCGAGTGTGAGCGCCCCGCCGACACCCGCGCCCGCCCGGCGCAGAGCGATATCCAGATTGTTCTGCTCGTGGCGCTCGGCACGATAGCGCACGCAATATTGGATGCCGAAATCGACACCCAGGCCGACGAACAATGCGACGAATGCAACCGAGATCACATTGAACGCGCCGACGATAAATAAGCCGATAGCCGTCGTAACGAAGAGGCCCGTCAAGACCGTAAGCATGATCGAAAATATCAACCTGAACGAACGCACCGCGACCCACAGCATGACTACGATGAGAAGTATCATCAGGGTCGCCATAGGACCGGCATTTTCCGTGAGCGTTGCGAACTCTTCGTCTTCTATCGGCACTTGGCCTGTCAGGCGGACGCGCACGCCATGATCCGGGGTCAGCTGGAGCCGGCTTGCATCGGCACGAATCTCATCCGTCGCCTCCTTGCCGGGCATCAGAGCGGCGTAATTCAACCGGGGTTGCACGATGATGAAGTGCCGCGTTTCTCGCAAAGAGGGCTTCGCGCCGCCCATCACGAGTTGCCGCCATGAGAGATAGGCCGGCTGGCCAGCCGCCACCTGACCCAGTGTGGCTCCGAAAGCCGACAGCGGCGCGCTCAACATTTCGAGCTTGGCCTGTCCGTGCTGGACTCCGAGCAACGCGGTCGACAGGCTATCCATGATTCCGCGCAACGAGGGGTCGGACGCGAGCGCTCCCAAAAAGGCTTGAGCCGCGATCATCTGACGTGTCGTCGCTTCGACCTGGTCCTGCGGCAGAAACAGAAGCCCGTTATGCGCGAAGAACGGTCCCGCATCCGGGCGCCGAACAAAAGGAAACAGCTTCGGGTTCGTGGCGAGCGCGGCGGTAAGAGACGACGACGCCTCCTCGGCGCGCTCGGGCGTCACCCCGTCGACCACGATAGCGATCAGATTGGTCTGTTGCGGAAAAGCCTTGTTGTGGGCGATTTCGCGCTTGCGCCACGCCGTATCCGACGAAATCAGCGATTCCGTGTCGGTATTCATCTTGAAATGCGTGACGGTGTAGTAGCCGGCGGCTGCGCCCAACACGAGCACGCCCAACAGGACGTAACCCGCGTAGCGAGCGCAGACTCCGACGACGCGCTCGACGAAAAATAAATTCATGCGATTGCCGAACGTCACATGTTCGGCAGGTTTTGCAGGTCCGCCTTGCCGCCGTGGATCTCCGCATTCCTGTGCTGCCGATAGAGGCTGCGTTCCGTCGCATAAAGGTCGACGGAACTGCGCTCAAGTTCTTCGATCGTGTCGATGTTGCGCGCTCTCACGTCGACGACGTGGAGCACCCCGCGCCCGAGCATCCAGTAAACGCTGCTGCGGAAGGTGATGTAAGTCGTAGGATCCAGCCCGATATCCACCACATAGCCTGCGGCGTCTCGAGGATTACTGGGCCCCAGTACGGGCAATACGAGGTAGGGACCTTCGTCGGCGCCGTAAACCGCCAGCGTCTCGCCGAAATCCGTGGTGTGCCCGTCGATCCCGAACTTGGTGGCGGCATCGACCAGACCGCCCACGCCGATCGTGGTGTTGATCGTGAAGCGGCCCAGCGTCGTGGCGGCGCGCGTCACCTCGCCCTGTAGAACATCGTTTGCGAAGGTCTGCGGCTCGCCCAGATTGGACAGGAAATTATGCACGCCGTCACGGGCCGGTTCCGGCACCGCACGCACATAGAATTTCGCAACAGGAAGCGCGACATTGTTGTCGAGCGTCATGTTCATCGAGAAAACCTGCCGATTGAAGGATTCGTACGGATCGTTCTGATCGACGGAATCCGGCATCGGCGTGCTGGCGCATCCGCTGGCCGCGAGCGCAATCGCGAGAGCACCAAAAATACGAGCGCGGTGGAGCATATTCATTCCCAACAATCCCCGTTCCACAACGAATCAAACACGATTATGGCACCCAACGTAAACATATGATCGCCAGTCTCCCAGCCAAGTGTGGCGCGCCAACAACACTCGGTCAAGAATTTGCCGCCGGTAACGGCAGATTCGTCCAAAATGCGCCCGTCTTCCGTGAGATAGCACGGCTCAAACAGGGGCAACAATGGCTGTCGATCAAACCCTGGCGAGTGTAAACATGAATGGTTCGGTCATAATCCGGTCTGCCGGTTTTCTGAGCAGTCCGTCGAAATATTGATTCGAAGACCGTCGAGTTCGGTTCCGATCGCGTTGCAGCGCCAGGTCGTTCCTAGTGCGGCCGCGCTTCGCCGATGCGGATTGCGCGCTCGGGCCTGGCGCCCTTGACGCTCGTGCGCACCATCTCGCGGCGATATCCGTGATAGTCGTTCATCGCAAAGTGCTGTGTCGAGCGGTTGTCCCAAATTGCGAGCGTGCCTTTCGCCCAGCGCAACCGCCAGGTGAAGTTCTCGTTCACCGCGTGCCGATAGATATGCTGCAGCAGCCCTTGCGATTCCTGGTGCGTCCACCCCGCAATCCGCGCGGTGTACACGGAATTGAGGTAAAGCGCCGAGCGCCCGGTCTCGGGATGCGCGATCACCGCGGGATGAATTTGCTCGCGATAGGCATCCTTCGAAGGTTCGATCGGTGTCGACATCAAATGTTTGACCCCGTCGAGATAGCCGCCGGTGCCATAGGCCGAGCCAGCCGAATGCACCGCGCGCAATCCCAGCAGATTTTCCTGCAATCCGGCAGACAGCGTTTCGAACGCCATGTACTGGTTGGCCCAGATCGTATCGCCGCCGACGGGCGGCGCTTCCAGGCAATAGAGCAACGTGAAGCTTGGCGGCTCCGGCAGGTATGAAAGATCGGTGTGCCACGCATTGGCGAAATTGAGCTTGTCAGCCGGCTCTTTGAGGATGCGGATGACATGGGGCCGATCAGGCAGCGGTTTCACGAAAGGCGTCACATCGCGACCGCCCAGCGCGTCGGTCAGCCGCTCGAGATCGTCGAGCGACATGTTCTGATCGGGCAGCGCTACAACAAGATGATCGAGCAAGGCGCGGCGCAGCTTCGCGACATCCTCGGCCTGCAGCGGCTTGGACAAGTCGACCCCGGTCACGAAGGCGCCTGCCGATCCACCGGCCTGCGCGACCTTTATTTTCTCCCTGGCATGAACGGCGGCAGATATGACAGCCTCCCGGCGTTGGTATTGGGAAGCTTATTCGCAAGATTCGGCCTGGTCGAGCGGGTCGCGCGCTGCTCGCGTCCGCTTTTCAGCGTACCCTTCATTGAGTACCGTCCTCGATGAGGGGCACGATTCCTTGCTCTGATTTCGAAGAATTCGATGGGGGAATTCATGGCGGTCGAATCGGCCTCGGCAAGGTCCTTCAGTATTGGCAACGTGCTCTCGAACACCTTCGCGGTCATCGGCCATAATTTCGTAAATTTCGCGGTGATCGCGGCACTCGCCGCAATACCCGGATTGGCTTTTTCGTGGCTTACGACCGGTATGAATCCGTTCGGTCGGGCGCAATTTACGGCTCCAGCCGGGATTCCTCCCCTGACCTATGCGGTCATTCTGATGGCAGGAGGTCTGCTGGGATTCGTGTTCAGCTGCATCCTTCAGGCTGCACTTATCCATGGAACGGTTGCGGATTTGAACGGCCGACGCGCCTCTTTTGCCGACTGCCTCACAACAGGGTTGGGATCGTTTCTGCCGCTGACTGTGATTGCTATTCTGGTCGCTCTGGGAATAGGTGTCGGCTTAGTTCTTCTTGTCGTGCCCGGGCTCATCCTGGCCGTTGCCTGGTCGGTTGCGATTCCCGTCCGCGTTATCGAGCACAAGCCGATTTTCGAAGTCTTCGGCCGCAGTTGGCAGCTGACGAGCGGATATCGTTGGCCGATTTTCGCGCTATTCCTCATCGTCGGGATCGCTTCGCTCGCAATTCAGTTCGCGCTGATACCGTTGCGGGGAACCATGCCGTCGCCGGCCGCAGGGGGATCCATAATTTTTGTCGCGGCCGCGACGATCGTCAACATCCTTGTCTCGATGTTCAGCGCGACGATGGCCGGCGTCATGTATTATGAACTGCGCGCATCGAAAGAAGGTATCGGACCGGAGGCTCTCGCGGCCGTGTTCGACTAAATTCCGCGCCCTTACGCCTTGTCGTATTTGTCTTTTCGGCGACGTCCGAACAGGAGCCTGGACTCGAGGCGTCCGCGCAGGCCCGCATAATACACGCTCAGAAACTCTTCATCGGTCGCGACGATGGCGGCAGCTCCGATCTTGGCGCGGATGCGCTGCGCCACCGTGGCCATCGTGGAAGGCTCTTTCCTGCGCAAGACCTCTTCGAGAACGGACAATTCCTTGATCCCATAGGCGTCGAGTTGCTGCAGCGTGAACGCAAAGCCCGCGGATTGCTCGCGCGCCACGAGGTCCGCGTCGAGGATGCGCTTCGGTGCACGCACCACCCAGGTACCGGCGACCAGATCGCCCACGCGCAACCTGTCGCGATTGAACAACGGGAAGAAGACGAACACCCCGCACCACACAATTCCCATGATCGCAATCCAGGAATCGATGCCTCCCCCTTGAACCGCTATGAAGCTCAACGGCAGGAACACCTCGAGTTCGCGCATGGCGTTGCGCGCGAAGATCGCGTCGGCCGTCAGCGGGCGCCCGCTGCGTGTCGCGACCCTCAATCCCAGAATGCGCTTTCCCGGCGTCGCCGCACGCGGTGTGAGTTCGAACGCCATGAAATAGAAATTGCGCAACGCAAATGCGCCCAGGAGCCAGATGATTCCGACAAATTCTCCAGTCCGCAGTCCGGCCAGAAGTGCCGCGCCCACGCTCAGGAGCGAGAACACGATCAACAGGACCGCGATAATCGCCACATCCAAAAGGAACGCCGCGGCCCTTTCCCCGGCGTCGGCCAGGGTCAATTGGAGGTCGATCCCCTCCGGAGTTACAAATTCGCGCACGCGCAGAGACGGATCGCGAGTGTCCGGCGGCCGCGCGGCCGTCGTGGGCGATGGCACGCGTCCGGCCGGAACGCTCATGGCGAATCCCGCCGCGGCAGATAGAAATAACTGAGCCAGACAAACGCCGACGCCGCGGCGATGCCGTAGCGCACGAAAGTGTCCGTGATCAGCTGCCGCGCGACCCCCTCCAGCAATCCCGCGCAGCCAAGCATCACGACGACTCCCGCCATGACGATCGCGGCCTTGCGCCCGGCTTCCGCGAGTGCGTCCAGCCGGGATCGCTCTCCCGGAAATGCCAACGTCCAGCCGATGCGGAAGCCGGCCGCACCCGCCAAGGTGATCGCGAACAATTCCGTCACACCGTGGATCAGCACCCAGCCGCCGAATTCGAAACCCAGTCCGCGCTGGGCGAAAAGGGACAGGAAAGCTCCCAGCATCAGGCCGTTGTACGTCATCAGGAAGGCGGTCGGCAGACAGCAGGCAAACCCAAGCGCAAAAGCGAGAAGCGATATCTGCGCATTGTGCGTGAACAAAAACGTCGAGAAGAACGCGAGGCCGTCGCCGCCATGCGATCCGAACAACGTGTCGCGCAATTCCTGGGTGGATGCGGCAGGTCCCCGGCCGCCGGCCAGATCCATCGGAACGAAGGAATAAAACCAGTCGGGTGATTCGCGCGTCAGGATAAACGCCACAATCGTGCCGACGATCATGAAAGCTGCCGAGACAAGCGTCTCGCGCCACAACTCCCGCACCGCAGCCGGCCATGCGCCTGCAAAAAATGCCGCGATGCGCCCGGCCAGCGTCGTGCGCGTGCCGTAGACGCAGAAATAGCCGCGCGTGCACAGGCTCTCGAGATACGCGATCAGGCTTTGGTCCAGCGAAATTGCCCGAGCCACGGACAGCGACGACAGCGCGCTGCGATAGAGCACGGGGATCGCGGTCACTTCGTCGTCGGACATCCGTCCTGCGCCGCCGCGCTCCATGCGCGCAAGCAACGCGTCCAAGCGCCGCCAATCGGCTTCGCGTTCGGCCCGAAAGCGATGACTCTTGAGGGTCAGCGGCACCGTCATATCATCAGACCCGATGGCGGTTCTTGACCGCGAGATAGGCGCCCACGAGACCGGACCCGATCTGTTCGACGGTCACGTCGACGATATCGACGCCCAGCCTCTGCAACCGATTCACGACCACATCTTTTTCCCGCAGGAGCGAGTCTGCAATCACGGCGCGGGTCACGTCCTCCGGCGATCCCGGCTCTTTGGAAATCATCGATTCGAGCTCTTCGTCGCGGAACACGACGAACAGCACAAGATGCCGGCGCAGCAGGCGCGCGACGTTTTCCAGCATCAATTCGGCGCTCGTGGTGTCGGAGAAGTCCGTGAAAATAACGACGATGGAGCGATGCTCGAGCTCGCCCGCGAGCTGCGTAAGCCCCAGCGTGAAATTCGTTTCGGCGGTGGAGTAGTCGAGGCTCGCGGCCAGCCGCTGCAGCTGCCCGAACGATGCCGAGCCCGCCAGCGTTCCGCTCGAGAGCTTCGGCTTCTCGTCGAATGCGAATAGCCCGACCCGGTCGCCCAGCTTGAGCCCGACAAATGCAAGCAGAAGAGCTGCTTGCAGCGCACGATCGAGCCGCGGTTGTCCAAGCAGCGGCTCGCTCATCAGCCTGCCCGTATCGAGCGCGATCAGGATATGCTGGTTCTGTTCGGCCTGGTATTCCTTGGCAAGCAGCGCGCCGTGCCGCGCAGACTGTTTCCAATCGATCGACCGGCGATCCATTCCCGGCTGGAATTCCGTCAACGCGTGGAATTCCGCGCCGGCTCCGGCGTTCAGCTGCACATGAAGGCCGAGCGAACCGCGTTCGAACAGGCGCAGCGCCTCCTCCTTGACCGCGTTCACATTGGTCACGACCGGCACGGCCATCGACAGCGCTTCGCTGCGCTGCTTCCAGATCAAACCCAGCGGGCCCTGCCAGCGCAGCCACAGCGTATCCAGCATCGCCTGGCCACGACGGATCGGAGCGAGATCGAACTGCGCGACCGTTGTCCGGTCCGTCACTTTCAGCATCTGCCGCGCGGGCGAAGGCTGCAGCCGCGCGTTGGTATCGAGGATGACTTCCACATCCCGCGGCGCAACGCGACCCGCGAATTGCACGGCAAAGGACACATGAGACATGCGCCCCATCATGGCCATCTCGGGAACCGAGGACTCGATCCGCAATGCGTGACGGCTGCTTGCCAGCAGCGAATCCGCAAGTCCCAGGCCAACGGCCAGGAATATCCACGCGACACCCCAGAGCCACCATCCCGGCGCCATAACGCCCAATGCCAGCGCAAGCGGGATTCCCAGCGCGGTAAAGACAATGGCGGTTCGAGTGGGATAGATCATGAGCTCGCGACCGTCCCTAACGCGGAACCGGTGTCGCCTCGACGAGCGCCGACAACACTTCGTCGACACGACGGCCATCGATTTCCGCCGCCGGAGAAAGCAGCACGCGATGGCGCAGCGCCGGCAAGGCCAGCGCCTTGACGTCGTCCGGAATGACATAGTCGCGTCCGTCCAGCGCCGCGCGCGCCCGCGACGCAATCGCCAACATTGCGGCGCTGCGTGGCGATGCACCGTTCGAAATATCGGGCGTGGTTCGGGTGGCCCGCACAAGCGCCACGACATAGGCGGCAATAGGTTCGGCGAGGCGCGCCTGCGACACGGCTTCGATGGCGGCAGTGACCGTCTCGCGCTCCACGACCGCAGACACGCCCAGCATGGCGGGCGTGGCCATGCCCGTGCGTGTGCCGTGATTGGTCACGATCGCCAGTTCCTCCGCCTCCGTCGGGTATTGCAGCACATGCTTGAAGAGGAACCGGTCGAGCTGCGCCTCGGGCAGCGGATACGTGCCCTGCTGCTCGATCGGATTCTGGGTTGCGATGACGGTGAAACGGTCGCTCATGCGATGGCTCTTCCCATCGAGCGTGACGGTGCGTTCCTGCATCGCCTCCAGGAGGGCGGCCTGCGTCTTCGGCGGCGTCCGGTTGATCTCGTCGGCGAGCAGCACCTCGCAGAAGATCGGGCCTTTGCTCACCGTGAACGTGCTGGTCTGGAAGTTGAACAGATTGGTTCCGATGATGTCGCCGGGCATCAGGTCCGGCGTGAACTGGATGCGGCCGAATTCGAGACCAAGGCTCGACGCGAAACATTGCGCCAGCAGGGTCTTGGCCGTCCCCGGCGGCCCTTCCAGGAGGATGTGGCCTCCGGAAAAGAGCGCGATGAGCAACAGGTCGAGCGTATCGCCCTGCCCCACGATCGCCTTGGCGACCTCGGCGCGTATGCGATCCGCAAGCGGCTTCACGTCACTAACGTCCATGTATCAACCCTCGTCTCCAGCGATAAAGTTTCGCCGCAATCCCCATCATGTCCGTGCGGGTTTCGGCGCGCGCGGCTTCGTCACACAATTCCTGCAGAACCGGCGCACTGCCGCCGGCCCTGGTCAATCTGTCGAGAAGCGCATTCAATTCGTCGCCGCTCAGATCCTTGGGTGCGCCCACGGCGCGAGCGACCATGTTGCGGGTGGTATAGGCATATCTGAGCGTCATGCGCGGCTCGCGGCCCAGCATTTTGATCAATTGGGCCGCGTTGTCGACAAGCGCCTGCTTGCCGGCCGCGAAAGCGGGCGCTGCGCGCAGCGGCGCTCCAAAGCGCGCGATGGCGTGGAACGCCATCAGCACCGCCGCCACGACCGCGCACAGGGTTGCCCCGAGGAATGGCGGCGCGAAGGCCTGGCGCAGAAGGCTCGGCGAGCGTCCAAATCCATTGAGCGTAACGTCGAAGCGGACCGCAGAATCGCCGGCGCGCAAACCCTGCAGTATCCCAATAGCGGCGCGCGCCGTCGCAAGATCGAATAGTCCGTGCGTGTTCATCAGATCCGGATCGGCGAGCACATAAGTGCGTGTTCCGCGAAGCCGGGCGAGCACGGCGTTGCCGTGCGCGTCGACGACGAGCGGCAGCCAATCCTTGCCGGAGATGGTCTGGAGCGAATCGACGGCGGCGATGCGCGGGGGAATGTCGAAATTCGATGCTGCTTGCGTCTTGTGCAGTGCGACCGGCGCCGTGCCTTCGCCTTGAGACAATTTTGTCGCCGAGGAAAGACTCTTCAATGTCGAATTGACGATCAGTCCGGTGTTGAGGGGCTCGATCTTGCGAACCCATGCGCGCGCGAACGGATCGCGCTCCACCACCCATTTGGGAAGGACGATCAGCCTTGGACCTGCGGGCGCGATTGCCGCGACATCGTCGGGATCTGCGAATGCAACCGGGGTCAGCACCATCAGGCTGCCGCCATTCCGGTCCCGAGACAGAAAGCCGCGATCGACAACGACGGGGACACCATCGCTCCCCAGCAGGCGAACGATACCCGCGAATCCGATCGCCGAAGTCGACAACGCATGGGCGCCGCCGTCCGATGACGAGCGCAACTCGGGCGCATAGGCCGAGAGAACGAGGAATGACAACAGCGAAAATGCGCTGACGAGGACGAGTGAAATCGCGACCGCAGGACTGAGCCAAACAGGTGCGCGGGGCGTCATGGTTTCATACCCAAAGCCCACGCATCGGGAAATGCAAACCGCTCATATTCCGAGCGGCACGCGGCAAAATCCTTGGCATCGACGGGACGGCCGCCGAACAATCCACTCTCGCAGACACGCACGATATTGGCGAACGCGCTGCGCGTGGAACCCGGCAATGCGCCGAGAAGCGAAATCTCGCGGCTGGTGAGCGACGGCGTGACGACAGCAGGTCGGTGCTTGTCGATATCCTGGATGCTTCGCAACAGGAGCAGATGCACCGCTTTTTCGAAGGCGCCGGATGCCGCCAAGGAATCGGCGTCGGAGAGAAGCAGCAGCGCCTGCTCCGCCGTCGGTCGCCATTGGCCGGGCCGTTCGGGCGGGCGCTTTCGCACTTCGGAGCGCGGCCAGCGCCGGTACCACAATTCGCGACCGATAAAATAAACGAGCATCGCGACGAGCCCGGCGATGACCACCCAGAAGAGAACCTTCAGCACCGGCTCGCCGGCCGCGAGAAATTTCAGCAGCGCCACCAGCCAGGCCGGCGGCTTTTCCGGCTGAAACGTCCCGAAATCGAATTGCAGGTCGGTAGCCTTGATCAATTGCGCATGCGCCTGCGCCAGGGCATCCGGCGCAGAATTCGATAAGGAGCTTTTGGCAGCAGAAATGGCGGGCACTGGGTTCGCGAGTTGGACTCTATCGACACGCTAAAGCCGACTCTAGACCGAAACCGCCCAAATGAAAGCGACAACAATCGCGAATATTTCCGGCACGAGCATTGCCCGTTGATCAGGGAGGATATTCGGCGGCGAAGTTCCCGCGACAGTGATGGGCTTGCGGCCCGCTCCCTCATCGCGGATCATGCCCGTATCTAACGGGACTACGGATGGGTCCGAGCCTGCACTATGTCAGCTTTCCGTCGCTGCATGACGCGCCGTTGGCGATCGCGGCGCGGCTGCGCCTGCCGCGCACAGCGTCGCACAAGCATCCCGCCATCCTCATCCTGCACGGTTCGGCCGGGCCTTCATTGCGCGAAGGCGGCTATGCGGACGTGCTGAACGAGGCCGGGTTCGTCACGCTGGAGCCCGATCAATGGGCCGCGCGCGGCTTGCGCGGCGGCGCGGAAGGCAGGCCAAAGACGGTTGTCGAAACTCTGCCCGATCTGTATGGCGCGCACGCCTTCCTTGCGGCGCACCCTGCTGTCGATGCGAGGCGCATCGGCGTGATCGGATTTTCGTTCGGCGGCGTCGCCGCGATGCTGGCCGCAACGCGTGCGCAGAACGAGAAATTCCTGACCGAAGGCAGCTTTGCTGCACTGATGCCCGTCTATCCCGTCTGCTGGACTTACAATCGCGTGCCGGGTTTCGAATTCCGCGACTTGGTCGACGCGCCGATCCATCTCGTGACGGGTGCGCTCGACCAATATGACAACGATCCGGAAGCCGGGCCGAAACTTGTGGCCGGCCTTCCGGCACAGGATCGTGGGCGGGTTCGCACGACCGTCATCCCCCAGGCGCATCACGGCTTCGACATGCCCGGCGCCGACATGGAAGTGCAGGATCCGTTCGGCAATCAGGGCAAAGGCGGCCCACTGACGATGCGTTACAACGCGGACGCCACCGCACAATCCCACCGCCTCGCCGTCGAGTTTTTCACCCGGGCGCTCGCGCGCTGACCTCGTTTACCGCTCATTCACTTCGATTTGCCAAGGTATGCCGCCGCTTTTCGGGGAGCCGACCGGCATTCTAAGCCGGCGCATCGGAAGGTCGGAGGTCTGCAGTCATTGGAGTCCGTTTTTCATGAACGCCCCTCTGTCTCCGCTCTCCGCCGTTTCGTTGCACGACTCCCAGATCGCGATCGGCCCGTTCATGCCGGAAGACGCCGCATCGCTGTTTCTGTGGATGAACGATATCGACGCGGCCAATCTCGATCTCGCGTTCCGGCCGATCGACTGGACCGCGTTTCAGGCATGGCTGGCCGATGTGGGGCGCAATCATACGCGTGTGATGTTCGCGATCCGCAAGGTCTCGCATCCCCAGATCCTCGGCTATCTCGCGCTCACCAACATCCACGCCGTGCATCGCTCGGCCGAATTGGGCATCCGGATCGGGGCTACCGTGGATCGCGGCAAAGGTTATGGGCAGGCAGCGGTTGCACTTGCGCTCAAATATGCGTGGCAGAATCTGAACCTGCACCGTGTGCAGCTGACGGTGTTTGCGCACAATGTGCGCGCCATCGGCTCATACCGCGCGGCGGGCTTCGAGGAAGAAGGCCGCCTCACCCATGCAGCCTTCATCGACGGACAATGGGTCGACGTCATTATCATGGGCGCGCTGCGTCCCGGCGCGCTTGAGGCGGTCGCACACACGCCTGTCGTGGCCGAACATCCGCGCGTGGCGTTCGCCGGACGCGCTTAAGCGATTTCGCCTTTTCCGACGCGACTCCACCAGACTCCGAACATGAAATAAACCACGAGCCCCACTGCGTTCCATTCGAGGAACCAGAGCTGCGTGAATAGCGGCAGCCCGTTGAAGAACAGATAGAGGCAACCGACGATGCAGACAGGTCCCAGAAGCCAGACGAGCGGCGTGCGAAACACGCGGGGCCGATTCGGTTCGCGCAATCTTAGTACCAATGTGCACAGCGCGACGGCAATGAACGCGCACAAAGTACCCGCATTGGCGAGCAACACGATCTGATCGAGCTTCAAGGTCGCGGCAAGCACGGCTACGACAATGCCAGTCAACACCGTCATCAACACCGGCGTTCCGCGCGCTTTGCTGACCCGCGAAAGCCGCTCCGGCAGAAGCCCGTCGCGCGCCATCACGAAGAAAATGCGACTCTGGCCGTACATCAGCACGAGGATCACGGTCGGCAATGCTACAATCGCGGCACCCGCCACGACCTGCGCGGACATCGGATGTTTGAGGCCCTGCAGGATGTAAACGAGCGGTGCGCCCGTCTTGGAGAAATCCGCGAATGACGAGGCCCCCAGCGCCGTCGCCGCCACGGCCATATAGATCAGCGTGCACAGCACCATCGAGCCGATGATACCGATGGTGAGATTGCGACCCGGGTTTTTCGTTTCCTCCGCAGCCGTCGAGACTGTGTCGAAGCCATAAAACGCAAAGAAGATGATCGCGGCGGCCGCCATCACGCCGCGCTTGGTGCCGTCTGCATCGACATGGGCCCAGAAACCGTAAGGCAGGAACGGATGGAAGCGCGCCGGATCGAAGGCGCGCGCGGCCAGCACCACGAACAATACAAGTGCTGCCAGCTTGATGCCGACGAGGAACAGATTCACGGTGGCGCTCTCGCGTGTGCCGATCACGAGCAACCCGGTAATCACGGCAGCGATGATGACGGCCGGCAGATCGATAATTCCGCCCGAGGTGACGCCGTGCAGCAGCGCGTCGGGGACGGGCCATCCCGCCCAGTTGATGAACTCCGCGACATGCGCCGACCAGCCGACCGCCACGGCACTCGCGGCAATCGTGTATTCGAGGATGAGGCTCCAGCCCACGATCCAGGCGAGCAACTCCCCCAGCACAGCATAGGTATAGGTGTAGGCGCTGCCGGCCGCCGGCATCATGGTCGACATTTCCGCATAGCAGAACGCCGCACAGGCACAGATAATTCCGCAGAGCAAGAACGACAGCATTTCGCCGGGCCCAGCGAGCCCCGCACCGATGCCGGTCAAAGTATAAATACCCGTCCCGACGATGGCGCCCACGCCCATCGCCACCAGATGCGGCCAGCTCAGGGTCGGTGTCAGCCGGTCCTGGCCTTCGCGGCCTGCGATCGCATCGATGGATTTCCGGCGTGTGATAAAACTCATGCGGCCCCCCAAGACTGCGTGCAGCACCGGCTGCAACCTATACCAACTTGCCCTTCGCGCCAGCCCTGACATCATGGGGCGGCTAGGCTAATTGGGCCGCGCGGGGGCGCTCCAAACACCAAGGGGTTTGACGACATGCATATGATGCTGGCGGGTTTCGGCGTTGCCACGGTGATTTTGTCGGCCATCGTTCCGGTCCAGGCGGCCGAGAAGAGCGCCGATGCGCGCTTCAAGGCGCTCTACACGCGCGAATGGACCTGGCGCGAGGAACAGTTCGCGGGCGAGGACGACGAGGACAGCAGGAAGCCTCTCGTCGATCACATGCCCAAGATCGATGCCGCGACGCAAACTGCACGTCTCGAATATTGGACGGCGGTGATGAAGGAGCTGGACGCGATTCCGGAAACGCAGCTCTCCGCCGAAAACCAGATCAACTACGAAGTCTACAAGCCGCAGATCCAGACCCTGATCAACGACCAGCATTTCCGCGAATATGAGAAGCCGGTCAATTCGGATTCCTCGTTCTGGTCCGATCTCAGCTCGAGCCACGACAAGCCGCTGAAGAACGAACAAGACTACAAAAACTACATCGCATGGATGGGCGATTTTCCCCGCTATTTCGGCGAACAGATCGACAATATGCGCGCCGGCCTCAAGCGCGGCTTCACGCCGCCGCAGGTGACGCTCAAGGGCCGCGATCTTTCGATCTCGGCGGTGGCCGACGCGCAAGGCGAGACAAACCCGTTCTATGCGCCGTTCAAGGAGATGCCGACCACGATTCTCGCTGCCGATCAGGCGAGCCTGCGGGCTGCGGCTGTGAAGGTGATCCACGATGCGGTCGATCCGTCTTACGCAAAGTTGCTCAAATTCTTTCGCGAGGAATATGTTCCCGGCGCAGTGACGACCCTGGGTGCGGAATCCTTCCCCGACGGCAAGGCTTACTACCGCGCACAAATCCTGGAGTACACGACGCTCGACATGGACCCCGATGCGATCCACCAGCTCGGGCTCGACGAAGTGGCGCGCATCCATGCCGAAATGCTCGACACGATGAAGCAGACGGATTTCAAGGGCGACTTTCCCGCCTTCCTCGCCTATCTGCGCAGCGATCCGAAATTTTATGCCAAGACACCCGACGAGCTTCTGATGCGGGCGGCATGGATCGCCAAGAAATTCGACGGCAAGGCCTCGCAATATTTCGGCTACCTGCCGCGCATGCGTTTCGGGATCATTCCGGTGCCGGCCGAGATCGCGCCGTTTTACACCTCCGGCCGCGGCGGACCGGGCGTTTATCTCGTCAACACCTATGACCTGCCGTCGCGCCCGCTCTATCAGCTGACTGCGCTGACCTTGCACGAATCCGCGCCGGGCCATGCGTTCCAGATGCCCATCGCGATGGAGCACAAGGATCTGCCGGATTTCCGCCAGAAAGTTTACATCTCCGCCTACGGCGAAGGCTGGGCGCTTTATACCGAGCGGCTCGGCGTCGAGATGGGCATGTACGAAACGCCTTATGACAAATTCGGCATGCTCAGCTATCAAATGTGGCGCGCGTGCCGGCTGGTGGTGGACACCGGCATCCATCATCTGGGCTGGACGCGCGAACAGGCGGTCGCCTATCTCCACGACAACACTGCGCTCGCCGATCACGAGATCGACACGGAAGTCGACCGCTACATCACCTGGCCTGGACAGGCACTCTCCTATTACCTCGGCGAAATGGCGATCTGGAAAGCGCGCCACAAGGCTGAGCAGGCGCTGGGTCCAAAATTCAACCTCAAAGCCTTCCACGACACGGTGCTGGCGATGGGCTCGGTGCCGCTGCCGTTGCTGGAAAAACAGATCGACAAATTCATCGCGGGCGGCGGCAAGGGACCTTATCCGGATATGGAATAGGTTTTTCTTTAGCCTCTCTCCATCGGGAGAGGGGCAGCGAGCGCACTTCGCGCGACGCGGTGAGTGGGTGCGTGTGAAGGGTCAAATCTTTCGAGAACAGCGCGCTGCACAAGCACCCACTCACCCTGCCCTCTCTCCCTAAGGAGAGAGGGAAAATGCGCGCCGACCAAATCGCAAAATTCCCTCACAGCAGGGAATATCAGGGAATTGCTCGGTATGTTGGCGCAAGCGCCACAAGCCCGGAATCCCCGGTTTTGTGTCCCCGCGCCCCATACCGGGGACCGGTATGAGTGAGATGGGCTAAATGGGCGGCGGTGGCCGCGTCAGGGCTCGGATTCCTCCTCAATGTCATACCAATAGGAAGCGGGTCCGCATGGAATGAAGGTTGCGGGTATTCCTGCCACGTCCCCGAGCGTCCACCATTGAAAGGCAAAACCACTGCGGCGCACAATGCCATGGATATCCGCGTATCGCAGCCATCCCCAAACAAACAAGGCTGTATCTCCCCTTTCAGCTTCGGCAGTGAGCGGGATTGGATAGAGTGGCATAGGCGGGAAATAGACTTCGTCGGCTTTAAGTTCGTAAAACGCGAAGACTGTTGTGCTTTTACCTTCAGGCTCAAGCTTTGCGCCTATTGCTCCGACGCACGAAGCGAGTTGAATTTCTCGCGCGAAGGCGGTCCCGTTACCTTTATTTTTAATCATGCCGTGAACGGACTTGAGATAATAACCAGCGGGCAATTCAATGTCGGGGACTGCGCCGCTAAATGTTTCCAGCGTAATATCTACCAGCACACAAAGTGGCCGAACGCTGCGCAACAGATTTTTGGCACTAAGCAACGACGCTTCAGCTTGCCGCTTAGAAATTTTGAGGGCTTCCTGAGTCCCAGATTCGGCACGCAAAATCAGGAGTCCCTGCCACGCACTTATGATAACCAAAGCTCCAGTGAACAAGGCGACTGGATCGCCAAGATCAGCGACAAAACGGCCAAGCGCAGCCCAGATTCCGCATATGACGCAATCGCTATTGTTTTGCTTCTTGGTCTGACTTTGGGTTTTGGCGTCTGTGGCATTGGCCTGTACGATAATGACATGCGGCCCGGGGCGCTTCTCTGTGGCGTTTTGAGTTTCCTGTGCATATGGCTTGCGATTGCCGGAATCACGCAAGGCGGCTGCCGGGATGCACGGCAGCGCGAATACTGCCGCGAGATAAACAGTCGCTAGAACTATCCCGACCCAAGGCCAGCCAGAAGGTATATCGACGGGAGGATTCTCAGACATCCTCCAAGTCTATACCGCTCAATTCCAAAGCCGCCAGACAGGCCAATAGGAAAATGGCGGTAAAGGTCCCCCGGGCCAGCTTATTGGTTATGGAGGCCCGGGTTTCGCTCTTAAAGCCGTGTTTTTTCAACCTTCGGGCCAACTCATCATAATCAACTTCGGCTTTCTTGATTGCGGCCTTTAGATAGACCCTGGCGCGCTCCGCCCACTCCTCCTCCGATTTGGCAAAAGCCATCGGCTGTCTCCTGTATCATTTTCGATATGTATCATATTCGATATTTCATGCTTGACAAGCCCCGGCGTGTATCATATCTGATATATATCAGATGTGAGAGAAAGTGCCATGACCATTCACTTCCTGCAATCGAAAGCCGCCCGGACCCTTTCACTGGCGCAGGTGTTTCGGATGACGGAAACAGAAGCGGAAACAGCCTTCCGTGCGATCCGCTGGCAGGACACGCAAGGCGCTCCGGTATGCCCGAAGTGTGGCGGATTGGATGCTTACGAGTGCCGCCGTCCGAAAGGCCTCCTGCGCTTCCGCTGCAAAGCCTGTAAGGCCGATTTCTCGATCACATCCGGCACACTGTTCGCCGCTCACAAAGCCCCGCTCCGGGCGTATCTGGCCGCTATCGCGGTTTTCATGAACGAAGTGAAGGGCAAGAATGCTCTGGCGCTGTCCCGCGATCTCGGCATGTCGCACAAGGCTTGCTGGGTTCTCTTGCACAAGGTCCGCGAAGCGATGGCCGAAGAGTTCAGGGGCCGCAAGGTTGGCGGGGAAGGCAAGACCGCCGAAGTGGATGGCGCGTATTTCGGCGGCTATGTGAAGCCTGCCAATCTCAAGGAACACCGGATCGACCGTCGCCTTGCGGAAAACCAAAGCGGCAAGCGCAAATCGGTTATCATCGTTCGGGAACGTAATGGTCGCTCGGTTCCCGCCGTGTTCGCTTCGGAAGGCGCGGCGCAGGCTTGGATTAAATCCCGCATCGAAATCGGCACGGTCGTTAATGCCGACGAAGCGAATAGCTGGAACGATTTGCAAGCTCGCTACGAAATGAAGCGGATTAACCATCAGGAAGCGTACAGCC
>PLJH01000124.1 GCA_003139615.1 Alphaproteobacteria bacterium
CGGCGACAGGTTATGTGTTGCAGTTTGCGATGGAGGTGCATTTCGCGAAGAAGCGTTGCCTTTCGGAGTGCAACACTTAAGCCGTCGCCGCATTCACGTCATCGCGCCTATCACGTCGGCCGGGCGTCGCTCGCCTTCAGGGCCCTTTGGCACCGGTTTTCCCTTTCTTGATTGCGAAGAATATCGCGACAATGAAAACGGCCACCACAAGGCCAGCCACGACGACGTTCTCCATCGAGAACCCCATGACCCTGACACTCGGCCAAGAAGGATAGAAATTGAACAAAACCACCAAGACGCCAGCGACCACGACCCAAAATGCGAGCGCCCAGAGAATGGTTCTAGCTGTCATCCGTTCCCTCATGCTTAGCGGTAAGCATGAGACCTGCGAGATTGGCCGTCAAATTTCAAACTGAGACAGTGCCCGAAATTCGGCAGTGACGCATTTTGAATTTAGCCGGTGTCATCGTCAGGTTCATCGTCGGCAGGCAGGCCAACAACTGGGGCAACTTTTGGGGCGGTCGGGATAGGTATCTCGGGATTAAGCTCGAAAACCATATATGCGCAGAAAAGAGCTACGAGGTTTCTGACGCCCCGACCTATGAAGCGTATGGCAGCGCCCATCATGCCGCTTTCTTTTTGTATGGCCCACGCTTCGCGACGGGCGCTTCCTGAGCCGCGATCAGCGCCGCTACGGCCGACATATTCCAAACCCGATCTGTGACGTCAGCGGCCATAGCAGGTGTTACGCGAAGCGATTTGTGAATGCGGCGGAGTTGTAGTGCATGTAGTGGAGCGCGACCGAGAGGACGTGGTTTTCGGTAGTGACGTATTTTGAAATTCATCGACCGGAATCCCCGAAAAGGGCGACCACAATGAAGATCATCCCCATGACGATCGAAGCGATGACGCTCCACCAAAAATAGATTGGGTTGGCGTCGCGATAGCGACGGGAAATGCGCAAGGGAAGTTCACCATTCCGAAGCGCATAGGTGGCGTACCAGAACATTGCGATGCCGAAAGCACCGAAGAAGAGACGTGTGCCAAGCGGCATTTACGCTGCCTTCTTTTTGCACGGCCCGCGTTTTGCGACAGGCGCTTCCTGAGCCGCGATCAGCGCCGCAATGTCAGACATATCCCCAACGTCAGCGGTCATTTCATTCAGCCTGTCAAGCGATGTCGAAATTCGGTAGTGTCTCAGTTTGAAATTTGAGGCGCTACTGTTTGTTGGACGGTGTCTCTGGAAAAGGGGGCAATACTTTCGGAAAATCCACTCTCTTTCCGAAATACTGGCATGTTGAAGGCGGCTCGAAATGCTCCGCTCGGCATCGGTGTTTGGAGGCGAACGGCCCTAGAACAGGCATCTGGCCTAATTCCGCGTACCAGCCCGGCCCATTCCATTCCGCAATCATGTCCCACCCTACGTGAGGGGTGGTGGCCGCTAGCAAGACAAGAAGCGCGATCTTCATAGTGTGATGTTCTTCCCCAATTCGGCTATACTAGCCACATGCCCAAGGGACCCCAAGGCCAGAAACGACCCGGCGACGTGATCGGCGCGGCAATCATGGTGGCGAAGATTGCCACGGGCAAGATCGAAGAAAAGCCAGCCTAGGTCACGAAACGCACGAAAAGCGGCGCGGCGCGTTCTGTTAAGCTGACCGATGAGTAGAAGGCTGAAATTGCCCGAACGGCTCCCCAGTCGCCTGGATGCTTCATGCCGCGAAGGGGAACGTTGCTGCTGCTGTCACCATATTTAAATCTCCGCTTGCCGAAATCCGGTATTGAGTCAGTTTGAAATCGAACATGCTCACCGGATTATTGCTGATTCAGCAACCCAGTATTGACTGCGGTATTTGATTGAGACGAGCTGGAACTCACGAGAATCCCCCTGCTATCGAACGTGAATGTTGCCGTGTTCGATGTGCCAGTAGCACCTCCAGCAAGCAGACCAACGACCGGTACATATGTTGCAGCATTCGCCGAAGAAGAAATGTGAACGTATACAAGGATAGTTTGCCCGTTACCCAAAGTGGTTGTGCCGTTGGGAGGTCCGAGCTTCGCTACCACCTCAGCTAGCGTAGTCTTTCCCTGCGCAAATTGGGCCACTTGTTCAGATGTGACCTTAGTTCCAGATGAGACGCATCCAGTGAGCAGCAACAGGCAAAATGCCGATGCAATAAGTTTTTTCATCGCTCTCCCCTTTTCGTCGGAAACTATTGAGCCGCTTCTCAATCCTCTAGCACCTTCACCATATCAGACATTTCCCAAAGTTTGGGAGTCGTGCTTGCGGCCATCGTTTTGCACCTGTCAAGCGATACGAAAATTCGGTAGTGGTACAGTTTGAAATTCCGCGCGGCTAAGTATCTGTTTCCCGCAGCCCGTATGTTAACATCGTGGTATGACGACACGAGAATACTACGAGATTGACCTAAAGTGCCCTGAATGTGGCGCCTCGGGTACCGCGCGCTGTTCCGAAAATGATTATATGCACATGAGGCATCCGGGCTTTAAAGTCGAGGAGTTGCCACCCGGCTTTTCGGTCAAGACCGCAGCGCGGACCATGCAGGATACAGTCATAATCTGTGACAAATGCCAGATTCGAGCCTGATAATGCCGCCTATCCGCATGGGCAACCGTCGCATGACGCGGCTCACGAATGCCTTTTCGAAAAAGGCCGAAAACCACGCGCATATGATGGCGATCTACTTCATGCACTATAATTTTGTGAGGCAGCACCAGACTTTGAAGATCAGCCCGGCGATGGCCGCCGGTGTTTCTTCTAAGTTGTGGGAAATGTCTGATATGGTGAAAGTCTTAGAGGATTGGGAAGCGAAGAATGATTAAGGCTTTGCCACTTTCGTTGCTTCTACTTGCAACTCCTTGTTTCGGCGAGGAGCCAGCTTGTGATCAGCCTGACGGTCGTGCGATTGGACTCGTTGTTCCTACCGCCGATGCGGCTATTGCGGTCTACAAAGCGATAGCAAATGGCCGGCATGACAAGATCAAACCCACGAACAAAATTCTCGTAAATGACAAAGAAGATCATTGGGAAGTGTATCAATATCCCAAGAAGGACCGATCAACATTCAACCCACACACTGGTATGGAAACCGTGCGAGTAGTCGCCGGAGGAGGCACATTGGAATTGGAGATCAGTAAGTGCGATGGCCGAACCATCGGCTCTTATTCCCGCTAAATATCAAACTGTACCACTACCGAAAATTCCGCACTTTTAATGAGGTAATAGCAGCAACGTTCCCCAGCCGCCGTCGTGCCACGAAGGGCAACATCGCCGCCGTCACGGTATTTCCCTTATTCCAACAGCTGAAATGCCGGAGGGGATGAGCTCAACGGCCGCGTTGTTTCCAACCGCGCTGCACGCCGACCAGAAATTTGACCTTATCCTCCCGCATTTGCCGGACAAGTCCGGGTCTTCCGGTTGTCTCATGCGCGGCGGCCCACAGCACCAGTTCCGTCAGCAACGGCGCCAGGCCGATTCCCTTTGCGGTCAAAAGATAGATACTGCTCCGCCCATCCGAGGGATCGCGCTTCGCCGTGATGATTCCGTCGGCCGCGAGCTTTCGCAGACGATCGGTGAGGATGTTCGTCGCGATTCCTTCATGGCTGTTCAGAAATTCCGCGTAGCGGCGCGCGCCGTTCAGCATCATGTCGCGCACGATCAACAGCGACCAGCGGTCCCCCAACATTTCCACCGAAGCGTTCAACGGACATTCCGAGCGACGCTTTTTTCCAATCTTCTTTCGCATGGCCGCATTGTAGTTTGTTTTGGCTGCGGTGCAATCGCGAGGAAGTGACTTGCACTTTGCACGTCAAATTGCCGACATGGCGCAAACGAGATTGGCAGCCTGTCGGCCGATTTCAAGCCGGAGGGATTCGATGCGCGTGTCCAAAAAATTCGCAATGGGATCGGCTGCGCTGGGTGCGGCGTTCCTGCTTGCTCTGACGGCCGGCGCGACGGCTCAGGGTTCGTCGTCTCCGCGCGACAAGCTCGCGGTCTGGGCGGGGCACTGGAAGAGACATGGCGAGGTGAAGGAAACCCAGTTTGGCCATGCCAGGACGTTCGACTACGACGTCCAATGTTCTTTTCTCCCCCACGGCGCCTTTATGGCCTGCAGTTCCTTGAGCTTGATGCCGGATCCCAACCACGGAAATCGTATCTCGAACGGAGCGAACCTTTTCTATTACAGCGATGTCGACAAGACCTTCAAATATACGGAGGTGCACCCTGAGGGCGGGCCGCGCGAAGGGACAGCTCTTGTCGATGGAAATGTCTGGACCGAGCCGATGCAAATTCAAAGGCGGAGCGGCGGCATGGCCGATGCGCATTTTATTTACGACTTTGTCTCACCCGGTAAAATACAGGCGCGGTTCGAAATATCGACGGACAAGGGCGCGCACTGGACCGTGGTGGACGAGTTTGTCGACACGAAAGAGAGCTAGGCGAATTCGCTTTAAAACGCACCATATGTCAAGCAGTACCACGCAATTGCCACGCACTATGACAAGACGGCCGGAAATTTCCTCGCCGGAATCCATTTGGCAGCCGCCGTCGTTCTACTTAATTGAGGTCGGGCCCTAATCCCGAACGGACACTTGGAGATATGTTCGGACGACCCATTCGTCAGAAATAATCGGCCAGCTTCACGCGCCGGATATCGCCACTCTGCATGGTGAAAGTCAGGTTCGTTCCGCTCGCGCCGTATTTCAGACCGGCGAACGAGATCTCGGGCCACGCCTGCACCGACTTTCCATCAATCAGCGTGATCTTGTCGCCAACCTTGAATCCTGCTGCCTGCGCCGGACTATTCGGCGCGACGAATTTGACCGCGAACCCGGCATCCCCTTTCGTCAAATTAAGCCCCAACCGATCCTTGGCGAATGAAGCACGCGCCGCGTCCGCATAGGGCACCGCATAGAGCCTTTCGTGGGAGTAGTCGAGAATCAGCCGAAAGTGCGTGAGGACCGGAAGGCCGATATCGCCGGCGATGATGTTGGACGTGGTTCCCGCCACGTTGGAGGGGACGAACGCGGCAGGCATATTGACGAACGTGACGCCGGCGAACACAGCACGGTTCAAAGTGGAAACGGATTCAATAGCAAATCCGCCGGTACCGGCGGCTGATCTCTTCGAAAGTCGCCGTCCTTCCAACAATTTGTGCGACTCATAGTAGGGCTGATACACCAGTATGTCTCCGGCGTTGCCGAGGCCCAATTCAAACTGCGCCGGCGGCGCACCTTCAATTGAGACAGGAACCAGATGCAGATCCTTGACAGGGATCAGCGGCACTTCCACCGCACCATTCGGCTTGGCTTGGCTGTCGGGATCGCTAAAGGCGATACGGTGATGAGCAAAGTCGATATCCACCGCGAGTTCGTTGAACGCATCGTCACCCAGCAAGAAAGGCAACGGGTGCCCCATATGCTCGGCAAGCGGCGCGAAATCGACAGCCGAGGCAGTGGTGTCCCGCAAGGTAAGGTCGCCGATTTGAATTTGCAGGCCATCGATCGCGGTGGAACCGCTGCCGGGGTGAAGACCGACCGAGGCGGCAAATGTCTTGTCTATGTCCGAGAGAGGACTTCCCGTCACGAGTAGGGCCATCGTATAGTGGCCATTGATCTTTACCGGAACAAAGATGCCTTTTCCGTCCTGGTACTCGAAGTCGATCCAACCTGTCGACGATGCGCCGTCCTTGAAGATCGCCTTGTGAACTGGAGCCGGGCTCGCCGCCCACGATATACCCAGAGTGAAGGTGGCAAGAACCAATGTAGCCGTCGAAGCCAGTCTCATCCTTGGTTCTCCCATAGTGATATAGCGTATTCCGAGACTCGAATACGGAAGGTGAGGTCGCGGCCATTCGATCGGCGCGCGGTCATCACTGAAGGTCCGTCGTGAGGTAGGCGAAAACCCTGCGCGGTCCGGGCCATTGGAAGACCCCCGGCGTGTTGAGTTGCTGCCATAGATTGGCGTCCAACACGTTTTGGAGCTGCAGGCGAAGGGTGCTGTTCTCGCCGAAGACCGTGAACTTGTATCGGCCTCCGATATTCAGGAGCGTGGCGGGCTGCGTGTACACGCCGTTGTCCACGCTTTCCGGCGCAGTGCCGATATGCACGGCCGAGACGTCCAACGACGCGGCCTTCCACCATGGAAAGCCGTAATTGGCGTTGGCCACGTACATTATGCGCGGTTGACCGACGGCGACGGAGCCCACGCCTTCGGCGGCCAGATCCGGCCCGGTGATGCCGACCCTGCCGTCGAGGACGCCGACATTGACGTGCAAGTCCTCGGTCACCTCGCCCGCAACCGAGAGCTCGATGCCCCTTGCCTGCTGCACTCCGAGCTGTCGATCGACGTTGTTCGTATCGAAATTGAAATAGGGCTTCTGAAGTTCGAACACGCCGGCAATGATCTTCAGCTTCGGCGTGATGGCATAACGTGCGCCCGTATCGACCTGCCAGGTCAGGGAGGCGGGCAGCACGGCCCCGCTGTTGTCCGCGGAATTCGGCGCAACGCCGGAATTCTCGAGCCCCTGCGTGTAGCCTGCGTAAAGCGTCAATTCGGGAGTGACGGCGAACGCCGAGTTGGCGTAGGCGCGAAAGGGGTGCGCCGCGATTTCCGATTCCGCCGTTCCGGGAGAATTGTCGGTCTCGCGGTAGTCTTCCTTCTGGATGCCCATCTCGAGCACGCCGAGACTCTTCCAGTCGACACGGTACGCAGCCCCGACACTCCACAGTTGGGCCTGGTCGATCGCACGCGCCGAATAGGTGAAATCCGGTTCCGGCGCCTGGATGATCGTGCCGATGTTGACCGGCCCCAGATCGACGGCATCCTCGCCGCCGTAGTTCGCCGTGGTGTCGCGGCCGCGCGCCATGAAGATGAACTCGTGGCGCCAATCGCCCGTTATGTATGTGCCGGTCAGGCGCATTTCTCCGGATGTGGAGGACGTATTTTGATCCGGAAAGCCGACAACCACATGCTCGGCCTGGCCGTTCGGTTCGACGTCGGTGTAAAGATCCGCAAAACTTTCGGGACTATCGTTTGTCGAGCGAAAAATTCCGGCTCTCAGCAACCAATTGTCGGAGAGCTGGGCGGCAAGGAGTCCCCCCAGATTCATCGTCGTGTTTTGGCCCTTGGCCCAATTTTGCGGCACGTAACCTTTCGCGATTGGAGGCGGAAGGAAATCGCCGGCCGTAAAAAATTCCGGAACGGTTTTCGCGTCGCTGGTCCCCTGCCAATCGACAATCGCGCGCACCGTGACTTTCGAATTCGGTGTCCACTGGGGCGTTGCGCCCACGCTCGTGACTCGAGACGTCAATCCGGGATAGAAGACCCCGTCTTCGGATGATTGCGTGCTGACTTGCGTGCTCACTCCGATCGGCAACACGAGCTGATTGGCGATCAGGGGAACGCTCCCATCGATGCTGATGCCCCATGCATCGAAAGGGCCGACATTTGCGATGATCGTTGCGGTGGGGGTGTCGTCTCCCACATTGCGCAGATTGTAATCCGCGATGCCCGTCGGCGCAGGAAACGGATAGCCGATCTCGCTGACACCGACGTGAATCGTCGAACCCTCGATGACACGATTGGATGGCGCTCCTTGCAAGTCGAAATACATGCCGTCGATCCGCACGTTGCCGGCCGATATCGGACTGAACCCGCGAACCGATCCCGGGTTGTAGATGCCGACGGACTCCAACCCGAGCGTAAGGCCGAAGGCGTCGTCTGCCGATTCGATGGGGTTGTCGGATGCGTGTTGGGCCCACGCGACGCCCGCCTGGAACGTCGCGAAAACGGCCGCAACGACAACAGGAAATATTCGGCTCCGAGCAGACGACATGTGCACTCCAACCCAAGCCGCCCGCGAACGGCGCCTTCCTTCGACATGGCGCACTCGCGGCTGCAGCTAGCCCTCAGCGACCATGGCACATGCGCAACGTTCATCAAGTTCATTATAGTCACTATGATATTGCGATTTTGGTAGAATCTTCCTATAGCTGTTCCTCAGATCCCGGGTGATGGCCATGTTCGAAGACATTCATGCATTGGTTGAATTTGCCGAAGCCGGATCGATCGCGCGCGCGGCAAACCGCCTGCATCGCACGCCCTCCGCCATAACGCGCCAAATACAGAGGCTCGAGGCTGAACTCGACGCCCAACTGCTCGACAGATCCGTCAAGCCGCCGCGGCTGACGCAGCTGGGCATCCGGATCGTGGAACAGAGCCGCGATGTGCTGAAGCGCGTCGACGATCTCAAGGCTCTGGCTGCAAAGGATGCGGAGCCTTCGGGTCCGTTTCGCATTGGTGTTTCGCACGCCCTGGCCGACGGCGCGTTGGTCGAGCCGGTGCAGGCGCTGACAAAGCGCTTTCCGAAACTCAGGCTTCGTCTTCTCAGCGATTTGGCGGGCGACCTCATCGCCAAGGTCCGAGCAGGACAACTCGATCTCGCGGTCGTACTACTACCGGATTCCCGTAGTTTGCCTCCGCCGCTCATTGCCGACGTTGTCGCCACGGATCGCATGGTGATCGTCGAGAAAGGTCGATCAAGGGGCGCGCGGATGCCAACATGGCAGGCGATGTCTGCGTCGCAATGGGTTCTCAATCCTCCCGGCTGTCTGCTGAGGGCTGCGCTTCTCGGCATTCTCGACAAAGCCGGGCCACCCGCGACGATCGCAGCCGAAATCCACAACATGCATTTGCAGCTTGCATTCATAAAAGCGGGCTATGGACTGGGCCTGCTTCCGGAACGTTTCGTTAGGCGCTACGCAAGGGGCGCCATTCGCATGATCAAGCCGAAAGGCCTTGAGCTTCAGATGACAATCGCCATTGTGCGCGCCGGACCTTTGGGATCGCTCGAAGCTGTGGCCGCTCAATTCAAGGATCATCTCGCGGCTTCATTCGCGAGCTGATCGCGCTTCAGCATGGTCCACATGGCGCTCGTAGGACGGATCCCGGGAGTAAAAAGGAAAATTCGGCGACTGCGGCAATGTTCCCCGTCCCGGCATGAGGCAACATAGCGGCTGGGAAACGATGCCGCTGTCACACATTGTGGCTTGTCGTTTATGCCCGATTTGCGTGCCGGAGGAATTCCGAGACGGGAGCACCGTTTCCGGGAATGAGTACAATACTCCCGTCACCGTGTTTGCGTGGGCTCGAAGCAGTCGTCATTGAAGGTCCGTCGTGATGTACGCGAAAATCGTGCGCGGTCCGGGCCATTGGAAGAACCCGGGCGTGTAGATGCTCGTCCATACCTTTGTAGCCAAAACGTTCTGGACCTGCAGGCGAAGGGTGCTGTTCTCACCCAAGGCCGCGAACTTGTACCGACCTCCGATACTCAGGAACGTGGCGGCCGGTGCGTAGACGCCGTTGTCCACGCTTTCCGGCGCGGTGCCGAAATGCGTGGCCGACACGTCCACCGATGCGGGTTTCCACCAAGGAAAGTCGTAATTGGCGGTGGCCACATATTGCAGACGCGGTTGACCGACGGCGACAGACCCAACGCCTTCGGCGGCCAGGTCCGGCCCGGTGATGCCGACTCTACCATCGAGAACGCCGACATTGACGTGGAAGTCCTCGGTCACCTCGCCCGCGACCGAGAGCTCGATGCCCCTCGCCTGCTGTACCCCGAGTTCTCGATCGATGTTGTTCGTATCCACATTGAAATACGGCTTCTGAAGATCGAACACGCCGGCAATGATCTTCAGCTTCGGTGTGATGGCGTAACGCGCGCCTGCATCGACCTGCCAGGTCAGGGATGCGGGCAGCACGGCCCCGCTGTTTTGCACATAATTCGGCGCAACCCCGGAATTCTCGAGCCCCTGCGTGTAGCCGGCGTAAAGCGTCAATTGAGGCGCAACCGCGTAGGCTGCGTTCGCGTAGGCGCGAAACGGCTGCGCCGAGACTTCGGATTCCGGCGTCCCGGGAGAATCGACCGTCTCGCGGTAGTCTTCCTTCTGGATCCCCATCTCGAGCACGCCGGTCGTCTTCCAATCAACACGGTATGCAGCCCCGACGCTCCACAATTCGGCGCGGTCGATCGCGCGCGCCGAATACGTAAAATCCGGTTCGGGCGCCTGGATGATCGTGCCGATGTTGACCGGCCCCAGATCGACGGCATCCTCGCCGCCGTAATTCGCCGTGGTGTCGCGGCCACGCGCCATGAAGATCAGCTGGTGGCGCCAATCGCCCGTCATGAAAGTTCCTGTCAGGCGCATTTCTCCGGACGTGGAAGACGTGTTTTGGTCCGGATAGCCGACAACCACATGCTCGGATTGGCCGCTCGGTTCGACGCCGGTGTAGAGATCCGCAAAACCTACGGGACTGTCGTTCGTCGATCGAAAAACCCCGGCTCTCAACGACCACGCATCGGTCAGTTGGGCGCCGACGAGCCCGCCAAGATTCATCGTTTGGTTTCGGCCCTTGGCCCAATTCTGCGGGACGTAACCCTTGGCGATGGGTGGAGGAAGGAAATCGCCGGCCGTAAAGAATTCCGGAAGTGTTTTCGCATCGCTGGTCTGCTGCCAATCGACAATCGCGCGCACCGTCACTTTCGAATTCGGCGTCCATTGTGGTGTCGCGCCAACGTTCGTGACCCGTGACGTTATTCCGGGATAGGGGCCAAAGTTCGACTGCGTACTGATTTGAGAGCTCGCACCGATCGGCAACACGAGTGTGTTGCCGATCAGGGGCACGCTGCCGTCGATGCTGATGCCCCATGCGTCGTAGGGACCGACATTCGCGATGATCGTTGCGGTGGGCGTGTCGCCTCCCACGTTGCGCAGATTGTAATCCACGATGCCCGTCGGCGCGGGAAACGCATAACCGATCTCGCTGATGCCGACGTGAATGGCCGAACCTTCGATGACACGATTGGACGGCGCGCCTTGCAGGTCGAAGTACATGCCGTCGATCCGCACATTGCCGGCCGTTATCGGACTGAAGCCGCGAACCATTCCCGGATTGTATATGCCGACCGATTCCAACCCGACCGTGAGACCGAATCCGTCGTCGGCGGACAAAATGGGATTGTCGGACGCGTGTTGGGCGAATACCGGGCTCGCCTGGAAAGTCGCGAACGCGACGACAAGTGGAATGATCCCGCTCCGAGCCATACGCACACCGTCTCTAAACCGCCCGAGATCGCAGGCCTAACTCTAGGCGTGCCCGCGGGACAACCCCAGACCGCTTGCTGCACGGGGGCGGCGGTTCGCAGCATCGATGACCCTCGGACGCCACGATGGTGTAGGATGCGGGTCATGAATCGCGCACGCTCGACCCGTCTGCTCTGGATTGCGGCGATCTGGTGCGCCGCCGCGTTGGTCGACGCGAGCCTGACAGTCCTCGTTCTGCAAAAAGAACATCCGCATCGCGTCTGGATGCCGCTTTTCGGAACCGAGTTGATCTCCTGGCTGCCATGGGCGCTGGCCACGCCATTCATTGTCGGCCTGGCGCGGCGATACCAGATAACCCGAACGACAAACGTGCAGACCTTCGCCGTGCACTTCGCGGCATTTGTCGCCATCAGCCTCGTAGCCGGGACCTGGTCGACGGAGCTGCAGGTGCTTGTCAACCCGTGGAGCCAGCCGCGGCGGCCGACTTTTGCGGACATGTGGATGACGGGGCTCCTCGAACAGCTTGTGACCTATCTGATTGCTTACGCGCTGATACTGGCCATCACCTTTGTCGTGGACTCGCGGGATAACGTGGCCCGCCGGATCGAGGAGGAGGCGCGTCTCAATGAGGAGCTCTCCAGGGCACAGCTGGGCGCGTTGCGGCGCCAGATTGAGCCGCACTTCATATACAACACGCTCAACTCCATTGCCGGCCTGGTGCGCGACCAAAGAAACGAGGCCGCGGTCAGGATGATCGTCGGGCTCAGCGAATTTCTGCGTCGCGCCACGGAGGATTCGCACCGGTCGCAGGTCACGCTTGCAGAGGAAGTCGAATATCTGGAGCGTTATCTCGACATTCAGAAAATTCGATTTGGAGCGCGCCTTCAGGCGAGCGTGCAGATTCCGGCGGCATTGCTGCGCGCCCAGGTTCCGGCGCTGCTGCTGCAGCCCCTTGTGGAAAATGCCATCAAGCACGGCATTGCCAAGCGTGCTGCCGGCGGAACCGTCCGCGTTGATGGTGCGTGCCGCGACGGCGAACTCATATTGAGTGTCACCAATGACGGCCCGGGCCTTGCCGCAGATTGGGAGGCCACGAACACTGGTCTCGGCATCGGCAATCTTCGCACGCGCTTGCAAATCCTGCACCCCGACAAGTCCGGGTTGGAATTACGGAACGTCGGCAGCGGCGGTGTCGAGGCGGTCGTGACACTGCCATTCGTGGAGACGTGAATGGCGCTCCTCGACAAGCGATCGGCACCTATAAGGGCTCTTGTGGTCGACGATGAATCATTGGCGCGACGCAACCTGATCATATTGTTGCGCCGCGATCCGGACATCGGTTCTGTCGCAGAATGCGGGTCGGGATTGGAGGCTATCGAGGAAATCAGAAGATCGAAGCCCGACCTCGTGTTTGTCGACGTGCAAATGCCCGAATGCGGGGGCTTTGACGTGCTCGAGCAGCTGGGCAGCGATCTGCCGCGGGCCATAATTTTTGTGACGGCCTATGACGAGTATGCGCTCCGTGCCTTCGAAGCGGGGGCGCTCGATTACCTGTTAAAGCCGTTCGACGACGCGCGGTTCAGTCGCGCCTTAAATCGCGCCAAGGACAGGCTCGCGCTCACCATGCCGCAGCAACCGCTGCCGGCGGAGCGACTCGTCGTCAAAAATCAGGGCCAGGTGCTGTTCCTGAACGTCTCCGACATCGACTGGGTCGAGGCTGCGGGCTATTACGCCTGCTTGCACGTCGGCAGCGACACACACGTCCTGCGTCGGAGCTTGTTGGAGCTTGAACGGGACCTGGGCGACGGTAAGTTTATCCGCATTCACCGCTCGATCATCGTGAACCTCGATCGGATTCATGGACTGGACCTCCAGGACGGAGGCGAATACGAGGTCTTGTTGAAATCGAAAGTTCGACTGCGGGTGAGCCGACGCTTTCGGAAACGGCTTCAGGATCGCATGCTGATGCAGTGACGGGAGTAACGTTTCGTTCAAAGCTTGCGATTCCGGTTGAGCAGCATCAGAGGATTTGGCGTCGGCTCGGCCACTTTTATCAGCGTGTTCACGTCACGATGCTGAAAGGGCTGGGTCCGGCCGCGCACCAGCAGCGTGGTTTCCTGGACATAGCTCCAACTGCCGTCGGGATTGAAGTTCACCTCGATGCGGTGGAAATCGGTGCGGAAGGCCTGCTCCAGAAAACTGGTGGAGCAGATGCCGTATTCCGTGTCGCCGCGCCTTGCAGTCAGCACGAGGCTCATAGCATCGGGCGCTGCATGGCCGGCGGCCATCGCGATCTGACCGCGCGGAATGGCCAAGGTCTGCAGCACCAGGCCGGTCGCCGGCTCCCACAACCAGTAGCCGACTTGGTCGTGGAAGGTCGCGTCCTCGTCAGTCGCCAGGATATGCGTGTGATACCGCAGGCCGTAGAAAAGCTGCGGGCCGTTCAGCTGGTAATCGATCGGTTGAAGGTCGGTCCGTTCGATATACTCTTTCCGCTCGGGACCTTCCGCTTTGGGATTCAGGTCCACGCCCTTGCGGCCTTCCCAGGTGCCCGCGAGCGGGCGCAACGGCCCCAGATTGGCGAGTGTATCGGGGTCGACATTTGCCGGCTCGGTAAAAATATCGTCGGGAATATCAGTCATTTTGCTGTTGCTCTGCTTCGAAACGAATCCTCGGGAGGTCAGGTATCAAAGCAATTATCCACTCAATTCGAAAGAGTGCGATGTGGCGACGGGAGTCGAATGCGGCAACAGCTACAACGGTTGCCGGCAGCTACGCTGGGTCATACCGCGAAAGGGAACACTGCCGCTGTCACTGCAATTACGGCCCGTAACGGGCTCTTGAAGTCACAACGCGCCTCCATCGGCCCGGGCTATCGCCGACGATTCGCCCGAAGGCGCGAGTGAATGCAGCTTGATCGCAAAAGCCGGATTGTAAGGCGATATCGGCTATCGGGAGGCCGCTAGTTGCCAGCAGTGCTTTCGCTCGATCAATCCTGCGCTCGAGAAGCCAACGATGAGGCGACATGCCGAAACTCTTCCTGAATGCGCGCGTGAAGTGACTCACCGATAGGCCGCACTCGCCGGCCATGTCGGAAAGATGGATTTTCTCATTGAGGTTCTCCCTCATCATCTCTGCGGCGCGCTTTCCCTGCCAAGGCGCCAGTCCGCCTCTTTTTGTGACGCCCAAGGGGGGAAGGCCGGCATAGGTCCTGAGCACGTGCGCGCCGAGGATGAGGCTGAACTGGTCAAGCGCGAGTGAGCCGGTCCAATCACGTGAACCTATAAGAGGGAAGACATACTGCGTGAGTTGGGCCAGAACGATGTCGTGTTCGCATATCGCGAACTTGTAAGAGCTGACCGGTTCCACACCGTGATCTCTCGCGATCTCGTCCAGTCCCGCTTTCGGCACATGGTAGTGCACGTAGTCGAAGCCGGTGCCGACCCAGCAGACCGGATCTGACTGAAGATCCATGACGCTCGTGCGAAGCGACGGGATAAACGGAACGTCAATCGCTTTTCCGTCGATCCAGAGCTCATAAGCGCGCAACGGAACGGGCAGGATGGAAACCGAGATGTGGAGTGCAGCTTCACTCGGCACCCGCGTCGTACGATCCGGAATGCCGGTGTCGGACTGCAAGCGCGTGATCGCGAACAGACGATCCCCGGTCCACGCCGTGGAGACCTGCTTGCTCTCTTTCAAGTGAAAGTGCGCGGCCAAACTATCGCCGAACGCGCCCGCCGCACTGCGGGCCAAGTGTCGAGAAGCGTCTGTTTGTTGGTCCATGATGAAAACCGCCGCGACAGCCAATAAAATTTAAAATTGGAACGTGGCCTTGTCCAGCGTACGCCGTAAGACCTTGGATTTACGACGCTAAATATCGGAGCGGACTGAACCACGCGCTGCCTTGGAAGCATGAATTAAACAAAATGATCCGTTCGGCAAACAAGAGCAAAATCTGCAAAGAACGCCGCGCGAGTTTGTGAACTCTCATTCGCAGGTTTGGGGCGAAAATCTCCCCAGGCTGCCGAGTGGCTCGATGAGGTCCTGGTCCGATTTAAACGGAAAGTTAAAACCCGAAAGAGAAGGAGAATAGTCATGAAGTCGATGTGCCTTAGTGTAGCGGCTGCCGCAGTGATCGGCACCTCTCTAATTTTGGCGAGTGCTTCAGGAGGCGCGGTTGCAGCGCCAACCGGAATCAAGAACGTGGTGCTGGTCCACGGAGCTTTCGCGGATGGCTCCGGCTGGGAAGCGGTGGCGAAAATTCTTGAGAAAGATGGCTATAAGGTGTCGGTGCCACAGCCGCCCGAGACCTCTTACGCCGCCGACCAAAAATACACGAAGGCAGCAATCGACGCCATGGGCGGGCCAGTCGTTCTGGTTGGTCACAGTTATGGCGGGTCTATCATCACCGAGGCGGGCAACGATCCAAACGTCAAGGCGCTGGTCTACATCGCCGCCTTTGCGCCTGATGAAGGCGAGAGCTGCGCATCGATCGAGCAGGCCGTGCCGCAAGCCTCAAAAGCCTTCCGGCCGGACAGCGATGGCAACTGGTGGATCGATCCGGAGCATTTCGCGGCCGACTTCGCAGCGGACATTCCGAAGGAAAAAGCGGCGTTCATGGCGATAGCGCAGGTGCCGATCTCCACCGACTCGTTCACCCATAAAGTGACAAATCCTGCTTGGAAGACCAAGCCCACCGGATACATGGTGGCGAGTTCCGACCGATCGATCAATCCAATTCAGGAGCGGATGATGGCAAAGCGCGCGAACGCCAAGACGATCGAAGTGAACGCCAGCCATGTGGCCTACATGTCTCACCCGAAGGAAACAGCCAAGCTCATCGAAGAGATGGCCGCCTCCGCACACTAGTAGCCAGGAGGTCATTGCGAACCGAGTGAGAAGCGCGTCCTGCGCCAAAGTAGAAACAGGTTGGCGCAGGACGCGACATCGAAATCAAGTGGTGCGAGGCTTTACTGCAAAGGAGAATGGTCATGGCACAGCACACTGAAAACGTAGTCCTGGTACATGGAGCCTTCGTGGATGGCTCCGGCTGAAGGTTAGGGGACGTGAAAACAATTTCCAGACAATCCCGGGGCCGGCACTGACTGCTTTTCCCTCAATGGATTAAGCGTCCCCGCATATCACAAGAAACTATGACGGGATAAGGATATGTTGACGGGACAGTCGAAAAGAATATTGCGGAAGATAAGGTGACAGCGGCGGCGTTTCCCAGTCGCTAGGTTGCGTCATGCCACGACGGGGAATGTTGCCGCTGTTACCTTATCAAAAGCTACTTCATACGGCAAAGCTATCGCCAGCCTCGAATACCGGCAATGCGAGCTTACAGAAGCGTGATTTCGTCGCCGATATTGATGACGCCGTCGTTGAGTACCACGCCGAAGACCCCCATGACACTCGTCACACCCCGATGCGGCGACCTGTAGTCCCGCCGCGCCATGAACTCCATGAGGAGGGCCAGCATGTTCATGTCGTATTCGCCTGTCGCGGGGTTCGCATGCGGAGCTTTGCAGCGTTCGCAGGCGTCGTCGACGCGCATGCGCACCTTGCCCACCAGGATTTCACGCGTACCGGGAAATCCGTCGACCCAGTTGTATTCGGCGAAGGCGGGAAGGTCTTCTATCCCCACATTCATGCGGAACCGGTCGGGATTGATCTCGGTACCGGCGAATTCCTCGAGCGCGCGCAACGTGGCGAGATTGAGGAACGACACCTGCGGGCCGCCCGTATCGCCGAGGTGATAGGCGCCATGTGAATCCTGCAGCTGCATATCGCTGAAGCTCTGCAGGCGACTCTTGAGGTCGGTCACGTAGGCGGGTTCGAGCCGGTAGTCGGCGCCGTCGCCCACGAAACGGGCGCGTTCCCTGGCCATGGCCGACGTGTTGGCGCAGACGACATAGTCGAACTTGTTGTAGTTCTCCGCGCGCCGCGTCAGGTCGCCCGGCCGGTGCCGGAGTGCAAACCTGCGGTCATCCGCGACGCCGACGACCGTGTTCACCGATAGCTGCCGCTCGGCGATGGACGCAGCCCCTTTGAGGGGGAAGCGGCGCAAGTCTGCGATCCTGGGCATTTCGTGGGCCTCCAGCCGAATATCCTAATAGGGCGTGCCGTCCTTGTGACGGTATCCCCCGCGCCTTTTGTCCACGAGCATGTCGATATCCGAATAGGTGCAGACGTCTTCGGGGTTGCGCGTGCCCACTTCGAGATAAACGGCCGTCTCCATCCCCTTGTTGATGAGATGGTGTCCATTGGGCGTGTTCATGGGAAACGCGGCGCAATCGCCCGCGGCGAGTCTCTCTTCGCCGTTGTCGGTGATGAGGACGACTTCACCCGAAATGACATAGACGAATTCGTCGTCGCGGGAGTGCCAATGGCGCTGGCTCGACCACTCGCCGGGCGGAAGCCGCGTGAGATTGACGCCGAATTGCGCGAGGCCATCGCCCAGCGCCTGCTTGATACGGTTCTTTGCAGTCTCGTTGTAGGGCGGAGGATAGGCCGAACCCTTCCGTTCCGGCACGGATTTGAGATCGATCTTGTGCATGACGAACGCTCCTTATCCAGACTGACGCCGCAGGCATTTCGAGAGCATTTTACCATCCGCGATTCAGCGACATTTCGAGCGCGCTCGAAGTGTGCGAAAGGGCTTATGGACACTGCCACGTCGTTTCGCCGTAATTGTCGCTCACGCAACGGCGCCTTGTTCATATCGTCTTTGCACCGCCCTCATGTACCGCCGTGTCCACGAAATGAGCACGATCAGCGCGCCGAAGCCCATGATAGGCGAGAGCGTCACGACCTGTTGCGGCGGCAGTTGGAGCGCGAGGCCGACGCGCAGCAACGCTTCGGCCATATAGGTAACGCCCCAGACGATCGTCACGAGGCGGATGGCAAAGCGGAATCCCCGTCGCTCCCAGCGCCCGTTCCAGTCCGCGATGCGCGCCGTGTCGCCGCCCGCATGGAATTGGCGCAGGACGGAGAACATCAACGGCCGCGCGAAGAAGAGTGAGACGAGGCAGATGAGGCCGAACGCGCCCGTGAGAAACGAATCCTTGATCAGACCGAAGAATAAATTGCCCGAGATCAGCGAAGTCAGCGTTCCGATGGCGAGAAGCGTCATCACGATGATGCCGAGCGGCTCGAGCCGGCGCGTCCTGATCCAGCTCTGCAGATTGTTGAGTGCCGGCGGCAATCCGCCGGCGGCGAGCGCCCATATCGCGGGCACGCCGCGCGCGGTGAGCACGTCGTACAGGACAACAGGCATTACCACATCGAAGAAAAGCGTCGGCAGAATCTGCCAGAAGCTGAAGTTGGAGACAGGCGGGGTCATCGTCTGAACGGCCATGTACGGCTCCTTCGTTGACGTGTGAGAAGACTTGAAAGTGTGTGTGATCGTGGCCCGCGATCAGGCCCCGCGGCGGTCGCGCGGAATGGCGTCGTAGATTGTCGCCGGCGTGATGTTGAGCCTGCGGCGCGCGGCATCGAGCGGCTCGCTCATCAGGCGTACCGCGTCTTCGCCCGGCAACCACTTCGCGGCGTTGCCGCGCTTATAGCCCTGCCGGATCGCGCGCGCGGCGGGCCAGTGTCCTTGCCTCAGCGCCTTGAACCCGGCGCCGAACGCGATCGTTGCCCAGCCAAGCCCGCGCGTTTGCGCGAAGGAAAATGCCACGAGGCACGCCTCGCCCAAACCATCGCGATGATAGCCCGAGAGGATGTGCCAGATGTCGTGCGTGTCGCGGATGCGTCGCCCGAACCAGTTATAGGGATGGGGTTCATCGATGCGCACCTGACGCTGGCGACTGATTTCCGCGAGGCCCTCCGCCGAGAAATTCTCGCTGCGGATGAAATCGCGATAGGCAGCACCCACCGTGCCGGTTGCGAAGCTGTCCAGCCATGCCTGATCCATCAACATGGGAGCAAGCTCGACATGGTCGTAGGCGATGCGCCCGCCCGCCGTGGTTTCGAGCAGGCGGTGATAATTCTTGGCATTGGTGCCGCCGTTCAGCGCCCGCATGATCTCGAACACCTGAACGGTGTCGTCTTTGTCGGACAACAGCCGGCGCAACGCCCTCAGCGCAGCGCCCCACTGCCGCATGGGCACAGCCGCCGCGTCCGTCATTGTTTCGTTCATCGTTTCATTCAGGGCCATGGGAGTCATTCCTTTGACGTGAGTGGAATCTTGGGATGGGCGGCGCGGGCCGCATCGGTAAGAAGGGTGCTGCGGATAAAGTCTTCAACCAGCGGTCCGACATTCGCGAGGCCCGTGTCCTCGCCCAGGCTGACCTCGAGAGTCAGGCCGCGGAAGAGGGCGATGAGCATGCGGGCCACCGCTTCGGGCGCGATTTCGGGGCGGATCCGGCCTGTGCGTTGTCCGCGTGCGATCAGGCGGACGATCTCCTTGCGCACCAGCGACGAGCCTTCGGTGACACTGGCAAGGATGGTCGGATTGCGCAGCGCTTCGGCCCAGCCCTGGATGCCGACGCGGCGCAAATCGGCGCGGCGCGGATCGTCAAGCCCCTGGCCGTGCAATTCGAGCAAGAGCCCGAGCCCCTCGATGGGATCCTGCTCGCTCTGGGCCATGGCGCTGAGAAACGCTTCGCCCTGGTGGCGGTCATCCGCCAGCGCGACGATGATTTCGTCCTTGGTCGCGAAATAGAGATAAAGCGTGCCCTGGCTCACGCCCGACTCGCGCACGATGACGGCCGTCGTGGTGTTGTGGAACCCGTCCTGCGAAAAGCAGCGCAAGGCCGCGTCCAGGATCTGCTGGCGGCGGGTCTCGCGTTGGGCCTCGGTGATCTTGGGCATGGGTTCCAATAAAAACTGATCGATCAGTCATTATTAGGGGTTCAGCGGGCGGAAGTCAAGGCCTGCCAAACAAGCCGAGCCTGTCGGGAAGGGAGCTCGTTCTCAGACTTAAGTTGTAGCTGGATGAAAATTGGCGGCAGCGTCAGCGGCGGGCAATTTAACTTTCGCCGCTAGCTGCGAGTTTCAATAGGGCGACCGCCCGTCGCGCCCTCTTCGAGAAGCTTTCGTTCGCACTTATATGAAAGTAGCCCGAGTAGCAATGCACTCACGATCAATCCGCAAGCGATCGGAAACTGCTGAATGACGAACGCTAGGAAAATAAGAGCGCTCGCTTGCAAGTTGACAATAAACTGTAACCCTATTTGAGGAGATGGATGCTTCCAACTTGGCGTATAATTTTTTGCTCGGATTTGGTGCCAGCGAAACCTGTGCAGCGCGTAGGATGCTATCAATAAGAACAATCCTATAAGTCCGTAGAACGATGAGAGAAGAATTTTAGTAGGTATCCCGATGTCGTGAGCTAACGTGTCGTTTATCGCGGATGTCCCCACTATAGCTAATGTAAAAACCGCGCTGGACCAGACCGGAATTTGCCAGATCAAATTATCGAAGTGCAGATATGCCGGGCTATACGCGCCATTCGCAACAGATTTCTCCATTGTCGCAATTCGGCGCGGTTGCGCAAGAATCTCTGTCTCAGATATTTTTTTTGTCAGCGCGGTAAAGGCGAAAGTCCTTTCATCTTCCAGCCGATCTTCTCCAATCGCATCTCCGTGCTTAACCGTGTGGATAACAGAATTCTTCGGCAGATAAACATTATGGATAATTTCCGGCGCTGTAGTGAATAACTCACCAGCTCGATAAATCGCAATGTCCGGCCCCGAACTTGTTCGAACTGCGTACCCCATCCATCCCGATTGCACGATGTAAGTCTCTAGCACTTTCTTATGATAGTGACTGTCCTGCCACCCTCCCTCAGATGGCGACTCCGTTCTGATATAGGCGGTGCCGTCTGCCTTCTTCAGGCGAAAACGGAATTCGCCATTCTCTGCGATAGAGTGTTCACATGTAATTCCGTGCTTATCGCGGGCCACTTCGCAAGAAATAGGAAACATTTTCATGATCAAGTCTCGCTCTTATCCTACATTCCCCAGATGACTACGAGTTGGGGCCAATAATAGGGGTTTTCCAAGGCCCGCAGAAGCTCCTGACCCCGGACACCGTGACGCAAGTTGCAGCGCGATGTTTGGTTTCCGCAAAACTATTGAGGAGAGTCCGCTTAGATAAGCATGTTCGGTGCGCCGGACCCATGCTGAAGGCGTCGCAATCCGGTTCAAGCGCCGCCTTCGCCGCGGCAGCATTAGCCAAACCGGACAACTGCTGATAGAAAGTCGCGGGGCTTTGATTCACGCTGGGAGATTAGCGTGTCCGGTGAGCCGCCTGTTTTCATCGTCGATGACGATCCCGCTGTCTGCGATTCGCTCGCCGTTCTGCTGAAGGCGTCGGGCTTCGGCGTCGAGACCTTCGAATCGGCGACGCAGTTCCTGGCAAGCGGCGGTGCGGCGCGCCACGGCTGTCTCATTGCCGATATCCGCATGCCCGATATGGACGGCCTTGCGCTGCAGGAAGAACTCGCGCGGCGGGGCGCGCTCCTCGCCGTCATCATCGTGACGGGGCACGGCGACGTGCCGCTGGCGGTGCGGGCGATGAAGGCGGGCGCTGTCGATTTCCTCGAAAAACCCTTCGACGAAGAGTCCCTGATGTTCAGCGTCCGGCGCGCCGCGGAGACGATCTCCTCGGCGGGAAACCGGATTGCGGCGCTGCAGGACGGCCGGGCGCGGCTCGCGGATCTGACGAAGCGCGAGCGCGAGGTGCTCGATCTCGTCGTGGCCGGCCGCGCCAACAAGGTCATTGCGCATGAGCTCGGCATCTCGCCGCGGACGGTGGAGCTGCATCGCGCGCGCGTCATGGACAAGATGAATGCGCGCACTGTCGCCGATCTGGTAAGGCTCTCGCTGCTGGTGAATGGATAGGGCCGCGCCTGATCCCGGCCGTCAGCGTCAACAGACCGTTAAGGCGCACGTAGTGGCCGTATCTCGGGTTACTACGTATTTCCCCGTATCGCGCCGGGACTTTAATCTCCCGTTCCGGCGGGTGCATTTTGTCATGACGAACTCCTCTCCCCGATTGATCTGCGTGGTGGACGACGACGAGGCCGTCCGCGATTCGCTGGGCGTGTTGCTGATGGCGCGCGGTCACAGCGTGCGTACATTCGAATCTGCCCGCGCATTTCTCGATGATGGTGCTGCGAATGCCTGCGCCTGCCTGCTGCTCGACATGCACATGCCGGAGATGACGGGTCTTGCTCTGCTGCTGGAGCTGCGCCAATCCGGCAAGGCCGTGTCGTCGATCATGATCACGGGCGGTCCCGATGCGTCGCTGGGCGAAAAAGCCGAGGAAGCGGGCGCTCTCGCCGTGCTGCGCAAGCCCGTTCCGGAAGACGAATTGTTCGGCTGGATCGAACGCGCGCTGGGCAACAAAATGGATTAGTGTCGGCGCGTTCGTTCCAGCGCAGGACCGCTTCCCATGAAACCGATTCCGGAACCCCGTCACGATCTTTCGCCTATGGAAATCGACGCGGTGGAAGTGCGGCTTTACGAATACAATCGGGCGGTCACCGGTCGCGGCGACGGCGCGGGATTGGGCTTCGTCCTTCGCGACGAAGCGGGACGCATGATCGGCGCGGCGGCCGGGTATAGCTGGGCCGGAATCAGCGAACTCAAGCAGATGTGGGTCGACGAGGCCTATCGCGGCCAGGGTTACGGCCGCGCTCTCCTGGAAGCGTTCGTCGCGGAAGCGCAACGGCGCGGCGTGCGGCGCGTCTGGGTTGCGAGTTACGATTTCCAGGCGCCTGGGCTGTATGAGCGGCTGGGCTTCGTGCGCATGGCCGAATTCGAAGGCTGGCCGGATGGGCACGTCAATGTCATTCTATGCAAAACTTTTCCGGCCGACGACAAATAAGAGCCCGCGCATTCACTCGAGACTGCCGTCGAGAAAATCGAAAACCGTCGCCTTGAACAGTGCGTGCGGGATGGCCGAGAAATGATCGCAGCCGGGCAGGGTGATGGCGCGTGCGCCCGGGATCGCATGCGCCAATATTTCCGGATCGCCTGCCAGCGCATCGCGCGCGCCCGCAACGACAAGCGTCGGCACGCGCAATTGCGCGAGGGCATCACGATCGAATGATCCGTGCTGTGCGCGCGCGCAAGCGGCCAGCGCCTTGCGATCCTCGCCCTGTTCGTCCGCGAAATGGCGGAAGCTGCGCAACAGCGGATCGGAGATCGCATTGGGATCGTCCGCATCCATCGCATCGGCCATCGGATTGCCGGGCGGAGATGCTTCGAACATGCGTCCGCCGACACCGCCGATGATGAGGTTGTGCAAACGCTCGGGCCTTGCGAGCGCCGCCGCCAATGCGAGCCGTGCGCCCATCGAATAACCCATCAGGTCGGCCTTCGCGATGCCGGCATGATCCATCAACGCAAAAATGTCGCCGACAAGGCTTTCGCGCGCATAGGCCGCGGGATCATGCGGCTTGTCGCTTTCGCCATGGCCGCGACTGTCGAAGGCGAGGCAGCGCAACCGCCGACGCTCCAGCGTACCATACCAGCCGACACGCCGCCAATTCTCATTGCGGTTCGACGAAAAGCCGTGAACCAAAACGATCGGCGGCGCCTCGCGGGGACCGAAATCGTCGAAGGCGAGCGTGATGCCGTTGGTGGTGAATTGGGTCATGTATTCTCGTTACCGGGCCAAACGTTGCCCCGCAAGTGATAGCTATTCCGATTCCACCCGCCCCTTGAGGGCGGGTCGAAAAATCTGAGCGAAGCGAAGAATTTTTCGGGGCGGGGTGCTGCATCAACAATACCCCGCCCCGAAATTCTCTTTTCGCTGACGCTCAAAGACAATTTCGACCCGCCCCATGGGCGGGTGATCGTGTTCTTACCGTCCCGTGAAATTCGGCGTGCGCTTTTCGAGAAACGCACGCACGCCTTCGCGATGGTCTTCGGTCTGGAACAGTTTGTAGATCGTGTCGATGGCCCAACCGCCGATCTCCGTGGGATCGCCATAAGTCCCGCGGCGCAGGCCCTCTTTCATATAGCGCAATGCGAGGGGAGGATTGGCTGCGATACGTTCCGCCAGCGCCATCGCGCGCGGCATCAATTCGGCATGCGGCACGACATAGGACACGAGACCTATCCGCAGCGCTTCCTGCGCGTCGATCATGTCGCCGGTGAACAGAAGCTCGGCCGCTTTGGCGGGACCGACGATCGCGGGCAGCTTCCACAAACTCCCGACATCGGAGATCAATCCGCGCTTGATGAACAGTTCCGCGAATTTCGCGTGCTCCGAGGCGATGCGAATATCCGCATAAAGCGAAAGCTCCATGCCCCAGCCGACCGCGACGCCGTTGACTGCTGCAATGACGGGCTTGTCGCATTCGATAGCGGCCATCGCTGCCGGCGTGGGTGTGGGGCGCACGACCTTGCGGCCGTGGCGCGGTTCGCCGGTCATCATTTCCTTCACGTCTTCGCCGGCGCAGAAGGCGGGGTCGACGCCGGTGACGACAACGCAACGAACTTCGTCGTCGCGCGCCGCGGCGCGAAAGGCGGCTTCGATTTCGGCATAGGCGCGCGGGTTGAGCGCGTTGCGGCGCTCGGGCCGGTTCAGCGAGACGACGGCGACATGGCCCCGCAGTTCATAGAGCAGGCAGGTGAATTCGCTGGGGGTCATTGCATAAGTCCGAATGGCGGCGCTCCAGCTTGCCGTGCCCGCGCGCATCGTGCGAGAAGATTGTGACTGTGCTTTTGCCGTCACACGGAAATATCAGCAATTTCAATCGGTTGGAGGTTGATCGGTTTCGCGCTACTGCCGCGCGCGCAGGCCGATTGGCCTTCTTTAAAGAACTTCCCATATATGGTCGCGGAGCGGACCGTCCCGCTGCCGTCCGCGTTACAGTTCGAGCAAAGGGAAATCTCATATGGTTGCGTTCTTGCGCTGGGCCCAGTCGATCGTTGTCGGGACACTCAACGGGCTTCTCAAATTCGCGCTCGCAATCGTTCTCCTGATCGCCGTTCTCGCGGGCATCGGGATGATGGAAGGCGACGGGCTGCCGTCGAAGATGGTCCTGAACCTCGATTTGCGTTCGCCGGTCGCAGATTCCAACGCGCCCGATCCTTTGGACGCGAGCACGCGACCGCCTTCGATCATGGACATCGTGCTGGCGCTCGATGCGGCCGGACGCGATGCGCGGGTCAAAGGCGCGTTCCTGCGTCTCGGCACGGCCGATCTTTCGGTGCCGCAGGCCGAGGAAATTGGTGCCGCGATCCAGCGTTTCCGCCAGACCGGCAAATTCGTTCTCGCCCACAGCCAGGGCTTTCTGTCGAACGGCCTCGGCGATTACCTGACGGCCGCCAGCGCCAGTGAAATCTGGATGCAGCCCAAGAGCCCGTTCGGTACGGCCGGCGCCGGCGCGGGCGCACTGTTCCTGCGCGGGCTGTTCGACAAGTTCGACGCGGTGCCGCAGATGGTGAAGCGCTCCGACTTCAAGAGCGCCGCCGACATGTACATGGAAAAGGACTACACGGGTCCCGACCGCCTGCAGACGACGGCGCTTCTGCAATCCTGGTACGACAACGCGACCACGGCGGCAGCCGCGGATCGCAAGCTCGCGCCCAAAGCCGTCGTTGCCGATTTCGAAGCGAGCCCACAATTCGCCGACGATGCGAGGCGCGAAGGCCTCATCGACCGCATGGGCTATGACGACGAAGCCGAAAGCGCCGCGCGCGACCGCGCAGGCTCCGGCGCCGGCATGGTATCGCTCAAGAAATACTGGCATGCCGTGAAAGACGTGGCATCGCTCACGGGCGGGACGCATGTGGCGCTGATCGAAGCGGCCGGCGAAATCGTCGACGGCACGACCGGGGGCGGCAGCCTGTTCGGCAACAACGAAAACATCATCGCAGGCGACGATCTTTCCGCCGCCATCCGTTCGGCCACCAAGGACAAGAGCATCAAGGCCATCATCCTGCGCGTCGACTCGCCGGGCGGATCGGTGACGGCTTCGGACCAGATCCTCGATGCGGTGAAGAAGGCACAGGCCGCGGGCAAGCCCGTTGTGGTGAGCATGGGTGCGGTGGCGGCTTCGGGCGGCTATTACATCTCCGCGTCTGCCAATAAGATCATCGCCGAGCCCGGCACATTGACCGGGTCGATCGGCGTGCTCACCGGCAAGGTGTCGCTGGGCAAGACCATCGGATTGGTCGGCGCCAACGCCGACGAGATCGGGGTCGGCAAGAATGCCCTGTTCGATTCGGGCATCTCGCCGTTCACGCCGGACCAGCTCGCCAATCTCAACACCCAGGCGGACGTCACCTATGCCGACTTCACGCAGAAGGTGGCTACGGGGCGCAAGCTGCCGCTCGACAAGGTGCAGGAGATTGCGAAGGGCCGTGTGTGGACGGGAGCCGACGCGGAGCCGCGCGGTCTCGTCGATCAGCTGGGCGGCTTTTGGACGGCGGTCGCCGCGATGAAGCAGGCGGCGGGCATCCCGGCCGATGGCAAGGTTCAGTTCGTGCGCTTTCCGAAGGCGAAGAGCCTGGGCCAGGCGTTGGAGGATGCCTTCGGCGGCACAACCGCCAGCATGCGTGCGATACAGGGCCTGGCCACCCTGGCGCAGACGCCCGGTATTCGCTCGGTGGTCGAGGCGGTGAGCGAAGCGCCACACGGCACGGTCGAAATGCGTGCTACAAATCTGCCGGCGCAATAGTCTCTCGGTCGCTGCGAGTGCAGCCGGGGGCGCAGGCAGACCGGATGCAGAACGTTCCAAATCCTCGCGTTAGCCGGCTCGTTCAGGCGGCCCACGAAACCATGCGTGCCGGCCGCATGGAGGAGGCGATGGGCATTTGGGAGCAGGTGTACGCGCTTGCGCCTGCCCATCCACAGGCGCTGTTCCATCTCGGCCGCTACGCCCTGTCGCGGAAGAACCCCGTCCGCGCGCGCGATCTGTTCGAGCAGGCCGCGAACGCCGACCCGAACTCTCCCGTGCTTCCGCTCAATCTGTCCTATGCCTGGCGCGATCTCGGCGACGGTCAGCGTGAAATGGATGCGATCGTCCGTGCACTGACGATAGATCCCTATTTCGTTCCGGCGCTGCTGGCCAAGGGGCAGCTTCTCGAGCGCAGCGGGCAGGTCCGCAAGGCTTCGCAGGTCTATAAGAATCTTCTCCTGATCGCGCCGCCGGAGAACGAAATCCCGCCCGACCTTCAGGAACCTCTTCGCCATGCGCGCGAAATCGTGCGCGAGAATACGCTCGCATTGGAGAAGCTTCTCGCCTCGCGTCTCGAGGCGGTTCGCCATCGCCACGCAAACGAGACTCTCAATCGTTTCGACGAATGCGTCGATATCGCGCTCGGCAAGAAGAAGGCGTTTACCCAGCAGCCCAGCATGCTGCTGTTCCCGCGACTGCCCGCCATTCAGTTCTACGACGATGCGCTGTTTCCCTGGTTGAAGGAGCTCGACGCGGCGTCCGGCGCGATCCGCGAAGAACTCGTCGCCGTCATGCAGGAAGATTCGGAGGGGTTTCAGCCCTATGTTTCCCATCCGGACGGTTCGCCGCTCAACCAGTGGAAGGAGCTCAACAAATCGCCGCGCTGGAGCACCTATTTCCTGTGGAAAGACGGCGTGCGCATGGATGACGCTTGCGCGCGCTGCCCGCGCACGGCTGCCGTATCCGAAGCAATCCCCGTGCTCGACGACACGCCCAATTTCGGCCCGACGATCATGTTCTCCGTTCTGGCGCCGCGCACGCATATTCCGCCGCATTCGAGCGTCACGAATGCACGCCTCGTTACGCATTTGCCGTTAATTGTCCCGGAAGGCTGCCGCTTCCGGGTGGGAAACGAAACACGACCCTGGCGCGAAGGCAAGGCCTGGGTGTTCGACGATACGTTCGACCACGAGGCGTGGAACGACAGCGACGACTACCGCGTCATCCTGATGATCGATGTCTGGAATCCCTATCTGACCTTGGCCGAGCGCGAGCTCGTTTCCACGCTGCTGAACGGCATTCGGGATTATTTCGAGGCCACGACCTCGAAGGCCGTCGATTATTAGCGGGCCGGATAGCCGAAACGCTGCACCCAGGGCTGCAGGATCGGGAGGACGGGCGCCAGTTCGCGCTCGTAGCGCCGCCATTGGCCGACAGCGCCGCCATAAAGACCCTGCCGCACTTGCGCCGCGCTGACGCTGCGGATATCGATGGCGCGCACGCCTTCGCTGAATTCGCGCATGGATTCGTTCCAGGGGATGCCGATGAAACCGCACACGGCCTGCACGGTCGCGTCGAAGTCCTTCATCAGGTCTTCATAACGGTGGCCGCGCAGATTGAGCGGCAATTTCGACCAGTAGAGCTCGGAAAGCTGCATCACGGCGGCGTAATAGCGTGCGCAATCCTCGAGCCGGAGAAACTCGAAACTGTCCGTCGAAACGGCAAATCGATTCCGAAATGCGCTCAGTACGACGTCGCGTGGATCGCGCAGCGCAAAGATCACTTTCGCATCGGGAAACAGTCGCGCAATCAGGGGAAGCTTGATCGAGTGGAACGGCAGTTTGTCCAGCAGAATCTTTCCCGATACGTCCACGCCCACCGCGCGGATCGACCGCCAATATTCGTCGCGCCAGCGGGCCAGCTCGACGCTGTCCAATGTTGCCAGACGGCTCACGCCTGCGTCGCCGTTCAGGAACTTTTTTGCAGCGTCGCGCAGTGCGTCATGCTCGTCGAGGGCAACGATTTGCGGGGTGCTGGCCAGAATGGATTCCAGCAGCGTCGTTCCAGAGCGCATGAAGCCGACGAGAAACACGTGACCGGCGGGCTTGTCGTGCTCGCCCGGCACCATCGGCGGCGATGCCTTCCAGGGAACCGATTGCTCGAAATAGGCAGTAAGTCCGCGGACATTGTCGATGGCGCGCCCTACCGCGAATGTCGGTGCATGCTGGCGATGCAGTTCTTCATTTATGGAAGCATAGGCCTGGAATGCGTCGGAGGCGCGCTCTTGACGATCAAGCGCATCCGCCAGGAGACCTTGTGCCGACAAACGTTCCTGGCCCTTGAGCCTTTCGTCTTTCAATCCGGCGCGGAGCCTTTGTTCGGCAGAGGCAAAGTTTTTTTGCTGCATATCCACCGTGGCAAGTATGGTGATTGGAGACGGGTGCCCAGGATCCAATGCGAGGGCGCGTTCGGCATAAGTGCGCGCCTCTTCTCTGCGCCCTCTGCTGAGCAGTAGCGCCGCCAGAGCCAAGAGCGCGTCCACGTGGTCCGGTTGCAGCGTAACCGCGCGTTCCAATGATTGCTGGGCGGCTTCGATCTCGCCCAACGCATTGAGTGCCGCTGCCCGGTTGCAATGTGCCGCGACAAAATCGGGTGCAACGGAGAGAGCCGTGTCGAACGCAACGACGGCTTGCTGTGGCCGTTTGAGGTTGAGAAGGCACGATCCGATCGCGTTGAGGAGAGCCGGATCGCGGGGAGAGAACGCTCTTGTGCACTCGAAATCGGCCAGCGCTTCCCGATAGCGGCTTCGTTCCGCAAACCAGATCGCGCGCGCATTGTACAATGCGGGTTGTTGGGCGCCTTGGCGAATTGCGGCATCTGCCAGCTTGTATGCGTGGTCGGTGTCCGATCTGTTGATGGCGTCGATCACCTCCGAAACGGTGGCCTCGATTGCGTCATCCGACCGGAACGTTGCTTCGCTGCTCATGGATTTTGCCTTACTCGGCCGGATAGCCGAAACGATCGACCCACCGGTTCAGGATTGGGGCGATGACGTCGAGTTGTGCGGCATAAGGGCGCCATTGCGCCACGCCTTCACGATAAAGCTCGCGTTTGACCTGGGACGCGCTCGGCGACCGGATGTTATCGGCGCGCACGACTGAACTGAAATTTTCCATAGACGCGTCATAGCTTATGCCAATGAATTCGCAGATCGCGCGCATGCTGCCTTCGAAGTCGTCCACGATATTTTCGTAGCGGCAATCCATAAACTTGAGAGGCGTTTGCTCCCGAACGATGACCGCCAGCCGCATGACGGCATCGTAAAGCCGCGCAGCACCAGGCAATGTCAGCAGCTCGTACATTGCGGCGTTGATCTGGAAGTGGCGGCGAAAGCAGCTGAAAATGACGTCGCGCGGGTCGCGAACGGCAAAGAGTATCTTCGCATCCGGAAAAAGTCTGGCGATAAGCGGCAGTTTGGCCGTGTTCAGCGGATGCTTGTCCACGAAGATCTTGCCGTGGACATTCAAACCTTCGCGATTGACGTTTTGCCAATAACGATTTCGCGCAGCCTGAAGCTCGCTGCCCGTGAGCGCGTCGAGTCGCGATCTCCCGGCGTGGCTTGTCAGAAAGCGTTCGGCATCCGCCCCGAGAATCTCGCGCTCTTCGAGCGTGACGATCCTGGGATGGGCTTCGAGCGCCTGTTCCAGAAGCGTGGTTCCCGAGCGATAGAATCCGAGCAGGAACACGTGCCCCTGCGGGCCGCTGCTCGCCGTGGAGTCGGCGCTTGCATCCAGGTCGGTAACGATCGAGCGGTCTTTGTAATGAGCGGCCAGGGCATCGCATAAGTCGGCAATTTTCATCGATCCGGCGAAGCGCAATGCGTTCAGCCGCAGCAACTCCGTGTTTTCGACCGTGTAGGCTTCGAACGCTTCCGCCGCTCTATGCTGGCCATCCAGCGCGTCGCCAAGGACGCCGAACAGCGACGCGCGACCCTTGCCGATGATGTGAGGGTCCTGGAGAAAAGGTCTGATTCGTTCCTCGGCCGAGCTGAAGTTGCGCTGTGAAATATCGACTTGCGCGAGGACGGCGTGTGCGGTCGCATGGGCGGGATCGAGGAGGACGGCGCGTTTCGCATAGTCGGCGGCCTTCTTCGCGTCTCCCTTCTGGGCCCAGATGCTCGCAAGACCCGCCAAAGATTCCGCATTGCGTGGATCGAGCGTTACAGCCCGCTCATAGCTCCGCATCGCGCCGCCGAAATCCCCGATCAGGGAAAGCACTTCGGCCTTGCGATTGTAGCCCGACATTTCGAGCGGGTTTAAGCGAACGGCCTCGTCGAAAGACGCGATGGCCTCCTGGTATTGAAAGAGACGCGCGTGGCAAAGCCCCATCGCGATCAAGACAAGCGGACTGTTGGGCACAAGCGATTTCGAGCGCTGATAATCGATCAACGCCTCGCTGTCGCGCTGCTGCCGCTCGAGCCACATGGCGCGCGCATTGTAAAGGACGGGGTGAACGCAGCCGCGGTCGATTTCTTCCTGCGCCAGCCCGGAGGCTTTCTCGTAATCGCCGGCGCCGACGGCCGCGCCAATGCGCTTCAGAACGTCCGGGCCCAGCGCGGGGCCACCGGTTTGCAGGTTAACGGCCATATTTACCTTCCTGGGGCCTTCCGATGCGTCGCAAGCGTGCCCGGTCGGCAATAGCAGAACTCATATCGTGGGTCCTCCGGCTTGTCTTCGCATGGTTACGCCGCGGGCGACGGTGCCCGCGAGCCGGATCGGCGCTCTCGCGGTAGCATAGGGACGCGCGGAAATGGAGATTTTCACTCCGGAGAATAGCCGAACTTCGCGACCCAGGGCTGGAGGATCGGCAAAATGGGGGCCATTTGCTCTGCGTATCGTCGCCATTGACCGAAGCCTTCGCGATTGAGACCGCGTGCGATTTGGGAACCGCTGACCGTCGAGATGGCGCCGATCTTCGATCGCTCGGAAAATCTGCGCATGGCTTCGTCCCAGGCCAGCCCCATAAAGTCACATAGCGCGCGCGTTTGGCCGTCGAAGTCGTCCACCAGCGCTTCGTGTCGTACTTCGAAGACATCGAGCGCGATCTTTTCCCGGTAAATCTCGGCCAGCCGCATTACGGCGGCGTAGAAGCGTGCCGTCCCCTCCAGGGTCAGGAATTCGTATGACGTGGGATTTACGCCGAAGCGGCGGCGGAAGCAGCTGAAGACGACATCGCGCGGATCGCGGATCGCGAACACGAACTTCGCCCGGGGAAACAGCCGTGTCAGAACCGGGATATTGACCGTGTAGATCGGGCCTTTGTCGACGAAAATCCGGTTTGCCGGTTCCACGCCGAGCTTGCGCACATTTTGCCAATAGCGCTTGCGATGCTCGTCGAGCGTTTCCTCGGATGCTTCGGCCAGCGCACGCAGCCGGCGGGATTTGGGCATGAAAGCAAGCACCGCGTCCCTTGCGGGGTCGCGCTCCTCGAGCGTCACGATATGCGGGTTGTTGGCCAGGACCTGCTCGAGAAGGGTCGTTCCCGAGCGTGGAAAGCCGAGCAGGAAAAAATGCGTGGCGGCTCCACTCGAAGCCGGGATTTTTTCCGGCGCGGACAGTGACGGCATGCGCTCGAAATGCGTCGTCATGAGCGCAACGGTCTCCGACAGGGTCAATCCGTCCGGAGTCAGTCGGGCAGGGTAGAGCTTGCGGCATTCCACTTTCGACGCGGCGAAGGCCGCCATCGCTTCCACGAATCGGTTCTGTCGGTCGCGCAGGTCGCCGAGACGTCCGACAGCCAGGAAGCGGTTGTTGGACGACATGTTTTGGTCCGCCAGAAGCATCAAAAGCCGCTGTTCCGCCGCATCATAGGCGCCCTCCTCGGTGTCCGCGGTGGCAATGACGAGATGGGCGGTAAAATGGCTGCCGTCGGACGCGAGTGCCCGCTCGGCATAGGCGCGCGCGTCGTCCCAGGATCCGCTGCGAGCCGCGAGAAATGCCAGCCGGCCGAGGACTTCGGCATTGTCTGGCGCAAACTCCAGGGCGCGCAGGTGCGACTGCCGGGCCTTCACCAGGTCCTGGACCATCTCATACGCCTGGCCCAGGCGGCACTGTAGGGCCGCCGAATTCGGCTGCAAGGCGACAGCGGCGCGATAGGCCTCGATCGCCTCGTCGTATCGAGCCAATTTCACCAATGACGCGCCGATGGCGCCCTGGATCGCTGCTTCGGGTAGCGACAGCTCCGCCGCCAGGCGAAAGTCGGCGAGTGCTGCCTCGTGCATCCCCTGTTCGACATATCCGATTGCCCGCGCCTTGAGCAGCAGCGGGTGACGAAATCCGCTCGTCAATCCTTCCTGTGCCAATGCGGCGGCGCGCCGGGCATCGCGAGCGCGCATGGCCGTGCCGACATCGTCCAGCAGCTTGCGGTGAGAGGGGGCCAGGGTTGTCACATCACTGCCGGAAAACGGGTTTACGTCCCGGATAGTACTATCAGCGCCACCCGGCGCTTGCACAAAAAAATACGGCGGCCCGCGAGGGCCGCCGTATCTTTCAGGGTGTCCGTGACGATCAGTATTTGATGGTCACGCCGACGAATATCTGACGGCCCAGGGCGTCGTAGGTGCCCGGGAAGGTGTTGCCGTTTCCGAGCTGGCTCGGGCCGGCAATACCCGCGAAGACCAGCGGGGGGTTCTTGTCGAAGACGTTGTTCACACCGGCATGCAGATCGATGCCTTCGCGGACAGTCCAGTCCGTGGAAAGATCGAAGTAGTCGATGGCGGGAAGTGTGTTGTCGACGAGATCCGGGCACGGCGCCGGGCTCGTCGAGCTGCCACCGCAAGCCCCGTGAAGCAGGCCGTTGCTGGTGTTCGAGTCGAGATTGACGTGACTCAAGTGACGCCACTGGACGGAGAAGTCGAAGTCCCAGGGCGAGGTCCACGTCACGCGGAGCTTGTGACGCCATTTCGGGTCCGGCGATCCGCAGGTGTAGCCGTAAAGGCCTGCGCAATCGTAGCTGGCATTGATCGCCGCGAAGGGCTGGTTGGTGAGGGTATTGAGCAGCGTTCCGACGAAGTTGACGCCCAGTGAACCCCAACCCTTCATGCCCCAATCGTCGAAGTTGGCAGTGTAGTTGGCTTCGAAGTCGAAGCCCTTGGTGCCCTCCGTGCCTTCGTTCAACACCGTGTCGATCACATAGCCGTTCTGGGTGTTGATCGAATGGGTTGTCGGATCGCGATTGACCAGCGGGCATGCGGCGGCCTGGCTTGCGGCCGTGGCAGTCGCGCCATAGCAGCCCGACAGGATCGCGTTCGCGTTCGAGCCGCCGGTGAGGGCGTGGGCGATCGAGATATCGAAATAATCGATCGTCGCAGTGAACCCGTCGAAGAACGTCGGCGTGAACACGATGCCGGCCGACCGCGTGTCGGAAGTTTCCGGCTTCGCATTTACGTTGCCGCCCGTCAGCTGATTACACTGAGCTGCCACGCAGGAAAGCAGCGGTGAAGATTGCTCAGCAAGCGTGACCTTCGCGTTACCAGGTGCGTTGGCGCAATTGGTCGACACCACCCCGGTGGCTCCCGAGCAGGGATCGTTGCCGCCGAACAGCGTGACGGACTGCGGTCCATACAGTTCGAGCACGTTGGGCGCCCGGACTGCGCGCTGGTAGGTCGCGCGGAACCGGAAGTCATCGATCGGCTGCCATTCCGCGCCGTACTCGTACGCGGAGACTGCGCCTGCGAGGTTATACGACGAATACCGATAACCCGCCTTTGCCGACAAATCTTCGAAGAAAGGCAACCCTTCGATGATCGGTATCTGCAACTCGCCGAAACCTTCCGTCACGTCGAAGCCCGACTTCGGAACCGGCGGAGCCGAACCGCCGGCGCCGTCCAGATCGCCGCTCGACACAGCCGAGTCCGGCGTGAAGGTCAGGAACTCGTCGCGATATTCGGCGCCGAGAGCAACTGCAATCGGGTTCTTGGCCCAGGGAGACTTGCCGCCCCATTCGCCGAAGTCGCCGGTGATCGAGCCGCTGAGGATACCTTCCGTGTTCAGACCGTTTTCTTCGCCGACGGCCGCGATGGATCTCTCCATGGCCGGGGTGATGCCGCCGACGCCCGAGTAGAAATCGACGGGAACGCAGCTCGACCCGGTGATGCACTGGATGCTCGTACCGGCAGTATTGTACACGGCCTGCATCGCGGCGCCCGACTTGGCCACCGAGAAATAATTCAGGACGCTTTCGTCGAAGATCGTCTCGCCGTATTGGGCATAGACGTCGTAGCTCCAGCCGTCGCCGAGATCGCCCTTGGCGCCGACCTGGGCGCGATAGGAGGTGTGCCGCAATTCCGACTGACGATCGCCGCCTTCGATGTTGCGGCGACCGATTTCAAGCGTCGCCTGACCGGCCGTACAGAACGGGCAGTTGCCGTTGGCCTGACCACCGTAGTAACCGCTGCCGGCATAGCGCGCATCGGCGATGAAAGCGTCACCAGTGACGTCACCGCACAATTGCTTGTTCTGCTGCGCCGAGAGGAGCGGATTGGCGCAATTGATGTTGTCGAAGGATCCACTGATCGTGCCCGTTCCGAGGAACAGGCCCGACGGCGCGATCTGCGCGATCGAATCGTCGTCCGTGAACATCACGCTCGTGTAGACGTCGAGCTCTTTGTTGACTTCGTAGTGGCCGAAGAAGCCGCCCGTCCAGCGTGTATCGGGACGCTGCAGGTAGTTGAGTCCGCCGTAGTTGAACTTCTGGCTCGTAGCGCCCACGTAGGGAACGAACTGGCCGGTTCCAGCTACGCCGGTGCCTTTCACGAAATTGTCGACGGCACCGCTCGGCTTCAACGTGCCGGCCGAACTCGCCGATGCGTTGTTGATCGAAATGAAGCGGTCGTAGTTGCTCGAGCCGCCGCAGGCGAGCTTGCCGCCGCTGAAGGCCGTCGTACAAGCCGAGAAATCGCGGGCCGCTTCGAGAACCGGCTCGCTGTTCTTGTAGCCGACATAGGCCGTGACGTTGCCCTTACCATTGGCGGTGTTCGTGCCCATGATCACGGTGCCGGTATCCGTACCGCCGTCCATGACGCCTTCCTGGGCGTAGTTGAAGCCGAGGCCGCCGATATGCGGCGTGATCAGCGAGCGTTCAGCGGCATTGCTATTGTCCGCTTCGTCGATGCCGTATTGGCCGTCGAACTCGATGCCTTCAAAATCCTTGCGCATGATGAAGTTCACCACGCCGGATTCTGCATCCGAGCCGTACACGGCCGAGGCGCCGCCCGTCAGAACTTCGACGTGGTCGACAAGAGCCGCGGGAATGTCGTTCAGGTCCGCCACCGGGACGAGCGGGTCGCCCGGCATGAGGCGCGTGCCGTCGACGAGAACCAAGGTGCGCTGTGCGCCGAGGCCGCGAAGGTCGACTGTCGCCGTACCGGTCGCGCCGTTCGACATCGTCGATGTCTGATCTGCAAACACCGACGGCAAATTGTTCAGAAGGGTCTCGACGCTGGTCGTGCCTTCCAGTTTTAATTCCTGCTGGCTGACCGCCGTCACAGGGCTGGAGCTGTAAAGCCCCTGCTGCGGAATGCGCGAACCCGTGACAACCACGGTTTCTGTCGTTGTGTCCTGCGCCGAAGCAGGTGCCGCCATGCCGATGGCTGCGGCAGAAGCTGCTCCGAGGAGCAGTACGGAACGCAGGCTGCGTCTATTGAGATTGGTCTGGTACACGTGGAACCCCCTTGGTTCTGTCGTAACGACGACTGCCGATAACGGACTTACGCTGGCCGAAGGTGGCAGCTGCCCCGCGTGCCGTCGCCCCGGCATTCACGGAATGGCCCGTTTGGATGGAAGCTAAAAGATACTGTGGTACCGGGTCAAAACGGTTTTGACTGAATCCAGACGTTCCCTAGGTGTCTGTGGCTTTTGTGCATCTATTCTATGACGTTTGGTCATGATTTGCTCGGCGGTGTGGTTGAGGCGACACAAGATCGTCGACTTCACAGACTTGTGAGTTTGGAATTATTCAACTGCCAACCCGCTTTCCTTGGATTTCGAGTCGCGGCGGCGATTTTCTGCAAGTCGAACACGTCCAAGGACGTCTGGAGGACGAGTAACCCGTGGCCACAGCGCTGATCAGCCATCCCGCCTGCCTGGACCACGCGACACCGCCCGGCCATCCCGAATGCGCAGACCGACTGCGGGCGGTCCTTCGAGCCTTGGAAACCGCGGAATTCGCAGGGCTGATGCGACTCGAGGCTCCGGCGGCCGGCAAGGATTCGCTGCTGCGGGCCCATTCCGCGATGGAAATTGATCAGGTGCTGCGTCTTCACGCGGCCGAAGCCGACCGAAGCGGGCATTCTTATATCGACGGCGACACGTCGATGTCTCCGGGCTCGGCCCAGGCCGCCTTGCGGGCGGCGGGGGCGGCGATTGCCGCCGTGGACGAGGTGGCGGCAGGGCGAATCGCAAATGCGTTCTGCGCCGTGCGGCCTCCCGGCCATCATGCCGAGCGCGATCGTGCGATGGGTTTTTGTCTTTTCAACAATATTGCGATCGGCGCGCTGCATGCGCACGATATGAAAGGGTTCGGACGAATCGCCATCGTCGATTTCGACGTGCATCACGGCAACGGCACGCAGGACATTTTCTTCGGCGATCCGAATCTGTTCTACGCGTCCACGCATCAGTTTCCGCTTTATCCGGGAACCGGACGGCCATCGGAAAAAGGCGTCGCGAGCAACATCTTCAATGCGCCGCTGCCGCCCGGCGCGGACGGCCGCGCGTTTCGCGCCGCGTTCGAAAATCTGCTGCTGCCGGCGCTTGATCGCTTCGAACCCGATTTCATTTTCATCTCCGCAGGATTCGATGCGCATCGCGCCGATCCCCTGGCGCAACTCAATTTGGACGAATCGGATTTCGCGTGGGCAACAGGCGAGATTTGTTCGATTGCGGAGCGCCGTTGCGGCGGCCGGATCGTCTCCGCGCTCGAGGGCGGCTACGACCTTGAAGCGCTCGCGTCGAGCGCGGCTGCGCATGTGCGGGTTCTTCAGAAATACGGTGCGTGACCCGGCCGCCGGAGCAAATCCTGCTCTCGCACAGTTGATCCGTTGGCGGCTCTCGCAGGTTGAATTCGGTCCCGCCGCAGCGAATGATTGCGCCCGGGAAACCGGCCGGCAACCTGGCCACGAAACCGTTATGCGATCGGTGGTGTACGTGCACAAACCCCAATCTTTTGTTGGTAACGGCGTCGAACTCACGCGGCGCAGTCTGTGCCTGTCGGCCGGCAGCCTGCTGGTGCTGGGCGCGGCCCGTGCGGCCCGGGCGGACGACGCCGAGACCCCGCAAACTCTGACGATCGAGAAATTTTCCGCTTCGGGCGAGAGCCTCGGCGAAAGCAAGACGCCAAGGATCGTCAAAAACGAAGCGGATTGGCGCGCGGTGCTGTCACCCTTGCAATTCGAAGTGACGCGCCATGCCCAGACCGAGGCGCCTTACACCGGCATCTATTGGGACTTCCACGGCGACGGTCTCTATCGCTGCGTCTGTTGCGGCACCGCGGCGTTCGATTCAGCAACGAAATACGATTCGCACACCGGCTGGCCGAGCTTCAACCGCGCGATCTCGTACGACAATGTCGTTCGCAAAACCGACGACAGCCACATGATGCATCGCGTCGAAGCGCTGTGCGCGCTCTGCGATGCGCATCTGGGTCATATCTTTTCCGACGGCCCGCGACCGACGGGCTTGCGTTACTGCATGAATTCCGCCGCGCTCAATTTCGTTGCGCGCGCGCATTGATCTCGTTTCGCGAAGGAGAAGGTATATGCGGTTCAATCGATTTCTGTTCGGGTCTTCGCTGGCGATACTGGCGGCCTTTCCCGCGCACGCGGCCGAAAGAGTGACGCAGATTCCGCCGCCTGCGCTCGACAATCCGCTCGCAGACGGCGCGCCGCAAACGGCCGTTCTGGCAGGCGGCTGCTATTGGGGCATGCAGGCCGTGTTCGAGCACATCAAAGGCATTCAGCAGGTGATCGCGGGATTCACAGGCCGGCCGACAACCAGCCAGAACGACGGTATCCTCAACCGTGGGCACGTTCCCGCGGAGTCCGTCCAGATCACGTTCGATCCGGGCAAGATCTCCTACGGCCAAATCCTGCAAATCTATTTCTCCGTGGCGCACGATCCGACGCAATTCAACAAGCAGGGGCCGGATGACGGACCGCAATATCGCTCGGATGTTTTCTACGGAGACGATTCGCAGGAAAAAATCGCCGAGGCCTATATCGCGCAGCTTGGCGCCGCACACGTCTACCCCAGCGATATCGTGACCAGCGTCGACCGCCTGACCGGCTTTCACGTGGTTCCCGATTCGCAGCAGGATTACGTCCGCAAGAACCCCACGCTCCCCTATGTCACCGGCGTCGATCTGCCCAAGCTTGCGGCCCTGAAAATCCTGTTTCCGGCCCGGTATCTGGATCCGCCATTGACCGTGTCGGGAAGCTAGATTCGGTTTTGACGGTCGCGTTGTCTCCTGTCGGGTTCGGGGCTAAGACCGCGATCCGCGCCTGGGCCTTTCAAGCAGGCGCGCTCCAGGAGATTCGAGGCATGACCGCCAAAGCCAAACCCGAAGCCGTACAAGTCGACCAACTGAGCTTCGAAGCGGCCTTGAAGGAGCTCGAACAGATCGTCGGCCGGCTGGAGCAGGGCGAGGTCGATCTCGAGGATTCGATCCAGCTTTACGAGCGGGGCCAGGCGCTAAAAGCGCATTGCGAGAAGAAGTTGAAGGCCGCGGAAGGCCGGCTCGAAAAAATCGTGCTGGGCGCCAAGGGACCCGAGGGTGTCGAGCCGGCCGATATCGGCTGACAGATTGAAACGGGCCGCGAAAAAGCCTCAAAATCGGTGCGAATTGGCGATGCTTCCGGCGTCTCGTCAAAGGCTATGACCTGCGCCCATGTCGCCTTGATTTGTCGGACGAAAGAGTCGACCTTTTGCCGCCTGCACGGGAATTTGATGTGGCGCGACGGGGCTAAAGCCGCGGGCCGAAGCAGTGGCTGAGTGGGAGTTTGAGTATGGGATTGCCAACGCCGCTTCTGGACAAGGTGGGGGAACCGGCCGCGCTGCGGGGCCTTGCCCGCTCCGATTTGCGCCAGCTGGCCAATGAACTGCGCCAGGAAACCATCGATGTCGTTTCGGTCACCGGCGGCCATCTGGGTGCGGGGCTCGGCGTCGTCGAACTGACCGTCGCGCTCCACTATGTGTTCGACACGCCGACCGACAAACTCGTCTGGGATGTCGGCCACCAGGCCTATCCGCACAAGATTCTGACCGGCCGTCGCGATCGCATGCGCACCCTGCGCCAGGGCGCGGGACTTTCGGGATTCACCAAGCGGGCCGAAAGTCCGTTCGATCCGTTCGGTGCGGCCCATTCGTCCACCTCCATTTCGGCGGGACTCGGTTTTGCCGTGGCACGCGATCTCAAGGGCCAGAAACACAATGTCGTCTCGGTGATCGGCGACGGCGCGATGAGCGCCGGCATGGCCTACGAGGCAATGAACAATGCGGGCTCGATGAATGCGCGCGTGATCGTGGTGCTCAACGACAACGACATGTCGATTGCGCCGCCTGTGGGCGCGATGAGCGCCTATCTCGCGCGCCTGATTTCGAGCAAGCCCTATCGTAGCTTCCGGCGCATCGCCAAACAGCTTGCGAAGCTGCTGCCGCATTCGATGGAAGTGACGGCGGAGCGCGCGGAAGAATATGCCCGCGGCATCGCGATGGGCGGGACGTTGTTCGAGGAGATGGGATTTTACTATGTGGGGCCGATCGACGGGCACAATCTCGATCACCTGATTCCCGTGCTCGAAAATGTGCGCGATGCGCAGAACGGCCCGATCCTCGTGCACGTCGTGACGCAGAAGGGCAAAGGCTATCCGCCGGCCGAAGCGTCGGCCGACAAATATCACGGCGTGGTCAAGTTCAACGTGGCGACGGGCGAGCAGAGCAAGACGCCCGCCAAAGCGCCCGGCTACACCAAGGTGTTTGCCGAAGCGCTCATCGCGGAAGCCGAGAAGGACGATCGAATCGTTGCGATCACGGCTGCCATGCCGTCGGGCACGGGTCTCGATCTGTTCGCCAAGAAATTTCCGGATCGCTGCTTCGATGTGGGCATTGCCGAGCAGCATGGCGTGACGTTCGCGGCCGGTTTGGCTGCCGAAGGATTGAAGCCTTTCGCTGCGATCTATTCGACATTCCTGCAACGCGCCTACGACCAGGTCGTGCATGACGTTGCGATCCAGTCGTTGCCCGTGCGCTTTGCGATTGATCGCGCCGGTCTTGTCGGCGCGGATGGACCGACCCATGCGGGCTCGTTCGACGTCACCTATCTCGCGACGTTGCCCGGCTTCGTCATCATGGCGGCGGCCGATGAAGTCGAACTGACGAACATGGTGGCGACGGCGGCGCAGATCGACGATCGGCCGTCCGCGTTCCGCTATCCGCGCGGCGAAGGGCTGGGCCTTCAGCGCATATTGCCCGGCACGCCACTCGAAATCGGCAAGGGACGCATTGTGCGCGAGGGAACGTCCATTGCCATCCTCAGTCTGGGCACAAGGCTGCAGGACGCGCTGTTGGCAGCCGAGAAATTGTCCGCCTACGGATTATCGGCGACGGTGGCCGATGCGCGCTTCGTCAAACCGCTCGATACCGATCTGGTCAAGCGGCTTGCGCGCGAGCACGAAGTCCTCATCACGGTCGAGGAAGGTGCGGTCGGCGGGTTCGGCGCGCATGTCACGCAATATCTGGCCTGGGAAGGGCTGCTGGATCAGGGCCTCAAGCTCCGTCCGATGATTCTACCGGATCGCTTCATCGACCAGGACTCGCCGGAGCGCATGTACGAAGCGGCCGGCCTCGATGCGAAGGCGATCGTCAAGGCCGCACTCGACGCGCTGGGCCGCGAGGCGGCGGTTGCAGGCGAGCGCGCATGACGAAGCCCGGCGCGCGTCTCCGCGCCGATGTCTATCTCGTGAGCCGCGGACACGCCGCATCGCGCGCCGAAGCGCAAGCGGCCATCGCGGCGGGGCGCGTGTCGGCCGACGGCCAAACCGTTCTGAAGCCGTCGCAGCCGATCGGCGATGCCGCGAATATCGCTTACGAAAGAGCGCATCCCTATGTCTCGCGCGGCGCGCTGAAGCTGATCGCCGCGCTCGACCGTTTTGAATTGTCGCCGCGAGGACTCGTCTGCCTCGATATCGGCGCATCGACGGGCGGATTTACACAAGTGCTGCTCGAGCGCGGCGCCGCAAAAGTTTATGCCGTCGATGTCGGGCAGGGGCAGTTGCACGGCGATGTCGCGAAGGATCCGCGCGTCATCTCGGTCGAAGGCATAAATGCGCGCGAATTGTCGGCGACCCAATTTCCCCAGCGTCCGCAGACGATTGTCGCCGATGTGAGTTTCATCAGCCTGAAGTTGGCGTTGCCGCCGGCGTTGGAACTCGCCGCGCCGGGCGCGTGGCTGGTCGCGCTCGTCAAGCCGCAATTCGAAGCGGGACGTGGAAATATCGGAAAGGGTGGAATCGTTCGCGATGCTGCTGCGCAAATTTCTGCGCGCGACGGCATTGTCGCGTGGATATCGTCCGTACAAGGATGGTCTGTGATCGGCCGGATGGAAAGCCCGATCGAAGGCGGCGACGGGAACCGCGAATTCCTTATCGCGGCACGAAAATCGTGAGTGCCGTCTGCCGGCATTTCGGGGTTTGCGGCGGCTGCACCTATCAGGACATGCCGGACGCGGACTATCAGACTCTCAAGCGAAATCTCATTGTCGAAGCACTGGCGCGGCACGGTTTTGCGGACGCCGTCGTCGAAGAGCCGCTGGAAGTGGCGCCTGCCACCCGCCGCCGCGCCGTCTTCAAAGTGGCGAAAAAGAACGGCGTCACACTGATCGGATTTCATGCCGCGAAATCGCATGCCATCGTGGACATGCTGGAATGCCGCGTGATGACGCCGGCGCTCACAACCCTCGTGCCGCGCCTGCGCGAGGCGATGTCTTCGCTGCTCCGCGAAAACGAAGACGCGGACCTGCATGTGACGGACTCGGATGACGGCTTCGATGTCGCGCTCAAATGGCCCCGTGCCCGCAAATTGCAGGGCGAGATCGCGCGCATGGCCGAAAAATTACATCTCGCGCGCGTGACCGCGGGCAACGAAACAATCGTCGAACTCGCAAAACCGTCCATCGCGTTCGGCGCCGTTCGCGTGGCGCTGCCGCCGGGAAGCTTTCTGCAGCCCACGCGTGAAGGCGAAGCGGCATTGCAGGCGCGCGTTGTGTCGGCACTCAAAGGGGCCAAAAACGTCGCCGACCTGTTCGCCGGATGCGGCACGTTCACGCTGCCTTTGGCTGCGCACGCGAAAGTTCATGCCGTCGATTCGGACGGTCCCGCACTCGACGCTCTCGCCGCGGCGGCCCGTGCGACACAGGGGCTAAAACCTGTCACTACCGAGAAGCGGGACCTGTTCAAGCGGCCGCTGTTTTCCGTCGAACTCGCCCGTTTCGATGCCGTGGTGCTCGATCCGCCGCGGGCCGGCGCTGCGGCCCAGGCAAGCCGGCTGGCGGCGTCGAAAGTCGCGCGCATTGTCTATGTGTCATGTAACGAAGGCAGCTTTGCGCGGGATGCCCGTGTGCTCGTCGACGCGGGCTACCGGCTCGGACCGGTGCTGCCAGTGGACCAGTTCCTCTGGTCGTCGCATATTGAGCTGGTCGCGAGTTTCACGAAGGCCTGACATGGCACGGACGAGCGAAAGATTGACCTATGCGGCCGCCCAGACTGCGCGGGTGGCGTTTTACGGCGCGCATTATCTGGCCGCCCGCATGATTGCGCGCGACGCGTTCAAGACAATCGAGAAGCTGCCGCATCCCATCCCGTCGCTGGGCGCCATGCTCAAATCCATGCGGGCGCTGTTTGCGCAGGATTGGGCGAATGTGGAGGCGGGGCTGTACCCTGCGCCGTTCGACTGGAAGCGCGACATGCGCCGCGCGATGGCGAGCGTGCGATTCCTGTCCGATATTCCGAAGGTGGCAGAGCGACAGAAGCGTCGCGGTCACAGCGATGTGGGCGCGAAAGGCGAGGGCCTGCCGCGCTATTACCGCCAGAACTTTCACTTCCAGACCGACGGCTATTTGAGCGAACGCTCGGCGCAGCTTTACGATTTCCAGGTGGAGGCCTTGTTCGGCGGCACGGCCGATGCCATGCGCCGCCGTGCCTATGTGCCGATCGCGCGCGCGCTCGAGGGCCGCGATGCCACGCGCGCGACATTGCTCGATATCGGCGCGGGCACGGGACAGTTTCTCGGCTTCGTCAAATCCGTTCAGCCGCAGTTGAAGACCATCGCGCTCGATCTGTCCGAGCCTTATCTTTCGAAGGCGCGCCGGGTGCTGAAGCACGGCGCCCCCACCAAATTCGTCGAAGCCGCGGCGGAAGCGATGCCGTTGGCGGACAAGAGCGTCGACATCGCCGTCAGCATTTTCCTGTTCCACGAATTGCCGCCGAAGATTCGTATCGCCGTGGCGAAGGAGATTGCGCGCGTGCTGAAGTCCGGCGGGANNCTTCGTGTTGGCCGACACGATCCAGTATGGCGACGTGCCGGAATTCGAAGGCCTGATCGACGTGTTTCCGGAACTGCTGCACGAGCCCTATTATGCGAGCTTCGCAAAAAGCGATCTCGATGCCTTGTTCGGCAAATGCGGATTGGAGCGGGTGGAGCAGGACATCGCCTATCTCACCAAGGTGACGGTGTTCCGCAAACAGGGGGCGGTACGCGCAACAAGGACGCGCGGCGCGAAGTAACAGATGACTCACGACTATTTTCCTCCCCCGTTCACGGGAGAGGTGCTGAGCGAAGCGAAGCGGAGGGGGGGCCGGCGGAAGGGGNNCCCGTAAACGGGGGAAGAAAATTAGATTATGGCGCGAGGGTTTTAGTCGCTCTTGCAGTCACCGTACTCTTCCTCGCGCTTCCCGCGCGCGCCGCGAGCCCGTTCGGCGATTGGGCGGCGGTCGTCGTCGCCGGCGACTGGCATGCGCATGACGGCAGCCCCAGCGAGATTTTCGACAATGCGCGCCGCGATGTGTCGGCCGATCTGATCTCGCTTGGTTTTCAGCCGGACAATGTCGCGCAGTTTTCCGTGCGCCCCGAAAATTATCCCCGCCAATCGTTGCTGAAATCCGACGGGACCACGATCGCCAACACGCTATGGGATTTGTCCAACCGCACGAATGCCGGCTGTCTCGTCTATTTCAGCTCGCATGGTTCGCCGGACGGAGTCGTTCTGGGCGACGATGTCTATGCGCCGAAAATCCTGGCGCAGGCGATCAACAATTCCTGCTCCGATCGTCCCACCGTCGTGATCATTTCCGCCTGCTTTTCCGGTGTGTTCGTTCCGGCCCTCCAGGCGCCCAACCGCATGATCCTGACGGCCGCGCGGCCGGACCGCACCTCGTTCGGCTGCGGACAGACGGACAAATATCCCTATTTCGATCAATGCGTGCTGCAGTCCTGGCCGGGCATGGGCGATTTCCCGTCGCTCGGCCGCGCGGTGCAGGCCTGCGTGGCGGCGCGCGAGAAAAAAGAACACATGGTTCCGCCGTCCGAACCGCAATTGTCGATCGGCACGACGGCCGCAGCCTCGCTGCCGCGCTGGCGATAAGGGTGGATCGAGCTTCAGAAGATACGGCGAGGAGCCGTTATTTGTCGGAGCCCCAGGTCACGGAGACCTGCGTTCCCTTACTCCCTTTGCTCGCCGTCACGAGGATCGATTTCTTGTCCTTGCTGGCCTCGAACATCACGGTATCGTTCACGGTCGCATTCACCGATTGGACAAGGCCTGCCGCATCGGATTTCTGTTTGTAGAATGCGACGACGTCGGACGGTGCGGCGCTGACCGCGAATATGACCTGAGCGCTTTTCGCGCCATTGGCGTTGTTGCCGGCCATGGAGCTCGTCACGATCGCGCCGGGATAAAGCGGGGCGAAATCCGGCATGCTTGCATGCACGCCGCCATTGGCATTCACGTCGAACGTTGCCGTGCCGTCGGCCGATTTCACCGTCATGTGCTCGGTATCGCCGGAGCCGGAAACCGTGACGTTGCCGTCCTTGCCCGGAATGACAATCGTTTTTTCGGACGACTTTCCGCATCCCGTGACCAGTACGCAGGCACTCAAGCTTATGGCGACAATCACTGCACGCATGGAATCTTCTCCCCGGATGTGACGGCAGCATCGCCCGGCTTGCGGCAGGAAACAATGGCCCGTCCGTCCCCAATGCCGCGATCTTGCCGGGCTGCGGGACGGCAAAGCCGGCCGGTTCGCCCGCGGGTTTCGCGGCGTTGCGGCGTGGCGTAGAGTGCCAAGGGGCATCACGGCTGCACGATCGGCGTCATGGAAAAATTCGAAATCATCAATGCGTTGGGTCGCAAATACGGGTGCGAACGGTATCTTGAAATCTGCGTGCCCACCACCGGTCATCAGTTCGCCGATATCGATCGCACCGTCTTCAAAACCTGCGATCGGCTGATCTACAATTGCCCGGACAGCCACGGCGACGGGCTCCCGGTCACATACCGCACGCCGTTCCCCAGCTCCTACGACATCATCCGCGCGAACATTCCCAACTCCGACTCCTACGACCTCGTCTTCGTCGATCCTTACCACAGCTATGACGCCACGATGATCGATCTCCTCGGAGCGTCCCGAATCCTCACGGCGTCCGGCATCATGGTGGTCCACGATTGCAATCCGTCGGACTCCGAGTTGGTCGGGCGGGAGTACAAACCGAAAGCCTGGTGCGGTCTCACCTATGCGGCGTTCATCGACTTCTGTCTTTCCACGATGGGCTCGGCGTATTTCACGGTCGATTGCGATTTCGGAGTGGGCGTCGTCTTCAAGAAGGCTGCCGCGGTACCTTCCGAATTTCGCATGACCAAGTTGTCGGACAAGAGCAGGCTGGACTGGTTCGTGGCGAAATCGAACGATCACCAGCGCTACGCCTATTTCAGGACACATCGAAAGCGTCTGCTTCACCTGATCACGACCGAACGGTTCAGGGCGTTCGCCGGAATACCTGAAAGTCCTGCGAGCGCCGAGCGCGATATCGCAGCCCAATAGCGGCCGAGTTCGCGCTGTAAAACTTATCTTGAAAAATCGCCGATCTGCCCGCGATGGCGCAGCGCATGATCGGCCAACACGCAGGCGAGCATCGCTTCGCCCACCGGCACGGCGCGGATACCGACGCAGGGGTCGTGGCGGCCTTTGGTGACGATGTCGGTGTCGCCGCCCTCGATGTTTGTCGTTTTGCGCGGCGAAAGGATGGAGGAGGTGGGCTTTACGGCAAAGCGTGCGACGATCGTTTGTCCTGTCGAAATGCCGCCGAGAATGCCGCCTGCATTGTTCGACAGAAATTTCGGCGTACGCCCGCGTCCCTTGCGCATCTCGTCGGAATTCTCTTCGCCGGAGAGCGCAACCGCGGCGAAGCCGTTGCCGATCTCAGCACCCTTGACCGCATTGATGCTCATCAGCGCGGCCGCGATATCCGCATCGAGTTTGCCGTAGATCGGCGCGCCGAGGCCCGCAGGGATTCCCTCAGCCGTCACTTCGATCAGCGCACCGCAGGACGAGCCGCGTTTGCGCAGGGCTTCGAGATATTTCGTCCAGGGCGCGATCGCCTTCGCATCGGGGCAGAAAAACGGATTGCGCGCGACTTCGTCCCAATCCCAGCGTTTGTGTTCGATCGTTTGCGTGCCCATCTGCACCAGCGCGCCGCGCACAATCGTTTTGCCGAACAGCGAATTCAAAACCTTGCGCGCGATGGCGCCGGCAGCCACTCGCGAGGCTGTTTCACGCGCGGATTGCCGTCCGCCGCCGCGATAGTCGCGCACGCCGTATTTGGCCCAATAGGTGTAGTCCGCATGGCCGGGCCGGAATTTGTCGCGGATGTCGGCATAGTCCTTCGAACGTTGATCGACATTCTCGATGAGAAGCGCGATGGGCGTGCCGGTCGTAAGTTGCTTCTTCATCCGTTCGTCCTGGAACACGCCGGAAAGAATGCGGACCTGGTCCGGCTCCTTGCGCTGGCTGACGAACTTCGATTGGCCGGGCCGTCTGCGGTCGAGATCGATTTGGATGTCCGCTTCCGTCAACGCGATTCCGGGAGGACACCCATCGACCACGCACCCGATCGCCGGCCCATGGCTTTCGCCGAAGGTCGTGACGCGAAACAAATGTCCGAAGGTATTGTGCGACATCGAATGTGGTGCTTTTCGAAGTTGATCATTTCCCACCCTCCCCTTGAGCGAGGGTCGAAATCATCTTTGAGCAACAGCGAAAAGAGGATTTCGGGGAGGGGCCAAGCTCCGACTATTGTGTGCTTGCCCCTCCCCGAAAAATGTCTCGCTATGCTCGAATTTTTCGACCCTCCCTCAAGGGGAGGGCGGAGGAGCATGCTCGCACGTTTCACATGCAACGAAAACTGTCTATTCGCCGAAAGCGGCTTCGGTCCCCTGGGACAACCGCAATATTCCCGCATGTGGAGCGTCGTAGCGCACCGTAACCTCGGGCGGCAAGCCGAGGGTGTGGGACCTGATCATGCGCGCCGACCACGCATGAGTGACGATCACGGCGTCGCGCGACAGCGTTTGCAGGAAGCGGCCGGTACGCTCGAACAGCATGGCCTGGCTTTCGCCGTTGGGCCGTCTGTAATTCCACGGATCGGCAAGAAAGCGCGCTTGCGCGTCGGAATCGATTTCCGCCCGCGTCATCCAGGTGTGATCGCCGAAATCGATTTCCATCAATCGGCGATCGGCGAGATAACCGGTCGACGCCAAGCCCGCGGCCTCGCGGACGAGTTCCATCGTCATGCAGGTGCGGTGAAGCGGACTGGCGAAGAATTGGAACCGCTCGAGCGGCGCCCCCAATTCCTTCAGCAACCGGCCATTGGCGCGCGCCTGCTCGCGGCCCCGCGCGGTGAGCGGCGAATCGTTTTGCGAGGCTGCGCGACCGGCGACATTGTGCTCGCACTCCCCGTGGCGGATCACATAGAGCGTCAACGCTTGCGGTGATTCCATCAGATCCTCGCGCCGCGCATCAGTACGAGTCGGGGAGCACGGAGTCCGGCGCAGGCTTGAGGACGAAGGGCGCAGTCGTGGACAACGGCTCGCACGACCATGCGACCTCCGCCAGCCGCTCGACATCCTTGACGACCAAATTGGCGTAGCCCCGGGCGAGTATGCGCTCGCGGATCAACTGTGCCAGTTCCTTGTTCACCGTCTGGCGCGTGAGACCGAGCATTTCGCCCACAACATCCTGCGAGAAATTGACTTTCGGCTCGCCGCTCGCGGCGTTCGCGCCGCGCGTATGATAAAGAATGATCTTGGCGATCTGCACACGCGGGCTGAGGATGGTCTTCATCTGGATGTGTTCGTAATCGATGCGGGAACGGCGGCACAGCATCAGCACCACATGATGCATCAATGCGGCGTTCGGCAGCACGAGATCGAGAAAAAGTTGCCGGGGAATATGGGCCACAACGGCATCGCCGTCCGCGGTGGCGTCGAATGCCATCGGCTCGCCGTCGAAGATGGCGATGAAGCCGATCATCTGGCCCGGTGGAAGAAAATCGATCACCATGCGTCGGCCATCGGGCCATGACCGGCTGGTGAAGAGCCGTCCTGCCACGACCACCCACACACCCGTGCAGGGGTCGCCGTGGCGGCAGGCCATTTCGCCGTCCTCGTAGCGACGCAACTCGCCGCCGGCGGCGAGGTGCGAGAGCGTTTCGTCCGGCCAATCGGCGAACAACCGCGTGCGTTCGAGCGTTGCTCGAATTGTTGCGGTCGCGTCCGTGCTGTCGATGCGATTCTGCATTGCTGCCCGGTGCCGAAACTAACCGAAAAATACCCCCGCACACCAGATAAAATGTCGGAAAATACACAATGTCATAAACATGGGGCCGTCGCTGGAGGATGTGTCTATACGTCCAGCCTTACGACATCGCGTCCGCGCGCCCGAAAGACGCAACCTTGCGGCTCGTCGAGATCCGACATCTGTTTCCAGTCCAATCCCTGGAACAGTCCCCGCAGAATGCGTGTGAATGCGCCATGGGAAACGGCAAAGCTGTCGGCGGTCAGATCGTCCACGAAATTTTCCGCGCGCCTGGCCACGTCGTCGTAGTTCTCTCCGCCGCCCGGCACGTGCACATTCCATTTGTCGTTCGTTCGCGCGTCATACACCGCCGGATCGAGCGCGCGCGCTTCCTCGGCCGTCAACCCGTCCCAGGCGCCGAGATTGATTTCCAGGAGGCGCGCATCCGTCATATAGCCCACGAGTGGCAGGCCCACGCCTTCGCGAATGATTTCCATCGTTTTGCGCGCGCGCGGCAAGGGGCTGCAGAAGAAGGCGAGGTCTGGGCGCATGCCCGCTTCTCGCGCGAGGATTTTTCCGATGTCGGCCGCCTGCGTGAGGCCTTCCTGCGTCAGCGGCGTATCGATGGTGCGGCCCTGGAAGCGTTTTTCGACATTGGCTTCCGTCTCGCCGTGACGGCAGAAGTAAAACGTAAGTCCGGCGCGAAGCTTGAGCGGCATCAGCTTTTCACGACCGAGATGTCGGGCGCATCTTCGGCCTTCATGCCCACGATGTGATAGCCGCAATCCACATGCAGCGTTTCGCCCGTCACGGCTGTTCCGAGATCGGACAGCAGGAACAGCGCCGCGTTGCCGACTTCGTCAATCGTCACCGAGCGGCGCAGCGGCGAATTCAACTCGTTCCATTTGAGGATATAGCGGAAATCGCCGATGCCGGACGCGGCGAGCGTCTTGATGGGACCTGCCGACAGCGAATTGACGCGGATGCTTTTCTTGCCGAGATCCTCGGCCATGTAGCGCACGCTCGCTTCGAGTGCGGCCTTTGCGACGCCCATCACATTGTAATGCGGCATCACGCGTTCCGCGCCGTGATAGGTGAGCGTCACCATGCTGCCGCCCCTGGTCATCATCTTCTCGGCGCGCTGCGCGACCGCGGTGAACGAATAGCAGGAGATGTTCATCGTCATCGTGAAATTGTCGGGCGTGGTGTCGACGTAGCGGCCCTTCAGCTGGTCCTTGTCGGAAAACGCGATGGCGTGAACCACGAAATCCAGGCTGTCCCATTTGGCGCCAAGTTCGGCAAACGCCGCGTCGATGGAGCCTTGCTCGGAGACGTCGCAATCGATCAGCGCCGCCGGATTGAGTGGGGCCACAAGCGGCGTCACCCGCTTCTTGAAGGTGTCGCCCTGATAGGTGAAGGCCAGCTCGGCCCCGGCCTTGTGGAGCGCCTCGGCGATACCCCAGGCGATCGAGCGGTCATTGGCGACCCCCATGATGAGCCCGCGCTTGCCCTGCATCAGGCCTGCTGTCGACATAAGCTGCTCCCGGGAGGTCGAACGGAGTTTCCAACCCGTCTGCTAGGGCGGTTCGGCGAATAAAGCAAAGGGCGAAAATGTGGCGTGGGTTCCCGTTTAGCGCTGCTTGGCCCTAGGGTCGTAGTCGGCTTTCCAGCCGGCGACGAATTCCTTGAGCTCCCCGTCCGGCTTGTCGGGCAGGGTCACCACCAGCTTCGCATAAAGGTCGCCGGCAGCGTCCGAGCCATGGGCGGGAACGCCTTTGCCCTTCAGGCGCAGGACATTTCCGGTGTTGGAATTGGCGGGGACGTTAAGCGCCACCGGCCCGGTCAGGGTGTTCACGGTCACTTTGCCGCCCAGAACGGCCTCCTTGAGCGTGACCGGCAGGTCCATGCGGAGGTCCCTGCCGTCCCGGGTCAGCCAGGGATGCGGCGCGATCGACACCGACAGGAGCATATCGCCTGCCGGCGCGCCCTGAACGCCCGGACCGCCCTGGCCCTTGAGCCGAATCTGCTGGCCGTCCTTCACACCCACGGGAATCCGTACATCGACCTCGCGGCTGTCGGGCAGGGTGATCCGGCGGGTGCCGCCCGTGACCGCCTCGTCGAAGCTGATGGTCATGTTGAACGCGAAATCTTCGCCCTTGCGGGGCTGCGCCGCCCGGCGGCGGCCGCCGCCCAGGCCGCCCAGAAGGTCCGAAAAAATGTCTTCCGCGCGGAAGCCCTCGGCTGCATCGGCGTCCTGATTGGTCCAGGTGTACTGAAAATCGCGAGGACCGCCGCGGCCGCCGCCGGCGCCGCCCGCAAAGGGATGGCCCTCGAAGCCGCCGCCCGCCCGCGGGTCGAAGCCGCGCGGATTGCCGCTCTCGTCGATCTCGCCGCGATCGAATTTGCCGCGCTTCTCCTTGTCGCCCACGATATCGTAGGCGGCGCTGATCTCCTGGAAGCGCTTCTTGGCGCCCGCATCGCCCGCATGGGTGTCGGGATGGTGCTTCTTGGCGAGGGCGCGGAACGCCTTCTTGATTTCGGCTTCGCCGGCGGTCTTAGACACACCGAGCACGTCATAGGGATTACGCATGTGTTCTCCAGCCGCGGAGACTCTCTTGAGTCGCGGTCCCGGGACAATATAGGGATCGAATTCCCGCAGCGCTAAGGGGCATCCGATGCGTTTCGTATCGGTGCCCCTCGGCTTTGCGGGGCAAATCGCCAGCCGGCTTTGCCGGACAAATCGAAGGTGGTATGCGGCAGCATGAGCGAAATCGGCGGACCCATCGACGACGGCGGCATCGCGGAACGCGACGATCCCATCGCGCTGTTCAAGGCTTGGATGGACGAGGCGGCCAAATCCGAGCCCAATGAGGCGAACGCGATGGCGGTCGCCAGCGTCGATGCCGAAGGCCGTGCGGATGTGCGGATGGTGCTGCTGAAGGACGCCGATGCGCGCGGCTTCGTTTTCTACACCAATCTGGAAAGCGCCAAGGGCCGCGAATTGCTGGGCCGGCCCAGCGCCGCATTGTGTTTCCACTGGAAGAGCGTGCGCAAGCAGGTGCGGGTGCGTGGGTCCGTTTCGCAAGTGAGCGATGCGGAGGCGGATGCCTATTTCGCCACGCGCGCAAAAGACAGCCAGATCGGCGCCTGGGCCTCGGCGCAATCGCGGCCCATGGAAGGCCGCTTCGCCTTCGAGCGCGAGATTGCGAAATACGCCGCGAAATACGCGCTCGCGAAAGTGCCGAGGCCGCCTTACTGGTCCGGCTTCCGCATCGCGCCGCTGGAGATCGAGTTCTGGCGCGACCGGCCGTTCCGGCTGCACGATCGCCTCGTTTATCGCCGCGCGACGCCCGGCGAACCGTGGCGGACGGAAAGACTCTTTCCGTGACGGCCGCTGCCGTTTCGCATCCCGCGGCCGGAAAACTGATGCAGCGTGCGGCGCTGGCGTCGCTTGTCGTCTCGATCCTGCTCGTGCTCCTGAAGGCCGTGGCCTATCTCGTCACGGACTCGGTCGCGATGCTGTCGGCGCTCGCCGATTCCGGTCTGGACGTGTTCACCTCCGCGATCAATCTCGTGGCCGTGCACCAGGCATTGCAGCCGGCCGACGCAGAGCACCGCTTCGGGCACGGCAAGGCCGAGCCGTTGGCAGGCCTCGCGCAGGGCGCGTTCATTGCGGGCTCCGCGACATTCCTGGTGATCGCGGCGATCAACCGGTTTCTGGAGCCGCACACCGTCGGGCACGGCGCTGTCGCAATAGCAGTCATGGTGTTTTCCATCGCCGCCGCGGGCGCTCTGGTGGTGTTCCAGCGCATGGTTGTCGCGCGCACGAAGTCGGTCGCCATCGGCGCAGACCGCATCCATTATTTCGGCGACGTGGTCACCAATGTGGGCGTACTGATCGCGATCCTGCTTGCCACGCAATTCCATCTCCCGCTCGCCGATCCGATTGTGGGGCTGGGCGTCGCGGTGTTCCTCGGCTGGAACGCGTGGAGCGTGTTCCGCCAAAGCTACGACCAGTTAATGGATCGCGAGTTGCCCGACGGCGAACGCGACCGCATCAAGACCATCGTGATGTGTCATGCAGACGTGCTCAACATGCACGACCTGCGCACGCGCGCCGCGGGCATCTCCACCTTCATCCAGCTTCATATCGAGCTCGACCCCGCGATCAGCCTGACGCGGGCACATGAGGTGAGCGATCTGGTGGAAGCCGACATCATGGCGTCGTTCCCCAACGCCGAAGTGATCATCCACCAGGACCCGGCGGGGGTGGAAATGCCGCTGCCTTTGGAAAGGACGTAAGCGGCGAACAGCGAATAGCGAGTGGGGTTATTCTTCTTCCCGATTCCCTATTCGCTATTCGCCCTGAACGAAAAACGCTACTGTCTCCTCATGGCCGACACCAAATCCGCATCCAACGAAGAAAAACGCACCTTGATCCTGACCGGCGCAAGCCGCGGGATCGGGCACGCCACCGTCAAGCGCTTTTCCAGTGCGGGCTGGCGCGTGATCACCTGCTCGCGCCACGCCTTTCCCGAGAATTGCCCGTGGGCTGCCGGACCCGAAGATCACATCCAGGTCGATCTCTCCGATCCGAAGGACACGCTGCGGGCCGTTGCCGAAATGCGCGAGCGGCTGCCTTTGGGCAAGCTCGATGCGCTGGTGAACAATGCGGGCATCTCGCCCAAGGGCCCGAAGGGCGAGCGGCTGGACACGCTGTCGAGTGCCGCGAGCGTGTGGCGGCAAGTGTTCGAAGTGAATCTGTTTTCGACCATCTGGCTGGCGCAAGGACTGATCGAGCAGCTCGCCAAGGCGCATGGCGCAATCGTCAACGTGACCTCCATCGCGGGCGGACGCGTGCATCCCTTTGCGGGCTCCGCCTATTCGACCTCGAAGGCAGCACTTGCCGCGCTGACCCGCGAGATGGCGGCCGATTTCGGGCCGCTGGGCGTGCGCGTCAACGCGATTGCGCCGGGCGAAATCGACACGGCGATCCTGTCGCCCGGCACTGAGAAGATCGTCGAGACCATCCCGCTGCGTCGTCTGGGCCAGCCCGAAGAAGTCGCCAAGGCAATCTATTATCTGTGTACGGACCAATCGAGCTACGTCACCGGCGCGGAACTGCACATCAATGGTGGCCAGCACGTGTAGGGGGCGAGGGTGCTGCTGTAGGTTGTTTCGCGATATAGTTGCTAAGCAGCCGTGCATGACGAGAGCAGCGTGACATGTCTTTACGCTCGACCATCGAAGTCGTTACCCGATTGGCGGAACAGGGTGTTGTCCAGCACTATGCGATCACCGGTGCCGTGGCCGCCTTGAACTATATCCAGCCGACGCTTACCGAGGACTTGGATATCCTCGTCTCCGTTGCGGATTTCCGTGAGCACAAATCGGGCCTGCTTTTGCTGACGCCGATCGAAACCGCTTTGGCGAAGATGGGGTACACACAACGCGCAGATGTGGGAATCATGGTTGACGGGTGGCCGGTGCAGTTTTTGCCGACCGCATCGCCGCTCGATGAAGAAGCGTTAGAGCAAGCTATCGAACTCGATATTGGTGTTGATGGCGGCTCACCTCTGAAAGCGCGATGCCTCCGCGCAGAACATGTCGTTGCGACGGCCGTCAAGTTAGGTCGTCTCAAAGACTTGGCGCGAGTTGAGGCATTTCTGAGCCAGAACGCGGTGGACATTGAGGCTCTGAAGGGTGTTCTGCAGAGGCATGACCTTATAGGTGCGTGGCGCACCTTTTGTTTGAAGGCTGGAAAAAAGAATCCGTTTGAGTAATATGGCTCCATGACCGGTCGACCCACGAAATATCCGGACATTTCAGGCATCCTCGCTCGCAAGGCCGAAGGGCGGCGAGAACGCGCGGCTTTAAGCTTTGCAGAGAAACTTGATGCTCTCGATGCGTTAAGAGAACGCGTCGAGCCTATCGTTCAAGCCCGTGAGGCGCGCAAAAAAGAACGGCGCGCGCACGACGATGTATAGCCGGAATGCCGAACAACTTGATCCTGCGCTTGCAGGGCAAATCCGATTTGCAAATGCGGATGGACGCGGCTAACGACGCGCGGGTTCTCATTCGTAATGTTTCAGCTTCGGCCACAGCACGCTGAGCGGCACGCGCGGGTCGGTGAGGACGTAGATCGGCTGATCGGTTTCCCAGGCTTCGGCATAAGCATTTTCGATGCGTCCCACCACTCGTACGCTGCGATAATTGTTCAGCAACGGCCCGACATCGCCCACCGTGATGACGACCGAGCCGTCATATTTGCCCGGTCCCCACAGATAATAATTGTTGTGGGTGCTGATGGCCGATGGTCCGTGGAACGCTGGACCATAAATGTTGATGGCAGATGCGTCGCTGTAATCGCGTCCGAAGAACACGGCCTTGGCGCGCTGGTCGGGCGGCAGGGCGTTGTAAACGGCCGAAACCTTCGCCGCCATTTCGCGCCAGCCGAATTGTCCCGTCATGTGGATGGGCAAATGACCGCCTTTTTCATGCGTCTCGGTCGAGGCCGCGCCGGCCGGAACGCCGAGCGCGCGTGCATACGGACCGTAATCGTCGGGCGGCAGAATCGGGATTGCGAGAGGTGCCAGCAGCGCGCCGATAATCGACACAAGGCCGATGGCGGCCCACCGCAAGGGTGACCATCTGAACCACGATTCAATCGCAATCGCGCCGCCCGCGAGCAGCACGGGATAAACCGGCGCGAGATAATAGGCCTTACCGTGCAGCTCATAAAACAGCACGAGCATTGTGACATAGACGATGGGAAACGCGCGCAACTCCGGCAATGGTGGTCTGACGGACAAGCGCCAAAGGCCCGCGATCCAGATCGGCGCGGCGAGAGGCCCCACGAACAGAACTTGTTGAGCGAGGAATCCCAGCGGCGACAGCACGAGATTTTTGCCGCTCGCTCCGGCCTTGCCCACTTCCAGGAACGGCCAGCCATGCACCGCTTGCCAGTAGATACTCGGCGCAGCGAGAGCGAGCGCGATGAGTGCGCCGATATAGAGTTGTGGACGCAGCAGCGACCGCCGGAGCGGCGTGGCGAGAATCCCAAGCGCCAATCCCGCGAGATAAAACGCGATGAGATATTTGCTCGTGAGGCACACGCCCACGATGGCGCCGAATGCAAGCCACCAGCGTTCGTCTTTGGTCTGCGCTAACCGCACGAGGCACCAGCTGCAGCCGAGCCATGTCAACGGCTGCAGCGCGTCGGTCGTGAGTAGGAAGCCGTCGACGAGGAACACACCACCAAACAAGACTGCCAAGCCCGACAGCCATTGCGCAAAGCGACCGCCGCCGAGCAAGCGCGCCAGCTCCGCCGTCAGCGCCACAGTTGCCGACATGGCCAGCGCCGGCACGAGCCGCAGCGGCAACAGCGCTGTGCCGAACAATTTGTACGACGCAGCCGCAATGAGCGGAATCAACGCCGGCTGATCGACATATCCGAGCGCAGGGTGCCGGCCGCAGACGATGAAATAGAGCTCGTCGCTGAAAACGTCGTAGCGGTTATTGACGATGAGATGGAGAACGAGCGTTGCGAGACCGAGCAGGACCGCCGGGCTCGCAAGCCGGCTATTTGAATTTTTCGCTTCCATCGCGCGCCCCCGCCTTGTGCCGGGAGCTTAATGCAACGCCCGCATCCGCGCCAATCAGCGCAGCGAATCGGCGAACAGTCCCTTGAGTTTGGCGTAATGCCTTTCCGCCTGCGTCTCGTCATAGATTTCGCCGCCCGGAACGCACCAGCCATGCTTCGCCGGATAGGTTTCGCTTTCGAACGTGCCGCCCCATTCCTTGAGCGCGGCTTCGAATTTCGCGATGGCTTCTGCCGGCATCGACTGGTCGTTCTCTGCGTGCCCGAACAGGAGCCGCGCCTTGATGTGCGGCAACGCGACATGGGGGCTCGTGGAATCTTCGGCGTAAAGCCCGCCGCCGTGGAAGGCAGCCGCCGCCAGAATCCGATCGGGTGCGACCGCGGCTGTGCGCATCGCCATCCTGCCCGTCAGGCAATAGCCGACAACGCCCATGCGGCCGTTGACATCCGGGCGCTGGCCGAGAAATTCGAGATAGCTCAGCGCATCGCGTTCCATCGCATCGGGCGTGAGCGGTCCGCTTAGTTCCGCGAAACGCGCGCGTGTTTTGGGATCGTTGAAATCGAGCGGGAAATCGAAGAACGGGCCGGTGGTCGTGCGGTAATAGATGTTCGGCAACAGCACGACATAGCCTTCGCCTGCCAGCCGCTTCGCCATCTCGTGGAAGGCAGGGCGAATGCCGATACCGTCCGGGTAGTAGAGCACGGCAGGCAACGGACCTTGCGCGTCCGGCGCATAAACGAACGCGTCGGCGATGCCATCCGCCGTTTTGATCTCGACTTTTTCTTCGCGCATTGTGTTCAGGGCTCCAAAAACAAAACACTTCACCACGGCGACCTAAAGGGCGGCCATCGTGATGAGAGTGTGTCGACAATTCAATCCAATAAAATTAGTTCCGTGAAGCGGAAAAGCGTGGCCGCCTCAAGGCATCGCGTCGCCTTCGCGCTTCCTTTTCTTCCGCCCCATTCCCAGCTGCTCGCGCCAGATCTTGGCGGGGATTTCCTCGACTGCGCTTTCGGCAAGCTGGCCCAGATGGAACGGGCCGTATTGGACGCGGATCAGGCGCGCGACCTTCAGGCCCAGGAATTCCATCAGCCGCTTCACTTCGCGGTTCTTGCCTTCCTTCAGGGTCACGCTCGCCCAGGAATAGACGCCCTTGGAGCGCTCGAGGTCGGCGAGCACGGGTCCGTAATTCACGCCGTCGATCGTCACGCCCATCGCCAGGCGCTCGAGATCGGCCTGGCTCACCTTGCCGAATAGGCGCACGCGATATTTGCGCGACCAGCCGGCGGCAGGCAGCTCCAGCATGCGCGCCATCGAGCCGTCATTGGTGAGAAGAAGCAGGCCTTCCGAGTTGAAATCGAGACGGCCCACCGACACCACGCGGGGCAGGTCCTTCGGGAGAGACTGGAACACGGTCGGACGCCCTTCCGGGTCCTTGTGCGTGGTGACGAGGCCGACGGGCTTGTAATAGCGCCAGAGCCGCGTGGCCTCGGGTTCCATCAGCGGCTTGCCGTCCACCGCGATCACACGGTTCTCGCCCACGCGAATGGCGGGCGTGATGACCTTCTCGCCGTCCAGCGTCACGCGGCCCTCCGCGATCAGCTTCTCGGCATCGCGGCGCGAGCAGATTCCGGCCCGCGCGATGATCTTGGCGATGCGTTCTCCCGCTTCGGTCTCGGTCAAATGTTGCTCTCGGGGCTTGTGGCGGCTACGGGGTACTGTCTTGAGGCAGCACTGGCAAGCGGCGATGACGGACGAGGACGCAATGGCGATGGCGCTCGCCGAGGCCGAAAGCGCGGCCGCGCGCAGCGAGGTGCCCGTGGGCGCGGTATTGGTGGGCGCCGACGGACGCGTGCTCGCGCGCGACGGCAACCGCATCGTCGAGCGCCGCGATCCAACGGCCCATGCCGAAATTCTGGTGTTGCGCGCAGGTGCTGCCGCACTCGGCAATGAGCGGCTGATGGGCACCACGCTTTATGTGACGCTCGAACCTTGTGCGATGTGCGCGGGCGCCGCGAGCCTCGCACGCGTGGCGCGCATCGTGTTCGCGGCCGACGATCCGAAGGGCGGGGCGGTGCTGCATGGTCCCCGCTTCTTCGAACAGCCGACCTGTCATCACAAGCCTGCGATCGCGCGCGCCGGCGACGCCGATGCCGTGTCGCGCCTGCTCAAGGGATTTTTCCAGGCGCGGCGCGGCTGATCCATCGAGGCGCAGCTTGACGTGCTTCGGGGCTCGCACCTCAGCATGACGCGCACCGCCTTCGTCATCCTGAGGCGCTTTCCGAAGCGACAGCGTAGGAAAGCCCCGAAGGACGTCATGCTGAGGTGCGCGAAGCGCCCCGAAGCACGATAAGGCATTAGCTGGAGCTCAGCACGAAGCTGTTGCCGTCCGGATCCTTGAAGATGGCAGACGTGCCCCAGGATTCCTTTTTCGGCGGCGACGAGAATTCCACGCCCTTGGCCGTCAGCTGTTTCCAGGTCGCCTCGACATCGTCGCAGGCAAAGGAGCCGTTGAAGAACGAGCCGATGCGCTCCTCCTGGCCCGGCGGCGTGAACAGCACGATATGCGTGTCGCTCTTGCCGATGGCGAGTTCGATCCAGCGCTGATTGCCGAGAGGCTGGTCCGTCATCACGCGAAAGCCGAGTTTGTCGGTCCAGAACGCGACGGCACGTGCCTGGTCGCGGGTGGGGATGCCGGCGAATTTCAGTCCCTTGATCATTTGAGTGTCTCCGTTGAGGCGTGGCGCACTTGACCCGACAGACCCGCGCGAGGCAAGGTTTCCAACAGATACTATAGTAACGAATGTACCTAAACCGATGATACACGATAGCGATATTCTCCACCCGCCCCTTGAGGGCGGGTCGAAAAATTCGAAGAATTTTTCGGGGTGGGGTAAAGTTGACCGAGCACCCCGCCCCGAAATTCTCTTTTCGCTGTCGCTCAAAGACAATTTCGACCCGCCCTCAAGGGGCGGGTGGGAAAATGCTGCGCGATGAAACGCATCCCCGTCGACGCCTACATCCTCGACGTTCTCATGCGCGATCTGCTCGGGCATGACCGCATGCCGAGCGCATTCGTGCTGTATCTGTGGCTGTGGCGACAGACAAAGGGGCGACGCCGGCAAACGATCGGCGCAAGCCTGCAGACCATCGCCGGCGAAACGGGCCTTTCGAAATCTTCGGTGCAGAACGCCGCGCGCTGGCTTGCCTTCCGCGGCCTCATCCGCGCCCGCAAATCCGACCCAACGGAAGCTCCGATCTACGAAGTGTTCGAGACGTGGAAGCGGTGATTATCATAGTTCGATCGTAATCGAAGTATCGATGTTTCTCCGGGAGTAGGACTGCGGCTCGCCTTTCGCACCGCGATGCGGCGAACAGGACAGCCAAGGAGAACTGCGATGAAATATGTCTGCATTATCCGCTATCAGATCGACCCGTTCCAGAAGGACGATTTCGAACGGCGCGCCGAGCATCTGGGCACGATCATTCCGCGCAATGGCGGCCATCTGGTGGGCTATTTCATGCCCCATGAGGGGACGAACGACGTCGCCTGGGGACTGATCGGGTTCGACACGCTGGCGCAATACGAAACCTATCGCGCGCGGCTGCGGGACGACGCGGACCTCACGCGCGAAGATGCCATGGTGAAGAGCAAGAAACTTATCCTGCGCGAAGAGCGGAATTTCGTGCGGCTTGTCGACGGAACGTATAATATTCCGCCGGGATGATCCAAGACGGTAACCGTCATGACTCGCGAGCAGAAATACAATGCCTTCAAGGCCCTGCATGAGCGCCCCGGGGCGTTCGTGATTCCCAATCCGTGGAATGCGGGGACGGCGCGGATCCTGACATCGCTCGGTTACGATGCGCTGGCGACGACGAGCGCGGGTTATGCGTTCGCCGTCGGGCGCCGCGATTCTTCGGCCGGACTCACGCGCGATGAAATTTTGCAAAACGCAAAGGAGATCGTGGATGCCACCGATCTTCCCGTATCCGCCGATCTGGAAGACGGCTTCGGCCGCGCGCCGGAAATCTGCGCGACGACCATCAAGCTTGCGGCGGAGATCGGTCTCGTCGGTGGATCGATCGAGGATGCGACGGGCAATGCGAAAGACCCGATCTACGAATTCAATCTCACGGTGGATCGTGTCGAAGCGGCCGTGCAGGCGGCCCGCAAGCACAAGATCGTGCTGACCGCGCGCGCGGAAAATTTCCTGCACGGCCGCCCAGACTTGGACGACACGATCCGGCGGCTGAAGGCCTTTGCACAGGTCGGCGCGGATGTCGTCTATGCGCCCGGTCTTCCGAGCCTGGAAGCGATCCGCGAGGTCTGCGCCTCGGTTCCGAAGCCCGTCAATGTCGTGATGGGATTGCAGGGCGCTGCCTGGTCGGTCGAAGAATTGGCAGCCGCCGGTGTGAAGCGCGTGAGTGTCGGCGGCTCCTTCGCACGCGCGGCGCTGGGCGGTTTCGTACGTGCGGCGCGGGAAGTGAAAGACAAGGCAACCTTCACCTATGCCGCCGACGCCATGCCGCACGCGGTGGCGAAGGGGTATATGGGGAGCGGCAGGCGGTAGTAATCTCCCACCCGCCCTCGCGGTTGATCTCAATCTTCGGCCTATCCTCAAGTGCCATGGCGGAATCCTAAGGCTATGGAATCTCTGCATATTATTCTTCGCATACTATCTTGTGTAACAAAATATATTGTGATACCGTAAAGAACATGAGCGGTATTGAAAAAGAACCCAAAAACGAGCGAGCCGGCATCGAGCGCGAGTTTAAGCGCGGCGCGCTCGAATTGGCGGTGCTGCATTTGCTGCGATCCGGTGAGGCGTATGGGTACGACATCGTCAGCCAAATTGCTGATCGAACCGAGGGGGCGCTCGAAGTGACCAACGGCACGCTCTATCCGGTGCTGTACCGCCTGGAGCGTGCGGCACTCGTGAAAGTGCGATGGGAAACGCAGGAACAAGGTGTGCCGCGCAAGTACTACGTGCTCACGCCGGCGGGCCACAGAGAGTTGACGCGGCTGACCGGCGAATGGACGACATTTGCGAAGGCGATGGCTCGGTTATTGCGCTGACCCACATCTGCGCACTCGGGAGAGAAGATCATGACCATTCAGAGTTACCTCGCGCAACTCGCGGATGCGATGCCGAGGATGATGCCGGAGCGCGAACAGATTGTCGCCGATGTGCGCGCGCACATCGAGGAAGACATGCAGCGTGGAGAGGCAGTCGATGCAGTGCTCACGAGGTTCGGCGATCCGGCGAATCTCGCCGCGTCGTATTTGTCAGAAATACCGCTTGTCAGCGCATCGTTCTGGCGGCGTGCGGTTGCGATGGCAATCGACATCGCTATTCCGGGCGTCATTGCAGTAACCCTCGCGATGCTGGCCGCAACATCAGGCCATGCCTCTCTGGATACGATGCTACGTGATCCAGCCATCATTGGCCTGTTCGCTGTCACAGCAGGGTTTGTCGCCTACATTGTGGTTGGCGATTCCCGCTTCGGCCAGACGCTGGGCAAGCACTGGCTCAAGCTGCTCGTGGTTCGGGAATCCGGCGCGCGGATCAGTGTCTGCCAGGCGATCGTTCGGTTGTTACCGTGTGTGCTTCACATCTGGTGGATCGATGTCATCTTCGCGCTATTCACGGAAAGGCGTCAGCGTGCGTTCGAATTACTCTCGAAGACGCGGGTCGTAACGATTGACCCTGCTCATCGTTCGTATTTGGAACATCGGCCGTCCGTATCGTTAGCGGGAGGTCAGACTACCCAAATGCAATAACCTTGGAGAATGGCCATGGACCCATTCAAGAATTTCATTGTCAACTTGAACGCCCCTGGACGTGGACCGATCACCGTGCTGATCGCTTGGATGTTTGTTGTCGCGGCGCTGGGTATTTTCGGTCACGGGGAAATTGCAGATTACGCGATGGGGCTCATGGGGATTGCAGGCGGAGCCATCCTCACAACACTGGCCGTCCGGACTTAAAAATTTCGTTGTGAGTTTGCCAAGTATAACATTCCCCTTGAGGGCGGCTGGACAAAAATATCGAACACCGAGATTGGTACTGACTACTCCATCGTCGTCTCCTCAATCGCCTCGCTATGCCCCGGCAGGCGGATCAATGTGCCGTCGCGGCCGAGGAGCCAACCATCGGGCCGCACATCTGAGACGCCGCGCAGGAAGGCGCGTTCGGCGAGGAAATTCGGCAGCGGCGGGTTGATGTGCGTGAATACGAGTAGTTTGGCCCCCGCAAGATTGGCAATGCGCGCGGCGTCCACCGGCGTCGTGTGATAATCGGGAATGTCGTGCATGATCTTGGCGGCCCTTGTGCGTCCCGCTTCTGTCATGACGCTGCCCAGAATTCCCACCAGCTCGTTCGATTGCGCCTCGTGCACCAGCACGTCGCTGCCGCGCGCAGCAACCGCGAGCGGCTCGTAATAGGCCGTATCGCCGCTGATGGTCACGCTGCGGCCGTCGAAATCGAAACGATAGCCGTAAGCCGGCTTGACGGGATCGTGATGCACCTTGATGGCCGTCACTTTTAGTCCGCCGTCATCGAGCACGGGCGCGGTTGCCCCGTTCATGGGGATCGTCACGGCCACCATATCGACGACTTCGCGCGGCAGGAATTTCTCGCCGTGATGAAGCGTGCGATAATCGGCGTCGTGGGAATAAGCTTGGTTGAAACCTGCGACGACATCTGCGACGCCGGGTGGACCATAGACTTTCAACGGCGTGCGCCGACCCGCTCCCCAGGTTTGCAGCCGCAACTCACCGAGTTCCGCGATGTGATCGGAATGGAAATGCGTGAGCAGCACGCCGTCGATTTTTTCCAGCGGGATATGCCACAGCAGAAGATTGCGCACGGAGCTGAGCCCCGCGTCGACGACATAAAGCCTGTCGCCGGCCGCGACGAGCGCGCAGCCGCTGGCGCGATTGGGATCAGGCAGGGGAGAACCCGTGCCGCAGAGCAGCACCGACAACTCGCCCGGCTGCGCCAGTTGCGGCGCGGGTCTGTCGATCATGTGCGCCGCCATCTTGCGGTAAAGCCAGACATCGACATTCGGCGAGAGTGTGACGAACCATGCACCGGCCAGCAGGATCGCGATCGCGCCGCCTGCAATCAGAAGAGTTCTCCGCATGACGATCAGACTTTCTTTTTATACTTTTTGGCGCGCGCGCAGCCCGCTCTTCTTCAATCGCCACAACAGAACATCGAGCCGGTCCTGCCCGAAGAAAGGTTCGCCTTCGAACACCATGGTCGGCACGCCCCAATGGCCGGCCGCTTCATGCGCTTTCTGGTTTTCCTGGATGATCGCTTCGTATTTGTCGGGCTCGGCCACAATCTTCGCATCGAGTTCGGCGAGATTTACGCCCGCGCGCGCGGCGGCCTCAGCGAGATGATCGCCTTCGTGCCAATTAACGATCTCGCCCGACCAGATCGTGCGGCTCACCTCGTTGAGAAACGGCAGCCCGCGTCCGATTTCCGCCGCGGCGCATCCGAGGCGCGTCAGGCGATGTATATAGGGCTGGTTCGGCGTCGCCGCACGCGTGGACGGATCGACCACCACCGGATCGGGCCGTGGCCAGCGATATGGCATGCCCAGCATTTCGCTCAAGCGAAACGTGTCGCGCAACAAATAGGGAATCCACAGCGGGTTGACGCTGCTGAAGAATCCGCCGGAGCGCACCGCGAGCGGATAAACGGGGCGCACGTTGATCGTGAGATCATAGTCGCGCGCCATCTCCATCAGCCGCGGCGTCGCGAGATAGGAATAGGGGCTGCGGAACGACCAGAACAGATCGACTGCAAGGCTCATGATGCGCTCTCGAAATAGGCGACGCAAGCACTGGCCAGCTCGGCGATGGCGCGTGCGTCTTCGATTTGGGTGGGCGCGCGCCGGTTGAGCACGCCTGCGATGAGGAAGCCGTAGATCATCTGCGTCATCACGCGAACCTTGAGGCCGCTGCGCTTCGCTTTCAGCGCCGATTCCAGCGACGCTGCGAGTTCGTCGCGGAATTTGAAGATCGTGTCCATCGCCTGGGGGTGATCGAGGCCGCGCTCCACGATGGCGCGGAACAGGCCCTTATGCCGGCTCATAATCGCGGCAGCTGCCGTCACGAAGGTGCGAATGACCTTGTCGGGCGCGAGGCCCTGCGCATGTTCGATCAGGCGGCCCACGCCCGCACGCGCCTCGTCGCGGAAGGATTCCGCAATCGCCGAGAACAGCGCATCCTTGTCCTTGAAGCGGAAATAGGTGGCGCCGACAGAGCAGCCGGCGACTTCGGCGATATCGGACAGCCGCGCGCCGTCATAGCCCTTGTCGGCAAAGACCTGCTCGGCCGCGGCCAGGATCTTCGCGCGGGTGGCGCGGCTGCGGGCCTGCTGGGCAGGGAGCGCCCATTTCTCTTCGGGGGAATTCGTCTTGCGGCTTGCGGTTGCCATGGTCCGGTGTTAAATCTGAATGGTAATTCAGATATAGACGGGTGCGCCGAACCCGTCAATGCGAGGGTGGAAGATGAAGAACTCAGTCGTGCCCAGTCCGGAACAGATCGAGGCGCTTGTGGAACGGGGTCCGGAAGGTCCGATCGTCATGGTCAATCTGCTCAAATATCGCGCACTCGCGGACTATCCGAGCGACAGGCCGGAATCGAAGGAGAAGATCAGCGGGCAGGATGCCTATCGCCGTTATGGCGCGGTTGCTCTCAAGGCGCTCGGCGAAGCCGGCGGCAGCATCGTGTGGGGCGGGGCGCAGAGTCTCGTCTTCATTGGCGGCCCGGAGCAGGACTGGGATGAAGTGATCTGCGTGCGCTATCCCTCGCGACAGGCCTTTCTCGGCATGATTTCGCGCGCCGATTATCTTGCCGGAACCTATCACCGCGATGCGGGGCTCGAACGTACCGGGCTACTGTGCTGCGCCGCGGGGACCGCGGCATGAGCTTCTACACAATCTATGGCGGGCTCGGTTCGCCCTATTCGATGAAGATGCGCGCGATCCTGCGTTATCGCCGGCTCGCCTATGTGTGGCGGCAGATGGAGATGGGCGACGACCGCGTGTTCAAGCACGTGAAGGCGCCTGTCATTCCCGTCATCCAGTATCCCGATGGGAGCTGGCACAATGATTCCACGCCGATGCTGTTCGAGCTTGAGCGGCTGCATCATGAGCGCTCCATCGTCCCCGCCGATCCCGCGCAGGCATTCCTCGCTTATCTGCTGGAGGATTTCGCGGACGAGTGGGGCACCAAGGCGATGTTCCATTACCGCTGGTATCGCGAGCGCGACCAGAAGCAGATGAGCGAGTGGCTCGCCTTCGACCGGCTGAAGGGCAGGGGCCGCAAGACGGTGCTCGAGGCCGCGGCGATGTTCCGTGCGCGGCAGGTGGGGCGCATGCCGATTGTGGGCTGCACGCCCGAGAATGCGCCGCTCATCGAGGAGACGACGTGCGCGATCCTCGCGCTGTTCGAGGCGCATGTCACGGAAGAGAATTATCTGTTCGGCACGCAACCATCGCTGGCCGATTTCGGCTGGTTCGGACAATTGTCGCAACTGGCCGTCGATCCTACGCCGGCCGATCTGATGCGCGACGAATTTCCATTCACCTTCCGCTGGCTGATGAATCTCGACGATGCGTCGGGTGTGGACGGCGCATGGCGCGAGGCGCATGCGGCGTTGCCGCCGGCTGTCACCGGCCTCCTCAAGCTCGCGGGCGAGATCTATTTCCCATTCCTGCGCGCCAATGCGGAAGCGATTGCGAAAGGTGCGGAGACGTTCTCGGTCACGCTATTAGGCAAACCCTATTCGCAGGGCGCGTTCAAATATCAGGTGAAGTGCTTGGCCCAATTGCGCGCGGCTTACGCGAAGCTCGATGCGGCCGCCCGCGCGAAACTCGAACCCGTTCTCGCGAATGCGGGCTGCCTCGCACCGCTCCAGGAGCCATAGTCATGGGCCGCAAGATCCTGTTCATCACGACAGATCAGCAGCGTTACGATTCGCTGGGTTGCAACGGCAACCGCTTCTGCAGGACGCCCGCGATCGACGCGCTGGCGAAGGACGGCATCAATTATGCGCGCGCCTACAACCAGAACACCGTCTGCATGCCCGCGCGCTCAACGATGCTCACGGGGCAATATGTGCGCACCCATGGCGTGTTCGCGAATGGCGTGCCGCTGCCGGAAAGCGCGCCCAGCGTGGCGCAATATCTGAAGGACAAGGCCGGCTACAAAACCGCGCTGATCGGCAAGGCGCATTTCGAGCCGGGCTTCGACATGGCCGGCAAATGGCGCGAGAACCGCCGCCAGATGGAAGGCGATTTCGGGCCGTGGCGCGGCTTCGATTATGCGATCCACGCGATGCACATCACGAGCTTTCGCGGCAACCCCGCCGGCCATTACGGCCGCTGGATGCAGAAGAACCATCCGGAATGTTTCAATACCTCCGCGCCGCTTCTGAATGCGTCGCCCGGCGGCGACACCGGCGCGCCGGAGACGATGAACAATCCCGTGCCGCGCGCGTTCTATCACACCGACTGGCTGGCCGATCTCGCGGTCGAATGGCTGAACAAGCTCGATTCCGATGAAGACTGGTTCCTGTGGCTCAGCTTTCCCGATCCGCATCATCCCTGGGATCCGCCGGCATCCGAAAACAAACGCTGCGACTGGCGCGACCTGCCGCTGCCGGAAGGCTATCCCGGCCCGCCGGAAAAAATCCGTGAGGTGCTGGCGCAGAAGCCCGCGCACTGGCTCGCCTATTACGACGGCACCTTCGCCAATATCGAAGGCGGCCCGATGAACTTCACGCCGCAGATGCTCAGCCACGACAACATCCGCGAGATCAACGCCAAGGTTCATGTGATGAACGAGCTGATCGATGAGGCGGTGGGCCGCGTGATGGCGAAAGTGAAGGCGAAAGGCTGGGATGCCGACACTGACGTGATCTTCACGACGGATCACGGCGAACTACAGGGCGATTTCGGGTTCGTCTACAAGGGCCCGTTCCATGTCGATGCATTGATGCGGCTTCCCTTCATCTGGCGGCCCGCGCCGAACGCGAAGGTCGCGCCGGCCGCCGTCGCGCAGCCGGTCGAGCAGGTCGATCTCGCGCCCGCCTTCTGCGCCATTGCCGGTGTCGAGCCCGCGGAATGGATGCAGGGCAAGGTGCTGCCGACTTCGGAAGACGGCACGCGCCAGCGCGCGATCTGCGAATGGGACAGCCAATTCCCCGGCTACGGCTTCCACCTGCGTTCGATCTATCGCGACGGTTTCATGCTCACGCGCTACGAGCCGTCGACCTCGACACCAAACGGGTTGGAAGAAACCTGGCCGCAATTCGCCGCCATCACCTGCAAGGTGCGCTATGACGGCTCGGAAGGCGAACTCTACGATCTGAAAAACGATCCGCTGCAATGGCGGAACCTGTGGAGCGATTCGAAACACAAATCGCTCAAAAGCGATATGATTGCCGATCTGTACGACCACTTGCCGCCGGAACGTAAGCCGAAACTGAAAGTTGAAGCGCCGGCGTGAGATAATTTACGTCTGCTCGGTCGTGAATTTGATTGAACCAAAAAACCTCACCATGACCGGCCTCCGAGCCGGTCACCCAGCCGCCACGCGTCCGCGCGGCGAATGACATCTCGCGAGTTGCGCCACCATAATTCGGCTCGCAGACGCTCGCCGACTGGGTTGCCGGGTCAAGCCCGGCAATGGAGAGAGGGGTGTGTTCTCGCTCTATTTGCAAAAAAATCCGGGCACGGATTCCCCGCGCCCGGATATCTCGCTCGTTCTAAACGTCCGGCCGCAGGACTCTGTCGACCTGCATCAGTTCGACCGGCGCGCCGTTCACTTCGATGAAGGCGACGAGGACGCCGCGGCTCGGGCTGTTGGGTGCGATGAGGATTTTGTGGTCCGCGATCGCGGCTTCGAGGTCGTCGACTTCGAACGCGACATGGGCCACCGTCTTCACCAGTTCGGGATAGGGCGCATCGTCCCAATAGCGCTGCCATTGAATGCCGAACGGGTTGTTCTTGTGATCGCTGACCGTGATTTTCAGGCGCGGCAGCGGAATCTCTCCCGCGAAGGAGTCTTTCGTGGGAATGCCGATGTGATTGAATTTCATTGTGGTCTCCGGACCGGGCGCGACATCGCTGCAGCGCGGACAAATATCCGCCGCTCGCGCGTCGCGCATTGTGGATTGTCGGACGAGCGGTGCTGTCGCACGCGCTCGATCGGTCAGGTCGCTGAAGCCTTCATGAAACGCCTCGTCGTCTGAGGGTTGGTGCGAGACGGTGCGGTCACATTTGCGCTTTGTCAATCCGAACCGCCAATTGCCCGCTGACAAGCTGTCAGCCCTGGGCTAGTCTTCCCGCAAAATAATCATATGGGAGGACTTCCGATGGCGTTGATCGTCTATGGTGCGAATGTTTCGCCTTTCGTGCGCAAGGTGCGTGTTGTGCTGGCCGAAAAGGGGCAGGACTACAAGCTCGAACAGGTCAGCCCGTTTTCGCCGCCGCCGGAATTCCTCGCGATCAGTCCGTTGAAGCGCATTCCCGTGTTGCGGGACACCGACCTGCCGGAGCCGAACACGCTTCCGGATTCCTCCGCGATCGCCGACTACCTCGAACACAAATTCCCCAAGCCGGCGCTTTATCCGAGCGAGCCGTTTCCACGCGCGCGCGCGATCTTCTATGAAGAATATGCCGACACGCTGCTTGCGCAGACATTGGGGCCCGGCGTGTTCTTCGAACGTATCGTCAAGAAAATGCTGCGCCAGCAGCCCGACGAAGCGGCCGTGGCGGCCGTACTCAGGGACAAGATCCCGCCGATCTTCGATTTTCTTGAAAAGGAAATCGGTACGAAGCACGTCTTCGTCGGCGACATGTTTTCCATCGCCGATGTTTCGATGGGCTCGATGTTCGTCAATTTCGAACATGCGGGCGAAACGGTCGATGCCAAGCGCTGGCCCAACCTTGCGCGCTATGTCGCTGCGATCCATGCGCGGCCGTCGTTCAAGGCGCTCATCGACGAAGAGCGCCCCATCTGCGAACGCATGCGCGCCGCCTGAGGCGCGACCATGCTCCGCCCCGATCGCGTCGCGAACGACGCTCCGAATGCGCAGGACCGCCTCAGCATCGTGCGCATTTCTTCCTATGTGCTGCTCGCTCTCCCGCTGGCAGCGCTGGGCATGCCCATCGTCGTCCACCTGCCGCAATATTATGCGTCGAAGGAGATCGGACTGAGCCTGACCGTTACCGGCGTGATCTTCAGCGTCATGCGCATCTTCGACGTCGCGATCGATCCCATCACCGGTTATTGGAGCGATCGCTGGCGCACGCCCTTCGGCCGGCGAAAGCCAATGATCCTCCTCGGCGCGCCGATCCTCGCACTGGGCATCTGGATGGTGTTCGTTCCGGGCGGGCATGTGGGCGTGCCTTATCTCTGCCTCTGGCTGTTCGTGATGTATCTCGGCTGGTCGATGACGGTGATCCCGCATCTGTCCTGGGGCGCGGAATTGTCGCCCGATTATCACGAGCGCAGCCGGATCTATGGCTGGGTGCAGGTCTCCACTCTCGTGGGATTCATCGGCGTTCTGATCGTTCCCGCTATCCTGGAACACGGCAAGGCAAGCGAGGCCGTGCAGGTGATGTCGATGGCGATCTTCGCCATCGCGTTTCTGGCGCCGTCGGTCGCGCTCTGCCTGAGCATCGTTCCCGAGCCGCCCGTGACGCTCAAAACGCATGCGCCGTTCCTGCCCACCTTGAGATTCCTGCTGAAGGACGACGCGATCCGGCGCGTGATGGCGGTCGACCTTATCGAGTCTCTCAATCAGGGCGCGCGCGGCGCCATGTTCTTTTTCTTTGCGCGGCTTGCGCTCGGCCAGCCGAAATGGGCGGGTACGCTGCTTCTCATCTATTTCCTGTCCGGCGTTGTTTTCATCCCGGCCTGGATCGCGCTGGCGCGGAAGGTCGGCAAACATCGCGCGCTCGTCTGGTGCTACATGTACGGGATCGCCGCAGGGCCATTGTTGTTTCTGGTCGCACCGGGGAATCTCATCGAGGCCGTCGGCGCGTTCGTTTTGACGGGCGTGAGCTACGGCGCGCCGGCCTTTCTCCTCCGGGCCATGATGGCGGACATCGCCGACGCCGATACGGCCGAGCACGGCGCCGAGCGGGCAGGGCTCATGTATTCCTTCCTGTCATTGACGAGCAAATTCGGCATCGGCGCGGCCGTTGGGATCACATTCCCGATCCTGGTCTGGATGGGATTCAATCCGCTGCACGTGAATGCGCCCGCTGCGATCGAGCACATGCGGCTCTTCAATATCCTTCTGCCGATCGCCTTGGCGGCGATCACGCTCTCGATCATGCTCGGCTACAAGCTCGACGAGGCGAAACAGCAGCGCTTGCGCGAAAAGATCGACCGCGCGCGTGCGGCGCACCACTCGGCCGACGACATTTTGCCACCCGGGATTCTGATCGGCGGTGCCGCACTCGCCTCGGATTCCGAAGCGGTGTCGCATGTGATCGGGCAAGGCGAGTGAAGGATTGCACGCGGAACCGCGGAGACGCGGGAAAAAAAGGTTCACCACGGAGGTTCACCACGGAGATGGGGTGGAC
>PLJH01000057.1 GCA_003139615.1 Alphaproteobacteria bacterium
GCCGCGAAGCGCGGATTGTTGCCCCAATCGAACTTCCCGCCGTCGACGATGACGCCGCCGATCGCCGTGCCGTGGCCGCCGATGAACTTGGTGGCCGAGTGCACGACGATATCCGCGCCCCATTCGAGCGGACGGATCAGGTAGGGCGAGGCCAGCGTGTTGTCGACGATCAAGGGCACGCCCGCTTCTCGTGCGACGCCCGCAATCGCTTCGATATCGGTGACGATGCCGCCGGGATTGGCGATGCTTTCGATGAAGATCGCTTTCGTCTTCGGCGTTACCGCCGCGCGGAACGTGTCCGGCTTCGTCGCGTCGGCGAATTTCACATGCCAATCGAATTTCGCAAACGCCTGGCTGAACTGGTTGATCGAGCCGCCATAGAGCTGGCGCGCGGAAACGATTTCGTCGCCCGGTTCCATCAGGGTGTGAAGCGCGATGAGCTGGGCAGCATGTCCGGAAGCCACAGCGAGCCCCGCGCGTCCACCTTCGAGTGCCGCGATGCGCTCTTCGAGCACGGCATTGGTCGGGTTCATGATACGCGAATAGATGTTGCCAAAGACCTGGAGATTGAACAGGGCTGCCGCGTGATCGGCATCCTCGAACACGAACGCCGTCGTCTGATAGATCGGTGTGGCCCGCGCCCCCGTTGCGGGGTCCGGTTGCGCGCCGGCATGCACACTCAGCGTGTTGAAACCATAGTCAGCCATTGTTCGTCTCCAAGATTAGAAAGTACGACGGCCCTTGAGATCCTCGAACGAAACCATGACATGCGTACGATAAGGCTCGCGTTCCTGAAGCCTCGCATACCACGCTTCGACATTCGGCAGGGAAGGCCGGTCGATTTCGAGTTCGAAATAGCGATAAAGCTGCGTCCCCGCTGGAATATCGCCCATCGTCAACACATCGCCTGCGATGAAAGCATGCTCGCTGAGGTGGCGGTCCAGCAACTGAAACAGGATCGCGCTACGGGCGATGCCCTGGCGGATCAGGTTCCAGTTCCGTTGCTCCTCCGGCGTGCGATAGAGATTCCAGAACAACCCGATAAATGCCGGCTGCAGATCGGCAAGCACCCAATCCGTCCACAAATCGGAGCGTGCGCGGGCGCCGGCGTCCTCGGGCCACAGCGCGCCTGCACCGTATTTCGCGGCGAGATAACGCACGATCGCATGCGATTCCCACACGACGATTCCATCATCATCGATCACGGGCACGCGACGATTGGGGTTCATCGTGCCGAACTCGTCGGTATCGAGGCCGCCGAACGATCCGCCCGCATCGATGTGTTCGTGCGCGAGTCCGAGCTCGCCGACCGCCCACATGACCTTCTGCACATTGATGGAATTGCGGCGTCCCCAGACCTTGAGCATGGTCAGACGCGCTTCAGGTTTCCGCCCTTGGAAAACAGGAGCGGTTTGCGGTTGTCGATGACGCGGCGGTTGATGCCCATCCAGCCGATTTCGCCAGAAAGCCGGCCATATTCGATCTTGGGGCAGCGATCCATGATGACGGTGAGACCCGCTTCGCGCGCCATGGTGGCCGCTTCTTCGTTGACGATGCCAAGCTGCATCCAGATCGTCTTGATGCCGAGCCGGTCTTTCTCCGCCAGCGCTTCGCGTACGATGCCGGGCGCCGCATCCGACGCGCGGAAGATATCGACCATGTCGACCGGGGCGGGCACATCCTTCAGCGAACCGTAAACGGTCTGACCCTGAATCTGTTTGCCGGCCATTCCCGGATTGATGGGGTGGATCACATATCCCTTCGCGAGCAGATACATCATCGCGAAATAGGACGGGCGCATGTCGTTGCCGCTGGCCCCCACCATTGCGATGGTTTTGGTCGAGCGCAGGATGCTTTTGATCAGATCGTCGGAATATTGGGGCATGGGATCAGGATATCAGTCCGGCCATTTTGGTTCGCGTTTTTCGACGAATGCGCCGATGCCCTCTTCGGCTTCGGCCGCGAGCATGTTCGTCGTCATCACTTGGCTCGCATAGTCGTAAGCTTCGGACAAGCCCATTTCGAGTTGGCGATAAAACGCTTCCTTGCCGATCTTGACGGTTTTGGACGGCTTCGAGGCGATCAGTTCGGCAAGCTTTGTCGTGGCTGCGGAAAGTTCGATCGGCGCCACGACCCGATTGATCAGGCCAATGCGCTGTGCGTCCTCGGCCGAAACCATCTCGCCGGTGAGCAGCATCTCCATCGCGGCCTTGCGCGAAACATTGCGCGACAGCGCCACCATTGGTGTCGAGCAGAAGAGACCGATGTTCACGCCCGGCGTCGCGAAACGCGCGGCCGTCGAGGCGACCGCGAGGTCGCAACTCGCCACCAGTTGGCAGCCGGCCGCCGTGGCGATGCCCTGCACCTGGGCGATGACGGGCCGCGGATGGCGCAGAATCGTCTGCATGAGCTTTGAGCATTGCGCGAAGAGAGCGGCGAAGGCGGCGTTGCCGCCATCGGCATCCTTGCGGCGCGCGGTCATTTCCTTGAGGTCGTGCCCCGAGGAGAACGCAGGGCCGTCAGCGCTAAGCACAATAACCCGCAGGGCGTTGTCCTGCGCCGCCTCGTCAAGCGCGTCCTGCAGCGCTGCCATCAGCCCCTCGCTCAACGCGTTGCGTGCGCCGGGGCGATTGAGCATGAGCCGGAGGATCGCGCCGGTGCGCTCGGAGAGTACGAGGGGTTCAGCAGGCATCGGACGAGTTTATCCTGTTGTTCGGCGATTGGCATCCCGTCCGATGTACGCTGGAATTTCGCTAAGTGAACACCGCGGCGACGCCCCCTGCCGTTGGGTCGGTGCCGTAGCGGTTCGGGCCGTTGGTACCCTTCGAGCAGAACCAGACGAGTAGAAGGATGGCCCCGACAATCGGGACAAAAGCGATGAAGTACCACCAACCCGAATGGTCGGTATCGTGCAGTCGTCGGACTGCTACCGCGAGGCTCGGAAGGAGTGTTGCAACGATATACGCAAGGGGTAGCAGCCCGAAGACAGGGTTGGGCGGCGCGTGGCCCCCTGTGGCGCCTTGAAACACACCCATGAAAAACCCGAGAACGAATCCGACGATAAAACTAAAGAGCACAAAGAACCAATATTCCGAGCGGCGCGCTCGTCCCTGAAAGGTCGCATATTTCCTGAAACAGGTTGCGACTGCTGTCCCGAAGCCCATGAATGCCTCCGTTTTCGAATGTTTCCGAAAGAAAGGGCATACGGGAACAAGCGCATTCCGCTTGGGTCTTTGCCCTTGTCAACGACTCATTACACCCCGTGGCTCAAGGCTAGTGCTGTGGCTTCAAATCGTCCATTGGACCCCTAGAGTATGTGGTATTTTAATACCGCCAACGAAATTATCAGCAAAACAGGGCCTTTCCGCTTGACACAAGCACCCCATCCCCGTAAACGCCGCGCCTGATCGAAATTCTCCCGGAGCTTGGGATATGAAAACCTACTCGGCCAAAGCGTCCGAGATCGACAAGAAGTGGGTCATTATCGACGCCGAAGGGCTCGTGGTCGGCCGGCTTGCTTCGCTGATCGCGATGCGCCTCAGGGGCAAGCATAAGCCCGATTATACACCCCATATGGATGGCGGCGACTTCGTAATCGTCGTGAACGCGGCTAAGGTGCTGCTCACGGGCGATAAGCTGAAGAAGAAAATCTACTACCACCACACGGGCTACATCGGCGGCGTCAAGGAACGCACGGCCGGCGCGATCCTGGCAGGCAAGTTCCCGGAGCGGATCGTGGAGAAGGCCGTGCAGCGCATGCTGCCGCGCGGGCCGCTGGGCCGCAAGCAGCTGTCGCATTTGCGGGTCTATGCCGGAGCGGAACATCCGCATGAGGCACAGCAACCGGCGAAGTTCGACGTCGCCGCACTGAACCCCAAGAACACGAATTATCGCATGACGAAGGCGGCCTGATCATGGCGGAAGAAGTCAAAAGCTTCGGCGAGCTGAAAACGACGCTTATCAAGGCGAAGGTGCCGGAGAAGAACGAGCCCGGCGAGCAGCCGAAATCCAATCGCGACTCCAAGGGCCGCGCCTATGCGACCGGCAAACGGAAGAACGCCATTGCGCGCGTGTGGATCAAGCCGGGCCGTGGCCGCATCACGGTCAACGGCAAGGAAGAGAAAATCTATTTCGCGCGGCCGGTGTTGCGCATGATCCTGCGCCAGCCTCTTATCGCGGCCAACCGCGATGGCCAGTTCGACGTGATCTGCACAGTCGTAGGCGGCGGATTGTCCGGACAGGCAGGCGCCGTGCGCCACGGCATCTCGAAGGCGCTGATCTCTTATGAGCCTGCTCTCAGGCCAACGCTGAAGACCGGCGGCTTCCTCACCCGCGACAGCCGTGTCGTCGAGCGCAAGAAGTACGGTCGCCCGAAAGCGCGCCGGAGCTTCCAGTTCTCGAAGCGCTGATACGAATTTCAATCGCTTTTCGAAACGGCGGCCCGGGAAACCTGGCCGCCGTTTTCGTTTGGAGGCCGGTCGACCTCTATCGGCTGCCGCCCGGCGTCATCCTTTGTCTGATCGCCGGGGCCATGAACGCGTGGGTCCTGCTGGTCGAGATCGTTCGGTAGCACCGGACGCGAGCGCGATTAACCCTCTTAGGTTAAAGTATCGTTTGAAATCAGACGGTTGTCGCCAAACGAGCACGATGGACGGGCGTTTAAAAGATCATGACATGGCTTCCACCCCAGTCATTAATGGTCTATAAACTTTGCGATCCAGCGTTGGCTGGGGAACAAATCAGGGGAACCACATGCAGAATAAGTTGAGGACAGCGCTGTACGGCGCTGCGATGGTTGGTTGCTTGATGGCGGCCACAACATCGGCAAATGCCGAACGGATCGGCAATTTGACGATGGTCGGCGCGGCGCAGTCCGGCGTCCAGGTGCACTTCGATGTCATGTTGCCGCTGCGCAATGTGAATGCGCTTGAGGCTTTGGTGAACGCGCAGAGCGATCCGACCTCTTCGCAATATCACAAGTGGCTGACACCGGCTCAGTTCGGCGCGCAGTTTGGCCCCAGCAAGGCTGCCCTTGCCAACGTCGCCTCCTACCTCACCTCGCGCGGTTTCACCGTTAAAATTGACACGCGCAGCGTCCGGGTGACGGGAACGACAGACCAGGTTTCGAAGAATTTCGGCGTGCACCTGATGACGGCCAAAGCGGACGCCGGCACGACGCATATCGTCACCAACGACTCGTTCACGTTCCCTTCGCAACTTTCCAGCGTCGGCGCGCAGATCTTCAGCTTCTCGCCGCATGTCGCAAAGGTATTCTCGACAAAGATCAATGTCGGAAAGCCGCTTTCCGGCAAGACGCGTAACGCCGACAACGCCGGGAAAACCGCGCAGGGCTACGCCTCCAACACGGCCCCGTCGTCGCCGCTCAATCGTTACAGCGCCACAGGCGGATACTTCTTCGACGATATGAAACAGGCCTATACCTATCCGGCCAACAATGCGACCTGGAGGGTCCACGGTACTCCGACGCCGATGAACGGCACCGGCGCCACCATCGCCGCGCTGATGTCTAGCGATGTGCTCGACACCGACATCCAGAACATGTTCGATTTTGAAAACTGGTCGACGGTCACCGGCACTGCTGACCCGACCCTCGCGGGCCGGTTCTACGTGAATGGCGGCGCAGGGTTCGGCGGTGGCGCTTCGGCAGAGGCGTCTCTCGACACCCAGATGGAAATCGGCGGCGCGCCGGGCGCCAACGTCGTGCTGGTCGACATTCCCGACCTGTCGGACGGCAACATCAATGCCGGCTATATCGACGTCGACGAATACAATTTCACCGATGTCGTCAGCATGTCATTCGGTGAATGCGAATTGTTCTATACGAAGAGGTACAACTTCGGCACTGATTACACCGGTGTGCTCAAGGCCCAGCACGAACTGTTCCTGCAGGGCAACTCCGAGGGCATTACGTTCCTTGCAAGCTCCGGCGATTCCGCCGGCAAGATTTGCCCCAACCTGGACACTTTCACTGGCGGCGGTCCTGCGAAATACGTAGCCGGCGTTTCGACTCCTGCGAACGATCCGAACGTCACCGCAGTCGGCGGAACAAATCTGGTTACGAATTATGTTGAGGGTTCGCTAACTTCTTCCTACGCCGGCGAAAATGCTTGGGCCGATCAGTGGCCGGGCGATTACGGTCTTTCGAATGGCTGGTGGGGTGCGGGCGGCGGTTACAGCGAAATATTCAATGCGCCCAGCTGGCAGTCCCTCGTGACCACCGGATCCACCGGCGGACGTGCGGTGCCGGACGTCGGCATGCAGGTCGGCGGTTGTCCCTTCGGCGCCACGGACTATCATCCCACGCCCAACGTCTGCAACGGCAACAACCGTGCCGATGACGGCGCCGGCAACAACCAGCGTAGTTTCGTGTGGGTATCCATCGGCGCAACGTCCGATAATCCCGCTGACTTTTACGGGTTGATCGGGACCAGCGTCTCTTCGCCGGAGTTCGCTTCGGTGGTGGGGATTATGGTCGGGAAATTCGGGCGCCAGGGCAATCTCAACCCGATGCTCTATCATATGGCCAAAGCACAGGCTAATGGCGGCGCGACGGCGTTCCACACGAACATCCCCGGCTTTAACGGGCTCGTGCAGACCGACCTGAACAGCACCTATAGCCTGTCGGTTGGCGTGGGTACGCCGGTCGTCACAACATTGATCGGCAAGCCGACGGCGACACCTGCCGGCACGCCGCAGACGATGTCGAATCCGTAATCGACTGCGAGTTACAAATAGAACGCCGGGCAGGTCATTCCTGCCCGGCGTTTTTTGTGCGCGCTATTCGGCCGGCCGTTCCAGGAATTTCAAATTTGCTTCGCGGATGGCTGCGGCCGTATCGTCATAGAGAAACGGGAGGAACGCGTATCGCGTCCCCTTCGTCATGGGCGTGGCCTCGTGCAACAACGAGCATGAAAACACGACGGCGCCGCCCGTTGGCGCGCGATAGGTCCGCCGGTCGAATTCCGGAAAGCGCAGATCGCCGCCTTCGTAATCTTCCGCATTCAAGTTGATCGTGACCGCGAAGCGGCGGTGCATCGTGCCCTTCGTGGTGTTGTCGCGATGGGGGCGGAAATAGCCGCCTTCCTGCGCATCGTAGCGCGCCACGATATAGCGCTCGATGCGCGTGGCCGGGAACTGGAACGTCTTTCGAACCTCCGGCAACAACCTGCGGCTGAGGCGCGCATCGATCTGCCGCCGCAGGCTCTCGTCTTCAAGGGGTGCATCCCGGCGTTTTTTGAAGCTGTGATCGAGCTTGAAAACTGTCCGGCCCGTCGCGGGGTCCGTTGCCATGAAACCGCTATCGGTGCTCTCGCCGGTTTCGTATTTCTCGATGAGAAGCCTGCAGAATTCCGGCTCGAACACGCGCGGCACGATCAGCACCGGTGCGGGAATGCCTGCAGGACCGGATGGCGGATGCGGCGGCAGGGCGGATACGGCTTCCGCGACCGTGCGTGCATGCGTCTTCGTATCCGACAATGGCAGGGCCGCCAAGACGCGCAGATTGGCGTCGAGTACATAGGTGATGCAGCGCATCAGCCTGTGACCGTTTTCCTCGCCGGTCAGGCCGTAAAGCGCGGGAACCTTGGCTTCCGGGTCCCAGAAAATATGAAATCCCGGCAGCCGTTCCGTAATGCGCTGCCGGATCTCGTCATTTGCATCGCAACTGACGGCAAAAAAGCTCGCAAATCCGTCGTCGAACAGCCGGTCCTGCGCGCGCAGTTCGTCCAGCATCTCGCGGACCCCGTCGCGCTCGGCCGATCCGAAGAAACACAGAACGACATAGCGGCCGGCCGCCTGACTCAAATGAAAATCGAGCCGGGTGGGCGAACGCGCATCGAACCAAGGCGCCGGATCGCCGATCGTCAGCACTTCGGATGGCCTACGCTTATTCGCATCAACAAAGAGCGCGAACGGCCGGCTGGACAAGATTGCCCAAATGCCTGGTTTTCGGGTGCCGGCCTTGTCTTACTGCATAACCCCAATGGTTCCCATCCCAATCACGGCAGCTGTGATTGCGCCGATCACGATGTACACCACAATCATGCAAAGGAAAGTCACGACCGTATAGACGACGGCCTTGTCTTTTGGACAGCGCATCAGAACGGGCAGGCCAAGATAGAGAAGATAAATTCCGTACAGGCCCGCCAGACCAACAATAAGCGCAAGCGACGGCAGGATCAGTAATATGCCTGCGACCCATCCGGGAGTGGCGCTGTAAGCCGCGACCTTCAATGCCTTTAGCGAGTCTTTCTGACCGCCGAACGTCGGAGCAAGAGCGTCCACGATCAACGCAACGATGAAAATGCCGACAAACGCGAGTGCATAGCCGACGACAGCCCCCACCAAGCCGGAAACGATCGGTGTGCGATAAACCGCAAGGAAACCGTAGCTGTGCCCGACGAGAGAATTGCCGATGAAGCCGGCAATCGCGCCGATGGCTGCGAGCGGAGCGACATACTGCATATAAATCGCCCGGGGCGAGGAGGCCTCCGCGTCTATCACGGGCCATTCCGTCGCCGGCGTAAGAAGGATATTTTTCACTCGCGCAATAAGTCCCGGAGTGATGATGTCCTTTGCGAATTCGGGAACGTGAGGGCCGCTCGTCCCGGCTCCCGCCGACATCGCAGCACCGCAACTTGAACAGACCGTGGCACCGGCCGCGTTGGGCGCACCGCATTTCGGGCAATTCATCGAAAGGCTCCTGTCTGAAAAAGCTGCAAAGAATCTTATCCATACGATTTATAGCAGAATATCGAAGGCGCCCCAGCGCAAATGTGCCCCCTCGCCCGGTTGGTGTGATCGGCTGCCGGACGGCCCAGACGGCTTTCGAAGCAAGGCGGTTTTCGGAGCCAAACGGTTTACCGAGAATGTGGCATCGCTTGCCGCGATGGGGTAATGACGGCCCATGACCGCACGCGTGTTCATTGACGGTGCCGCCGGAACGACCGGCCTGGAGATTCGCGAGAGGCTAGCCGCTCGGGCGGACCTTGAGGTCGTGCAACTGGCAGATCGCGACCGGAAGGACGCCAAGGCGCGCTCTGCAGCGCTGAACGAAGCCGATATCGTCATCCTCTGCCTGCCGGACGAAGCGGCGCGGGAAGCGGTGACGCTGATCGAGAATCCCAACGTGCGGGTGATTGATGCCTCGACGGCGCATCGCGTGGCCCAGGGCTGGGCCTATGGCTTTCCGGAGCTTGAGACCGGCCGGCGGGCAAAGATCGCGGCTGCCCGCTTCGTGGCCAATCCGGGCTGCTATCCGACCGGGTTCCTGGCGCTGGTTCGGCCGCTGGTGCGGGCCGGGATGATCCCGGCCGATTTTCCTCTCACGACCAATGCCGTGTCCGGTTATTCCGGCGGCGGCAAGGCGATGATCGAGGAATTCGAGAACAAGACGTCGCCCGCCTATATTGACACCGTGGTGCGGACCTATGCGCTCTCGCTGGCCCACAAACATACGCCGGAGATGCAGATTCACTCCGGTCTCAAACATCCGCCGGTCTTTGCGCCGAATGTCGGGCGATTCTATCGCGGCATGATCGTCGAAGTGCCGTTGCAACTCTGGGCGTTGCCGGGACAGCCGACAGCCGCGGCGGCCCATCAGGCGATCGAAGATGCCTATCGCGGCGAGAAGCTGATCGAAGTCGCAGCGTTGGCTGACAGCATCGTTCTCAAGTCTCTCGATGCGGAGATGCTGAAGAACACGAACGGCATGAAGCTTTACGTGTTCGGCAACGACAAATTCGGTCAGGCGCGGCTTGTGGCCGTGCTCGACAATCTCGGCAAGGGCGCGAGCGGCGCAGCCGTGCAGAATCTCAATATCATGCTGGGGCTTTCCGAGACCGCCGGTCTCGCGTGATGCCCCCCTATGCAGCGATGTATCGGCCCGGCGCATTTGCAGTAGACGACATTCCGGTTCTTCATGATGTGATCCGGCAGCGTGTCTTCGCGACAATAGCCGCCATCGTCGACGGCGCGGTGACCTTCGCATACGCACCGGTCATTCTCGATGCGTCGAACGGCGCGCGCGGCGGCATCCGCTACCATCTCGCGATCGGCAATGGGCTGGCGAAACTCGAAGATGGCGCACGCGTCTGGATCAGCACAGCCGGCCCCGACGCTTATGTCTCGCCCGATTGGTACAAGAACCTCGTAACGGTGCCGACCTGGAATTACATCGCGGTGGAAGGCGAGGGCGTCGTGCACCGCACATCGCGCCGGGAGTTGCGCCAGTTGGTCGTCGATCTCTCGGCGCAGGAAGAAGCGAAACTTCTTCCGAAGCAGCCGTGGCTGATCGACAAGGTGCCGCCGGAGCGCGCCGAAGCGCTGTTGAACGGCATAGTAGGCTTCTCGCTGTCGTTCGAGCGGCTCGAAGGCAAATTCAAGCTGTCGCAGGACAAAAAATCGGAAGATTTCGCGGGTGTGATCGCAGGTCTCGAAGCGCGCGGTGATGCTGCGAGCATGGCGGTGGCAGCGGCAATGCGGAAGTTGGAAAAATGATGCGGAAGTTCTGCCTGATCCTCGCTGCAGCGATATTGGCGTCGTCCTTCGCTCACGCTGCCGATTATCTCCCTGCGCCGGGCGATGCATGGGCGACGCACAAGCCTCTGCAAGAGGGTTTCGATGCAGACAAACTCAAAGCGGCCATCGATTTCGCGATCGCCAACGAACCCAAGTTTCCGCCCGAGCTCGCAAAGGTCGCCGATATCCGCGATCTGCGTATCTCCATTCCGCTGCAATTTGCGAAGGAACCGTTCTCCGGTCCCATCGGCCCGCTCGCGCCGCGCGCGCCGGCAAACGGCATCGTCATCCGCCATGGTTATATCGTCGCCGAATGGGGCAACACGCATGCGGTCGACATCACCAATTCGGTGACGAAAACGTTTCTCTCGGCGGTCGCCGGTGTTGCGTTCGACAAGGGTATGGTCAAAAGCATCGATGACCGTGTGATCGATTACGTGCAGCCCACGCCCGATTTTGTGCTGCCGCACAACCAACCCATCACCTGGGACGAGATGCTGCGCCAGACGAGCGGCTGGGTCGGCACGATGTGGGGCAAGCCCTGGTGGGCGGATCGTCCGGGAGCGGAGCCCTGGACGGAACTCGCAGCTGGTCCGCCGCCCGTGGGTCAGCAATGGAAATATTCCGATGTGCGTGTCAACGCGCTGTCGCTTGCGCTCACCTATCTGTGGAAGCGTCCGCTGCCGGACGTACTCAAGCAATATGTGATGGACCCCATCGGCGCTTCGAATGCGTGGCACTGGGAAGGTTATGACAATTCCTGGATCGCCATCGACGGCAAGCGTATCCAGGTCGTGCCGGGCGGCGGCCATTGGGGCGGCGGCATGTTCATCTCGGCGCGCGATCTCGCGCGCATGGGATTGCTGGGCCTGAATCTCGGAAAATGGGGCGACGCGCAAATCCTCTCGCCCAAATGGATCGCATTGTCGCGCACGCCGACGGGATCAAATCCGCAATATGGCTACATGAACTGGTTCCTCAACACGGACCAGAAACTGTTCCCCGCCGCGCGCGCCGACATGGTCGCCTTCATCGGCAACGGCGATAACATCGTTTATATCGACTACCAGCACGACATCGTCGCGGTCGTGCGCTGGATCGACGATGCGCAGAAGGCAGAGTTTGTCAGGTTGTTGCTGGCGGCGGTGAAAGACTAATTGCGCAAGATTGTTTCGTGTACGGAGATATCTTTAGTTGCGCGGCGAAAATTCCTTTCGCGTCGCAGCATTTAATGCATTAGCGTCGCCGTCCGGCTCGATTCCAGCCGCGGGGGGCGCATGCTGTATCAGGCGTATCAGACCACCAACGATTTCTTTGCACCCTGGCGCAGAGCTGCCGATCTGACGGCCTTTGCGCTGCAGAAGCCCATGGCGATGCCGTTCGGGAACCTGCTGTTGCGAACGTTCTCGGCCGGAGCCGAAGCGGTCGCACGGGCAAGGTTGACCCATGAGCGGCCCGATTTCGGGCTGGGCGACGCCGCAGTCGACGAGACGATTGCCGACTCCACGCCGTTCGGAACGCTGCTCCATTTCCGCAAGCATGATGCCGGCCCGCAGCCGCGCGTGCTGATCGTGGCGCCGATGGCCGGCCATTTCGTGACATTGTTGCGCGACACCGTGCACACGATGCTGCCGGAGTTCGACGTGTTTGTGACCGACTGGAAGAACGCGCGCGACGTGCCGCGCAGCGCCGGGGGTTTCGGGCTCGACGAATATATCGAACACATCATCCGCTTTCTGGGCAAGATGGGCGAGGGCGCGCACGTGCTGGGTGTGTGCCAGCCCTGCAATGCGCTGCTCGCGGCCATGTCCGTCATGGCCCAGTCGGGCAATCCCGCGTGCCCGCGCAGCCTGACATTGATGGCGGGTCCGGTCGATACGCGCGTCGCACCCACGCAAGTGAACAGGCTCGCCAATGCGAACCCGCTCGAGTGGTTCGAGCGCAACCTGATCACAACCGTGCCGCACCAGTTCAAGGGCGCGCATCGGCGCGTCTATCCGGGCTTCCTGCAACTCACCGCCTTTCTCTCGATGAATCCGTCGCGCCATCTGCGCGCGCATCTGGACCTAATGGAGCATATCATGCGCGGCGAGGCGGACAGCGCCGAAGCGGTGCGTGATTTCTACGACGAGTATTTCGCGGTGCTGGACCTGCCGGCGGAGTTCTATCTCGAGACGGTTGAGCGGGTGTTCCAGGAACATCACCTCGCGCGCGGCATTTTCAAATGGCGGGGCGCGCGCATCGAGCCCGCCGCTATCGAGCGCACGTCGCTCCTGACGGTGGAAGGCGAGCGCGACGACATCTGCGCGCCGGGGCAGACTTTCGCGGCCCATACGCTCTGCACAGGTATCCCGTCGGATCGCAAATCGCATCATCTGCAGAAGAGCGTCGGGCATTACGGCGTGTTCGCTGGCAAGCGCTGGCAGACCGAAATCTATCCGATCGTTCGGGACCACATCCACACCAGCGATTGAACGGGCCGTCTATTTTGCGCCCAGAATGACGAACCCATCCTTGGCGAAGATCGCGCGCGCCTGGCCACCGCTCAGATAGGCGAGGAAATTTTTCGCCAGCGGCTTTGCATCCTTCGTCAACGCGACGGGATAGACGATCGGCGCGTGTGTATTTTCCGGGAACGTGCCGACGATGCGCACGCTGTGATCCGACAGTGCATCGGTCGTGTAGACGATCCCCAGCGGCGTTTCTCCGCGTGATACATAGGCAAGCGCGGCGCGCACATTTTCTGCGGGCGCCAGGTGACCCGAAACGGAATCCCAAACGCCCAGCGAGATCAGCGCGGCTTTGCCGTATTTGCCGGCGGGCACCGAGCCGGGATCGGCAATCGAAAGACGCCCGCCGGCAAGCGCGCCGGCGAGATCGAAATGGGGCGCGATGGCGAGAGAAACCGGCACGCCCGCGGGCGAGATCAACACGAGATGATTGCCGAGCAGGTCCTTGCGCGTGTCACGCGCGATCAGGTTGCGCGTGTCGAGATAGTTCATCCAGTCGCTGTCGGCGGACAGGAACATATCGGCGCCGCCGGAAGCTTCGATTTGGCGCGCGAGCACGCTGGAGGCTGCAAAGGAGAAGACGACCGTATGCCCGCTTTTTGCCTGCCAGGATTTCCCGACCTCCTGCATGGCATCCGTCAGCGAGGCGGCGGCGAACACCGTGAGATCGGCTGCGTGCGCCGTCAGAGGCGCAAGAAGGAACGCCGCGGCAACGAAGGTGAGTCTGGCTCTACGAAACACTGTCATTGCTGCGTTCCCCCAAATGGCGTGATATCGCGATAAATATCACGCATCGGGCGCGCGCAACAAGTTGGGGCTGGACGGGGAATTTCGCGCGGAGCAATCTCGGCCTATGGCCAGATTGAGCATCCGGATCGATTTGGGGAGCGAGACCGCGCTCGGCCCGGGCAAGGCGCGTCTGCTGGAACTCGTCGATTCCGAAGGTTCGATCCGGGGTGCCGCGGCCGCGATGGGCATGAGCTATCGCCGAGCGTGGCTCCTGCTTCGGGACATTGAAGCCACGATGGGTGCGCCCGTCATCTCCGCCGAAACGGGCGGTGTCAAAGGCGGCGGGACGTCGCTGACCAAACTCGGGCGCATTGTTGTCGATCAATATCGCAGGATCGAAGAGCGCGCCACGCGGTCGGTCGATGCGGAGTTGCGCACATTGTCGGAATTGGCGAAATCGGGAGCGTCGCGCAAGCTGCGCCGCGAGCCCACAAAGAAGAACTAATATCTTTCGAGGTGTCGAATGAAACTGAGCGCGCGCAATCAACTGAAGGGCGTGGTTGTGGAAGTCCGGAAGGGGCAGACCACGGCGCATGTCCGCGTCGATATCGGCAGCGGTGTGATCGTCACGTCATCCATCACCAATGAGGCGGTCGACGATCTTGGCTTGAAGGTCGGCGATCACGCGATTGCCGTGATCAAGGCATCGGATGTGATGATCGGGAAATAGGGGCCAGACGATGATGATGTGGCGGCAGATTGCATTTGCGGTATTTGTGCTCTTTCTGGGCGCGGCCGATGCGACATGCGTCGCCGCTGACGCAGGTATCGCCATAGATGGTCAGGTGCAGAAGCCTGAGCGCCTGACTTTAAGCGACCTGCAGGCGCTGCCGCCGACAAGTGTGATCGCGTCCTTCGTTACGGGCCGCGGCCAGGAAGCCGGCACCTATACCGGCGTTCTGTTGTGGACGCTCCTGACCAACGCCGCGATTGTCGATACAGACCCGAAACAGCATCTCCGCCACACGATCCTCGTCACGTCCGGCGCAGATCAATATGCCGTCGCGCTTTCGATCGGCGAGATCGATCCGAAGTTCGAAGGCAAATCCGTCATCATCGCCTATGCCAAAGACGGCAAACCGCTCGATCAGGAGGATGGACCGCAGTTGATCGTTCCCGGCGACGCCCATGGCGGCCGCGCGGTCAGGGAGGTTGCGCATATCGAAGTGAAGTAAGCAGGCTCTACTGCGCCTTCACCTTCACATACGTCCCCGGCGCATCACCGAGGACCTTGAGCTTGCCGTCGCCGGGTTTGCGGGCAGGTACTTTCGAACCCGACAGCTTCGACAGCCATGCGTCCCAATCGGGCCACCACGAACCCGGATGTTCGACAGCGCCTGCCTGCCATTCTTCGACGGTCGGCGGCAGCTTGTCGTTGGTCCAGTACTGATATTTGTGCGCCGACGGCGGATTGATCACGCCTGCGATATGGCCCGAGCCCGCAAGGATGAAGCGGATCGGTCCCTTGAACAGATGCGTCGTCTTGTAGACGGAGCGATACGGCGCGATGTGATCTTCCTTCGCCGATTGCAGATAGGTGGGCACCGTCACTTTCGACAGGTCGAGCTTCACATTGTCCAGGACCATCTTGCCCTTGGCGAGCGCGTTGTCCTTGTAGAACTGGCGCAGATAAAACAGATGCGTCGCCTCGGGCATACGCGTCGTGTCGGAATTCCAGTAGAGCAGGTCGAACGGCACGGGCGCCTTGCCCAGCAGGTAATTGCTCACAACGAAAGACCAGATCAGGTCGTTGGCCCGCAGCATATTGAAGGTCGTCGCCATCTTGCTGCCTTCCAGCACGCCGCCGGCCGCCTCCATCTGCTGTTCGAGCGCTTCCAGCTGGGTGTCGTCGATGAAGACCTGGAGATCGCCGGCTTCGCTGAAATCGGCCTGGGCGGCAAAAAAGGTTGCCGAATTGACCCGCTTGTCACCCTTGGCCGCCATATAGGCGAGGGTGGCCGACAACAGCGTGCCGCCGATGCAATAGCCGATGGTGTTGATCTGCTCGACGCCGGTCGCCGCTTTCACGGCATCGAGTGCCGCAAAAATGCCCTCGCGCATATAATCTTCGAACCCCTTCTTCGCGAGCTTGCGATCGGGATTGACCCAGGAGGCCACAAACACCGTGTAGCCCTGTGCCACCGCCCAGCGGATGAACGAGTTCTCGGGCCTCAAATCGAGGATGTAGAACTTGTTGATCCAGGGCGGGAAGATAAGAAGGGGCTTTTCATAGACTTGCTCGGTCGTAGGTTCGAACTGAAGAAGCTCCAGCAAGTCGTTGCGGAACACCACTTTTCCGGGAGCCGTAGCGATATTCTCACCGATGGTGAACGCATCGGCGGACTGACGGATCGAAAGCTGGCCTTCGCCGCGCTCGAGATCCTCAAGCAGATTGTTAAGACCTTTGACCAGGTTCTCGCCGTTGCTGTGCAAAGTGGCGCGCAGCACTTCGGGATTGGTCATCACGAAATTGGTCGGCGCAAACGCATCGGCGAATTGCTTGGTGTAGAACTCGATCTTCCTGCGCGATTTGGGATCGAGGTTTTCGACTTTGGCAACCGTCCCCTGCAGCCAGTTCGCGGTGAGCAGGTAGGATTGCTTGATGAAATCGAAAACCTGATTTTCCTGCCAGTCCTTGTCCTTGAAGCGTTTGTCTCCCATAGCGGGTGAAACCATCGGCTCGACGTCTCCCCCCATCATGCGTCGCGCGGTGCGCTCCCACAGGCCCATATACTCCCGCCAGAGTTCGAACTGCGCTTCCATCATCACGGCGGGGTCGGCGACCATGCCGCGCAAGAGCTCCATGAAGGTGCCGCCGATATTGAGCGGGTCGCGCGGCTCGTTACCGGACTTGGAAGCTTGCCGTTTCATGAAATCGGACAGCAGCCGCTGCGATTGAATACCGACTTTGACCATATTGCGGGCGAATTCGCCGGGATCTCCCACCTTGTAGGCTTCGCTGCCGTCCGCTTCGCCGGCGAGCGCAGCATCCTTCGCCGCTTTCGTCTCAGGCTTGGCGGTTTTCGCGTTTGGGGAGGCGCGCGCCTTGCCCTTGGACCGTTCGGTTGGCTTCTGCATGATTCGTATCCGCAATATCGAAGCCTAGATAACGCCCGCCTCGGCCCGCCCGCAAGGTACGTCGCCCCCCATCTTAAGGATGAATATGTCGCAAAAATCAGGCTCTTGGCCTGTAGTTTCACTTGGCCCAAGGGGGCGGGGCTTGTATATGGTCACCGTGGCTGGCGGATCGCGGATGCTTCGCGAGGCGCGGTGGCGGAGGCTGATTTATGACGTTGAAGCTTGACGGGTTTTCGAAGTCTGTCGCGCGGGTCGCTGTTGTGTTGGTCATGGCCGCGGGCTCGAGCGCCTGTTCGAGCGTGCCGGGCTGGGTCGATCCGACGACATGGTTCGGCGATGATACGCAGGCATCGAATACGCCCGACGAGACGACGGCCGAGAATGGTCAAACTCCCGATCTCGCAGATGTTCCCAACAAGCCCGCACCGGCTTCGACAGCAGATGAGCAGAAGCAGGTTGCCGATTCCCTCGCGTCCGATAAAGCGCGCGCGCAATACAGCGGCGATGCGCTGAGAGGCGGCACGGAAGCTTCCGCTCCACCGCCGCCCGATGCCGCGCCGGCGGATCAAGTTGCCGACACATCGGCCCCCACCAACCAATCCGGTTCCGCTTCGTCAGCGGCGCCTGCAAGCGATCAACCGACGAGCACCAACAACCAAGCCACCGCTTCGACAGACACGGCGCCTGCACCCGCCACACCGCGTCAACGCCCTGCTTATTTCGGCGCACCGCCGCCGGAAAAGGCGCCGCCGCCGCAAGCTCCGACAGCGGTTGCGAGCATGCCCGGAACATTGCCGGCCGTTGCCGCCAATGCACCGCCGCCGAGCGAACCGATGACGCCCGCTCCGGCACCGATGGCCGTTGCAGACGCCTCCTCGCCGGCTCCGACACCGGCACCCGCTGCAGCAACGCCGGCCGCGCCGAGCGCGGCGCCCGACACGAAAGTCGCGATGGCTGAGCCGCCTCCGGCCGCAACGCCGGCACCGGGCGCTTTGCCTGCCGTGCCCGCCACCGCCGGTGGCGCCGTTACGCTCGGCGCAATGCCGCAATCAGCCGTGGCCGACAATATGGGCTTTCAGCGCTCGAGTGCGCCTCCGCTCGATCCCTCGATCTCGCAGTTTGTTTCGCAGCCCGTCATGGCGCGTTATGAGCAAACAGCGGCCATGGGCGGTTCGGCTGGAATTCAACCGACTGCAGTCGCCTCTGCCACGCCGCGGGCGCATTTGAGATCGCACGCGGCCGTCGCCGATACATCGCATACAACGGATGTCGCGATGGGCGGGCCGGAACAGATGAGCGGCGCGGTCGTCGCGAACTTCGATTCGTTGCAAGGGGCTTCGGTCGCCCCTTCGGCCTATGCCGATACGGCCGGTTTGCCGCCCACCGCCGTTGTGTTCTTCCCGCATGATACGACGATCCTGAGCGCCGACGCGCGTGCGCAGGTTCGCGCTGCCGTGCAGGCCTATCAGGCGAATGGCGGACAAGGGTTCATCCGCGTGGTCGGACATTCCTCGAGCGGCGGCGAAAGCATGAGCGCACAGCGCCGGATTATCTGGAATTTCGAACGCTCGCAGGCGCGTGCCAAAGCCGTGGCGCAGGAACTGATCCACGAGGGCATTCCCGCCAACAAGGTGTTGGTCGAAGCCGTTGGAGACCAGCAGCCATCGCAGAGCGAAGACGGCAACCGCCGCGCCGAGATTTTCCTGCAAAGCTGAGAGATCGTTTCCTGTCACTTGCGGAGCGGCGGCGTTCCGCGTCGCGTTCCTCCGCCGTTGACGCGCCGCACAATTTGCCTTGATGTTGCGGGCGCGAGAACCGGTTTCCATGCAAAGCGAATTTCATCGCATCAGGCGGCTGCCGCCTTACGTGTTCGAAGAGGTCAACCGCCTCAAGGCGGAAGCGCGCGTCCGCGGTGAAGACATCATCGATTTCGGCATGGGCAATCCGGACATGCCCACGCCAAAACATATCGTCGACAAACTTGTCGAAGCGGCGCGTGATCCGCGCACCAACCGCTATTCGGCATCGCGCGGCATCAAGGGTCTGCGGCGCGCGATGGCGGCGTACTACAAGCAGCGTTTCGGCGTGACGCTCGATCCCGACAGCGAAGTGATTGCGGCGCTGGGATCGAAAGAAGGCTTCGCCAATCTCGCGCAGGCGATCACGGCCCCCGGCGATGTCGTGCTGGTACCCAATCCCGCTTATCCGATCCACGCTTACGGGTTCATCATGGCCGGCGCCGCGATCCGCCATGTGCCGTCAACGTCGCCGGAAGAATATCTGAGCCGCATCGGCACGGCCGTGCGCCATTCGGTGCCGTCGCCGTCTGCGCTGGTGGTAAATTATCCGTCGAACCCGACGGCGCAGACCGTCGGTCTCGATTTCTACAAAGAGATCATCGCGTTTGCGCGCAAGCACGAGATCTGGGTGCTGTCCGATCTCGCCTATGCGGACATCTATTTCGAGGAGCCTCCGCCTTCGATCCTGCAAATCGACGGCGCGCGCGATATCGCGATCGAATTTCAATCGCTGAGCAAGACTTATGCGATGCCGGGTTGGCGCATGAGATTTGCGGCCGGCAATAAGAAGTTGATTGCGGCGCTCGCGCGCATCAAATCCTATCTCGATTACGGCGCGTACACGCCGGTTCAGGTGGCGGCCGCAGCCGCGCTCGGCGGACCGCAGGATTGCGTAGCGGAAATTCGTGCCATTTATCGCAGCCGCCGCGATGTGCTGGTCGAGAGCATGGGACGGGCCGGCTGGAATATTCCCGCGCCGCCCGCATCGATGTTTGCCTGGGCGCCGATCCCGGAAGAATTCCGCGCCATGGGTTCGCTCGAATTTTCCAAGCGGCTGTTGGTCGATGCGAAAGTGGCCGTCTCTCCAGGCCTGGGTTTCGGCGAATATGGCGAAGGCTATGTGCGCATTGCGCTGGTCGAGAACGAACACCGCATTCGCCAGGCCGCGCGTAACGTGAAGAAATTTTTGTCGTCGCACGCCACCGCGCCGCAACTGGAATCAGCAAGATGACGAGACCGCTGCGCGTAGCCATCGCCGGGCTCGGCACTGTGGGCGGCGGCGTCGCCAACGTCCTGCTCACGCGCGGCGCGGAACTCGCGGAACGTGCGGGCCGCCCGCTCGAATGCATCATGGTGTCGGCGCGCGAGCGCACGAAGAAGCGTGCGGCGGATGTTTCGAGTATTGCGTGGGCGGATGACGTCGTTTCGCTCGCGAAAAGCGATGCCGACGTCGTTGTCGAATTGATCGGCGGCGAAGATGGGCCGGCGCGTGCGCTCGTGCAATCTTCTCTCGAAGCTGGCAAGCATGTGGTCACGGCGAACAAGGCGCTGCTCGCCTATCACGGCGCGCAACTCGCAGCGCTTGCCGAAGAGCGCGGCGTCGCATTGCGTTTCGAAGCGGCCGCTGCGGGCGGCATACCCATCGTGCGTGCGTTGCGCGAAAGCCTGATTGCCTACGGCATCGGCGCGGTGCGCGGCATCCTCAACGGCACCTGCAACTTCATTCTCACGCAGATGGAAGCGAGCGGGAGGCCCTTCGCGGAAGTCCTTGCGGAGGCGCAAGCGCTTGGTTACGCCGAAGCCGATCCGACGCTCGACATAGGAGGCGGCGACACCGCGCACAAGCTCGCGCTGCTTGCGAGCCTTGCATTCGGCATCAAACCCGATCTGTCGAACATGACGATCCAGGGCATCGCGCATATCACGCCGGAAGACATCGCGTTCGCGCGGGAGTTCGGCTGCCGGATCAAGCTGCTCGGCATCGCGCGCCAAACACCCCATGGCATCGATCAACGCGTGCAGCCTGCGATGGTGAAGCTGGGCACGCCGCTCGCCGATATCGAAGGTGCGTTCAATGTCGTCGTTGCCGATGCCGGCGAAGCGGGGCCGTTCTTTTTTGAAGGTCGCGGTGCGGGCGAGGCGCCCACTGCGTCCGCCGTCGTGGCCGATCTGGTCGATATTGCGCGAGGCGCGGTCGGGCCTACTTTCGGCCGTCCGGCGCGAAACCTCAAATCCGGGAATCCGGCGCCGGCAAATTCGAGACGATCCGCCTTCTATCTGCGCTTCGACGTGCTGGATGTGCCGGGTGTTTTGGCGGAAATCGCGAGCCGCCTGGCCGAAGGCGGGGTTTCCATCGAAAGCATGATCCAGCGCGGCCGGGCGCCCGGCGAGCCGGTGGCGATTGTCATGGTTACCCACGAATGTTCCGAGACGGGTGTGGCGGGCGCCTTGAAGGTGATCGTCCGGTCCGACAAGGTTCTGGGAGACCCGTGCATGATTCCCATGGAAGCGGGCTGACCGGAAAATCCAAAGGTCTCAAGGAGATATCGCATGTCACAACCCATGGACCGCAAGCTCGCGCTCGAAGTCGTGCGCGTCACCGAAGCCGCGGCCATTGCGTCCGCCAGGCAGATCGGCCGGGGCGACGAACGCGCGGCCGACCAGGCGGCAGTGGAATCGATGCGCGCGGCTCTCAATGAGTTGCCGATCGACGGCACCGTCGTGATCGGCGAGGGCGAACGCGACGAAGCGCCGATGCTGTATATCGGCGAGAAAGTCGGTTCCGGCGGTGTGGCCGTCGACATTGCGCTCGATCCGCTCGAAGGCACCACGCTGACGGCCAAGGCGCTCGCGAATGCGCTCTGCGTGATCGCGGTCGCGGAAAAAGGTTCGCTGCTGCACGCACCCGACACCTATATGGACAAGATCGCGATCGGGCCCGGATATCCCGAAGGCGTCATCGATCTCGATGCCGATCCGATGGAAAACATTCTCGCGATGGCGAAGGCGAAAGGCGTCGATCCTTCCGAGATCACGGCCTGCGTGCTCGATCGTCCGCGCCATGCGGCCATCATCGAAGGTGTGCGCAAGGCGGGCGCTGCCGTGCGGCTGATCACCGACGGCGATATTGCCGGCGTGATCGCGACGACCGATCCCACAACGGGTGTCGACATTTATATCGGGCAGGGCGGTGCGCCTGAAGGCGTTCTGGCAGCGGCGGCGCTGCGCTGTGTCGGCGGGCAGATGCAGACGCGGCTCGTGTTCAAGAAGGATGACGAGCGCGCCCGTGCCGAACGTCTCGGCATCAAGGATTTCAATCGCAAATATTCTCTGATGCATCTCGCATCTGGCGATGTCGTGTTTGCGGCGACGGGCGTGACCGACGGCTCGATGCTTTCGGGCGTACATTCGCACGGCGAATACATCACGACGGAGAGCATCCTGATGCGCTCCGGCACGCGAACCGTTCGCTGGATCAAAGCCCGCCATCTGCGCCGGGATGGCAATCGCTGAGGCGATCAGGCCGGCTGGACCGGCCTTCGGAGTCGCCCGCTCATTTCTCGGGCGGCGCTGGAGCTTGCGCGAAGCAGATGACGAGGCCGCACGTTCGCTCGCGCTGGCGCATGACATTTCACCCATGCTTGCAAGGCTGCTGGCGGCGCGCGGCATCACGGCGGAACAGGCCGTCGATCTTCTCAATCCGACATTAAAGCGATTGTTGCCGGAGCCATTGTCGCTCAAAGACATGGACAAGGCGGTCGCGCGCGCCCGCGCCGCCATCGAGCACGGCGAGAAGATCGCGGTGCTCGGCGATTACGATGTCGACGGTTCCGCATCGGCCGCACTCGTCAGCGATTTCTTCTCCGCGATCGGTCGTCCCGCGCGCGTCTACATTCCCGACCGCATGACGGAAGGCTATGGGCCGAACCCGCGCGCGATGCTGCTGCTGAAAGAAGAAGGTGCAGGCCTCGTCATCACCGTCGATTGCGGGGCTGCCGCGACCGAGGCGCTGACGACCGCGCGTGATGCAGGGCTCGATGTCGTCGTGCTCGATCATCACGCGATCGAAACGCTCCCGCCCGCCTTTGCGCAGGTCAATCCCAATCAGCCGGGAGATTCGTCCGGGCTCGGGCATTTGTGTGCGGCGGGCGTGACGTTCCTGTTTCTCGTCGCGCTCAACAGAAATCTGCGCGATACGGGCTGGTATGCGGGCAAAGGTGTCAGGGAGCCGGATTTGCGCGACGCGGTGGATCTCGTGGGCCTCGCAACCGTCTGCGATGTCGTGCCGATCAAGGGCGTCAATCGTGCGTTTGTGCGCACGGCGCTTGGAAATCTTGCGCTCGCAAAACGCCCCGGACTCGCGGCCCTTGCGGCAATCGCGAAAATCGCAGCACCCTTCACGCCCTATCATTTCGGTTTTGCGTTGGGCCCGCGGATCAATGCCGGCGGACGTGTGGGGCGTTGCAGCCTGGGTGTCGAGCTTCTCACGGCCACGAGCGAAGCAGACGCCATGCCGCTTGCCGCGATGCTCGACCGTCACAATCGCGAAAGACAGGCGCTCGAAGCGGTGATCCTCGAAGAGGCTATCGCCGAAGCCGGCACACAGCACAATTCGCCGTTTTTATTTGCATCGGGCGAGGGCTGGCATTCCGGCGTCGTCGGCATCATTGCGGGGCGATTGAAAGAACGCTTCGGCAAGCCGGCCTTCGTGGCGGGGTTCGAGAACGGAATGGGCCGCGGTTCGGCACGCTCGATCCCCGGCATAGACCTCGGAGCACTTGTCCGTGCAGCGCACGAACAAGGACTGCTCGCGTCCGGCGGCGGCCACGCGATGGCCGCGGGGTTCTCCCTCTCCCAGGCAATGCTCGAGCCGTTTCAGGCGTTCCTTGTCGCGCAGTTCGCCAATGCCGGAGGCGCGCTGGCCGCGGCCAACGATCTCATGCTCGATTGCGCGATTTCGGCCTCAGGCGCGACCCTGGGGCTCGCCGAGGAAATCGCCCGGTTGGGCCCGTTCGGCGCGGGGAACCCCGAGCCGCTGGCCGTAGCCTCCGATGTCCGGGTGGCGTTCGCAGACATTGTGGGGAAGGGCCATGTCCGCATCCGCCTGCGGGGCGCCGATGGCGGCCAGCTCGGCGGCATCGCCTTCCGGGCCGCAGATACAGCCTTGGGAGAGTGCCTGTTGCATTCCCGCGGCGCGCCGCTCCATGTGGCGGGCTACCTGCGGGCCGACAACTGGAACGGCCAGCGGCGAGTGCAATTTCAGGTGGAAGACGCGGCCCCGGCCGGGGTGTGAACCCACGCTTGCCAAGTCCGCGGCGGCCCATTATAGCCGCCCGTTCCTGCGCCCTTCGTCTATCGGTTAGGACTCAAGATTTTCATTCTTGCAAGAGGGGTTCGACTCCCCTAGGGCGCGCCATCCACGTATAGAACTGCGAACTTCGCCACTGAGTGCTTGCGCTGTTATTGCGGATGCAATCGCAGCCTTTGGGCCGGATATGACGGCGGTTTCCCTGTCGACCGCGATGCTGGTAACGAGTCCCCTTCGGGCCTCTCTTCTGGGATTTCAAGATCAATTCTTGCTGCATGGGCATTCCCTTATCGACTCAAGACAGCGTGAAGGCTAAGAGCCGGCGATTAAAGGAGTGTTCGCTACTCCTGCAGCGAGAGCGTCTTGGGGCCTTATGCGCGCCACTTTTCCCCTGGATTTTGCCCAATACGTCGACGGCATTGCGGCAACATCCCCGCTGGCAAAAAGCGCCGACATTGCGGCTCGATTGAACGCGGCATTGACCGAGCTAAAGACGGGTGCAGGGTCGTAATTCGACCCATCGGCCCACAGCTTCGACGGCGCTTGCACGAATTGGGCGGAAAGCTACTTCGGCCGTCAGATGATCCAATCGCCCTGGTGAACCGACATCACGTTCTCGAGCATAGTCACCACGATGGGAGACGATTCACCGGGTTTGTGAGGATTGACCTCGACCAGCAATTGATCGTGGCCGTCGGGCACGAAAAGCAGATAGCCGTCGCCCACAGGATCCGTACCTCTGTATCCGATCGACTGGAAAATGCCCGTGAGATTGAGCACGTCGGTATTCACGTTGAAGTCGGTGATCACGCCGTTGCTGTTCCATGGCAGATAATTGAAGACGAACATGTCCTCGCCGCCGCCGCCCGTCATCGTATCGGAGTTGTGTCCTGCGATCAGGGCGTCATTGCCGGTGCCGCCGATCAGCGTGGACTGATAATCGTTCGAGACGATGTTGTCGCCCTGATTGTTACCGGTGGCGGTCTGCGGCGCATTGCCGGTCAGGATGATGGTGCCGACGCCTTCGGGCGCGGTGTAGGTCGCGGCGGATGTCTTGACCGTCGCGCCCGATCGGATTGGGCCGGTGTCGCTCGCAAAGTCGTAGTTGGCCGTGGTGATGCTGCTCGGCGAAACGCCATCCAGCGTGGTCACGGTGACCGGCCCGGGATCGGACGGTTTATGGCTGCTGACTTCGACAATCGTGTCCCCCTGGCCGTCGGAAACGAAACTCAGGTAACCGTCCGCCACTGGATTGGTCCCCGTATAGCCGATGGACTGGAAGATGCCGGTGAGATCGAGGACGTCGGTCCCGACATTGAAATCGGTGATCACGCCGCTGGTGTTCAATGGCAGGGAATTGTAGACGAAGACGTCGTCGCCCCCACCACCCGTCATCGTGTTGCCGTCGTGACCGGCGATGAGGGTGTCGTTCCCCGCGCCGCCGACAAGCGTTGATTGGTAATCATTGGAAACGATTTTATCGCCCAGATTGTTGGCGACGACCGTCTGCGCCGTATCGCCGGCCATGGTGACGGTGCGCACGCCGTCCGGCGCGGTGTAATCCAGCGCCGGCGTTACGATCGTACCGCTGGAGTTGTGCGCGACAGCGTGGCCCTGTTCCGTAGAACTCGCCGACTGCTGAGCGCCATTCGACGTCCAATAGACTGTGTATTCGCCGTTCGGCGCCGTGTCGATCTGCGGCCCCGTGTAGGTGCTGGCAGGCGCGCCCAGCATCTGAACCGATGTCACCGCAGAGCGCGTAAACCGCATACGGGGTGATATTGTTCTGGTTTTCCGCCTGCACCCAGCTGACCACGAAACCGCCGTCAGGCAATGCCGCAATCACCTGGTCCTGGACAAGCTGCTGACCCGCCTGCGCGACCGTATCACTCGCGATGTTGGTTCCGTCGGCGGCGAACACGTCCACCAGGGAAACTCCCGAATAGTTCTCGTTGTGAATGAGGCTGACCGCGTATGTCCCGTCCGCCAGCGATGCGATCTCAACATTGCTCAGGCCGGGAAGTCCGTTCAGTGTTTGCGAGTAGGTCGGGCCCACCGCGTTTCCAGCCGGGTCATATTGCTGAATATCAAGTGACAGCTGCCCTTCGGTGTTCTGCCCCGTCGCGACGACCGTGTCACCGTTGGGAAGAAGCGTCGTCCAGGACGGTTGCGATTGCGACCCCGACTCGACAGGCGTGTCGAGCGACGTGGAGGCCATTTGCGCCTCGTAAGGCGCCTTGGTGAGCGTATGTAGCGAGCCGGTCGGAACTCCACTGGCGCTGTAGACTTGGGCCGTCGCTGGCGAACTGCTGCTCGCATCCCAGATGACGGAGAACCCGCCATTGCTCCGCGCGGCGAGGCTGAGCCACGCGGTCGGACCGGATTCGACGGTTGTGGCTGAGCCTATGGGCAGGCCGTTGCCATCGAATTCCTGGAAATAGACCCCTTGGGTCGTCTGCCACGCAATGACGGAGTCGCCGTTCTGCAGTTGGATCGATACGGACATGAAATAACTCTTCCCGCGCGTCCGCACGGTTGTCGCGTAAGTGAGCCGGCCATGCTTACGCGAGAGCCTTCCGAAGCGCGCGCGATTGATTTTTCAAGCTGGCACAGCAGGTTGGACGCGTTTGGCTGCAAAAAAACGTCTTGTAATGGAAATTCAAATTTCTCTGATATCGCAGCCGAAGCATAATAGCTTTTGTAGATCGAACGGGAAGGCTTGCCCGCGCCAGAAACTATCGATTGGAAATCTCCTCGCGTAATAGCCAGGGTCTCAGACGATGCGTTTCTCTTTGGACAAAAGGCGTTGAAATGGGATGTTGCTTTCTTCTGATCGGCCTCGCCGCAACATTTGGGCTCTCAATCTCGTCTGGCAGGCGGTTTCAATCGAACGAGCCGTGGCGCCGTCAACGCTAATGTGATTTCACGAACCGGATGATGTCCTCGCGCAGCGTCGTCTTCCACCGAAAGCCCGGGACGATCGACAGGATAATTCCGATGTGGCCCACGCCGGGATATATGGCGACGTCCACGGGGCTGTCGAACGATTTCAGGCGCGCAGCGAGCTGCATGGTGTTGCGCGGCAGCACGGTCGTGTCGCCCGTTCCGGCCGCGAGCAGCATCGGCGGTCGCTTGCCGTCGATATGGTTGATGGGCTGCGTCTCCGGCCGGTTTGCGCCGCCGAACAGCGCAATCAGTTTGTCGTCTTCCAACGGCAGGAAGTTATAGGGTCCGGCGATTCCGATGACGCCGTGAATCCATGCCGGGTCGGCGCCGGCTTTGCGCAGATAATCCGGATCGGCTGCGAGCATCACGGCAATATAGGCGCCTGCCGAATGTCCGGCGACGAAGATGCGTCCCGGTTCGCCGCCATACTGCGCCGCATGGGCATGAACATAAGCAAACGCGCTCGCGCCATCTTCCAGGAAGGCGGGGTAGCTCACCTGCGGATAGAGCCGGTAATCCGCAATTGCCGCGACAATTCCCTTGCTCGCGAAGGCCTGGCCGAACGCGAGATAGTCGGCCTTGCTGCCGCTTTGCCAGGAGCCGCCATAGAAGAACAGGATCACCGGCGCGTTCGCGGCGAGTCGATCCGGAACGTAAATGTCGAGCTTCTGGCGCGGATCCGATCCATAGGCGAGATCGCGCTCGATGTGGTAGCCGGCGCGCGGAACGGCCAGATTGAGCACCGACAGAGGCGAACAGGCCGCCAGGAACAATCCGAGCATACTCGCGATCCGCATCGCCTGGACAATCCAGAAAATTCGTGTCGAATCCGCTTTCATTGCACAAAATCACTTTGGGCCGGCGCTACGGGACTATACGTTCGAAACAAGCTGCCGGATCGGTCGCATGATAACAAATCCGAAAGATCGTCAAGCCGCATCTCTCACGGCACTGCTGCGCGCATCGCGGCGCGCCGTCGTGTTCACGGGAGCGGGCATCTCCACCGAATCCGGCATTCCAGATTTTCGCTCGCCGGGCGGGATATGGACGCGCATGGCGCCGATCGATTTCCAGGATTTTGTCGCCTCCGCCGAGATGCGCAAGGAAGCATGGCGACGTCGCTTCGCGATGGAGGAAACTTTCGCGAGCGTGAAACCGAATGCGGGCCACATGGCGATCGCCGAACTCGTATCGAAAGGCCGCGTCTCACATGTGATCACGCAGAACATCGACAATTTGCATCAGGACTCCGGCGTGCCGGAAGGACAGGTGATCGAACTGCACGGCAATACCCGCTATGCCAAATGTCTCGATTGCGGCGCGCGGATGGAACTCGAACCAATCCGTGCATATTTTGAGGCGAAGGGTGTTCCGCCGGACTGCCCTGCGTGCGGCGGCATCGTGAAGACCGCGACCATTTCGTTTGGGCAGGCGATGCCGGAGCTGGAAATGTCCCGTGCGTATGAGGCGACCGCCGGCTGCGATCTTTTCGTTGTGCTGGGCACGTCGCTTGTGGTCTATCCCGCGGCAGGATTTCCGGCCCTTGCCAAGCGCCACGGGGCGAAGCTCGCGATCCTCAACCGCGAACCGACCGAGCAGGACGGGATCGCGGACCTCGCGATTCATGCCGAAATTGGCCCTACTTTAAGTGCGGCCGTTAACGCCTTGTAGGCATGGTGGACGGCAGGGTTGCCTTGGCTAGTATGGCGCCGGGATTCGAAGAACATCTGTAGGAGTTTACTTTGCACCGCCTCGACGAAGAAGACGACAAGTCCAAGACGCCGCCGCCCGAGCCGCAATCCTCGCCGGTCGTGAATGCGCTGTTCAAATCGCGCACCGTGCTCATTTTCGGCGAAGTCGACATGAAGATGGCCGAACGCGTGACGGCGCAGTTGCTCGCGCACGCCGCGGAAGGCGATGGCGACATCCGCGTGATCATCAACTCGCCGGGCGGCCATGTGGAGTCGGGCGACACGATCCATGACGTGCTGCGCTTCGTGGGACCGAAAGTGAAGATGATCGGCACCGGCTGGGTGGCCAGCGCGGGCGCGCATATCTATATCGGCGTGCCCAAGGCGAACCGCTTTGCGCTGCCCAACACGCGCTTCCTGCTGCATCAACCCTTGGGGGGCATTCAGGGCCAGGCGTCGGATATCTCGATCGAGGCGGAAGAGATCCTGAAGATGCAGGAGCGCATCAACCGCACCATCGCGCGCGAGACAGGCCAGCCTTATGAGAAGGTCGTGATCGATACCGAGCGCAATTTCTGGATGGGCGCGGAAGCGGCTCTCGCATACGGCCTGGTCGGCAAGATCGTGAACCGGGCCGACGAGGTGTGAGTGTTTTTTTGTCGGCCCCTACCCTAACCCTCCCCACAAGGGGGAGGGGATTATTCCGTATACGTCATAAGGGGCCGAGTCATTCCTTCACCTCCCCCTCATGGGGAGGTCGGAGCGCGGCACGCGCTCCGGGTGGGAGGGCGCCATGAGCGACGCAACGCCCTGGTGGCAGGGCGCTGTCATCTATCAGATCTATGTCCGCAGCTTCTGCGACTCCAACGGCGACGGCTACGGCGATTTCGCAGGGCTGGAGTCGAAGCTCGATTACATCGCGCGGCTCGGCGTGGATGCGATCTGGCTGTCGCCGATCCACCCTTCGCCCAATCGCGATTGGGGCTATGACGTTTCGGACTATGAAAACCTCAATGCCGACTACGGCTCGCTGCTCGATTTCGAGCGGTTGCTGGCGGCGGCGCATGCGCGCGGGCTGAAGGTGATGACAGACGAGGTGCTCGCGCACACCTCCGACGAGCATGCGTGGTTCGGCGAAAGCCTCAAGGGCGGCGACAAGGCGGACTGGTATGTGTGGGCTCACCCGCGCGAAGACGGCACGGCGCCCAACAACTGGCTTGCGGCGTTCGGCGGTGCGGCCTGGGCCTATCAGCCGGCGCGGCGGCAATATTACCACCACAAATTCCTGCGCCAACAGCCCAAACTCAACTGGCGCAATCCGGCGGCGCGGAAGGCCGCACTGGCGGTTCTCGATCTGTGGCTCGCCCGCGGCGTCGATGGCTTCCGGCTCGATGTCGCCAACGCCTATTTCCACGATGCGTCGCTCGCCGACAATCCCGGCGTGCCGGAAGACAAGCGCACGCGGCATCACTGGGCGCACGCACCGAACTTGCAATACCACTTTCACGACAGCAACCTGGTCGAGAATATTGAAGCACTGGATGATATCCGGCGCACGGTCGATCGGCACCCGAACCGCTTCGTGATGGGTGAATTCTCGGAAGAGCCCGAGCGTTGCGGCTGTTTTGCCCCGCCGGATGTGGGGCTCCATTCCGGTTACAGTTTTCCGTTGCTCGAGGCGCGCAAGCTGGGTCCCGAATTCATCCGCGCGCATTTTGCGATGCTGGCGAAGTATCCCGCGCACTGGCCGTCGGTCGCGTTCTGCAATCACGACATCATGCGCACCTTGACCCGGTTCGGCGGCCCGGATGCGCCGCAGTCGCTGGCCCGGATGATGCTGGCGCTGCTGCTGTCGCTGAAGGGTACGGCGCTGGTTTATCAGGGCGAGGAGCTGGGATTGCCTGAGGCCGATCTCACGCGGCGGCAGCTGCGCGATCCGGTCGGCGATCTCTATTACCCGTTCAGCAAAGGCCGCGACGGCTGCCGCACGCCGATGCCCTGGAACACAGACGCCCACAGCCTCGGCTTCACGGATGGCACACCCTGGCTTCCCATGGCGCCTGCGCACCGTGCGCTTGCGGTGTCAGCGCAGGAACGGGACAACGCATCAACCCTGGCGTTCACGCGCAAGTTTTTGGCGGCCCGCAAGGCGAGCGCCGCGCTGCGTCTCGGCGAAATCGAATTCCTGGATGCGCCGTCGCCGGTGCTCGCATTCGCGCGCAAGACGGCGAATGAAACCACGCTCTGCGTGTTCAACATGTCGAAGGAAGCTTCCGAGTTACGCGACTTGTCGCTCGCGCGCGCTAAGCCACTCGCAATCGGCTGCGGTGAAGCGTCGGTCGCGGCTGGATCATTATCGCTCGCGCCCTACGCGGCGTGGTTCGCGCGGGTTTAGAAAACCCTTTTGTTGGGATCGCGCAGACCCAAGCAAAAAAGGCCGGGATTGCTCCCGGCCTTTTCGTTGTTCGTAATCGTCGCGGAAATCAGACGCTGTAATACATCTTGAACTCGACCGGATGCGGGGTGTGCTCGAAGGTGTAGACTTCGCCCATCTTCAGCTCGATATAGCTGTCGATGAAGTCGTCGGAGAACACGTTGCCCTTCTTGAGGAAGGCGCGGTCGTGGTCGAGGCTGTCGAGCGCCTGACGGAGCGAACCGCAAACGGTCGGCACTTCCTTCAGTTCTTCCGGTGGCAATGCGTAGAGATCCTTGTCCATCGGGTCGCCCGGATGGATCTTGTTCTCGATGCCGTCCAGGCCCGCCATGCACATCGAGGCAAAGGCGAGATAGGGATTTGCGCCCGGATCGGGGAAGCGCACTTCCACGCGCTTGCCGTTCGGGCTGGCCGAGAAGGGAATACGGCACGAGGCCGAGCGGTTGCGCGAGGAATAGGCGAGCAACACCGGCGCTTCGAAGCCGGGGATCAGCCGCTTGTAGGAATTCGTCAGCGGATTGGTGAAGGCGTTCAGCGCCCGCGCATGCTTGATGATGCCGCCGATGTAATAAAGGCACGTGTCCGAGAGATCGGCATAGCCCGAGCCCGCGAACAGCGGCTTGCCGCTCTTCCAGATCGACTGATGCACATGCATGCCCGAGCCGTTGTCGCCATAGACGGGCTTCGGCATGAACGTCGCCGTCTTGCCATAGGCGGCCGCGACCTGGTGGACGACATATTTGTAGATCTGCATCGCGTCTGCGCCGCGAGTCAGCGTCTTGAACTTGAAGCCCAGCTCATGCTGCGCCGTTGCCACTTCGTGGTGATGCTTTTCCGGCTCGATGCCGAGGTCGCCCATGATCGAGAGCATCTCGCTGCGGATATCCTGCGCGGAATCGACGGGCGGGACGGGGAAATATCCGCCCTTGACGGCCGGGCGATGGCCGAGATTGCCCGTCTCGTATTCCGTGCCGGTGTTGTAGGCGCCTTCGAGGGAGTCGATGTAGTAGAAGCCATGGTTCATCGCCGTGTCGAAACGGACGTCGTCGAAGATGAAGAATTCGGCTTCGGGTCCGAAATAGACCGTGTCGCCCACGCCTGCGGACTGCACATATTTTTCCGCGGCCTTGGCGATCGAGCGCGGGCAGCGGCCGTAATTCTGGCCTGTCGTGGGCTCAATTACGTCGCAGGTGAGCGTCAATGTCGTCTGCGCGAAAAACGGGTCGATCAGCGCCGTATTGCAGTCCGGCACCAGGGTCATGTCGGATTCGTTGATCGCCTTCCAGCCGGCGATCGAGGACCCGTCGAACATCGTGCCGTTGGTGAGGAAATCCTCATCGACCAGCGAAAGATCGAAGGTCACGTGCTGCCACTTGCCGCGCGGATCGGTGAAACGGAGATCGACGAACTTGATCTCTTTGTCCTTGATGAGCTTCAGGATGGTGTGTGCGTTTGACATGGCGTTCTCGTCTTCCCTTCGAAATTGAATTGGGCGGCTGCCCGCGGGTTGCGTTTCAGATGGCGTCCGCGCCGGTCTCGCCGGTGCGGATGCGGATGGCTTCCTGGACATCGAGTACAAAGATCTTCCCGTCGCCGATGCGTCCCGTGCGCGCGGCTTTTTGTATCGCTTCGACCGCCGCTTCGAGGCGGTCGTCCGGCACGACGATTTCGATTTTCACCTTGGGCAGGAAATCCACGACATATTCGGCGCCGCGGTAGAGTTCCGTGTGCCCCTTCTGGCGGCCGAAGCCTTTGGCCTCGGTGACCGTGATGCCTTGCACGCCGACTTCCTGCAGCGCCTCTTTCACCTCATCGAGTTTGAAGGGCTTGATGATCGCTTCGATTTTCTTCATGGGTCAGCTCCTGGGCAGCGTGCCGGACCGTCTGCCCCATTAACGAATTCGCAGGACTCATGCCAGCCTGCCGGGCGCTATCCACACGTTATTTCAAGGGGTTATGGACCCCCTCGGACGGGTTAACGCGGAAAACTGCCTGAATTTTGGGCGTTCCGCCGAGTGATTGGGCATGGACGTCGCCGCGTGAAGGCGCGCATTGCCAAGGCGCGGGCGATCACTTACGGCAAATATCATGGCTGCCAGTCCTCCATATCCCCGTTTCAATCCCGTCTTCGCCGGCATGGGGACGACGATCTTCACCGTCATGTCGGCGCTGGCGGTGGAGCATGGCGCGGTCAATCTGGGGCAGGGCTTTCCCGACGAGGATGGCCCACGATCCATCCGCGATGCGGCGGCGAAAGCGCTCGTCGAAGGACCTAATCAATATCCACCGACGCGCGGACGTATCGAACTCCGCCGCGCGATCGCAGCACACGCGAAGCGTTTCTACGATCTGTCGTTCAATCCGGACACGGAGGTGCTGATTACATCCGGCGGCACAGAAGCGCTGACGGCCTCGATCATGGGTCTGGTCGGTCCGGGCGACGAGATCGTGCTGATCGAACCGGCTTACGATTCCTACGGCCCCATGGCGGCGGCTTCCGGTGCGATTGTGAAGACGGTGAAATTGTCTCCGCCCGATTGGCGGCTGACGGAGCAGGCGCTGGCGGCCGCGTTCACGCCGAAGACGCGCGTGCTGATGCTCAATACGCCGCTCAATCCCATCGGCCGCGTGTTCGACCGTGAAGAACTCGAGGCGATTGCGAAAGTGTTGCGCGGCTCGCAGGCGGTCGCGATCTGCGATGAGGTTTATGAGCATCTCGTGTTCGACGGACGCCCGCATGTTCCGTTGATGACCTTGCCCGGTATGGCGGAGCGCGTGGTGCGCGTGGGCTCGGCCGGAAAGATGTTTTCGCTCACGGGCTGGAAGATCGGCTGGGTGACGGGCGCGGCTCCTCTGGTCGACGTGATCGCCAAGGCGCACCAGTTCATCACTTTCACCACATCGCCCGCGCTGCAACTCGGCATCGCACATGCGCTCGAGCACGAAATGGACTTCACGCTGGGCCTCACTGAGGAGCTGCAGGCAAAGCGCGATCTGCTGAAGCAAGGGCTTACGAAACTCGGTTTCACGGCGCTTGCCTGCGAGGGAACCTATTTTATGACGGCCGACATTCGCGGCCTCACCAACGAGCCCGATCGCGTGTTTTGCGAACGGCTCGTGCGCGAGGCCGGCGTCGCGCTCATTCCGCTCAGTGTCTTCTTCGAAGACGGCAAGCCCGATCATCTGGTGCGCTTTGCATTCTGCAAGAAGCAATCCGTGATCGAAGATGCTCTTGCCCGTCTCGAACGCTTTTTCATCAAACGCCAGGACGCATCATGATCGATCCCCGCACGCCCATCCTCGTCGGAGGCGGCCAGTTCACGCAGCGCACTGCGCGGACCGGCCAACTCGACCAAAGCCTCGATCCGATCGCGATGTTGGAAAAAGCCTCGCGGCTTGCGCTCGCCGATACGGGTGCTTCAAACGCGTTGCTGCGTACCATCGACACCGTCTCTGTCGTTCGATTCACGGCGGATTCGTCAGATGTCGGCCGGCTACCGAACCGGACGTTCCGCAATCCGCCGCTGTCGCTGAGCCGCAAATTGGGTACGAACCCGCGCCGGATGTTTTACACGTCGGCAGGCGGTAACACACCGCAATGGCTGGTCAATCGCACGGCCGAGGAAATCGCCAACGGCGAATGCGATGCGGCGTTGCTCGTCGGCGCGGAATATATCGCGACCATGCTGGCGGCCCTCAAGCAGGGCTTCAATCTCGGTTGGGGCGATAAGGAAGACCCCGGCAGCGATCCGGCCGAGATCGGCGAACCGCGCGCAGGCACAAGCGTTTACGAAAAATCGTACGGCCTCAATTTCCCGGTGAATGCCTATCCGCTGTTCGAGAATGCGATCCGCGGCTGCCGCGGCCGCGATGCGGCGGCGCATCTCAAATATCTGGGACAGTTCTTTTCGCCGTTTTCGAAAGTGGCTTCGGAAAATCCCTATTCATGGTTTCCAACCTTCCGCACGCCGGAGGAAATCTCTACGCCCTCGGAGAAGAACCGCTTCGTCGGCTTTCCCTATACGAAATACCTGAATGCCGTGATCGAAGTGGACATGGCGGCCTCGGTGGTGATGACGAGCGTCGCCAAGGCGCGGGAACTGGGCATTCCGGAATCCAAATGGATGTTCCTGCATGGCAGCGGCGACGCGAGCGACATCTGGTTCGTGTCGGAGCGCGTGAACTATCATTCCTCGCCTGCCATACGCACGATCGGGCGCAAGGCATTTGCGATGGCAGGTAAGACGATCTCCGACATGACGTACATCGATCTTTATTCCTGCTTTCCGTCGGCCGTGGAATTGGGTTGCCAGGAATTGGGCATCGCCGAGGACGATCCGCGCGGGCTCACCATCACCGGCGGGTTGCCCTATTTCGGCGGGGCCGGAAACAACTATGTGATGCATTCGATCGTGACGATGCTGGGCAAGTTGCGCGCCAAGCCCGGCGCGTTTGGCCTGTGCACCGGCAACGGCTGGTATGTGACGAAGCATTCCGCCGGCATCTATTCGACCACGCCGGTCGCGGGTTCGTGGAAGCGCGAAGATCCCAAAACTTACCAGAAGGATATCGACGCGGAGCCGCATCCGCTCGTGATCGAAAAGCCCGAGGGCCGCGCGACAGTCGAAACCTATACGGTCGTCACGGACCGCAAAGGCAAACGCTTCGGCATCGTCGTCGGCCGGCTCGACGACGGCAGCCGCTTCCTCGCCAACACGCCCGACGACGCCAAAACGCTCGACTGGATGATGCAGGAAGAAATGCTCGGCCGCGGCGGCTCGGTCACCACAACGGAGCACAACAATCTGTTCCGCTTTGATTAGCCGCATCGCAATCGTCGACGGCGATGCAGGTTGGGCGCTCGCGGAACCGCTCGACCGCGAATGCTATCCGCCGGAAGCGATGGCCACCGTCATCTGGCGCGATGTCACCTGGGCGCATGCCGACAAACGCGTGGTCGTGCATGGCGAGAGCGGCATCGTCTGCCATGTGGGAATTTATTTTCGTGACGGAACGCAGGATGGCGTGTCCGCGCGCATTGCCGGTATCGGTGGCGTGATGACCTCGCCGCGCATGCGCCACACTGGTCACGCAGGCAACGCGATGCGGCGCGCGTCGGACGTGATGCGCGAGCACGAAATCGATTTCGGGCTCCTGTTCTGCGAACCGCACAATGTGCCGTTCTACGAACATCTCGGCTGGCGGATTTTTTCCGGTGAGGTCTATTGCGAGCAACCCTCTGGCCATATCCGCTTCGACATGATGCACGCGATGGTGCTACCGCTGCGCTTATCGCCCGAAGGCCGCGTCATCGATCTGTGCGGATTGCCGTGGTGAAACGCAAATGCATAAGCGATGATGTCTTTTATCCGGAAATTCTTATTAATTCGGCTCGCTCCTTCGCCGGCATATCGAGCTCTGTCGCGCGCGCGAACTGCTTCTTCGCGGCCTCCGGCAGGCCGGTATAAAGCAACGCTTCGCCCCATTTGAGGTGCAGGCGTCCCCAATTGGGCGCGTATTTGTCGGCTTCGGTGAACTTGGCAAGCGCGAGATCGGAGCGGTTCTTCAGCATCAGCGCTTCGCCCCACATTTCGAGCGGATCGGCGTAGTGCGGGCCCTTGGCGTGGGCTTGGGTGAATTTGGCGATCGCGCCGTCGGCATCTCCTTTTATCAGCAGCATTTGGCCCCAATCCGTCTCGCCGAACGGAACGGACGGCGCTGCGACGACCGCGCGCGAGAACCAGTATTCGGCGGCAGCCCATCGATGCTGCAGAGCATCGATGCGACCGCGCAGCCGCAGGCAAACGACGCAATCGGACGGGGTCTTGTCGATCATCGCACCAGCGCCCCTGAGATCGCCGAGATTCGCCATGGTGAACGCTTGCAACGGAAACTCGCTGAATCGCAGGAAAACCTGACCCTGCGGCCCCAATTTCGCGAGCCCGGACAGAAGAGAAAGTCCGTCAGCCCGGGCTGCCTGCCAATGCTCCAGAAACACGTCGGCAATCTGGATGTTAGCCAGTCTCCCCAACGTCAAGAGCGAATTTGTCGTCGGCCGCAGCTGTTCCCTCGCCATGTGAACGCAACCCGCGTCGTGCAGCGCGGCGCAGGCCTGCATGTCGCTCTCATAGGCATTCTCCAGCGAACTGCGGTCCGGCAACTCTTCGACCTCGCGGTCATATTCGATCTGGGTGCCGAAATCGCCGAGCGCTGACGCCAGGGTCCCCTTGTCCTGCAGCACGCGCACGGGGAGACTTGCAGGATCCATGCTGGAATCGCCCCCGACCTGCCCAATTGTGACGGCCTGCCGGGTGGCAATCAGCGATTGTTCGTCATGTTGCAGCGTGCTCTCGTTATTGGCCATGTTCTCATAGGCAAGAAGCGATTGCGGATCGATTGCGATCGTGCGCCGCAAATCTTCGGTGCCGCCGACGAAGTCGCCATTTGCCACCACTTGATTGTCGAGCCCGATATAGGCCCAGGCGCGGTCCTCGCGCGAACCGCTCGCAAGCAGTTGCTCATAAATCGCCTTGGCGTCCGTGGCGCGGTTGTGCGCGTCAAGATAGACGGCGTAGCGATAAGGCTGAGTGCTGCGATATACCGATTCGGCGGCCTGCTGGATCAGCTTGTCGAGATCGCTTTCCTTGCCCTGAAAGGTCGGGCTCGTGTCGCTGCCTGCGCGCGCCGTCACCGCGATGCCGGAATCGATACGATAGATTTCGCCGGAGATGCGCGTTTCGTGGCCGAGCCAGTTGCGCAGATAGCGGTTCAACTCGCCGATGGAAACGCCGGTATCCGGAATCTGTACCTTGATGTCGCTGCCCCAATTGTTGGCGTAGCTGGACGGTGCGCGATTTGAATTTGTCTGCGCCTGAAGTGACGACAACCTGTCAAGCAATTTGGCGGCGACGACTTCGCCGGTCAGTCCTTTGGCAGCCATGTCCGGCGGGACAGAGAACGCTTCGATCGCAACGCCCTTGTCGTTCGCAGCGTTCCAGATCGCAGCGCCGACGCCGATGGCGATCGCAACCACTATAAAAGCTGCAGACAATTCGAACGCCACTTTCATCACGTCGCTGATATGGCGGATGCGCAGCGACCAACGGTGGATATCGGCCTCTTCCTGCATCTGCTCTTTCTGCAGACGCAGGACGGCGGTTTGCTCTTCCAGAAACGCTTCGGTCTTCGCGGCCACGCGTTCGTTCTGCGCGGCCGCGCCCATCGCCATGGACATTGCCATGGCGTTCCCCGCCGGTTGCGAGTCATTTGAATCGGGCTCTTCGGACATCCGTCCCCCAGGTATCAGATCGCCACTATAACGATTGCCTCATCCGGCAAAAGCCAGGGAGCTTCAATTCCCTGCGAGGGCGTTCAGGTCGCGCGCGGATAGAGAATGATCTGCGTGCAGCGGAACGCGGCGAGCAGCTTGCCGGTCTGTTCGTTGGTGACTTTTGCATCCCATACCTGCGTCGTGCGTCCGCTGTGTAGCAGCTCGGCGGTGCAGGCGATCGCGCCCGACTGGACCGTGCCCATGAAATTGCATTTGAGTTCGGCGGTGGTGAAGCCGTTGGCGCCCTCAGGTCACTTCGTGCTCACGCCATAGGCGCACAGCGTGTCGGCAAGCCCGATGACGGTCGGCGCCGACAGAAAACCCGTATGCGCGACGATGCCGGGCCGCACGGGCAGCCGTCCGCGCACGCGTCCCGGTTCGACGGATACGACTTCCACGCCCAACAGTCCCGGCAGCTTGCCCTCGGACCAGGCATTCATCTTTTCGACAGTGGGAAATTCTTCGGCCATGGCGGACTCGCAATCGTTGTGCAAAGCGAACTTACGCGAGTCCTGCCGCTGCCGATAACTGCGAAATTCGACTACCGCCTCGGCAATTCCACCGGCTCGAAATGCGGGAAGGGGCGTTGCACTTCGGGGAGGCTCGAAAGTGCTGCCACATCGCCGACCTTTCCCATCGATTCCCACACGGCCGCGATTTCCGGGTGCTCATGCGCCTGTTCGGCGGCTTCCTCGGAAACCCATTCGAACACCTCAACGATCGATCCGTCGCTTGCGCGCGCGATGACGGGTGCGCGATCAGTGATCAGTTCGAGTTTGCGCAAGACCGGATAATGCCTGGCAACCGCCTGCAGCAATTCGTCCCCTTTACCTGCGTGCGGACGATACAAGGCGAACACTATTCTTGATTTCGTCGACATCCTGCGTCTCCCTCGGGTCAAACCATTTGAGCCAGCCGCCCGTCACGGCGTTCAGCCGTTCCGTTTGCAGCACGTAAATCCATTCGCGCCCGCTGCGCTCGACGCTCACGAGCCCTGCTTCGAGCAGCACGCGCAGATGCCGGCTGGTGGTAGGCCAGCTGCAGGAGAAGCGCGCGGCGATATCTCCCGCCGACACGCGTCCGCCGCGCGCATTGAGCACGACAAGAATGTGACGGCGCGAAGCATGCGCCAGCGCACCGAAGACGGCATCGATA
>PLJH01000111.1 GCA_003139615.1 Alphaproteobacteria bacterium
CACTGCCTGCGCAGCCGGCACTACGTCAACGTTGTTGTGGCCGGCAAACATGCGCTTCCGCAATGGCTGTCCATGGATGCCGCGGCGATGCATTGCACCGAAGGAATTGGCATCTGGCAATGGGCCAGNNTCCGGGTGATCAATGTCGTCGACCTCATGCGGCTGCAGTCCGCCAGCGAGCACCCGCACGGCCTCAACGAAACGGATTACGACTCGCTCTTCACGAAGGACAAGCACATCATTTTCGGATTTCATGGATATCCGTCTCTGGTGCACCGGCTGACCTATCGTCGAACCAACCAAAATCTGCACGTTCGCGGCTACAACGAAGAGGGTACGATCACGACGCCGTTCGACATGCGGGTGCAGAACAAGCTGGACCGCTTCCATCTGGTACAGGACGTGATCGACCGGTTGCCGCAACTGGGCACCAAAGGCGATTACGTCCGGCAAATCATCCGGGACAGGCTCATCGAGCACAAGGTTTACATCGACAGGCACGGTCAGGATCTGCCCGAGATTCGCAACTGGAAATGGGGTGTAGCCAATCGGGCCGGTTCGGTTAATGTTGCAAGCCGGCCAGACAACCGATGAGACGGTCGAGCAGCTTGGCGGCTTTCCGGAGTCCGGTGACATCGTCAACCACGGCGGCAATTCCTTTTGCAAGGGCGGCATCCGTCGCGCCAGGAAATTGGCCGAGAAATGTATTCGCCACGTCGATTGCGGCACGGCTGGCGGCGCTTGGGGAAGGACCCCATCCGAGTTACCTTTCTAAATGAGTCGAGCCACGCCAAAGATGCGGGATTTCGCAGAGCGTCTCATCGCTTATGAGACGAAAGGTAATAAATCTTCCGGGACAAAAACCGCGGTGGTCTTTCTCGTTGGTGAAAAGCTGCGCCTGCATCTGACAGCCCTCATGGGCAACGTCGGTTTTCGTGCGCTCTTTTCGCGCGCGCTTGCGCTGGCCAACGCGGAAGTCCCGTGGCTGCACACGGTGCACGTCAAAGCGGACGGCTCTTTGGGAGGGCTGGACGAACTTGGAGCGCAAGTCGCCTCGGAGAAGATTGCCGAAGGTAGCGTCGTTCTGTTCGCCCAGTTGCTCGGATTGCTGGTGGCTTTCATCGGCGGAAGTCTAACGCAGCGGCTCGTGCGCGAAATGTGGCCGAAAATCCCGCTAAACGATTTGGATTTCGGCAACGGAGATAAGAATGAAAATCCAAAATGACGCGGGCAAACGCCAACCACTGAAAAGAATCGCGAGCCCGCCGGCCAAAGTCACGATCCGCAAACTACCGACCGGCGTTCGCGGACTCGACGACATCCTGGGCGGCGGCGTCCCGGAATTTTCCTTCAACATCATCGCGGGCACGCCGGGTTGCGGCAAAACTACGATGGCGCATCAGATCGTATTTGCCAATGCGACGGTGGAAAAGCCCGCGCTTTTTTTCACCGTTCTCGGCGAACCCGCCCTGAAAATGCTGCGCTACCAGCAACAATATTCTTTCTTCGACGAATCCAAGTTGGGCAATGCCATCCGCTTTATCAACCTGGCCGACGTGGTGATGGAGAAGGATTTGAACGCAGTTTTTGATGAAATTACCAAACAGGTCGCGGCGATCAATCCGGGCATCGTGGTGGTGGATTCCTTTCGTACCGTGGTGCGCAAAACGACTGCCGGCGTGAGCGAAATGGAAATGCAGTCGTTCATCCAGCGTCTCGCCCAGTTTCTCACCAGTTGGGAAGCCACGACCTTTCTGGTCGGCGAATATGATCCGGCCGAGATCCGCGACAATCCGGTGTTCACCATCGCCGATGGTCTCTTCTGGCTTTCGCAGAAGGCCGAGAGAAATTCCATCGTGCGAAAATTGCAAATTGTAAAAGTTCGCGGTCAGAACTCGGTGCCGGGATTGCACACCATCCGCATCAGCGAAGGCGGATTGCAAGCGTTCTCACGCACACTGGCATTCGTACCCCAAAACAAAAAGCCGGCGCGGCGCCAGCGGCTTTCCATGGGCATTCCCGAACTGGACAAAATGATGGGCGGGGGGGTTCTCGAAGGCGATAGCCTTCTGGTGGCGGGGCCTTCGGGGACGGGAAAAACGGCCCTGGCCACCCAGTTTATTGCCGCAGGACTACGCAATGGAGAACCGGGAATTATCGCGATCTTCGAAGAACGCCCAAAAGGATATACGGATCGGGCCGACAGTTTCGGTTTGAACTTAAAAACGCCGCAGGAAAAGGGAAAGTTGGAAATCCTTTACCTTCGTCCGCTCGACCTTTCGGTGGATGAAACTATGCAGGAGATTCTCGATGCCGTCGAAAGAATCGGCGCGAAACGGCTGGTAATCGATTCGCTTGTCAGTCTTGAGATGGCGCTGGCGCCCGGCTTTCGCGAGGATTTTCGCGAGTCGCTCTATCGAATGATCGTGGCGTTGACGGCAGCCGGAGTCACGATTCTCAGCACGGTCGAAGTGGAGGATACGTTTACCGGGTTTTCCTTCAGCCACTATACGATCTCGTTTCTCACCGATGACATCATCCGGCTGCGCTATGTGGAAATTGACGGCCAGCTGCGAAAGGTCATGGTCGTCATCAAAATGCGTGGCGGTAATCACAGCAAAGACATCCGCGAATATGTCATTACCAGCAAGGGCGTGGTCGTGATCCACCCGCGATCCACGGACTACGACGGGCTGACCACAGGAATTCCGCGGCAAACTGGCCCGCGCAAGGCGCAAAAGGTAGAAAGCGGGCCAGAGCCGAAGGCGAGGAAGTAGAGGGAACTTTACAAAGCCCGATTACGCAATTTGGCCTTTGAATGGTACAATGCACGGGCCGGCGCGCCCTACCGTTGGAGTTTTAGTCTTTTGCGATCTGGTCGGTGCCGGCAGGCGAGCGCCTCTGGGAGTGATGATTCAAGTGACCGAATCCGTACAATCCCGTGAAAAGATGCTCGCGATGAACGAGGCGTTGGTGCTCGGCTCGCTGCGCCAGCATGAACTCGCCGAAGCTTCGCAATTGTTGAACGCCCAACTGAAAAGGGAAATCAACGAGCGCAAGCAGGTTGAAGCAGCACTACGCGAAAGTGAAGCGCGTTATCGCAGTTTGTTCAATTCGATCGACGAAGGCTTTTGTGTCATCGAGAAGGTTGAAGGCGGAGTGGGCGAGGCGGTGGATTTTCGCTATCTCGAAGCCAACCCGGCATTCGCGACGCAATCGGGCATGAGCGACATGGTCGGGAAAACCATCCGTCAAGTGTTGCCGGACGAACCTGAGGGATGGTGTTTTCTTTATGACACCGTTCTCAGTACCGGCAAGCCGATAAGGTTTGAACGTGAACTCGTTAGTCACGGGCGTACATTGGAATTATACGCCTTTAGGGTCGAAGACGAAACTCATCGTCGCGTTGCGGTTATCTTCAAGGACATCACCGAGCGCAACCGGGCAGAATCGGTATTGCGTGAAAGCGAAGAGCGCTTTCACGCTTTGTTCGAGTTGGGTCCCGTGGCCGTTTATTACTGTGATGCTTCGGGCGTGATCCGGAATTTCAACCGCCGCGCCGCCGAACTGTGGGGCCGCGAGCCGGCGTTAGGAGATACCGACGAGCGGTTCTGCGGCTCATTCAAGTTGTTCCGTCCGGACGGCAGTTTTATGCCTCACGAACAAAGCCCCATGGCCGAGGTGATCTCTGGAAAGATATCGGAGGCGCGTGACGCGGAAGCGCTTATCGAGCGGCCCGACGGCTCAGGAGTTTCCGTCGTCGTGAATATCCGTCCGCTGAAGAACGAACGCGGCGAAATCACCGGAGCAATCAATTGCTTTTACGACATCACCGAGCGCAAGGAGGCTGAACAGCGCCAACACTTCCTCATGAACGAACTGGCACACAGAAGCAAGAATCTGCTGGCCGTGATTGCATCGATCACGTCCCGCAGTCTGTCCGGGACGAGATCGCTCAGCGAGGCGCGCGAAGTGCTGATACATCGTATACAGGCACTTGCGCGCAGCCAATCGGCGCTTGTGACGGGAGGCTTCGAAGGCGCGTCCGTCGCCGAGATCATCCATCTCGAGTTCGAAGGATTCTCCGATCAGGTCAAGGCTGTCGGCCCCGATATGCTGCTGAATTCCAGAGTAGCGCAGACCTTCGCGCTCGTTGTGCACGAACTCGCTACCAATGCCACCAAGTACGGCGCGCTGTCCCTGCCGAACGGCCAAGTCGCGATTCATTGGTTGGTGGAGGGTACTGGTGCGGAGGCAAGGTTCAAGTTCCAATGGCAGGAACGCAATGGACCGCCCGTCGTCCCTCCGACCCGCCAGGGCTTTGGTCACATGGTGATCGAAAAGGCTGCAGCACAGGATTTCGGGCCGCCGAAGATCAGATTTGCATCCGAAGGCCTGAGCTACGAGATCGACGCGCTGCTATCGGCCGTGGCCGCTGCGGGGGAGCAGTTCCTTGAGGGAAACACGGGAACGACAAAAATTGATAATGCGCTAAAAGTCGTAAGCTAAAATCTTTGAACGATTCGTGAGCGTCGGCGTTATAACAAATCGGGCTTTCTTCGCGCCCGCCGCCAACAGATTGGGACGCGCGTGACATTCGCTGGACGACGCGTCTTGGTGGTGGAAGACGAGTTTCTGGTGTCACTGACGACGGTCGATTTTCTGGAAAACCTTGGATGCGAGGTTGTCGGTCCGGCAGCACGCCTCGCGGCGGCGTTCGAACTTGCGCAATCGGAATCACTGGACGCGGCTGTGCTCGATATAAACATCGCCGGCGACATGGTATGGCCGGTCGCCGAAGTATTGCGGCGCAGAGGTGTACCTTTTATCTTTCTTTCAGCTCATCCTCGGCTCAGTGAAATTCCTATGCCTTTTGCTGCCGTTCCGCGTCTGGAGAAGCCTTTGGAGGAGAATCGTTTACTGCGCCAGCTCGGCGCAATGTGGAATCCTTCATGTGGCGAACCTTCACCCTGAGTGAAATGTCAGTTCTCGGGCCGTACAATCGATATGCGCTTTATAGCGACACCCTAAAAAACTAAGGCTATGGCGACACGATACGGATTCGCCCGGCGTTTTGCGAATGGGAATGGCGTTCACGCATGTGTCTCGCTCGCACCGTCGATCAAGCGCGACAGTCCTATCGGATCGACGACGATTTTGGTCGAGAAGTCCGCGCGGCGCAGGGCCCTGAACGCGGAATGTCCGACGAGAAATGCAACGATGTCCGCTTTTCCGAGCGCCGCTTCGGCGTCCGCCGTTTCCAGAAGCGGATGGTTCGCGAGCGATTGCGGCAGCACCTTGACGAGCGGATCGCAAACCAGGACGGCGACGTTTGCCGACAGCAGCTCCTTAACGATCTCCAGGGCCGGACTTTCGCGGACGTCTTCGACATCGGCCTTGTAGGATACGCCAAAGCAGGCCACGACCGGCCGCTTGAATTTCGAGGCGTGCGCGATGATCTCTCGCGCCACCAGGAGCGGTTTGCCGTCATTGACGTTGCGCGCGGCGCGGATCAACGGGGTATGTTCCGGCGCGCCATCGACGATAAACCAAGGGTCGACGGCAATGCAGTGGCCGCCGACGCCGGCGCCGGGCGAGAGGATGTTCACGCGCGGATGCTTGTTCGCCAGCTCGATGACCTTCCACACATCGATATCCATATGGCCGCAAATCGAACTCAATTCGTTCGCGAAGGCGATGTTGACGTCGCGGAATGAATTCTCGACCAGCTTGACCAGCTCGGCCGTCCGGCAGTCGGTGACGAAACATTTCCCGGCCACAAACGTCTTATAGAGGGTCAACGCCTTTTCCGCGCAATCCGTCGTCATGCCGCCGATGATGCGATCGTTCCAGACGAGTTCGTGAACCATCCGGCCGGGCAACACCCGCTCCGGACAATGCGCCAGGCCGACGTCACTTGGGTTGGCGTTTTGGCCGAATTCGGGAAACGTCAGATCCGACCTCAGTTTCGCCAATGCCCGAGCCGCCCGTTCCGTCGCACCGACGGGACATGTCGACTCCAGAATGACTGTAGCGCCGCGAGTCAGAAATGGTGCGATAGAGGCGACAGCGTCGTCCACGAAGCTCAGATCGGGTTGCTTGTTCGCTTTGAACGGGGTGGGGACCGCGATGATATAATATTCCGCGACGGTCGGCTGGTGCTGCGCCTTGAAACGCCCGGTGTTCACTGCGGCGTTCAGCAGCATATCGAGCTCCGGCTCGAAAAAGTGGGCCTCCCCGAGATTCACCCTGTCTACGATCTTTCGGTCGACGTCAAAGCCGGTCACCCTATCGCCCTTGCTCGCCAGCATGGCGGCGGTGGGAAGCCCGATATAGCCAAGACCCACCACGCAGACGGCGCTCACAGCTGTGCGTCCCTTTGCAGGATGTCGACGATCTTCTGTGCCGCCGTTCCGTCTCCATAAGGAAAAACCGACCGTGCCGTCGCCCTATAAAGTTCCTCGTCGTCGATGAGCGGATAGACCGCGTTGCAGATGGTTTCGGGGTCGGTGCCGACCAGCTTTGCCACGCCCGTGGCGACTGCTTCGGGCCGCTCACTGACGTCCCGCATGACCATTGTCGGGATACCGAATGCCGGCGCCTCCTCCTGAATACCTCCAGAGTCGGTCAGGATTAAATGGGCCTGCCGCATCAGAAACACCATCTCTGCATAGTCGGTCGGTTCAATAAGATGGACGCATGACCGGCCGGAGAGGGCAGCGAGCACGGGCTCGCGCGCGTTCGGATTCGGATGCATCGGAAACACGATCTGAATATCTTCCCTGCGCGCGATCAGCGACAGTGCGGCACATATTCTCCGGAAACCTTCGCCGAAGCTTTCGCGCCTGTGCGCGGTTACCAACACCATCTTTTTCCGGGGATCGATCATGCCAAATTTGTTCGCCAGCGCACGCCGCAGTTCCGGGCTGTCGTCGATACGTTGCGCCATCTGAAGGACGGCGTCGATACCGGTGTTGCCGGTGACATACACCTGTCCGCGCAGCCCGGGCGTTGCGCGCAGGTTTGAGGCGGCCAGTTCGGTCGGCGCGAAAAGATAATGCGCAAGGCTGTCGACGATCTGGCGATTGAATTCCTCCGGCCAGGGGTGGTCAAGATCGAAGGTCCGCAACCCCGACTCCACGTGCGCGAGGGTCGCGCCGGAATAAAATGCCGCAAGGCCGGCCGCCATCGCTGTCGTGGTGTCGCCATGGACGATAACCAACGCCGGCTGCGTGCGCGCAATGACGTCGGTCACACCCTGCAGCACCAGCGCCGTGAGATTCGACAGCGATTGGGACTCCGACATGACCTGAAGATCGACCGCGACCGTTTCGCCGAACAGGGACAACACTTGATCGAGCAGTTCGCGATGTTGCCCCGTCGCGACCAGCGTGGTCGCGATCCGCGCCTTTGCGCAGGGCGCCAATAACCGGCATTAGTTTAATAGCCTCTGGACGCGTGCCAAAGACCACGAGTGCACCCCTACTCATTGTTACTCAACGTCCCCCCCCGATTGGCTCTCCGGGGCTATCGACACCCCCCCGAGGGGATCGGCAAATGGCGCGGTCGCACAGTACCCTGTCTATGACCGTACCAACAGTACCCAACGATCCGGGCCGTAAATCGACTGGACCCTGCCTGACAGCAAAGCGTGGACAACCAACGCGCGAATTAGCTTTATTAAGATTGGGAGTATAGGCATCACCCAGGATCGACCAAAGCGCAGATTGCCGCCATTTCATGTTCAACCGATATCGCTTGAAATGGCCCCGGTTGACGGCATGATTGCATTTTCGAAATGAGGTAGAGTGAACAGCAAGCTTAAAGCAGGGATGGCCGATGCGGGCTGAGGGCATCGAGCCGGAAAAGGATCGTGCAACGCAAATGCCGCCCAACAATTCGCTGATTATGGGCGAATGGCGGGTGTGGTGGCGGTATGCGGAAGGCGTTCGTCCGGATTTTTCGGTACTCCCATCGGTTGAAACCGGTTGCATTGGGGTTACCATCCGATCGGCTCCGCTGTGGTTCAGAGTCTATTGCCCTCTTCCATTAAGCATGCGCGATCATCAGAAGATCGCACGCTACAAGGCTGCCGGGGAACCGGAGGCGGGCCGTCCGACTGCGGCCCCTGCGATCGATCGCATCTACATATTGAGGGACAGCGGAAAGGCATTTGACGCTCACTCGGTATTGGCGCGCGATATCGATCTGACTGCTTCGCCGAAAAATTGCGAATTGGATGACCCGGGACTTTTTAACGATAACGATACGGCGAATCTCTATTTCACAGTTCAGTTTCACCGGGAAGGCGTCTATCGGCTTCTGGGGCTTAACTTTTCCCAACCGCCGCCGCAGGCAACCGCCTCGATCGATCGCACGCTGGCCTGCTGGGCCGCGATCCGCGACCTCGCACCGCCGGCGATGCGGCAGTTTCTGTCCGACAGCCTGCTCGAGTCGCTCGCGCCGGATTATGGCGGTGCAACCGACGCACCATCCAAACGGTTCCGGACCGTTTTGGCGCATGCGAGCGAGGTGAAGGAAAGGAAAGCCGCGCTTGCGATCCAGCGCTTGGGTTCGGAAGGCTTGGTCGCATGCCTGAACGAAATCTTCACGTCGTATGACGACGCGGAGCGGAGCGCGGCCATCCTCGAGCGAATCGGAAACAACTGCGGCGACAACTGGCGGGACGCGCTGTTGTTCTATTGGCTGGCTTACGGAAGCGATCCCGCCGGCGCGAGGGCGGGCCGAATCGGCTGCAAGATGTTCAACCTGGGCGACATCAGAAGCGCCGCAGCACTTGTGCGTCTCGGAGATATTTTGCCCAGGACGACAGCGGTGGGCGAACTCGAACTCGCTGAACGGCTGCTGGGAAGACTGGAATCATCGGAATTGATTCCGGCTCCGGCCGCGGAACGGGATGGTGCGCGGCTTTCGCGGACCCATCCGAAAGTCGCTTACGTCGCCTCGTCGGTTCAGCCGTGGTCGAACGTGGGATACACGATCCGGACCCACGAGCTGCTGCGCGGTCTGGTGAGCGAAGGCATCGATGTAGAGTGCGTCGTTCGCCCGGGGTATCCCTGGGATAGAATGGCGATCGAGAACGGGGACGCGGTGCAGGAACTTTCGGTGTTGGACGGGGTTCGCTATCACTGCCGCCGGCTCGGCGGCGTCGAGATGTGGGGCGCCGAATTCATCGAGAAAAGCGCGCAATCCCTGGCGGCGCAATTCGAGACTCTGAACATCAACATCGTGCACGCAGCCTCGAACAACCGCAACGCGCTTCCCGCGCTGATGGCCGCGCGCCGGCTCGGGCTGCCCTTCGTCTACGAAGTACGCGGGCTCTGGGAGCTCACCGCGGCGAGCAAGAAATCATGGTGGGAGGAGACCGAGCGATATGCGCTCGACCGCGATCTGGAACACCTGATTGCGACCGAAGCCGACCATGTGTTCGTCATCACCGGCGGCCTCGGCCGGGAGCTGATCGACCGCGGCTTGCCGCCCGGCAAGCTGTCGCTGTTGCCGAACGCGGTCGACCCCCAGAGCTTCGCGCCGGCGAATCCGAGCCCGCTTTTGGTGGCGCAATACGGGCGCGAGCAAAGCGATCTCACCCTCGTCTATGCCGGCTCGCTGATGGTCTATGAAGGCATGGACGACGTCGTCGCCGCCATCGCCCTGCTGCGCGAGCGCGGCCTGCGCGTGGATTTTCTCTTGATCGGCGTGGGGCCGGCGCTTTCCGATCTGCAAAAGCAGGTCGCCGATCTGGGACTGGATGGTCAGGTGCAGTTTCTGGGACCGAAGCCTCCCGACGAGGTGCAGGGCCTTCTCGCACTGGCCGATGCGGTCGCGCTGCCGCGCAAGGCCTTTCGGGTCTGTCGGATCGTTTCCCCGCTCAAGCCCTTCGAAGCGATGTCGATGGGTAAGCCCGTCATCCTCAGCGACCTGCCGGTGTCCCGGGAGATCGTTGAGGACGGCGTGACGGGCCTGATTTGCCGGCCGGACGATCCGCGCGATCTGGCCGCAAAACTTGAATCCCTGGCGAGGGATGCCGGGCTGCGCACGCGGCTTGGAGCGTCCGCGCGCGAGTGGATTTTGCGCGAACGCACATGGGCCGCAAACGCGCAATTCGCGCGGAGGACATATGAGTCTCTTCTCGTGCGCGAAGCTTTATAGGATGATTTTTTCGCACGAAGCCCATCGCCTGTATGTGGCGACGCCATCCGAGATCGAAAACATTCGCGCCATGGCGGCCGATCTGCCCCTCCGTCCACTGGAGGAGATCGAGTTTACATCACCCAAGTCGCTGGGGGCGGTCGATCGCATGTTGCGGCAAGGCTGGATGGTCGATGAAGCGACAATCAATCTGAACGATCCGCCTTCCGGTTGGGACGAACATAATCGGTCACTGGCGTTTCATCTCCATGAATGGGCGCCGGTGTCCTATATCCTGGCGGCGTACAGCAAAAGCGCCAACGAAGTTTACTTCAACCATGCCCTCAGAATCGTGATGGCATGGATGAGGGACTTTCAGGTGAAACACCTGAGTCTGCCGCTCGACGATACGGTGTGCGCTCTCGTTCCGAACGACGAAAGTACAAAAGCCTGGTACGATATGGCTATCGGTATGCGCGTCTACCGGATCGCCTATTTGCTCGATCTGATCGCGCACGGCGTGGGAAAAGGGCCCTACAAAGCGGAATTCGACACGTTGTTCCGTTCATTGATATTCCATCAGGAATTGCTCTCCCAGCCCGGAATTTTCCGGGCTCACAACAATCACGGATTCTATCAGGCTCTGGGCCAGGCGGCGGCTTCGCGACGCTTCGCAGTGGCCCCGGGATTCGTAGTGTATGCCGGCCTGGCGCAGCAACGTCTGAAAGCGATGGTCGAGCAAAGTTTTTTTCCCAGCGGCGTGCACAAAGAGCATTCCCCCCAATATCATTATATGGTTTTGAAATCGCTTGTGGGGGCAGTCCAGGAGAAACTTATCGCCGATGAAAGCACCGACGCGCTTGTCCACCGCGCACAGGACGTGCTGCCGTGGATGCTCCAGCCGAACGGCGTCCTGGTTCCCATCGGGGACACGGAAGCCGCGAATTCCGCGAAGGGCGTGGGGGATTTCGGCGGTGCGGAATTGAGAGAATTTGTGAGAAGTGACGGTCGGAACATTGCGGCTGGGAATGGCGTCGCAGCCTTTTACGATGCAGGCTACGTGTTCGCGAAAATCCAACATCCGCCGTCGCCGCAGATCGCAAGCTATTTTGCGCAAATCGCTGGGTTCCATTCGCGCACGCACAAGCACGCCGATCATTTGAGCTTCGTCTGGATGGAAGGCCAGACGGAAATTCTCGTCGACGCGGGCAAATACGGCTACGCCGGCAAGACCAGTCCGGGCGACAAGCTTTTCAACGAGGGTTTCTATTATTCGGATCCCAAGCGCGTTTATGTCGAGACGACCCGGGCGCACAATACCGTCGAGATCGATGACACGGATTATGCCCGCAAGGGCGTAAAACCCTTCGGCTCCGCGCTGCGATTTGCGGCCGAACAGAACGGTCTAGTGGTGACGGCGTGCGAAATGCGGCCGCTGCGGTTTGTGCGACATCAGCGGACGATCGTCCTGAAGCCGGCGCAATTCATCATGGTGTGGGACTGGTTGACGGACCAGGAGGGAGCCGAACACAAATTCCGGCAATGGTTTCACCTTTCGCCTCGCTGGACCGCGGAGAGAAACGATCGGAGTTACGCCGCAACGAACACTTCGGACGGAACTTCTCGTGTGCTCTCCGTAGCCAGTGTCTTCCCGGATGTCGAACCCACCGAGGTGTTTTGCGGCGCGACGTCTCCCATGATGCAAGGCTGGATATCGGATAAGTTTATGGCGCTTAACCCGGCCCCCGCCTTTGCCTTTGAAGCAGATCGAGTCAGCGCAGTTCGCTTCGGTACGTTGATTTCCCTGTCGTCATCGATTGCGATCGAGCGCGTGAAGGCCAACGGGTCGCTTCGAGATGCCAGTGTCGAATGGAGAGACGATTTTGGGAAGCATCGCTTGCGCTTGCGGCGTGATGCCGATTGCCGGGTAAGCACCAATTATGCGATGAATTAAAGCGTCCCGCTCTCGCCTGTTGCCTACAAAACGGATATCGGCAATATTTATTCGCGTGCCTGACTCTGAATGGTTCTAAGGGCGAAGCATGGCATATGCAGACTTCGTAAAAATGTACGCGGCGGACAGAAAAGTCTCGCCGGAATCGCTGCTGCAAGCGAAGCCCCTTTCGTTTCCGATGAGCACCAACAGCCGCGGCGAGCAGATGATAGAATTTCTGCGCTCTTCGCTCGCGCTCGAACTGACGGGGAAGCGGGTTCTCGATATCGGGTGCGCGTATGGCGGATTCTCGATTGCGTTGGCCAAGGCCGGCGCGGTCGTGAGCGGAGTGGATGTCAGCAAGCCGTTCATCGATTACGCCATAGTCAATGCGAGCGAAACCGCGGAGGTTGACTTTCACGTGGCGGATGCTTCGAGCGTCAGCATTCGCAAGCTATTCCCGAAAGGCTCATTCGACTTCATCGTGCTCAATGACGTGTTGGAGCACATTTACGATACCACAGGCCTGATTTCCAATCTCGATTGGCTCTTGAACGAAACCGGACGATTCTATTTCAAGGTGCCGAACGCCCATTCTCCGCGCTGGGCCATTTCCGAGGGGCATCGAAAGATATTCGGGCTCACGCTTCTGGACCCCGATTGCTGGTTTCACCTTTATCCCAAGCGCGCGTCGATCTTCTATCGTCGGCTCGGCTATTTCCAGAGCATATTCGAGCACTATAATTTTCCGAAACTACTGTTCGTGGATCAGGAGGCTGTCTTCGAGAGATTCCCCCAGCGTAAGCTGGATCGCGAATTCAAGGAACTTGCGAAAAGGGCGAGGACATTCGAATATCCCAATGCGGACGTGAAGGTGTATCTGCGCCAGGGCATCAGCCGGTTTCGCGAAGAATATCTCTACGACCTGGAGAATTCCGATTTCGGACTCGTGCAGTTCAAATACGGATCGTATTTTTTCACCGGATTTGCTGGTCGGCCGAGCGCGGAATTGTCTCCCATTCAACCGGCGGTCGGCATTAAGGGACTTGGTCTGGTTGCTGAACGCGGTTCACAGCACGATCTTTTGGCTGAGTGAGATCGCGCGTATTCTGACACGCATCGCACTAGAGGTTATGAGGCTCCGACTTAATGCTGTCCATTAAGCTCGCGTGCCGACCCACCAAGTGAGGCTTTTTTTCGTGGCAGAATCGAGCCAACGCACCTGCTGAATTGAGAATCCATACTTACGCCATTCCCCGGCAAACCATTCCCGTCCGAGATTTACAATGGGCTGCCTATAGTCCTTTTCATAGTAAGGCGCGTTCCCACCTGTCCGGTAGCGCACAACACTGGCTGCTTCGTCTCCCGGCAAAAGCCGTTCGTCGCTTACATGAACGAAAATCACTGCCTTTCGCTTCAAAACCCGCGCGACATTCCCAATGGCTCTCGCGACATCCGGAACGTAATCAAAAACCTGACACGCTTCGAACAAATCAAAGGACTCTGCTTCGAATATTCCCATATCGCAGATGTCGCACGTGACGTGACCCTTCCCGTAGTTTCCGTAGAGGGAAAATGTCACGAGCGAAGAAGTGAGAGGACCAATCAATTCTCTTTCCAGACCGGATGGGGAAGCCATCAGGCCTTGCGCTGATCCGCAAATGCCCAACGTCTCGCAAGCCGACCTGCCGATTGTGCCAATCGTATAAGCCATGGCGCGGATTCGAGGACGGGAGTGGCAACGTATGCAGTTCTGGCCACCCTCATCTGTTTCACAACTCGTAATTATTCCAGCCTCGGCTTCAGCTCTCAGCACGGGGTTGCAGTAGTTGCAGCCTTGCTCGCCCATGACGCGCGCCATCTCTCCTACTTCTCCACGGTCTGTTGTTGTCCCGCTGAGACTATATTGCGAATTCACACGGTTCAATGGTTTACGGAAGATACCCATTGGCAAACGCGCCGTCGAAAGAACTTCTCCGCAAAAGCGGCGTGCCCAGCATAATATTCTAAACCGGAAAGCTCGTCCTACGTGAGATATTTCCAGTGGCGATAGGTGGGCACGTTAGTGCGTTCAAATTCAGTCCCTTTGCCATAAACACTGTGCAGCATGGCCTTGACGAGGTTCCTCCCGTGCACTGGGAATGAAAAATGCCAAAAGATCATCCGGCAGCGGAACAAAGCTCATCGGAAACCCGCTTAAATCTATGTTTTTTTGGACTTCTGAATCGTCTCGACCTATGATAGCCCGAGTTTTGCGGCACGAACGGCACCGCGAACATGGGCAGATGATCACGACAAATGTAGCAGCCGTAACGTACAAATACCCCTCGATTTCGTTATTAACGCGCGACGTTTGCTGAAGGCCGAAATGACAGAATATGTCTACGACCAGACGTTTTCTAGGCCCGTGGATCCCGCGTTCGGCTTCCGCCGCGTCGTGACGCGGCTCACTATTCCGAAATTTCCGCCCAAGGTGGCCATTGCTTCGTTTGCAGAGCACGTTTATGACCGCACGAACAAATGCTCGACAAAGTCGGTGATCGCAGTCCGTCGCGGTGGTGTGTCGGTGTCCAATGACCTCGGTGAGGAGTGGCAACACATCGAGCTTGTGGGCTGTAAAGATATCAATCTTGACCACTGCTTTACGCTCAACGACGGAACGCATTTGCTGCAGGGCAAGCCCAGCAAAGGTGCGGGACCACAATTGTCCGATTCTTTCGTTGCCCCATTTTTCCTCTATTCAGCAGACTGGAAGCTTCTGGGGGAATCGTATCCGGAAGAAACTCACTGGCATGGATCGAGATCCGTTGACGAAGCCGGGGGCGTCGTCATGTTTGCACACTACCCCGCCAATGTAGGCAAGCATGGTATCGATCTCGGCGACCCGGAGTTAGTGGCGAAGCACGACATTCGTACCCCGAAAGTTTACCGCTCGATGGACGCCGGTCGAACCTGGTCCGTTGTGTTTAGCCGGTCGCCGAAAGATATTCGCCACTTTCATACGCTGATCGCTGACCCGTTTGTTCCAGGCACGTGGTGGTTGTCATCAGGTGATCAGTTTGACGAATGTCACATCTGGCTTTCGCCCGATAACGGAGAAACATGGGCGGAAGTGAGCCAAAAAAACCCCGGCGTTGAATTGCATCCTTCTATGGCCGGTCGGAGCCAAGCCGTATTTCGACACACCGATATGTGGGTTGGTGAACACGAGGTATCCTGGGGATCCGATGATTGGTTGGGGGGAGCTTCAAATTACGGGGATCCGAATGTACCTGTGCGCGCTGGGTCGCGCATGTATCGTGCAACGAAGAGTTATCCACTCGTTCCGAAGTTAGTCGGCTTTGTGGGCAATCCCGTTCGATCGATCATCGATGTCGGCGCTGCATTTATTATTACTACCGAAGCAAAACAAGAAATTTTGCCGCGGCCCCAGGTGTTTGTCGTCTCCAAACAGGCACCCAATCTCCTCACGGAGCTTTTTACGATCGATGTCGTAGATGGCAGCCGGACCGGATTTACCTTCTCGCGCGCGAGCCGCGCCGCCTGCGACGGCACATTCTTCACTTATCGCGGAAACCACGACCTCGCAAATTCGCCGACACGCATCCTGCGCTGGCAGATCGATCTTGAATAGTCGCTAAGACCAACCTGCGTTGACAATCATGCGTGAGCCCACTGTCGGCGTCCGATGGACATGATGCGCCAAAGCTGATCGCGAAGTCGGTTCCAAGCTTCGCAGCAGAGATCGATGCCAGTCGGTGACAGGAGCTATAATACGAGACGTATTTCCGAACCTTCGGGGATTTTAGCTCCTGTCACTGCAATTTTGGAGGCACCTTGACATGGAGGTTTCGCAGGACAGCGCCGTCGAGACGTGTTGTCGTGCCGTGCGGGGCCGATTAAACCGGACGCGCTATCTCGCCGTGTCTGCGATCGCAGCGCTTACGCTTCTTGTTCTGTTGCCCGCTCGCGCGCAATCCGACGAACGTCCATATTGCATCGAAACTCTCGCGATGCGCGACGGTTCTGTCGAAATCGAAGGCGCACGATTCAACACCGTCGATGCCTTGCGTTCGAAGCTGGTCGAAATCAAAAAGCGGCACCCTGACTCTTACATCGGGCTTGAATACGAGAAAGGTGCAACCTTCAGGCAGCTTGGAGGCGCGATTCTCATGATTCAGGAGACCGGCATTTTTCCTCAAGCGGGATTTCTTACCGAGCCTCGCGCGGTCACCCCCGACAATCCGATTAAACCTCCCCGCTAATTGGAGTTACGGAAGGCGTTCATCGTGGCAGTAGGGCACGTGTTGACCGACACACAAGTTGAAAGCGCGAACGCTGCGCCCACGTTTCCGTCACATGCTTTGGGACGCGCGCCGGCCTTGCGTGTCCCCGATGAGCGGCAGCGTTTAATCGGCTATTTATTGGCCAGAGCGGCGGGATTTGAACCCGCGACCTCCAGTCCCCCAGAAAATTATTTCAGATTCGCATAGCGGAACATAGCGTCTTCTAACGCCCTGAAGCCATTGACAGATTCTCGCTTCGGCTCAACATCGGTGAATAGAACAAAACATGCTTTCGTGCGTGTTTTGTGAGCCCCGGGAGAGAACACATGCGTCTCACTGACCTCTCTATCAAGAGACTGCGGGTGCCGGTTAATGGACGCGTCACATACACCGACGACACCCTTCCCGGCTTCAGCGTGCGCGTCACCGCTAGCGGCGTGAAGACCTTCACGCTCATGTATGGCAGGAATAGGAAGCGCATCACCATCGGCCGCTATCCGGCGATCACGCTTGCCGAAGCCCGCGCCAAGGCGCGTGAGCTGGTGGCGCAGCGTACCCTCGGCAAGGAAGACCTGCCCACCATCAAATTCGAGGACGCCGTCCCCATCTTCCTGGCAAGTCAGTACCCCGAGCACAGCCTGAAGCCACGGACACGAGCGGAAGCTGAGCGGGTGCTCCGAAAGCATTTCCTCGCGCCCTTTCGGTATGAGCTCCTCCACACCATCGCCACGCACAACGTGACCCAAATCGTCGATCGCATGAGAAAGACCCCGAGCGAAGCGCGTCATGCGTTCGCGATCATACGGTTGTTCTTCAACTGGGCTGAGAAGCGCCGCTATGTTCCTAAGAGTCCCTGTTGGGGTGTTGACTCGCCAAGAGCCTCGCCACCGCGTGAGCGCGTCCTTTCCAAAGATGAAATCAAGACGGTGCTCATAGCCGCGCGAGAGAGCAGCAACACATACACGACCATAGTTGAACTTCTCCTCTATACCGGACAGCGACGTGGCGAGATCGCCGGTCTTCGTCATGAATGGATCGACTGGGAGAACCGCACGATCACGTTCCCGGCTGCGATCACGAAAAACAAACGAGCGCACACGATCCCTTTCAGAACTCGCGTCGAAGAACTGCTGCGCAGAGGGAAGGACAAAGGAATCCTATTTCCCGGTCGCGGCGTCGACACGCCGTTCGATGGCTGGTCGAAGTCAAAGCCTCGGTTTGACGCGCGCTGCCCGTTGCCGCACTGGACGCTCCATGACCTGCGCCGCACCTTCGCTACGAACCTGGCTGCGCTTGGCGTGCCGGTGCACGTCACGGAGAAAGCCCTGAACCATGTCTCCGGTACGACCGGCGGCATCGTCGCCGTCTATCAGCGGCACACGTACGAGCGGGAAATAGGGGAGGCTATGGCTGCCTGGTCCTCCTGTCTTGAGGAGTTGACGCGCGAGACGCGGAGCGTCGAGCGCGTCGAAGAGCTCCCGCTCCGAATTGTGGCTTAGAAGGCTAGAAGTCGGGCTGCAAGTTGTTGCGGACAGCGACGGCAACGCTTTGATTCATCGACGCAATTGGCGGCAAAGCTGCGAGTGCTGATGGGGACACTGTATCCCCCAGTGTATCCCCCTGCGTATCACCGGGAGACGGCTCCTTTCGAGCAAGGATTTCTAGGTTGATCGTTCAATTGCAAACGGACATCCAGGGGCGGCCTGTTGACTGATCTTTCGCCTGCCTGTCTGATATTGGCAGTTGATTGGTCCGGGCAATTGGGACCAAAATCCAACATAGGGTTTATTTTTAGCAAAGACTGTCCATTACTTCCGAGGGGGCGAATCTCATGGCATATCAACGCAGACAAGTCCCATATCTAGCGCATCCTCCACTCCACGACTCAACCCGTTGACCGTACGCCGGTCGATCCGTGGTAGGATTACCCGAGGTGGTCCTTGATTCCTTGGTTAGCTGCATTTGCGAGTGAGTTGCAGGTTGACATCTGCCGCACGCTTTGGCTTATGCCCGCTTCGCCGCCGAAAGGGCCGCCCAACCTCTACCGGGAGCGGACAGCATGCGCAGGATACCAGCCGTGAAGAAAGACGAAAAACAAAGCTCGAATCAGACTTCAAAAATCACCGCGGAAAGGCCTGCCGCGGCGAAACTCACTTCGAGCCGAGAAATGATAAAGCAGGCCAAGGGAGTATGCCGTGGATCCGTCGAGCACCGACGCGTCCCTTTCAACGTTTAAGGCAAAAAAGCGCTACCAACTCCGACCGTTTGAATCCGGTCAGGATCTGGTGGCGCTTTTTCTTGCGGCCTCGCCAAAAGCGCGTCCCGAAATACTCGCTCTAAAGCCGCAGCTAACATATCTCGTCGACTTCTGTGTGGCGGCCAAGATCAAGACTCTAGTGCTCGAATACGAATATGTAGACCGACATTTCTCAGAGGATTACGGCTACTACGTTAAGTGCCATAGCCTATACGAGAAAAAATGCTGTCGCATTCATTACTTTACCAAACAGTTTGATGAAAATGCGTTCGATGAAGCGGTGTTGAGACCGCCACTAATCAGCAATTTCGGATATCACGGATTCACCGTTGTAAAACCATTACAACGAACTGTCATAGGGCGCAGTTGCCTGGCTCCTCCGCGCCATCCTCACTCAATATTTGTCGAGCCAAAATATACCCCGGACCTCTTCGGTAGCGAACTCAAAACCAATGCCTTGCCGTTTCAAGAGCAAGACCGAGAGGTGGCCGCCTGTGCGACAAGCGCGCTCTGGAGTTCCCTACATGGCACGAGCCGCCTATTCGATCATCCAACTCTGACGCCGCTCCAAATCACCCGAGCTGCACTCGACGGAACTGCGGCACCAGGTAGAACTCTCCCCAACGACGGGCTGACCATCGATCAAATGGCATCAGTCGTCCGCACCAGCGGCCTCGAACAAGACTATTACGATCTTACGACACCGCGCGACTTAAGCACCTTCCTGCTCAAAACAGTCACAATGGCTTATCTGCCGATGGGAATTCCTCCCGTATTGGGCTTTGATTTTAACATTCAGTTTCCCAAAGGTCAGCGACGGCTCCATGCAGTCGCAGTGACAGGCTTTGGTAACGAAGGAGACCTTGTCCCATTCAAGGGATATGCGATGGAAGATGGAACTCGGTGGGGAGAAGGGCTGTTACTTTCCGCCAGCAGAATTGGCACTTTGTACGCGCACGACGACGGGGTCGGGCCGTATTGTCCGATTTTATTTGAAAGCGAACCCGGCCTGATCAAGACGTCATGGATTCGAGAAAAAGGCGGCGTCAAAGTCAATGAGCTGGCGCGCTTGTACAGCCTTCTGGTTCCTCTTTACCATCAAATCCGTATAGACTTCGAAGATGTTCTGCTCGTCGTAATCGAACTAGACTCCCTCATCGAGCAAGTCCGGCGGATCGGTGCCATTGAATTTTTTCATCGTATCGAATGGGATATCAAGCTCGATATCGGTGTTGCCCTAAAGCGAGACGCGTTGCAGAACGGTGCGCTAGAGGCCGCAGTGAAGTACACGATAGCGACTCGCAGCATGCCGCATTATGTATGGCGCGTGAGTGGGACTACTGAGAACCAAAAGCGCTTTGAAATCATTCTTGACGCGACCGATTTACGTCAAGGACGATGGCTGATAGGGGATATCATTTCTTATGATGAAAGTTTCCTGTCCTTGATAGCCTCACGGCTCGGTCCTTATGAATTGGGTCCGGATTTCTTCGACAACGAGACCAGTTGGGCGGTGATAGAAAACCTACTTGCTAAGGCTTCGGAAGCCGAACCGCACTAGCCGTTGATTAGGTCGAGTCCGAGAGTATCGGGCACCATTGCCAAAGCACGAACAATCCGGATTCCAAAATAATTCTGAAATTCCCACAAGGTGGTAAAAGGGGACCCCCAGTCACAAAGTGCCCCCTACCCGCTCCCCGCGCGCTGCGAGACACTATGACGATGCCCGCGCATCGTCCCGGCGACGTCATTCTCAATAAATATCTGCCGAATGCCTCGCCGGAGGAGCGTGAGGCTGCGCGCGAGAGCTTGAAACGCCTCGCACGCCTGCTCATACGTGTGCATGAGCGCCTCGCGCTTGACAATCCACAGTCTGCGATTCGCGCTAATGCCGATCCCGCGCTAGAGTCGGAGTCGCTTTCCACTTCCGTATGAACAAGACTTATTTCGCATACATCCGCGTCTCCACGGTCAAGCAAGGCGAGCACGGTTCATCCCTCACTGAACAGAAGAGCGCCATCGAGGCGTATGCCGCTCGCAACGAGCTCACGATCATTGGCTGGTACGAAGAAGTGGAGACGGCAGCCAAGCAAGGGCGCCGTCAGTTCACCCAGATGCTTTCCATGGTTAGATCGGGCAAGGTCGACGGTCTCATCATCCACAAGATCGACCGCAGCGCGCGCAACCTGCGCGACTGGGCCGACCTTGGGGATCTCATAGACCGCGGCATCGATGTTCGCTTCGTGAGCGACAACTTCGACCTGCTCACTCGCGGCGGCCGCCTCTCGGCCGACATCCAGGCTGTCGTCGCTGCCGACTACATCCGCAACCTGCGCGAGGAGGTGAAAAAGGGGATGTATGGCCGCTTGAAGCAGGGTTTGTATCCCTGGGCTGCTCCGATCGGCTATCTCAATTGCGGCAAGGGCAAGTTGAAAGTCATCGACCCGGTCAAAGGCCCGCTGGTGCGCCAGATGTTCGAACGCTATTCCGCAAACATCGTCGGCTTCGAAGAGCTGCGCCATGAGATGTGGACCAAGGGACTGCGCACTTCTGTCGGCAAGCCCCTATACGACAACACGCTCACCGCCACCCTCAACAACCCCTTCTATATGGGCGTGATCCGCATCAGCACTACCAACGAGACGTTCCCCGGCGCACACGCCCCGCTCATTTCCAAAGATATCTTTGAACGCGTTCAATCTATCCTGCGGGGCAAGACGGTGCCCAAGGCGAAGAAGCACCGCTACCTGCTGCGTCAGATGGTGAAGTGCGGCAACTGCACGCGCCGCCATCTCACCGGTGAATTCCAGAAATCCCACCTCTATTACCGCTGCCACGGCGAGCATTGCCAAGGCGTCTCATGGAAGGGCGACGTTCTCGAAGGCGTCGCACTGGATTACATCCAGCGCATTCGCATCGACGAGAGTGGACTTAGGGACTTCAGGGACGTTGTACGGGACATATACAGCGAGCAGGAAGGCGACAGCGAACCCCGCAAGGCATCGCTGACGCTCCGGCTGCAACACCTAGACGATCGTACCACCCGTCTCACCGATCTTCTGATCGACGAAGCCATCGACCGTACCACGTTCAACGCGCGCAAGGAGAAGCTGCTTATGGAGCGCCAGGGCATCGTGGAGGAGCTTGAACGCGCCGACCGCCCCTCCCCGCTCCAGGAACTTTTCGAAGAGTTCGAACGCAACAACCGCGAGCTTTTGCGCTATGAAACGCTGCTTGATGACGAAAAACGCGAATTGCTCGATATCGTATGTTCGAACTTCTCCGTGTCCGACAAAACTCCAACGTTTACGCTGCGAACTCCATATCGAGAGATATCAGAAATAGAAGATTTAGAGGAATGTGCTCATCATCGAGACAATGTTCGAATGAGACACATACTCAGTATACTGAAGAATATAGCAGAGAGTGGGAGAACATAGTATCTGCTACAACATCCCCAACATCCCCACGTCCCCCGATGAGCACCGAGGGCTCGGTCAGGCGCGGCTTCATTCAAACAAAGCCGCGCCGTACCACCGGGTCGTCGGTGGTCGTATATGTCGGCTACAACGTCCCTGAAGTCCCTATGTCCCTGTCTCCCTGACTTTGGCAAGAACTCCAAAACAATTTAAGCGGTCCAGCCCTTCGATTAGACTCACGAAACAGTTCCGGATTTCATGCCACCCATGCCGCCAAATACAGCTAGGATAGCGCCGCTCTCGTGCAAAGGTAGGCCGCCTCAGCGGCACTGCGGCAAAGTTGTGGAATAGAGCCATAATGACGGCGCACACCGATGCCAACCGGATAGATTTCCAAAGAAATCTATGTCAAAAAGAAAGTCTGGGGGGTCCATGTTTAGCCACGCAAGCGCTTTTTCCCGTCACCTAGTACTAGGTATACTGATGTTATCGCTCGCGGGTTGTTCAAACTCGAACGAGGCGCCGAGGTGCGATGATTCAAGCGTGCAAGCAAAGGCCTGGGACCTTCTTAAAAAATCGCTCTTCAGCGATCAAGACGTAGACTTGGGATTCACACGGCCAGTAACGCAGCTGAATCCTGGATTTATGATGTCCGACGGTTCTGCCCCCCTCACGATTCCTCGCGCAAGCCTGATGACGGCGCTCAGCTTCACCGCGACCTCAGCACGAACGGCAAAATATGACGCTTCGATACGAAAACGTTGGTGCAAAGCCGACCTCAGCGTATCGTATGATTTAGACAAGGTTGATCAATCTACCGTTAAATATCCGGCGTCTGATCCCGAACACGTGTTTTATCCTCCGGTAATGGGACCTAAAGCTTTTGTACCGGAATCGGTTTCAGAGCTACTTGATCGATACTTTAACCAGGAGACGTTTCCGTCTGTATTTGAATACGCGGTACAGGTTACAGACGATGGTAATACGTATATCACCCTCGAACCGACTCCAGCGGAGTAACTGCGCCCATTCCTTCAACCGCAATCTCGCCGTTATCGCCGAGCACCCATTTCCCTCGATATTCCCCTCCAACTCGAAGTTGGTACATAACCCGCTCGTATTTGTCATTCATGCATTTCAAAAGATCGCTGTACTTTTTGCGCTCCGAGGCTGTGGGGATTCCTGTACTGTCAGGTCGCCCATCAAGCCACCACCACAATTCATTCGCTGAGCACATATAGTCGCCAACGCACTTTGCGAGTGCAGAATCGGATACGACCACGGCTGACCAGCGACCAATTTCATCTTGAATTTTTATAAACGGTTCGTCGGCCACTTTTCCTTTAAGATTGAAAGATCGCAATGTCTTTCCGACATGCTCGTGGTCCCATGCCAGCATCACTCCCAGATGACGACGCAAAGGTTCCCAGCGTCGCTTCTCAAAAGCCTTCCAGAGCTGTCGCCACACAACGGGTACCATTCCTCCAATCAACACCGTCGTGATTACGGCCCACCATGCCTCGCGAGAAAAGCCGTAAGGCCCAGTCTGGTCAAATAGAAGATCGTGAAAAGTCATCCGGTTCCTCCGCATGGGAATGATCGTCATCATGGGTAGCAGCAGAAATTTTGTTGGTGCGATGCGAGCCCCCGCTGCGCCCCGCGCCTTTTCGGCGCTTCCCGTTCTTCTGTAACCCTTTGAATTCATTGGTCGGAGCGGCGGGATTTGAACCCACGACCCCCAGTCCCCCAGACTGGTGCGCTGACCAAACTGTCACAGCTCACCGGAAGCAAGCCCCGTTTGTTTGGCGATCTTCGCCGTCATTCTGGGCCCGATCTCATCGGCATCGTGGAACGCAAAGACGTAATCTGGCGAGCCGTGGCGGGAAAGCGTTCGGTGTGAACCTGTCTGTCGCTTGACGATCCAGCCCTTACGAAGCAAAGCCCGCAGCACCCGGGACGCCTTGGCCGACGGCCACTGACTCATGCGGCGAACAGGTCCCGCGCCTCGTCGGGCACGGGCTCACCGTGTTCCATTTTGTCGGCGAGAATGCGGAAGGCGAGCGCCTCGACCTTGGCTCGCGCTTCTTCCTTGGTCGCGCCGTAAGCGAGCGCGCCCGGCAGCGCCGGAACTTCGCCGATCCAGCGGCCGTCTTCTTCCCGCTCGATTTCAACCCGCATCGGGTTCGCTCCAAAGTATTCGCGGAACAAATTATGCCGGACGCTACATTTCGTCCAGCTTAGCACGGAGGGCTTGGTTATTGGTCGGAGCGGCGGGATTTGAACCCACGACCCCCAGTCCCCCAGACTGGTGCGCTAACCAGGCTGCGCCACGCTCCGTACCGGTTTTGACGGCATCCGCCGTCGAGGGGCGCGGACTATAGTCGGCAGGTTCCGGGAGGGCAACGGGCGCGGGACAGGGAATTTGTGAAGGTTTGCCGCTGCTTTCTTCCCCAGTTTACGGGGGAAGTGGATCGCGCGCGGCAGCGCGCGAGACGAAGGGGGACCGCGAGGATAAAGGGGGACTGTGCGGCGTCGCCCCCATCCCCCGGCTGCGCCGGGTACTTTCCCCGTGAACGGGGGAAGAAAGAAGTTAGGCGGCGTTCGCGTTCGGCTTCTTACGCCACGCCTTCGCGGGCTTTGCGCAGGCGCGCTTTCATTTGCTGCAATTCGGCGAGCAGCACTTCGAGATCGACACGGCGTTGTTCATCCAGCGTCTCGCGCGCTTCGGCGTGGAAGCGGGCCAAGGTTGCGAGTGCGGCGACGGTGGGGCTTTGGTTTTCGGTGCCGGCCACCACAACATCTTCCATCTCTTCGATCGTGGGAATGTTCGCGGGCGCGCCGAAGCCTGCGAGCTTGCCGCGTCCGATCTCCGCCACGTAACGCAAGCCCCGATCGCGCAGCACCTTCTGCACGCCCTTGATCGTGTAGCCTTCGAAATAGAGCAGCGATTTGATGCCGCGCAGCAGATCGAGATCCTCCGGGCGGTAGAAGCGCCGTCCGCCTGCCCGCTTGATCGGCTTGATCTGCGCAAAGCGCGTTTCCCAGAATCGCAACACATGCTGCGGCACGTCGAGCTCGGTCGCGACTTCGCTGATGGTGCGGAACGCCTCCGGCGATTTGATGCTGCGCGGCGCAGGCGCGGGCTGCGGGGCAATCATTGCAGGAGAACTCATTCGTCGACGATCTCGAGGTTCGGCGTTTCGCCGTTGATCATGGCCTTGAGCACATGGCTCGGCCGGAACACGAGCACCCGGCGGGGCGCAATAGGCACTTCGGTTCCCGTTTTCGGGTTGCGCCCCATGCGTTCGGATTTCTGGCGCACCGCGAACGTGCCAAAGGAGGAAAGCTTCACCGTCTCGCCCTTGGCGAGCGCGTCGCACACTTCTTCCAGCATATCCTCCACCATCTGCGAGGATTCGTTGCGCGAAAGGCCCACGGACTGAAACACGGCTTCGGCGAGGTCCGCCCGGGTCAAGGTATTGGTTGTCATGGAGAATCGACTCCCTCAGCGGCCGAAACCCTAGGCGCGGGGCTTTTAGCGGTCAACTTCAAAGGGATAGGCGGGATAGTTCAACCCGAGGCTTCACCAGCGGACGAGTGCGGCGCCCCAGGTGAAACCTCCCCCCATGGCCTCCAGCAGCAGGAGGTCTCCCCGCTTGATCCGTCCGTCTGCTATCCCCGCGGCGAGTGCCAGCGGGACCGAGGCCGCCGAGGTATTGCCGTGTTCCGCGATGGTCGAAATGATGCGCTCGGGCGGATAGCCGAGCTTGTGGGCGGTCGAATCCAGAATGCGCTGATTGGCCTGGTGCGGCACGATCCAGTCGATTTCGTCAACGGTCACTCCGCCTGCGCGCGCGGCCTCGCGGATCGCATTGGTCGTGTTCACCACCGCATGCTTGAACACTTCCTTGCCCAGCATGCGCAGCTTGCCGGTGGTCTGCGTGGTCGAAGGTCCGCCGTCGACATATAAAAGGTCGTGCAGGCGCCCGTCGGAATAAAGCTGCGTGCCCAGCACGCCGCGGTCGCGCGCATCTCCGTGGCCCGAGCCCGCCTGCATCACCACCGCGCCCGCGCCGTCGCCGAACAGGATGCAGGTTGCGCGGTCTTTCCAGTCGAGCAGCCGCGACATCGTCTCCGCACCAATGAGCAGAACCGTCTTCGCCTGCCCGCATTTGATGAAATTGTCCGCGACGGAAAGCGCGTAAACAAAGCCCGTGCACACCGCCTGGATATCGAAACCCGCACCGCGCGTCATGCCGAGGCGTGACTGGATCTTGGTGGCGACCGCCGGGAAGGTTTCGTCGGGCGTGGTGGTGGCCACAACAATCAGGTCGATTTCGGAAGCACTTACCTTCGCATCTTCAAGGGCTGCGTGAGCCGCCTTGAGCGCCAGATCGGAGGTCGTTTGTCCGTCAGCCGCGATGTGGCGGCGGCGAATGCCCGTGCGCTCCACGATCCATTCGTCGCTGGTGTCGACGCGGCGCGCGAGCTCGGCATTGCTGAGAACGGTGTCCGGCAGATACGCGCCGCAACCGAGAATATGGGAACGCACAATGCTCACTGAGCGGCCGCTCCGGCGTTGGAAGCGGCCAATATGGCCCGGTCGGCGGCGATCTTGGGAATCACATCGGCGCGCGCCATGTCGATGGCCATGTCGAGCGCGCTGGCGAAGCCCATTGCATCGGTGCCGCCATGGCTCTTCACCACCACGGCGTTGAGGCCCAGGAAGATGCCGCCGTTGGAGGCGCGCGGATCGAGCTTGCGGCGCAAGGTGCCGAGCGCGCCGGCCGCGATGAAGCCTCCGATTTGCCCCAGCAGCGAACGGCGCAGCGCCGTGCGCAGGAAATAGACGAGAACCTTCGCCGTGCCTTCGGCCGTCTTGAGCGCGATGTTGCCGGTGAAACCATCGGTGACGATCACGTCCACGGTGCCTTCGGCAATGTCGTCGCCCTCGACAAAGCCGGCATATTCCATCGGCAGTTTCGCGCCGCGCAGAATGTGAGCCGCGGCGCGAACCTCTTCGCCGCCCTTCTGATCTTCGGAGCCCACGTTCAGAAGCCCGACCGTGGGTCGCTCAAGCCCCAGAATGGAGCGCGCGAACGCCTCACCCATTACGGCAAAATCGACCAGCTGCTGCGCGTCGCACTGGATGTTGGCGCCCACATCGAGCACCACGCTTTGCCCACGTTTGGTGGGCCAGAGTGCGGCGATGGCGGGTCGATCGAGTCCGTCGATCAGTCCCAGCTGATACATCGACATCGCCATCAGCGCGCCGGTGTTGCCGGCGGAGATCGCAACTTCGGCTTCCTTCTTCGCGACCGATTCGATGGCGCGCCACATGCTCGTGTTGCGGCCGCGGCGCAGCGCCTGGCTCGGCTTCTCTTCCATGCGCACGCGTTCCGCGGAGTGGCGGATTTCGATGCGGGGCAGAAGTTTGGGGCGTTTGTCGAACAGCGGCTTCAGCACGGCCTCGTCGCCATGCACGAGAAACTTCACGGCCGGATGGCGGATGATCGAACGCGCAAGCGCGGTCACGACAATGCCTGGGCCGGCATCGCCGCCCATCGCATCGATCGAAACCGTCAGATCGCGGCTCACCCTAGCCTCGCTTCCCATGAGACGGCCCGGTTATTGGATTTCTCCAAGGGGGCCCCTCCGGCGAAACCGGTTCAGCCCTTGGCTTTCTGAACCTCGCGCCCATCGTAATGGCCGCAAGATGCGCAAACATGGTGCGGGCGTTTTTGTTCGCCGCAATTGGGGCATTCGACATGGGTGGTCGGCGCGAGTGCGTCATGCGAACGGCGCATATTGCGCCGCGACGGCGACGTCTTTCGTTTGGGGACCGCCATTGCGGTGCAAGCTCCTTTTGGCTCCTCGCGAATGGGATAGTGGCGCGCTCAAGAGCGCGCCGGCCATCGGCGATGGGGCGGGCAAAACAAGGGGCGGAGTGAAGCCGAAACGCCTGCGCGATTCAAGCGGAGAAAATCGAGGGATTCGGCCATTATTCGCGTATCAGCCCTGCCCTTTGAGCTGTTTGAGCACGGCAAAGGGGCTTTCCGGCTTGTCCGACTCGGGCGCGGGCACCTCGAATGCGACGCCCGGCGCGCGGGGATAGGGGTCGATCGCCAGCACGAATTCCTCGAGCAGCGGACCCGCCAGATCGTAGCGCGAGCGGGCGATCTCCTCCGGCGCATCGTCGTCGGCGGCATCCAGCGTGACAGCACCGCCCTTGTCGGCGAAGCGATGCACATTCGGAATGAGGTGCAGCTCGCGATGGAACTTGCGCGAAATATGCGATGTCACGGGCTCAAGCGTCACCACGCAGCTTTGCACCACATCCGCTTCGAGATCCGCGTCGTAGGAAAAACGGTTATGCCCGTGCCGGCGCAGTTCGACGATGCCTTCGAACGCATCGACCGCTTCGACTTCGAGCCATTCCGCGAGCTTCGCGCGATCCTTCGCATCGGGCACGATGCGCGCTTCATAGCCCGCTTCCGACAAGTCCGCGAGATCGTAGATGCGCGAGATGGGCGCAGGAATTTCGGCGGGCGAACTCACGGCGCGGCAACCTCGACCGGCAACGGACCGAAATCGAGACCATCGAGGTTCGACACCGAAAGATGCGCCCGCGTCCTGTAAGCATAGTTCGCAAGCTCGCGCGCGGCATCCGCGCCGCGTTCGTCGCCGCGATAGATGTTGCGCAGGATCGCCGCCGCCAATTCGTTCTCGTTTTTCGCGGCGCCATACGCCTTCAGGCGCCCGTAAAATGCATCCGCCATTTTCTTCACCCGGTGCCCGATCCCGATATCGCCCACGCCCAGCTGACGCAGGCCATCGTCGAACTGGACGAATATGGTATCTATCAGGGCTTGGGAAAGGTCGCGGTCCTCGGCCAGCCGCTCCAGCACCAGCCAGGCATGGAGGGTCAGGAGGTCGAAGCGCCCGTCCAGCGTGTCGGGAACCTTAAACTCCAGAAAGAACAGGGGCTCCCGCGACCGGGCTGTGAGGCCGGCGAACAGCTTTTCCGCCAGTCTTTTGCGGTCGCCCAGACGGCGCAATGCCTTTAACATCTTAACGCTCCAAATCGACCGGACCTTGCAACACAAGGCCCGCAACGCTAGCACATTCGCCCAAGGGACGAGCCCTCCACCGAAGGCTCCGGCGTAAGGACACATATATGAGAATTCCGGCGCTCTTGAGAATGGAAGTTTTGGTGCTTGGCGCGCTCGTGCTGCTCGGCTGCACGCCCGTGTTGAACACGCGCGGCTACCTGCCGGATCCCATCGGCGAGGCCTCGATCAAGGTTGGGACCGATACCAAGACCACCATCCAGCAACGCCTCGGCGATCCCTCCACCCAGGCCACCTTCAACGGCGACGCGTGGTACTACATCTCCAGCGTCGAGAAGCAGATCGCGTTTTTCGACGCCATCACCGAGACACGGGGCGTCCTTGCGATCCATTTCGACAAGGACGGCAAGGTCCTCGACATTCACCATTATGGCCTGAAAGACGGTCACGTCATCGCCTTCGAATCGCGCACGACGCCTGCGCGCGGACGCGAACTGACCTTCCTGCAGCAACTCTTCAACGCCACACCGGGCGTTCCGATCGGAACCCAGGGTCAAGGCCAGGGCGGCAATCCCGGCGGCGGCGGCGGAGCTCCCGGCGGCGGATATCCGTAAGCGCTGGGCGCAGGACGATGATCGAATCCTCATGTCATTGCGGTGCGGTGAAACTTGAGATCGATACCGCGCCCGAAACCGTGAAGGACTGCAACTGCTCCATCTGCCGCCGCTACGGCGTGCTGTGGGCCTATTATAGTCCGAACCAGATTCGCATCTCGGGCGGTCCGACCGACATTTATATGTGGAACGACCGCGAGATCGAATTCCACCGCTGCCGGCATTGCGGCTGCGTCACCCATTGGGCGCCGGTGGACAAATCCTTGAGGCGCATGGGTGTCAATGCGAGGCTGATGGCGCCGCAGGTTCTGGCACGCGCCCGCGTGCGACGCCTCGACGGCGCCGACACCGAAAAATATCTCGACGAATAGCGGACGCAGCGGAAATCCGCGCTGGAGCCGTGCGCTTCAATCGTTATCCGGCGCAGTCGGCTTTCTTTTGTCGTTTATAAAATCCTGGGCCTTCATGGTCGTGGGAATAGCCCTGAAGGCACGCGGCGCCGCCGCGAAGTTGTAAAACGCCGACAGATCGCTGGCGGCCCGTTTGTCGGCGAATGTCAGCGCACCATCCGGAATTTCGAAATTGTGCTCGATGGTGCGCAGCATGCTGCCGAAATCATAGCGCGTGTTGCTGATGAACTCCTCCGGCGTATAAGCCGACACGAAAATGAACGGCACGCGCGCGCCGTATTGATAGCCGCCTTCGGGGTTGGGCAGAATTACCGGCGGTTCGTGATCGTACCAGCCGCCCCAATCGTCCCAGACGATCAACACGGCAGTCGAGTTCCAGTAGGATGTCTTATTGCTGTTCTTGCAGGTGCTGGTCCCGACGGCATTGACGATCGACGCAACCCAATCCGGTCCTCCCGCCTCGTTGTTGCCGGCATGATCCGAATTCTGTCCAATCGGCGTGACCCAACTCACCTGGCGCAGATTGCAATTGGCGATGTCGCTCAGAATGTCCGCAGGCGTGTTGTCGACGTTGCCGGTATACAAACTTCCCGAGCAGCTGCCGGCGCTCGCCACGCAGATATGCTGAATAGCATTCGGCGCATCCCAGATGGAGAGATTCACATCGTCGACGGCATAGTATCGCCAGGTGATACCCTTGTCGCCGAGCAGATCCGAAAGCGTCGTGCGCTCGAAGCACGGAAAGACAAGGTTGACCTTCCTCTCCACGCCTTCCTTGTTGATCAGCTGCACCGTCTGGTCGGCCGGCGCGGTACAACCCGCCCGTTCGGTGCCCTTCACCGGGTTTTCCGAAGCAAACAGACCGGCATGATCGTCCAGCTCGCTGGGGGCTGACGATCCGCCGAATAGAAACTGATGCGCCGGGAAGCTCGGCCCCTGGTTGGTCTGGAACATGTAGTTGGCCCAGCCGTACTCGCCCGCCAGAAGCAGATAGGGGTTCAAAACGCCGGTCGAGTTGTCGACATACATAAATGCCAGTTTGGAGGGGCAGGCACCGTCGCCGACCTCGCATTCCACGCCATTGCCCCCGTCCATCGCGCACACGCCTGTCGTAGCGTTCGCATCGCACAACGTTTCGAACGAGGGATGGTTGTGAGCCGGGCCCCAAGTGGATGCGAGAGGCACAGGCAATGGTTGAATCACCCCACCCGGCGATGTTTTGTCGAGCCAGTTGGAGGTCTGGATGTCGTACTGGGTGGAACTCGGGGTCGTGCTGCAACTAACATATTGGCAGAACCCGTAGAACAGATTATCCGGCGTCCGATTTTCCTGCACGATCACGATGATATGTTCGAAACGATTCAGTCCGGCGTCGGCGTTTCCGCTGAACGAAATGCAAAGCGCCAATGCCGCCAATAATCTCTTCATTGCATCCGAACTCCGCTATCCGCTTCGCGGTCGCAAGAACCAACCATTGCCGGTGAGCCGCGGCCGCCGGCGACTGCCGTTGCGACCGCAGCACGATAGACTATATGGCAAGCCCCCGTGCAGGTTATTTGCGTTGCACGGATTGCCGCAAGTCCCCCGGCTTGATCCCGTCCGCCTAGCGCGCAGCGCCAACCGCGTTCACGCGCTCCGGAGCGTCCTCACTGCGGGCTGCAGGGCGATCACGCGCGAACGCGGCAGCGATACGGTGACCATGGTCCCGTTGCCGACGGAACTTTCGAGCGCCAGCGTGCCGCCATGCAATTCGGCGAGGGAGCGCGCGAGCGGCAGGCCAAGCCCCGTTCCCTGATACTTCCGGCTGAACGCCGATTCCACCTGGCCGAAAGGCGCAAGCACTTTTTCCAGATCGCCGGGCGCAATGCCGATCCCGGTATCGCGCACACTGACGGAAAGTCCGCCGTCCTGCCGAATGAACGCCGAGAGCGTGACGCTGCCGCCGGTCGGTGTGAATTTGAACGCATTGGACAAAAGGTTGACGAGAATCTGCACGAATTTGCGTTCGTCGACGCGCAAAAGCGGCGGCGGATCCGGCGTGTCGATGCGAAACGAAATGTCCTTGTGCGAAGCGCCCAGCAGGGCGCGCGTCTCGGTGACAAGGCGGTCCAAGGGCACATCCGTTTCCGTGAGAACCGTGCGGCCCGATTCGATTTTCGACAGATCGAGGATGTCGTTGATGATGGAAAGAAGATGTGCGCCCGAATTGTGGATGTCGCGTGCATAATCGGAATAGCGATCGAGCGCGCCGTCGCCGAACATGCGCGTCGAGATGATGTCGGAGAAGCCCAATATGGCATTCAACGGCGTGCGCAATTCGTGACTCATATTGGCGAGGAATTCCGATTTGGCGCGATTGGCGATTTCGGCGCGGGTTTTGGCGTCTCTCAGCGATTGCGCGTCATAGACCTGCGCCGTGATGTCGGCGCCGATGCCACGATAGCCAAGGAATTGACCCTCCTTGTCGATATTGGGCTTGCCGGAAATCGCGCAATAACTGTTGGTTCCGTCGGGGGCGATGAATCGCAGGCAAAGGCCGCGAAACGGAATCTGCATCGCAATGGCTGCGAGGCATTCATTGCGATGCACGGGGTTTTCCGCGCTCTCCCGGATCAGCGCGGCGACATCGCCGCCGATCACTTCCTCCGCCGCCACATCCATGATCGCGTAGAAGCGCTCCGACAGGTAGGTGATGCGGTTGCCGGCGTCCATTTCCCAATACCAGTCGGACGCGACTTCGGCATAATCGCGGAAGCGGCTCTCGCTCGCAGCGAGCTGACGGTCGAGCACCTGCTGCTCGCGGAACAGGCGCGTGGCGAAGAACATTCCGATCGCCCAAAGAGCGATCGTGGCAATGCCGAGAACCAACACGACAAGGGCCGTGGCGCCGCGCGCGGCCTCGCCCATATGGGTCGAGAACGTATTTTCACGACTCGTGAGCACATCGTCGAGCGTTGCTATACGATGCAGCAATCGGGCGCGCGCGGGGGCGTCGAAGCTTCCATTCGCAATCGATGCATGCAGCGCTTCCTCCTCGCCGAAAAGTCCTGCCACCTGGGTATTGGCAATGCGCCAATCTTCCAGCGCGGCAGCGAAAGGGCGCCACCATCTGAACCATTCGAACATGAAAATCAGGCCGCCAACGTCGTTCGGATGGTTCTGCCCGCGCAGCAATCCTTCGCGCGCGGCAACGAGATCGGGCGGCGACGTTTCCAGAGCAGCGCGCGCAAAACGATCGCCGAGCGGCACCGCAATATCGGTCAGGAACGCGTGGCGATCGCGTGCATCGCCGGTGTTGGCGTAGCGATACATGTCCAGGACCGCCATTTTTTCGGCCTTGGAAAAACGGCCCTCCCCCGTCGCATAGGCACGCGTGTCGTTGACGAGTTCGATGGCAGCCCAACTCGCGGCAAGCGCAATCACCAGCAAGGTCAGGAACAGCGCGGCGATGACGACATAGCTGCGCCGCTTCCAGCGAGCCACGCTCGCCGGTGCACCTGTCGATCGCTTCTGGAAAAATGCGCGCAAGTTCGCTTCGGTCCCCCGCACCGCAAGCAAGCGGGTAATACCTAGCGAACCTCCCCTAACATGTGATTAGTAACACTCGTGAGGCCCGCGTTGCGCGGCGCCTCACGGTAAACAAAGACTTAATAGTCGCGCTCCAGCGGCGATACATCGCCGGTCACCGGGCCGCCTAAATCCATGCGACCTTGATGTTCGGATAAGGCCCCGTGCCCGACCAATACGTAACCGTATCCGTGCCGGTCACTTGCGAACTAGTCGCATCTTGCGCTAGGGTTTTGGTCTGAGGGAAATCCGATGGCCTGCGGGGTTCGCGCGAACTGCGCAGGCCGATCCGATGCCCATGGGTTGCCGACATTTGTTGGAAACGGGAGTTGCCTGAAAATGACCGATTGCTCTTTGCCGCGCACGAAAATGTTCGTCCGTTCGGTGCTTACGGCCATGGCGCTTGTTGCGGCATGCTCGGCAAGCGCGTTGGCCGTCAACGTGACGACCTACCACTATGACAATCTCCGGACGGGCTGGAACCCCAACGAAACGATACTCACGCCGTCCAGCGTCGCGAACGGGAGTTTCGGCGTCCTGGCCACCGCGATTGCCACCGGAAACATCGGCGCCCAGCCGCTCATCGTTCAAAACGTCAACATCGGGAGCAAGGGTATTCACGACGTCGTCTATGTGGTCACCAACGCGGACACTGTGGACGCCTTCGATGCCAATACCGGCGCAAGCCTTCTGTCGGTCAATCTCGGGACGCCGCCTCCCCGGGATACGTTTCCCAATCCGCTTCAAGTGGGCATTTCGTCGACTCCCGTGATCGATATCGCGCAAAACGCGATTTTCCTCGTCACCTGCACATTCGAGAACAATTCGCCCGTATATCGGCTGCACAAGCTCGACCTCGGCACGCTGACCGATCAGATACCGTCGGCGGTCATCACTGCCAAGACCGTGCTGGTCAACGGCAAGAAAGTTGACTTCCAGACCTATGCGGAAAGGCAACATCCCGCCTTGCTGGAAGCCAACGGGAACATCTACGTCGCGTTCAGCAGCTTCGCCGACCTGGCGCAAACGGTCTCGCGCGGCTGGCTGTTGGGCTGGAAGGCGACCACGCTGGCCCCGCTCTATGCGAACTCTGTCATGAACAGCCGTTCGGCGTTAAATGGTAAGTGCAACAAATACCAATCGGGAGGACCGTGTTTCCTGTCGTCGATCTGGATGTCCCAGGCCGGCGTTGCGGCGGATACGTCGGGAAATCTGTTTTTGGTGACCGGAAATTCCGAACCCGGAACATACGGCCCGCCCGCCAATGTTCAGGAAAGCGCGATCAAGTTGACGGGAGATCTCACAAAGCTCAAAGACATTTTCACGCCGCATGAGGTCAACAGACTGGATGATTTGGATTGGGATTTCGGCGCGGGCGGCATTACGCTTCTGCCGACGCAGCCCGGCAAGATTCCGAATCTCGCGGTCGCCGCCGGTAAAAGCGGGAAGATGTATCTTATCAATCGCAACGACATGGGCGGTCACACCCTCAAAGCGCCGGACAATGTCGTGGATCAGGTCGATATCGGCGGCTGCTGGTGCGCAGAATCCTATTTCACTGGCTCCAACGGCGTGGGCCGCGTGGTTTCCAGCGGCGGCACCACCCTGAAGGTCTGGCGGGTGCAGACCTCGCCGACGGTGGCTTTGCTCCATGACAGCGAATCGGCTCAGCTTGTCTCCGGCCAGGACAGCGGCTTCTTCACAAGCGTTTCCTCCAACGGAACCACGAAGCAGGCGCCCATCATATGGGCCGCGACGCGACCGACGACGACGCAAGGAAACATCACGCTCTATGCGCTCAATGGCAACGACAGTTCGACGATCTGGTCGTCGGTCGCGGGCACATGGCCGAATGTCGGCGAGAACGCCAACGTCATGCCTGTCGTGGCAAACGGGAAGGTTTATGTGTGGGGCGGTCCCGATCTGGCGATCCTCGGTCTCGGCGCCGCGCCGGGGGCTACGGTGAAGCGAACCGCCGGCGCGGTCCAGCGGACATCCGGTCATGAAATCTACGGCACGGTCCAGGCGCTCGATGGAAACATGATCACCCTCAAGACGCGGACGGGCAAGATCGTGATGGTCGACAATTCCCCTGCGCAGGCCGCAGACCGCACGATCGAACTCTTCGTCGGTCGCTCCCTCGTCATCGACGGCGACTACGACGGCGCCGGAATCATGCACGCCAAGCTGACCCAGCGGGCCAAGACTTCGCCGCTGCTCTGGTACGACGACAAGTAGATCGGGGACCTGTTTCCTCCGGAGGCGCCCGCCTGCCCGCATCAGGCATGATGGGCGGGCGCGCTCCTGCTTTCGGCATGATTCGGCTTCGGCAGCACGCGAATGATCGCCATCATGCCCGCGTCTTCATGGCCGAGAATATGGCAGTGATAGACGAAATCGCCGGTCACCGGGCCGCGAAAATCCATGCGCACCTTGATGTTCGGATAAGGCCCCGTGCCCGACCAATACGTGACCGGATATGTGTCGTAGAATTGGCGCTGGGCTGCTTGTACCGGCACACCGTTCACTTCCAGAAGCAGGAAATGGATCTGATGGATGTGAAACACATGCATTTCGGTTGCGCGGTTCTCGATGGTCCAGTCCTCGACCGCGCCCTGTTGCGTCGTGATGGCAGGCGGGTTGGCGGCGTCGAACGCCGTCGGTTTGGCGCCGGCAACGGTTATAAAAAGTTTCGTCCCAGCTTTGTTTTCCGAGAAATAAATCCGGCGCCTCGCGGTCGGCACCGCGTCGGCCAAGCCCTCAAAGCGTTGAGCATTGGCGCCGCCGTGGGGCATCGGCGTTCGCGGTAACGCCGCGGGCTTGTCGCTAGCCCGAATGATCGCAAGAGGCCGCGTCGGATCGTTGTCTCCCAACGGTCCGGTGTCGATGGCGCGCGTTTGCAGGACGGCATTGACCGCGTGCGACTGTGGTCCCGTCACAATGAATTCCGCGCGAGACGCGGGCGGCAGAAAGATATCCGTCTGTGTCTCGATCGTGCCCTGGCGCCTTCCATCCTGCGAATTGATGGGAACACCGTCGAGGGCGACCAACTGAAGCGGTTGTGCCGTGCCGTCATAGAGCAATTGGAGATCCATTATCGTGTCGGCCGATGCGTTCGTAACCCGCCAGAATTCCTGTGCGCCCGCCTGCATTTCGATAATCGACGGCTTGTAGTTCGGATAAAGTATCGGCACGTAATTCAAGGAGACGTCCCAGGCGGGGCGCGCGGCGTCATTGGGCTTGCGATGCGTGATGAGTTGATCGCGGATCAAGAGAAAACGTTCGGGCAACCCTCCGACTGCCGGCTGCACATTCGAGATTCCCTCGACTTCGATCGCGCCGGAAGCGCCGCCCTGCACGGCGCCTTCCGCCAATCCATGGATATGCGGATGATACCAGTAAAGGCCGGGCGGCTCGTCGGCCGGGATTTTCACGTTGTAAACGAAGGTCTTTCCCGAATTGACCATCGTGTGAACGACTTCGTCGGAGTGGCATCGCGGCGACGTGTTGGTGCCGTGGAAATGCAGGTTCACCGACGTGATGGTCATTATCGCCGAGCCGCAATGCGTCGACGCTTCGGAGATAATCTCCGACGGTGCGGATCCCGGAGGCGCGGGAACCATATTGGTGAGCGTCAGCTTGATCGTGTCGCCGGGATTGACGTGAAGCGTTGGCGACTGTTGCCCGCCGGGGGTCACGAAGCAGAACAATGTGTGGCCCGCCTCATCCACGGTCGTGTAGTAGTCGAATGCGACGGTTAGGACGCCACTGGCGCTGTAGAGATCGGGAGGTGGGACAACGATGCTGCCGACGGCAGGGCGCGGACAGGGATCGGTCGACGCGGATGCTTCCGTGGCAAGGAACGCCGCGGCCACCAATACAAAGAAAAAGCGAATCCACCGTCCTGCACGTTCGCCGAAATTGGCGGATTGGCAGAATTTCTCGCGCAATCTAATCATCTCTCGTCGCCCCCAGCGTCGCTCCCGACCGGAACAATCCATGGCTTAGGCCAGGAAATCCGGTCGGATAGGGGGGAGCTTAATAGGATTGATAATCAGTTGCAATTGCGACTATCGTAATGTTGCTCGGGATTGACGACCAGGGGATTCCATTTGTCGCCGCCGGTAGGCGCGCGATCAGGGGCAAGGGGTATTGCGCGTGAATCATCGAACGATCGGCATGCTGATTGCCGCTCTGGGGATTTCGGCCGGCTCAACGTCCGTCCAGGCGGACAGTGCGAACCTGGAGACAGTGATCGTCATCGGTACAGCGCCGGCAGACGTTCAAACCGTCAGCCCAACAGACATCTCTGCGTCGCATGCGGATACCGCGACCGCGCTTCTCAACGAGTTTGTACCTTCGGTGTTTCTCTCCGATACCGAGTCCAATCCGTTCCAGGAAGACTTGTACTATCGCGGTTTCGACGCGTCTCCCGTGCTTGGAACGCCGCAGGGCCTTGCGATCTATCAGGGCGGTACCCGCATCAATCAGCATTTCGGCGACACCGTGTTGTGGGATCTCGTGCCGTCTTTCGCCATTCGCAGCATCGATGTCGTGCCGGGTTCGGATCCCGTTTTCGGACTGAACGCGTTGGGCGGCGCCATCGTGCTCAACATGAAAACCGGATTCGATGCGCCGCAGGGCGAGCAGGTCGACGTCGCGGGCGGCTCCTTCGGCCGCGCACGGATCATTTTCGAATCCGCCCATACCGATGGCAATCAGGCAGTTTATCTGGGCGCCACTGCGATCGACGATTCCGGCTGGCGCTGGTTTTCGGGATCGCAGCTTTATCAGGCTTATGGCGACTATGCCGTGCGCTCGGCACGCGGCAGCGCGGGTATCAGCGTCACCCTGGTGACGGACGACCTGAACGAGAACGCCGCGGTGCCCGTGCAGGATTTCACCAAGGCTTCCTTCGCCGCACCCGATACGGCAGATGACAAGGATTTTCTTCTGCAGGGCCGCGGCGAATATGATTTCTCCTCGCAATCGATATTGCGCGGGTCACTCTATGCACGCGCCACGCATATCGCAACCCAGAACGGCGGCGCGTCGGGCTTCGCGCCCTGCGCGTCGCAACCGGCCATTCTGTGCGACGACAACGGCAACCCGCTCGTGACAAGCGCCGGCGCATCCGTCTCCGCAAGCGTCAGCGGCGGCGGCGCGGGCGACGATCCCATCGAGACGATTGCGACAACCGCGCTGGGCGGTTCGCTGGAGATGGATCTCACCGGCACGCTGTTCGGCCACAACAACAGTCTCGTCGTGGGAGATTCGTTCGACTGGGCCTATACGGGATTTGCCTCCAACAACATCCTCTCGAACCTGACGTTTCAGTCCGGCGGCGTGACGGCTGTGCCGATCGGCATTTATCTCGGCACCCCGGAATTCCAGGTCGAACTCGGATCGACGAATGTCGATGAAGGGCTTTACTTTCAGGACTCCTTCGCGCTCACACCTGCGCTGTCGCTCGAACTTTCGGGACGCTACCATTACGACGAGGTCGATCTCGAAGACCGGTTGGGCACCGCGCTGACCGGAGATCACGACTATGAAGGGGTCAATCCGGCTGTTGAACTCGCCTGGCAAGTTGCCGACGACTTGAGCGCCTATATCGATCTCGAGCAATCGAGCCGCACACCGACAGCGGCGGAACTCAGTTGCGCCAATCCGCTGCAGCCTTGCGTGTTTCCGCTGAGTTTCCTGTCCGACCCCGGCCTGCGCCAGGTGGTGGCCCAGACTGCGGAGACCGGCGCCAAAGGCAAACTCGCCCTGGGCGACGTCGCGATCGATTGGTCCGCGGACGTTTACGCGACTCGCAACCAGAACGACATTATTTTCGAGAGTTCCGGTCCCACCATTGCGTCGGGCTTTTTCGCCAATGCCGGAACGACACAGCGTATCGGTAGCGACATTACCGTCGATGCCAGATGGCAGGATTTCGATTTGCGCGCGAACTACGCTTTCGTCGACGCAACATTCGAGTCGCCGTTCACCGATCCGAGCGAGGACAATCCGGCCGCGGACTTCGACGGAAACATCTATGTGACGCCCGGCGATCGTATTCCCGCGATCCCGCGCTCGACGGCGAAATTCAATCTCGGCTATCAGGCGACGCCGCTCCTGCACCTGGCCGTCAACGCGACCCTCGAATCGTCGCAATATCTGCGCGGCGACGAAGCAAACCAGCAGGCGCCCCTGCCCGGCTATGTCGTGTTCGGCGCCGAAGCGGATTACCAGCTGACGCAATCCCTGAACCTGTATGTCGAAGGCGAAAACATCCTCGACCACCGGTATTCGACCTTCGGGCTGTATGGCGATCCCACCGGAAACGGCGCATTCCCGCAGTTCACCAATCCCCGTTTCATCGTGCCCGCGCAGCCTTTCGGCGTGTGGGTGGGCGTGCGCGCCAAAATTTGACTGTTGGCCATTTTTCCTTTGCCGCGGATTCCATCACGGTAATGCCCCCAGGCGCGGAACCGGTCTTGAAGACGATGCCCTCGCGTCGTCCCACAGAATCCTGTTCAGCGTCGTGGCATCGGCCGCATCGGGGCGGGTGAAATCCAGCTTCGCCGATTTTTGGGCACCTGGCGCCTTCTGAACATTCGTCTCGTAAAGAAGCCCGTCCTTCAGATTGGAATCATCGACCTGATAGGGCGGTTGCGTTCCGGGGCCGGCAAACAGCGGCGCGATCAGCGGCGCATGCGTGTCGAACAGATCGATCGGCGGAAGCCCGATCAGATCCTCCATTGTATGGATCATGCCGACGGTCGTGTAGAAGTGATGGTCGACGAAAGGCTTCTGACCCCTGGGAGAATATTTGCTGATCACCAGCGCGATGGAGCGATGCGCATCCACATGGTCCGCGCCGTTCTGCGCATCGTCTTCCACCACGAAGATTGCCGTGTCGTCCCAATAAGGGCTGTGCGACACCGCATCGACGACGCGTCCGAGCGCAAGATCGTTGTCGGCGACGGACGCGCGCGGCGTCGGCTTGCCGACGCGCGTTCCTCCCGTGTGATCGTCGGGCAGATAGAGCAGGACAAACTGCGGCAACCCCTGCGCCGTGCCGCGCGCAGACACAAACCCGTCGAACTCGCGAAGAAATTCGTCCGCGCGCAGCTGATCGGGATAATCCACTTCGAAGTCCGGATAGAGCGGATCGAGGTGATCGCGCTGCGCGGCTTTCATGGGACGGACGGTCTCGAAACGCGGCACCGCCCACGGCCACGGGCTCGCCCCGCCCTGAGGATTGCCGACGCCCGGCGGCAACGTCCCGCCTTGCGCGATCTCCGCGGCCGGACACGCATCCGCAACCTGCGACGGTGTTCCCTCCCGGGGCGTGACGACTTTTTCGTCCTTGCACCAGATGGTCTCGGCCATCTCTCCATAAATGCGATAGCTGAAATGGTGCCTGGCAAGGTTGTCCCAGAGAAAGCCTGTGCCCGGATCGTCCATTGCGGGGAGTTCCTGCTCGAGCGCGTTTCCGAAATCCTCCGGGCGTTCGCTTCCCCGATAGAGGATGGGCCAGATTTTCTCGATGTAATCGGAACTGGCCGCGCCGTCGGACCAGAGATGGCCGTTGGCAGACACTTCTCCGCTATCATAAAAATTGTCGAGAACGCCGAACTGCAATGCGAGCTTGTGCGCATTTGGCGTTATCGCGGCGCCATACATGGTCAGCGACGGATCGCCGTCGCCGGCGGGGAGATCGCCCAGAATCTGATCGTAGGTGCGATTTTCCCGCAGCACATAGATCACGTGGCGAATGGGGTTCGCGCCGGACGCAAACACGATTTTTCCCGGGTCGACATGCAGGAGATTGTCCTCCTCGACCTGCCGCGTGAAGCTGCGAAGGTTCTTCCCGATGACGCGCAAGCTCAATCGCTGAAGCGAGCCGCCAATCAATGTGGGAATATAGGGGTGCGGAACGGGATGCAGGCTGGACTGCAGGGTCGCCTTCATATTGTTCGGGCCGGCGCCTTCGCCCTTGGCGGTCGCGATGAGCAAATCATTTCCCGCAACGGCAATGGCGCTGGGGTACCACTCGGTGGGGATGAAGCCGAGCGGCCGGATCGCGCCGCCGGACGACTTGCCGACATGGGCAACGTCGAACACCGCAACGGCATTGAGCGACGCGCTCGTTGCATAGAGATGCGATCCGTCGTGCGAGAGCGCGATGGTGATGGGAACGGCGCCGACGGCATCGTTCTTGTTCAACGCCACAACATAGGTGCGGACGGTGAGACCCGTTTTGAGATTCACGGCCGCAATGCCGTCGGATTCGGCCGTCGCCGCATTCGACAATGCGACGTAGAGGATATCTTCTCTGGGATTGAGCACCATGCTTGTGGGATGAACCCCTGGATCTGCCGAATCGGCTGAGCGCCGAAACTCGATTCGGCGAGCAACCTTGCCCGTCGCCAGATCCAGTTCGACTACCGCAGAATTATTCCACAGGCTGACCCACGCTTTGGTTCCGGCTTTGTTGGCGATTGCCGAATAGGGGTACGCGGCCGGAACGTATTTACTCTCAGTGCTCAGGTCGAACGCGTTTAAGATCCGCCCCGAGGCGACATCGAGCAGCACGGCATTGTCCGAAAGATTGTTCGCGACGAGCAGCCGGTCGCCGGCTTGGGTGGCGATGACGGCGAATCCGGCGGGATAAGCCGGCGCGGTTCCGGCCGCAATATTGTCGGCCTTGTAGGCGAGTTGCTTGGATTGCGCGAGCTGCTGCGCCGGAATTGCGATGAAGCGTTCGGGTGTGACTTGTCCGTGCACGAATTTGTAAATAGCGATGCCGCTTTGGGAGACCGACGACAGCGACGCATAGAGATACCCGCCGTCGCTCGAGACGGCGAGCCCGACGAAGTAGCTTTGCAGAGTCGATTTCTCGTCAGCGCGCAGGCGCGCGTCGGGAAAATCGGCCAGCCGGTTGCCGGCGAGGTCGAGCACGCCGATCGACTGCGCCAAGCCGCTCTGCAGCGTACCGTATCCCTGATTCAGCAGCGCGGCGTAGCGGCCGTCGGGCGAGATCGCGATTGCCGCGGGGTAGCTGTTTGTGCGGGCGACGAAGCCCGGGACGGGAAGCGTGATGGTTTTGCTCGTTGGCAAGTCCACCTTGCGCGAAAGAGTCTGCGCGAGCGTGCTCGCGCGCGACAGACAGAAAACGGCGAGTCCGGCGAAGAGAACAGCGAAAATCTTTTTCATGAATGAGTCCCCTGCTTCAGCATTCCCGTGCCGTTGAAATCGGCGTTTGCGTCCACGTCATTCGGATTCACCTCGATATTGGCGACCCGATATCTGTCGGCGAGAGTAGCAACTTTCCGCGACGGGACCTGCCGCCTTGTGATGGTGCGCGCCTGCAGAAACGAACATAGCCGCCACGTAGGAAACGCATTGGCACGGGAGCGCACACGCGAACCGGTCCAGGCGACAGGCGCCGGATGCGGGATCCGCTCACTTCCGAATGCGAGACCCAGTCCGTTGATCTGCTGCAACACCGCGCGGTTTGAGCGCACGCATGGTGAGAAAAGTTGCTTGCCAACGTCTCGTAAATGCGAGTAATTCTCAATAGCAAGATAGTACTGCAGTTATAGAGCAGGCTAATTATGAACGTTTTCAATATCTTAGGTAGAATCGCCGCACCCATATTGCTGGCGGCTACCGTGGGGTTTCCGGCATACGCACAGGTCGATAGCTCGACGACTGCGCCGCGGCCTGTGCAATTGGCGTCGAATATCGAAACCGTCATCGTCACGGGCCTTCGCCTGGCCGGTCCCGGCGTATCCGACAGCGGAGCAAACGATTATTCCTTCAACAGCGCAGACATCGCCGCCCTGCCCGCAGGCGACAACACCTCGATCACAGACGTGCTCACGCAGATGCCCGGCGTGGCGATCGACCAGAACGCGCAGATTCACATTCGCAACACCGAAGGCCCGCAATTTCAATACCAGATCGACGGCGCGTTGATCCCGCTCGATATCAACACCAACCCGCCCTTCATCTCCATGATCAATCCGATGTTCGTCTCGCGGCTCGATCTGCTCGACGGGATTCTTCCCTCGCGCTACAGCTATGCGACCGGCGGCGTCGTGGACATCGAGACCAAGGACGGCTGCCAACAGCCGGGAGGCAGCGCGACGATCTTCTTCGGACAACGCGGCACCTTCGAACCCAGTGCGGAATACGCAGGATGCGACGGAAAGATCAGTTACTACACAAGCGCACTCTATGATCAGAACGAAATGGCGTTCAGCTCGGCGACGCCGGGCCCGAATGCGATTCACGACCAGGCCTATCAGGGCCAGACGCTCGATATGCTGTCCTACGCGATCAATGACGATACCAAGGTCAGCCTTCTCGTGTCGGCAGCCGCAAGCAACAATCAATTGCCGAACGTCCCCGGCCTTCAGCCGGAATTTACGCTTGCGGGGGCCCCCGTCATCCCGTCCTCGCGGATCAATTCCACGCTCGACTTTCGCGATTATCTCGCCGTTCTCTCGCTCAGCAGCGTGCCCACCGAGCAACTTTCCTATCAGATATCCTATGCCGCGCATTCGATCTCCGAACGATTCGACCCGGACGATGTCGGCGAATTGATCTATCAGGGAGTCGCCTCGCATGCCTCGCACAACGACCTCGACAACACGCTGCAGGGTGATCTGACGTACAAGTTGGGAGCGCATACGATAGGAGCCGGCTTCTATCTGGGCGCTTACGATGTCACGGCCGACGACAATTCGCTGGTGTTTCCGGGCTCTGCGTCGGGGCAAACGAGTGACGTGCCCTACAACGTGATCAACAATAGTTATGCCACGAATATCCTCACCGGACTTTATCTGAACGATCTCTGGCAGATCGATTCCACGCTGCGCGCCGATATCGGGCTGCGCTGGGACACGCTGTCGGGTTTCACCCGCGCCAACCAGCTCGATCCCACGATCAATCTCACTTACATGCCGCAGCCCGACACGACGTTCCATATCGGCGCTGCCCGCTACATGCAGGTGCCGAGCTTTCTGGGCATTTCGCCCGGCGCGCCGGACGTCTTCAAAAACTCGACGGCCGAAGAGCCGTCCGGCATCGTCACGCCCGTAACCGAAGACGATGTCGAGTTCGACCTCGGCGCCTTTCACACCCTCGCGCCCGGGTTGACGATTTCGGAGGACAATTTCTACGAGATCACCAAACATTATCTCGATACGGGCCAGTTCGGCGTGGTGCCGATCTTCGCGCCGTTCAACTACAACAACGGTTACATCTGGGGCTCGGAACTCGCGATCGCTTACAAGGCCGACAATTTTTCGACCTATGGAAACGTCACCGTGGGACGCAATATGCAAAAAGGAGTCGTCACGGGTCAGTTCAACTTCGACGATCCTGGCGAACTTGCTTATATCAACGCGAACCAGATCGTGCTCGACCACCAGCCACTTCTGGGGATCACAGCCGGCGGAACCTATGACTGGGATTCCTGGTCATTCAGCGCGGATGCCACCTACAGCAGCGGCCTGCGCGCGGGCTTTGCGGATACCGAACAGCTTCCGAATCTGTTTCAGGTCAATGTCGGAATCGAACGCAAGTTCGAGGTTCCGGGCGTGGGCGAAGTCAGCGACCGGCTCACAATTCTCAACGCGTTCGACCGCACCAACCTGATCCGGCCGTCCGAGGGAATCGGAATCTTCCAGTCTGCCTACGGACCCCGATTCACGGTATTCGATGCGATCACCGTGCCGCTCTGAGCGTGACGGCGAAGCCCCCACCCTAACCCTCCCCACAAGGGGGAGGGAATTCTTTCACCGCATTTCTGGACTGTCCGTGACTAGTCTTTCGCTTTCACATGGAGATGAAAAGCACGCGCAGATGTTTGGGAAGCACGCGTTCAAGTCCCCTCCCCCTTGTGGGGAGGGTTAGGGCGGGAAGACGCCGGTTTCAGAACACGCGCATGTTGGCCGGGAAGATTGCGAAACGAATCCTCCATGCCCCGCGCGTCGAGCCACGCCATGAAATCCTCCGGCGTGTAATCGGCGGCGATCCATTGGCGAACGGGAAGATCGCCGGCCTCCTCGCGCGCATAGATCAAAAACAATCTCGCCCAGCGTTGGTGGCGCTTGGGCATATGCAGATAGGGCCAGCCTGCGAATTGCTGCTGCGCCTGCGCCGCGGCACTCCAGCCGAACCGGTCGACAATATAGAGCGAAGACGCAAAGCTCGTGCGGTCTTGTCCGCCGGAGCATTTGATCAGAAACGGCCGCTGCGACTTGTCGACTACGCCGAACAGATCGAGCAGGGTCCGGCGCGCGGGAAGCGTGCGGGAATTCACGCGCACGTCGAAATGCGCGATGCCGAGCCTCTCGCAGGTTTTCTTTTCGCTGCGCCACCAGCCGAAGTCGGGGTTCGAGCCGCGCAGATTGATCACGCTGCGAATACCGCGGCCGCGCAGGAAAGGTCCGAGAAACCCCGCATAGGCCTGCGCCGAGCGCGACGCTTCGCCCGGCACGACCCAGTGGAAATTGTAAAGAACTTCGGCAAGTGAACGCATCGAGTGTCCGTGAAGATGGGAATTGCGGCGTCGCTAGTCGTAGGAACGCATCTGCCGCCCGCCGAGCAGATGCATGTGCAGATGATAGACCGTCTGCGCGCCTTGCGGGTTGGTGTTGATCACGAGCCGGAACCCCGATTGATCGATGTGCTTCTCGCGCGCCAGCTTCACCGCGAGCCCAACCATTTCCGCCACGATTTCAGGCGGCGCGTCGAGCACCGTGTTGTAGCGCTTTTTCGGGATGATGAGGATATGAACGGGCGCGTTGCGGTTGATGTCATTGAACGCGATCGCGTTCGCGGTTTCCCCGACCCATTTGGCGCGCGGAATGCTTTCAAACGGCGTGGGATGAGCCAGGCTCTCGGCGCGGATCTGCGGCAGGCGCCATTCGGCGAGTTTCCAATAGGCGAATCCGATCGGATTGAGTTGACCGATGACAAAGGCCGCCAGAACCGCGACCCCAATCCGCCAGTACTTCAACATTTCCGATGTCCCCTCTTCGTTGGATAATTGACCGAGATAAATCGTCGATATTCCGTTCGACCCGACTCAGCGCCGGATTCAGCGCCCGATTCAGCGCTTGTGCGGATAGCAGACACTGTCTCCGCCGGTACAGGACGGGCGCCCCTGAAGCTCGCGAATGCGCTGCTCCGTGAGGCGTATCTCGCAATCGGAATGCGCGAGCCAATAATTCTCGTCGCGTGGCGTGCCGTATTCATAATTGCATTCCCGGTCTTTGTAGACGATCCAGGCGCGCTCGACGTCGCGTAGCGCGGTAGCGCTTCCGACATAGAAGGTCTTTTGCGCCATCAGGCCCCGGTATGTTTCGTCCAGCACTTTGTTCGCCGCCGCGAGATTGGCGGCGTAGCATTGATGAAAAGCGACTGCCGACTGCCCGGCTGGATCGCAATTCTGCTTCGCGTAGGGCGGTGCGTCGGCCGCCGCCGCGCCAAACGATGCCAGAGTTGCGAGGGCGAGTATCAGGGCTTTCATGCGGCACTCCTCCAAATCGACCGGTGAATAACAGTCGGAGACAATACAAGGAATTGCGGCGAAACGAGCTCAACAAGATAATCGAAGGCTTCATCGGCATTTGCCCTCAAAATGTATCTCCCAATTTCGGTCATACCGTCATTGCCCTCGCAGTGGTAACGGACTTGGCCTTGGAGTTTAAATATGAAATACGACAAGCGACAAGCTGCGCATTCTCCGCTAGGGTGACGCATGAGCTTTCAACACATCCGCATTTCCCGCTTCGGCGGGCCCGAGGTTCTCGAACTCGTCGAGGAGCCGGCCGTTCCCGAGCCGGGCGTGGGCGAAGTGCGCATCAAAGTGCTCGCGGCCGGCACCGGCTTCACGGATGTCTTTATCCGCAACGGCCGTTATCCCGACTTCAAGGGGCCGCTGCCGTTTACGCCGGGCTACGAGCTTGTGGGGATTGTCGAAAAGATCGGGCCCGGAGTGACGTCTCTCCGCGAAGGCGAAACCGTCGCCGATCTGTGCGTGGTAGGCGGCTACACCCAATATGCGATACGCCCCGCGCAGTTTCTCGTGGCTGTGCCCGACGGCGTCGATCCGGCCGAGGCAGTGTGCATTCCCCTCGCCTATCTCACCGCGTTCCAGATGCTCACGCGCTACCGCAAGCTCGCGCCGGGCGCCAAAATCCTCGTCATCGGTGCGTCGGGAACGGTGGGCACCGCATTGCTCGACCTCGCCAATCATTTCGGGCTCAGGTCGATCGGCACCTGCTCCGCCGTGAACCTGTCCATCGTGAAGGGGTACGGCGCGAAAGCCATCGACTACAAAGCGGGAGACTTCGTGCGCGCCGTGCGCAAGCTGACGGCGAAACGCAAAGGTGGCCGAGGGGTCGATATCGTGTTCGATGCCATCGGCGGCGCGCATTTCAAGCGCTCGTTCGCGTGCCTCGCGCGCGGTGGATTGCTCGTCGGATACGGCGCTCAAACGATGGCCATCGGGCGCGCGAGCCTGATATCGGCGGGCATTGGTTTGCTGCGCCTCAATGTGTGGAGTGCGTTCCGCTTTCTGCATGGCGGCCGCAACGCTGTGTTCTACAGCATCACTGCGCGGCGAAAGCAGAAGCCGGAGGAATTCAAAACGGACATGGTGACATTGTTCGATTTGCTTCGTGCGGGCGCAATCCATCCCGTCGTCATTGACCGCCTGCCGCTCTCGGCCGCACGCGACGTTCACAAGCGTATCGAAAGAGGCGGTCTCGGCGGCAAGATTGTGCTCGTACCCTGGGCGGCGACGTAGCAGAGCACGCCTGCTTCATCGCTTTCCCGTGAACTGCTATTCTGCTTCGGTCCGTGCTTTTTGTATTCTTCGGGGAGAATGAAATGCGCAATGCCGTTCTGACTTTTGCCGCGCTGATCTTGTGCGGCTGCCAATCCATGGGAGAGACACATATGACATCCGCAACATCGGGCGCACCGATCGTGTTTTTCGATATCGCGGGACCGGATGCGGCCACGCTCAAGGCTTTCTATGCCGGCAATTTCGGCTGGAGCATCGATGCCGACAATCTGATCAAGGCCGGCGCTCTCGACGGCGCGCTCCGGCAGGATCCTGCCGAGAAGATCATCTATATCGGCGTGCCGGATCTCGATGCGGCGATTGCGACGGTGAACGCATCGGGCGGCAAGGTCGTCACGCCGAAAATTCCGATCCCCACCGGCACCTTCGTGCTGTTCGCCGATCCGGCCGGCAATCGCATGGGGCTGGTGCAACTGAAGTAAGGTTGGGGGCGCGCGGGGCATGACACCAAACGTTCGCCCGATGACGCTGCCGGAGACGGGGCTCATCATCGAATATTTTCACACTGCCGCGCCCGAACATCTCGAAACGATGGGCGTTGACCCGACACGCCTGCCCGCGCGCGAAGCCTGGCGCGAGCGCTTCGCCGACGACTTCGCGCGGCCGATCGAACAGCGGCAAGCCTTCCAGACGATCTGGCAGGAGGACGAACGCGCCATCGGCTTTTCGACGACCGACAAGATCGTATTCGGCGAGCAGGCCAACATGCATCTGCACATGATCGATGCCCAGCGCTGCGATCGCGGCGCCTGAGCAGATGGACACCCGTCCCCGACGTTTCGCATCGGGGTTGCAGCCCACACCTGCACCCTCAAGTCTTGTCGACCGCTATTCCCGACAGACTGCATCCGCAGGCTGTCGCGAGACAACGATGCGAGACCGGCGAGAATGTCACGTCGGCAACGTGCCCGTGCGTTCCGCGCGCACGCCATAGAAAATCTGTTCGTCTTGAAGCGGCGACGCTTTGCCTGCTTCGTGCCCAAACATGCCCTTGGCGAGGTTCAACATCGAATTGTCGTCTGCAAGCGCGATGACGGTATCGGGGTCGAGAAGGCCGCCGGATGCATGGGCCCAACCGGTCAAATACGCCCGAACGGCGGGATCGTCGCTCGAATTGACGCCCGCATATCGCACCGCAAGCTGGGTCACGGTGAAGCTGCCTGCCGTTCCGAAACCGTAGCGATCGGAGAGGAGATAGTACCAACTCGCGACGCCGTGTTCCGGAGTCCGATAGATTGTGGTGCGATTGCCGGCGCTGTCGGGCGGAGTGATCGCCACGAAGCCGCGCCGCGATTCCTGCCAGGGCGAGATATTCAGCGCTCCCGGGTTGTTCGTCCGAATCGAACGCGGGACCGAGAGGTCGTCCGGATTCGAACTGAAAAATCCTCCCGAAACCAAAGAGGCGAACCAGACGCCGTATTTGGCATTGTAAACTCCCGACTGTGCGCCGAGCACGCTCAACGCGGAAACAACGGAAGACGCCGTGTTTTGGGCGACGGCCGTCATCGCGCCGGTTGGCGGCGGCGCCGCCGGCGCGCCGGGCGCCCCCACTTGCTGCGGCGGCGCCGCGGCGTTCGTCGGCGGCGCTGCCCCCGGCAGCAATTGACCCATCAGGCCCTCGATAAAGTCGGTACCCGCATATCCGGCCGCGGCAAAGGCGATAATGGATTGCGAATTCATATCCGCAGAAACGGGATGCAGAATGAGAGCCGACAGAACGCCGGCGATGAAACCGATCAGAAGGCTCACCCAGAGTCGAGAAGGATTGAAGACATCCGACGGCGTCGCTCCGGGGCTGCCGGTTACATCGTTCAGCTTCTTGAGGCCCACAACGGCACGCGCGCCTTGGCCTATGGCGCCGGCGATTCCCGCGACAAGAATAATCTGCAACCACACTGTCACCGACGCCATGTTCCAATGCTCCTCGTATGGGAGGCTTGCTCTTTATGAGTCGGATTTCGGATCGGACGCGGGGACGCAGAACAAACCAGGCTGAGAGCCGACGAGCGCTCGGTGTTCAACGCCGTCCCGGCATTGTTGAACTCGTCAATCGCTCACAAATTACGCGTTACACTCGCCGACGCCCTATAAGTAAATCTCAGAGCGAAGACACGAACACTTCAACCCCACCGCAACTCGAGCAACGCCCCTACAGTAAATCGGGACAAATTTACACTTGTTTGCATGCATTGCGCAAGACTGCCGCGGCGAGAGCCCGGCGCTCGACGGTCGTTCGCCCATAGAGATCGAAGCGAACTTGCCGCTCCCGTTGCGCCTCGGCAGCCATCGAGCCCGGCGCGCCCGATAGCGCGTCAAGCGGCGGGTCGCGGCGCCGCACGACACGGGCGTCTGGATCGCGACGCCGGCGCGCCGCCCGATTTCGCGAGATGGGATCGGCTCAGAGAATGGGGAGACATCCAAAAATGCTTCGGGTATTTTGCAGTGCACAATGTCAGGAGATCGCGCGGTGACCCTGCACATACGTCCGATGGCTCTTTCGGAAACCGATCTCATCGTCGATTATTTTTACGGCTCGACGCCCGAGCATCTGGAAACGATGGGTGTGGATCCGACCCGCCTGCCCGCGCCCGCGGCGTGGCGCGAGCGCTTCGCCCACGACTTCGCGCGGCCGATGGAACAGCGGCAAGCCTTCCAGACGATCTGGCTCAAGGACGAATGCGCCATCGGCTTTTCGACGACCGACTAGATCGTATTCGGCGAAGAGGCCAACACGCATCTGCACATGATCGATGCCCACCGCCGCAACGGCGGCGCGGGCGCGCCTTGCGTGCAGCAAAGCGTGAATATCTATTTCGAGACCTTGCGGCTGAAGCGCCTTTTCTGCGAGCCCAACGCATTCAACGTCGCGCCCAATCGCACGCTGCAAAAGGCCGGTTTCAAATATCTGAAAACCCATATGACCGTCCCCGGCCCGCTCAACTACCACCAGGCCGTCACGCGGTGGGTGACGGAGCGGTAAACGGCATTCGGGTCATGTCGTGGCGGAAGCAATGTTCTCTACGAAAGAATTTCCGGCAAGATCGGGTGACACGAAGACGGAGAGGCCAGCGGAATACCTCGACAGATGGCGAGTTGCGCAGGAGAATGGCGAGGCATTCCGGTTCGAACCAATCTTCGGGGAAAACGCCATGTTCCGCATATTTGCCGTGATCGCGCTTGCCGTCTGCACCGTTGCGCCCGCGTTCGCGGCGCCGCAAACGCCTTCAGAAACACCACAAGCCTTCCTGCAGGACATCTATGCGCATTATCGCGGCAGCGCCTCCAAGGGCGTCCCGCTCGACAAGGATGCCGATCGGCACCGCTATTTCACGGACGGTCTGGTTGCGCTCATCGTCACCGACGAGAAGGCGGCCGCAAAATCGGGCGACATTCCCACGCTTGACGGCGATCCCTTTATCGATGCGCAGGATTGGGACGTCACGCATCTAACGATTCACATCGATACCCAATCCGCGACCGCGGCGACGGCCACCGTCAAATTCGAGAATATCAAGGAACCCAAGACGCTCCACATCAAGCTCGTCGCGACACAGAAGGGCTGGCGCATCGACGATATCGCCTGGTCGGGCGACGAGGGAACGTTCCGGGGACTGTATAAAAAGAAGTAGGAGCGTTCGCTCCCATCGATATCGTCGGCTGCTTCAAGCCCGCATTTGGCGGTTGATTTGTGTGCAGAAACGGGACGGCGTCGAAGGCTTCAAAACCGCTCGGGAAAGTGCCATTGTCCGCTTCGGCACGGCATTCATTCGAATGCCGACACACTGGGGCACATCATGAAAATCACCGAACTCTTCGGCGCAGCCGGAAAATGCGTTGCGCGCGGCGCTGTCATCGGCGCATTGGGCATCTCCCTGTCGGTCGCGGCCGAAGCGGCGCCTCCCGCGTCCACGCTCGCCCAGCTTCAGGATGCCTGGAGCACATCGATCGCGCGCACGCCCGTGCCGGCGGAGGGATGCTTCTCCGCCGCTTACCCGAACACCAATTGGACTTCGGTTGCGTGCACGGCCGCGCCGGACCGCCGCTATGAACCGGCGCATGGGGCCGGCGGCTATACGGTCGGCGACGGCAACGACTTCGCGGCGGTGTCCGCCGGCATCATTGCCGCGTCGGTCGGTTCGTTTCCCGTCGTCAAAGGCGTGACGAAAGAATTGGACGGCAAAGTCGCCAATGAATATTCGCTGCAGCTCAACACGCAGTTCTTCTCCTCGTCTCCGGCCTGCAAAAAGGCCGCGACGCCGTCATCGTGCCTCGCATGGCAGCAATTCGTGTTCGCCGAACAAGGCGGCACGGATGCCGGCGGAGTGGCGTTCATGCAGTATTGGCTGATCAACTACGCAGCGACCTGCCCATCGGGATGGATGTCCTTTTCCACGGATTGCTATCGCAACAGCGCAGCCGTCGACGTTCCCAAGCAGATAATCGCGCAGCTCCGCAATCTGAAAGTGTCGGGCGCTGCGATTGCGGGCGGTCTCGATACGATGGTTCTCACCACGAAGACGGAAGCCTACAGCACCACGGGCAAAGACAGCGTGGTCACGCTTGCGAAGTTCTGGAATGCGTCGGAATTCAACATCATCGGCGACGGCAACGGATCCGAAGCCACGTTCAACGCAGGCCCCACGATCGACGTGAACATCACGGTGGACGACGGAACGACCAATGCCCCCGCCTGCAAGGCCAATAGCGGCACCACGGCGGAGACCAACAATCTGACGCTCGGCAAATGCAAAGCCACCGCCGGAGTCACGCCATCGGTGAAGTTCTCGGAGACGAATTAGCAGCACTATGCTGTCGATGGACCGCGGGCATCTTGCCGTATTGCCGGAGCCAAGCTTCAGCTTCGCTCCGGCAACGTGATCGCTGCGCAGGTTTCACGGCCCATGCGGGCGAGGATGCCCGCAGTTCATCTGCGTTGTGCCCGGCTCCGCGATCGCGGCGTATCTTGCGGCGGAAAAGGATCGAACACGCGATGCAGCGAATTCAGGTGAGCCTGCCCGACGGGATTGTGGAAGGCACGGCGCAAGACGGCATTCGGCGCTTCTACAGCCTTCCCTATGCCGCGCCGATGACCGAGGAGCGCCGCTTCCGCGCGCCCCAGCCCGTCGAGCGATGGGGCGGCGTGCGCGATGCAAGCGTTGCAGGCCCGCGCGCGCCGCAGAATCCGTCGCCACCCATCGAAATCGATGTCGACGCCTTGATGGGCAAGCCCGGCCCGGAAGGCGGGGATTATCTGACGCTCGATGTCTATACGCCGGAGCGAGTGGATGCGCCGCGGCCGGTCATGGTGTTCATTCACGGCGGGAGCTTCGTTGCCGGCAGCAAGGACGCGCCGATCTATGACGGCAGCGCTTTTGCGCGCGACGGCGTGGTGTGCGTCGTGATCAACTATCGCCTCGGCATCGAAGGCTTCCTGCCGCTTGAGGACGTTCCCACCAATCTCGGGCTGCGCGACATGATCGCGGCGCTCCAGTGGATCCAGGCCAACATCCCTCTGTTCGGCGGGAATTCCGGCAATGTGACTTTGTTCGGCGAATCCGGCGGCGCGTTTTGCATTGCCGCCCTGATGACATCGCCGCTTGCGAAGGGGCTGTTCCACCGTGCGATCTGCCAGAGCGGGCACATCCTTCTGAGCCGCGATCGCTCGGTCATGGAGCGCGTAACCAAACGCGTTGCCCGGAAGCTGCGTGTAAAGCCGACCCGCGCCGAATTCCTCTCCGCCGGTATCGCGAAGATGCTGGCGGCGCAGAATTGGGTGATGCTCCCCAGCCTGTTTCTCGACATGCGGGACAAGACAGGCCGCGATCCCAGCTTCGGCATCACCCGTTTCATGCCGGTGCATGGCGACGATGTGTTGCCCGAACCGATGATCGTGGCGCTCGGCAACGGCGCGAGCCGCGAGATCGATCTCCTGATCGGAACGACGTCGGAAGAAGCCAATCTCTTCTTCGTGCCGGGCGGCATTCGCGACAAGCTCGGCCGCTGGACTTCGCTGTTCTTCTTGCGGCGCGCGCTGCCCCGCGCGCGCGACGCGCTCCGCGCCTATGGCTTCGACAAAAAGAGCGAAAAGCCGGGCCACGTCCTCACCCGCGCACTGACCGACCTCATGTTTCGCTGGATGGCGCGACGCACCGCCGAGCTGCATCACGGGCGATCTTACGTCTATGAATTCGACTGGCGCTCTCCTGCGTTCAACGGGCAGCTCGGGGCTGCGCATGCGGTCGAACTGCCCTTCGTGTTCGACACCCTGGCCTGCGCCAGCGGCGAGCGGGGACTGCTCGGTCCGGCGCCGCCGCAACAACTCGCGGATTCGATCCACCGGATTTGGATCGGCTTTGCCACCGACGGCACCGTGCCATGGCCGCAATACAATTCTGCGGACCGCCAGGTTTATTCGCTGAGCCGTGGCGTTGCCGAGCATGAGCCCGTCATGGCGGCGGCCGATTTTCTGCCGTGACGATCCGGCGCCGGCCGCCGGCGCTGGCCCATTCGTGCTTTCTTTTTCAAAAATCGCCGCGTAGAGCTTGGGCCGAAATGAAGGGATGACTTCATGTTGGCGGACGTCGTTGCCGAGCTGGCGCCCACCGGCGTATTGCGCGCGGGCATAAACCTTTCGAATTTTCTGCTCGTGACGGGAAAGAGCCCCAACGGCGATCCCGAAGGTGTCGCACCCGATATGGCGCGCGAGGTGGCGCTGCGCCTGGGCGTGGCCGTGAAATATGTGACGTTCGAGACGCCCGGCAAACTGGCGGATATGGCGGGTCGCGGCTCCTGGGACATCGGGCTCATCGGCGCGGAACCGCAACGCGCCGAAACGATCGCTTTCACGGCGGCCTATTGCGAAATCGAAGCGACCTATCTCGTTCCGGCCAACTCCCCGTTCAACGTCATCGCCGACATCGATGCCGCCGGTGTGCGGATCGCGGTGACCGGCCGCAGCGCTTACGGATTGTGGCTCGAGCGCAATATTCGGCGGGCCGACCTCATGCGAACGGAAACGCTCGACGGGGCCTATGATGCGTTCGTGCGCGACGGTCTTGAAGCGCTTGCCGGCCTGAAACCGCGCCTGCTCATGGACCAGGCGAAACTGCCCGGCGCGCGCATTCTCGACGGACGGTTCACGGCGGTTCAGCAGGCCATCGGAACAGCCGGAGCGAATTCATCGGGCGCCGCCTTCCTGCGCGACTTTGTCGAAGAGGCAAAACCCTCCGGCCTGGTCGCGCGCCTCATCGCACGCCACAATGTCCGCGACCTTTCCGTGGCGGCGGCGGCCTCTCCAACTTGAAGCTCCGGATACTTCGGATCGGAGATGGGAGAAACTGTCATCTTTCCCGAAAGTCCACTCTGACCCCGTCTACGCACCGTCTACGCACAGCTCTTGGCGGAGTCGAAGAATGGCCGCTGCAGCAAGGTTCAATGCCTGTCACCGCGACTGGATCGTGGTATGCTCGACTTCCGGTGAAGCATCTTTCGCGTGTCTTGGCGCAACGCGTTTGGGAGAATGGCGAATGTCTTATATTCCCCGTATCATTCGCGGATGCAGTTTGAGCTTCATTTTGGCGTTTGTTACGCTTTTCGCATTCGACGCCGCATACGCGCAGAGCTACAAGGTCCTTTATTCCTTCCACGGCATCACCGATGGGGCCGATCCTGGGGGCGCACTACTGCGAGACAAGCACGGCAATTTTTACGGAACAACCGAGCGCGGAGGCCTCAGCAGCCTCGGAACCGTATTCGAACTTACGCCAGATGGAACGGAAAGCATCCTCCATACCTTTCTTGGTAATTCCCACCATAATATGGACGGCGCCAGCCCCTTGGGCGGGTTGATCGAAGATCGTGCCGGAAATCTCTACGGCACAACGAATTCGGGTGGCAGTGGAACCGCTTGCGACACGGAGTCACCGTGCTGCGGTACGGTTTTCAAGATCGACGCAGAGGGGAACGAAAGCATTCTCCATTATTTTTGCTCGCATTCGAATTGTGCAGACGGTTCCTACCCGGCCGCGCCCTTGGTCATGGATACCTCCCGGAATCTCTATGGCACGACAAGTTCCGGCGGCAGCGGCCACGGACCCGGCTGCGTTGGGGGTTGCGGAACGATCTTTAAGCTTGCTCCCGATGGCACCGAGACAGTTCTCTACAATTTCTGCTCGGTTGCGCCCTGCGCCGACGGGAGGTTTCCGCAGGGTGCGCTCATCATGGATTCGGCGGGAGATTTGTTCGGCACGACAGAATTTGGAGGCGGCAACGGTTGCAGACCAAACGGGGGATGCGGCACCGTGTTCAGGCTTGCACCGAACGGAACGGAGACCGTCCTTTATGCCTTCACGGGGGGCAGTGACGGTGCGATGCCGGAAGCCGCGCTCTTGATGGTCGCCGGCAATCTTTATGGAACCACCGCCTATGGCGGCAGGAACGGCTGTAAACCTGCTCAACCTGTTCTCGACAGTTGCGGTACGATTTTCGAATTGTCTCCAACCAATGGCGAAACAGTGCTGTATGCCTTCGAAGGGCAAGGGGACGGAGCTCATCCTCACGCAGGCGTAATAGCGGATGCGTCCAGCAATCTCTTTGGAACCGCGGTCTATTCCGGCAACAATACGAACGGTACGTGCCCCAAAATCCAGTTCGGCTGCGGTACGATTTTTGAGCTTTCACCGAATGGCAGTGAGAAAGTTCTCCACACATTCAGCAAGAAAGGCGGCAGACCGTACGGTTCGCTGATCGAGGACAATGCGGGAGATTTCTATGGCACGGCCATGTTCGGTGGCGATTACAACGATGGTGTGGTTTTCAGAATAATAAATAATTAGACCCAGACGTGAACCATATGTTCGATCGCGACCGGCAAGTTTATTCCGGCGCGGAGCGAACGGACGTAAACGCTGAATTGAGAAGAAAGAAATAGGGTTAGACTCCATTTCAGCCCAAATTCGCATCACTAGAATCCCCGGATACCGCCTTCCCTCACGCCCCGGCGATCACCGTGAACTGCATCTCTCGCCGCGTCTTGAATCCGATCTTCTCGTAGATCACCTTCGCGCCATTTTCGTTTTTCACGTGAAGGAACGGAATGCGTCCCGCGGCGAAGACTTCGCGCGTCAGGGTCACGACCAAATCGCGCGCATAGCTTTTGCCGCGGAATTCCGGATCGCAACAGACCGCACTGATTTCGGTGAAGCCTGCGAGCGCCATTCTCTGTCCCGCCATCGCCATCAGGCGGCCGTCGACGTTTCGCAGGCCGATATACTTGCCCATGCGGATGGTGCGCGCGGCGAACGGTCCGGGTTCGGTCAGGGCGGTGAGCGCGAGCATGTCGGGCACGTCGGCGTCGCCCAGCACAAGCGGCTGCACGTCGATATACGGCGGCACCTCCGTGCACACCATCTGCTCGATTGGGCGGTCGCGCAGGATTTGCCAGCCGTCGGGAATGGCATGTGGTTCGGTCGTCACAAACGCCACGCCGTCATTCGGGCCGAGCAATGCCCTGAGATCGTCAAACGCCTCAGGTGTCGGCGCACGCAGCGCCGCGAAGGGCGAGACGTCCGGCAGATAGCGCAGCGCGAGGCCGTTCACCCGCGCGAGCGAGGCGTGCGAGCCCGTGAGCGCGCCGAGGACCGGATTGTCGAGAGGCGAGAGATCGGTCATCGCGGCTCACTATGACGCCGCAGCGAGCCGATTGCGGCGCGGTTTGGCGGTAAGATTTGAGTCAAGGCGTCAACCCCGTGTTCGCAAACGCGGCGATAATGTTCACGCGACAGCAGAGCAGCAACACGCCGGCTTCACGATGAGCAACAATTATTTTTCAGGAGACCCCGTACACCTGCTCGTCAGCGTTCTCTTTGCCGGCATCGGCGCCTGGAATCTGTGGACCGCGTATCAATATGGCTACGTATCCGGGCGGCGCGTCCGCAGCACGCGCGCCGATCAGCCGGTCGCTTCTTGGATCCTTACAAGCGCTTCGACGGTGTGCTGCGTCGCGGGCCTGTATCTCGTCGCCTGTGCGCTGCTCGGCATTCCGGCCCCCTGGTACCCCTGACGGGCAAACGCGGCCAAGGACCAATCCGGTTGACAGTTGAACCAGTATGGATTTAGGGTCCGATAGGAACACAAAGTGAACGAAATGATGGCGCATGGTCCGCAATCGCCTGCCGGTGAAACACGAGCCAATCGTTTCACCCCGTTCGATCAGTTCGAAGACGCGGGCGCGAAGGCCCGTTGGCGTGTCTATGTTTTGTGCGCCGCAGCAGAGGTTCCCCTGTTTTTTTCGCCTGATAAACAGGGGAACGGGCACGTACCCATCTTGCACTGCACCAACAAACTTCGGGCGGATAACAGGCGGATATCAGGCAAAAGAACAGGCGGATTATCAGGCGAACATCAGGCGCAGATTCCGCCTGTTGCGCGCGAGAAAGCTGCGGATTTCCTGGACTTTTCGAGTGAAAAAAGGGCGAAGAGATTTTTACATTCACTTTCTTCCCCCGTTCACGGGGNNGTCTCGCGCGCTGCCGCGCGCGCGACACCTCCCCCGCGAAGCGAGGGAGGAGGAAACGAGCAACAAAAAAGGCGCCCCGTGGGAGCGCCTTTCTCGTTTCGTCGAACGCGAGCAGATCAGCGCGCGAGGGTCGCGAGCAGGAGCAGCGCCACGATGTTGGTGA
>PLJH01000065.1 GCA_003139615.1 Alphaproteobacteria bacterium
GCTGGAATTCGCCGAAATATCTTTTCGGCGAAAGCTACGGCACGCCGCGCTCTGCCGCGCTCGTGAACCAGCTCGAGACTGCCTATGACTGCGATTTCAACGGTGTCATTCTGCTCTCGCAGATTCTCAATTACGATCTCAGCACGGGGCGTTCGGAATTCAATCCGGGCGTCGATCTCCCTTATCAGCTCGCGCTGCCGACCTATGCGGCGACGGCGTGGTATCACCACAAGCTGTCGGATTATAACGGCCCGATCGAGCCGCTGCTGACCGAAGTCGAACATTTCGCGCTGACGAATTATGCGCTGGCGCTTGCCGCCGGCGCCGATCTCTCGCCCGCCGATCGCGATGCGATCGCCGAAAAGCTGCATCGCTATACGGGCTTGTCCGTCGACTACATCAAGAAGGCCGATCTCCGAATCAACGGCGGCGAGTTCGAGAAGATGCTGCAAGACGATTCGGATTTGACCACGGGCCGTCTCGACACGCGCTTCTCCGGCCCCTCGCTCGATCCGCTGAGCAAGACGTCGGAGTACGATCCGCAATCCGCCGCGATCAGCTCGGCCTATGTGTCGGCTTTCAATGCCTATGTGCGCGACAGCCTGCATTACGGCGAGGGGAAAACCTACAAGCCGTCGATCCAGACCTATCGTACCTGGGATTTTCATCACCAGCCGCCGGGCTCTCCATTCCCGGTGCCGCAGGCGATGAACGTGATGCCGGATCTCGCGAATGCGATGAAGTACAATCCCAATCTGAGGATTCAACTCAATGCCGGCTATTACGATCTGGCGACGCCGTTCTTCGAGGGCGTCTACGAGATGCAGCATCTGCCGATCCCGCCGGACCTGCAGTCGCATATTGAATTCCGGTTCTACCAGTCCGGCCACATGGTCTATGCGCACGAGGAATCGTTGAAGACGCTGCACGACAACGCGGCGGACTTCATTCGCCGGACGGACAACGTGGCGGGCGAATAAAAAGAGGGTTGATTCGTTGGAAATTTTGATGTATATCCCAGTTGGATATACACGGTACCATCATGACTCGTTCAACTGTTTTCAAAAGCAATCGCAGCCAAGCCGTCCGCTTGCCCAAGTCGGTCGCGTTTCCAGACGGCGTGCATGAGGTTGAGATCGTCAAAGTCGGGCAAAGTCGAATCATCAGTCCTGCAGGAAAACGCTGGGACGAATTGTTCGAGAACGGCCCGCGCGTTAGTGAGGATTTCATATCGACCCGCGAGCAACCCACAGCTGAAGAGCGCGCGCCGCTCTGATGCTGCAATATATGCTCGACACGAATATCTGCATCTATGTGATCAAGAATTATCCGTCGGAGCTGCGTGAAAGATTCAATCGCCTCGCGGAACAGCTTTGCATTTCGACCGTTACGCTTGCCGAATTGCATTACGGCGCGGAGAAATCGGCACGACGACTTGAAAATCTGCAAGCGATCGAACACTTCACGGCCAGGCTCGATGTTCTCGATTTCTCTTCCAAGGCGGCTGCTCATTACGGCCAGATCCGGACGGAACTGGAACGATTGGGAAAGCCTGTCGGTGCCCACAACATGCTCATCGCCGCACACGCGCGCGCCGAAGGCCTCATCATTGTGACAAACAACATCCGTGAGTTCGCGCGCGTACCGGGCCTTCGTGTTGAAAACTGGGTGTAGCGCCGCCGTTTCCCTCACCAGATATGCACCCGATCCTTCGGCGCGACATAGAGTTTGTCGCCGGGTTTGACGTCGAACGCCGCGTACCAGGCGTCGATGTTGCGAACGACGCCGTTGACGCGGAATTGCCGCGGCGAATGGGGATCGCTCACTACCTGCTTGCGGATCGCATCGTCGCGCAGTTTGCCGCGCCAGGCTTGCGCCCAGCCGAGGAAGACGCGCTGATCGCCGGTGAGCCCATCGACGACGGGCGCGGGCGCGCCATGCAGCGAGGCATGATAGGCGTCGAGCGCGAGCGTGAGGCCGCCGAGATCGGCGATGTTCTCGCCCATCGTCAGCGCGCCGTTCACATGCACATTCGGTTCCGCCGGCAGGGGCTGGAATGACGAGTACTGTGCGCCGAGGCGGCCTGCGCGCTCTTTGAACGTCGCGGCATCCGCCGCGGTCCACCAGTCGCGCAGCTTTCCGTCGGCGTCGAATTGGCGGCCCTGGTCGTCGAAGCCGTGCGTCATCTCGTGGCCGATGATCGCGCCGGCCGCGCCATAGTTGATCGCGGGATCCGCATTCGGATCGAACACGGGCGGCTGCAGAATGCCCGCCGGAAACACGATATCGCGCAACGAGCCGTTATAGGCGTCGTTGGTTTGGGGCGTCATATCCCAGTTGCTGCGATCGACAGGCCCGCCGAGCCGGTCCGTAAAAAACGCCCAGTCGGCCGCGGCCGCGCGCTGCACATCGCCCGTGAGATCGTCGTCGCGAATGACGAGCGCGGAATAGTCGCGCCAATGATCGGGATAGCCGACCTTGATGTTGTAGGTGTCGAGCTTCTTTAGCGCCTCGGTCTTGGTCGCGGGGCTCATCCAGTCGAGCTTCTCGAGTCGCGCGCGATAGGCGGCCTTGAGATTGTCCACCAGCGCTGCGATCTTCGCTTTCGCCTCCGGCGTGAAATAGCGCGCGGTATAAAGCTGACCCACTGCCCATCCCATATTGCCGAAACGATCCGTGCGATCGCCCGTGCCGTAGTCTCCCCCGCTCACCGCATGCACGGCGCGCTTCCAGCGATCGGCCTGCGCCGGCTGGCCCGAGAGCGTCTTGTTGCGCATTTCGAAATAGGCGTCCGCAAACGGTTTCGACAAATAAGGCGCTGCATTGTCCGCGACCGTGAACGAAAGCCACGCGCGCAAAACATCCGGCGAAGTCGAGGCGAAGATGTCTGCGATCTTCGGGAACGCGCTTTTCTCGACGACGACGACCTGGCCGTAAGCGCCGAGCCCTGCGCTCGCAAGGAAGGGCTTCCACGGGAAATTCGGCGCGAGCGTTTGAAGCTCGGCTACTGTCATCGGATTGTAAGTCGCGACCGGATCGCGATCCTGCGCCTTCGTCCAGCTGGCCTGCGCGATCGCCGTTTCGAACGCCACGATGTCCTTCGCGCGCGCATCGGCATCGGGCCAGTTCAGAAGATGCAGAAGCCGGCCGACATAGGCTTCATACTTCGCCTTCTGCGCGGCGAATTCAGGTTCGAGATAATAATCGCGATCGGGCAGGCCGATGCCTGCCTGTCCGACGTAGAACGCATATTTCGAGGGATCCTTCTCATCGACATCGGTGTTGAAGCCGAACAGCGTGCCGTCGAAATCGGAATTGTTGCGCCCCATGAGTGCTGCGAGCGCGTCGCGGGAATCGGCTGCGCGAATGGCGTCGATCTGCGGCGCAATCGCGCTCGCAGCGAGCTTCTCGATGCGGTTCTCGTCGAGGAACGCTTTGTAGAACGCGCCGACTTTTCCCGCGGTATCGGCAGGTTGGTGGCCGGCTTTTGCCGCTTCGTCTTCCATGATCTCGTGGAGGCGCTTCTCGGTGAGGTCCGTCATCGCGAGGCGCAGGCTGTAAGCGGGTTTGTCGGCGGGGATCTGCACATGGTCGAGCCATGTGCCGTTCGCATAGCGGAAGAAATTGTCGCCCGGTTTTGTGGCGGGATCGCCGCCCGCGGTGTCGAGGCCGAAAGTCCCATATTGCGGCTTGGGCGCATCGCCCGACGCGGCCCAGGACGCGAGCGCCGTCACGGTCGCGATGCCGAGAAGATTCACTATGCGTTGCCTGGTCATGCCGCTGAACCCTTTTTATGTCTGTCGAAAGATGTGCCGGAGCGCGCACACAAGGTCAAACCACACAAGCGATCAATTCGCAGTGATGGCTATTTGTCATTGAGTTCGAGCCACAGGGCATTAAGCACGGCCAGCGCGACCGCGAAACCCAATCCCAACATCCAGGAAAAATACCACATGCGATTGCCTCAATAGAACGACTTCGATTCGGACACGATGTTTTCCGGCTTCACCGGACCCTTGAACACGCGATAAACCCACGCCGTGTAGGCGAGCACGATCGGCAGGAAGATCGCGACGGCGCCCAGCATGATCGCCAGCGTGAGTTTGCTGGAGGATGCATCCCACACAGTCAGGCTGGCATTGGGATCGCTCGACGAGGGCAGCAGGAACGGAAACAACGAAAGCCCGGCCGTGCCGATCGCGCCCAGCGGCACCAATGCCGAGCCGATAAAGGCGTAGCCCGGCCGCGAACGGAGCAGAATTGCGAAGAGCGCGCCCGCAAAGGCGAGTACGGGTGCGGCCCACAGAATCGGCTCACCCCGGAAGTTCATCAGCCACGCGCCGCGGATGAGGGCGACGGTCTTCATCAGTGGATTGGACGGTGCATCATGCGCCATGGGTACGCTCAGATGTGCGCCGTTCAATTGCGCAACCCAAAATCCCGCGATCGCGAACAGCACGGCGAATGCAATGGCCGCCGCAGGGATGATCCCATAAACCCGCGCGCGCACCGCACCCGTCGCCTTGAGATTGAGCCAGCAGGCGCCGTGCAGCGCGATCATTGCGAGGCTTGCGAGTCCGACGACGAGTGCAAACGGATTGAGCAGCGAGAGAAGCGTGATGGTGGAATGCATGCGCAAATCGGCATCGAACGAAAATCGAACACCCTCGAAGAGATTGCCGATCGCAACGCCGAAAATGAGCGACGGCACAAGGCCGGACACGAACAACAGCCAGTCCCAGCTGCGCCGCCAATTGGGGTCGTCCACCTTGCTGCGAAATTTGATTCCGACGGGTCGCAATATCAGCGCACCCAGAAGGAGGATCATCGCGAGATAGAAACCCGAAAAGCTCGCGGCATAGAGCATGGGCCATGCCGCGAAGATCGCGCCGCCCCCCAGGATGAACCACACCTGGTTTCCTTCCCAGACGGGCCCGATCGTATTGATCACGACGCGACGTTCGATGTCGGAGCGCGCGACGAAAGGGAGCAATATCATCGCGCCGAGATCGAAGCCGTCCAGCGCCGCGAAGCCGATCAGCAAAATGCCGAGAAGCGCCCACCAGGTCAGGCGCAGAAGTTCATAGCTCATCGCTCAAACTCCGATCGCGTGTGTGACGGAAGGTGCGCTGACCGGCCGGCCCAGCGTTTCTTCCGGGCCGAGACGGATATATTTCTGCAGCAGATAGAGATCGGCTGCGAGCAGTGTCGAATAAAACAGCGCAAACCCGATCAGGCTGAACAGCACATTGCCCGCATCCGTCGACGACACGCCGAGCGCCGTCGGAAGCACGTCTTCGATCACCCAGGGCTGGCGGCCATATTCAGCGACAATCCAGCCGAGCTCGGCTGCGAGCCAGGGCAACGGCAAAGTGAGCAACGACGCCCACAGAAAGCTGCGATGCGTTTCAAGCCTGCGCCAGCCCGCGAGCCAGAAGGCGGTGCCGAACAATGCGATGAACCAGAATCCCAACCCGACCATAATCCGGAACGACCAGAACAGCACCGGCACATTGGGAATCGTCGTCGCGGCGGCGTTTGCGATGTCGGCCGGTGTCGCGTTCTGGATGTCGCTGCGGAAATGCTTGAGCAGCAGCGCGTAGCCGAGATCGGCGGAATGTGCGTCGAGCGTTGCGCGCGCGGCCATGTCTTTCGGATTTTGCCGAACCTTCAACAACGCATCATAGGCAACGAGTCCGCTTTTGATGCGCGTGGCCGCGATATCGACCAGCTGGTTGATGCCCGGAACCGGCGTGTCGATGGAGCGCGTTGCGATCAGCCCGAGCACCCACGGCACCTTGACGGCGAACTCCGTCTTGCGGCCCGCGAGGTTTGGCAAGCCCACAACGGTGAAGGAAGCGGGTGCGGGCTCCGTGTTCCACATCGCTTCGATGGCGGCGATTTTCATTTTCTGGTTGAGGCCGGCCATATAGCCGGATTCGTCACCGAGCACGACGACCGAAAGCGCGGATGCAAGTCCGAAGCTCGCGGCCACTGTCATCGAACGCCGCGCAAGTTCGCGATGCCGTCCGCGCAATAGATAATAGGCGCTGATAGCCAGCACGAAGACGGATCCCGTCACATAGCCCGCGCTGACCGTGTGCACGAATTTTGCCTGCGCCACAGGATTGAACAGCACGGCGGAGAAATCCGTCATCTCCATGCGCATCGTGTCGACGTTGAAATGCGCGCCGACGGGATATTGCATCCAGCCGTTTGCGATCAGGATCCACAGCGCGGAGAAATTCGTGGCGATCGCGAGCGCCCATGTCGCGATCAGGTGCTGAATCCTGGAAAGGCGATCCCAGGCGAAGAAGAATAGGCCGACAAAGGTCGCTTCCAGGAAGAACGCCATCAGGCCTTCGAGCGCGAGCGGCGCGCCGAATACGTCGCCCACATAATGCGAGTAGTAGGCCCAGTTGGTGCCGAACTGGAATTCCATGGTGAGGCCGGTCGCGACGCCCATCGCGAAATTGATTCCGAACAAGGTGCCCCAGAACTTCACCATGTCGCGCCAGATTGCGCGCCCGCTCATCACATAGACCGTCTCCATGATGCCGAGCAGGATCGAAAGGCCGAGCGTCAGCGGCACGAACAGAAAGTGATAGAGCGCGGTGATCGCGAACTGCAGCCGGGATAGTTCGACAATGTCCATCGAGGCCTCAATGATCGGGAAGTTGGGGGTCGAGAAGGTGGTGGGCAATGTCCGCAGGGGCCGGCGCGGGCCGTACAAGCGGGGCGAAGAACAGCCAATAGATGGCGGCGAGGACTGCGAGCTTGATCGAGATAAGGATCAGCACATCGCGCCGGACCGCCCACGGAAGAATCGGCGCAGCATCGCTTTCGCCCGGCGCATGCGCGCGCCGGCCAAGGGACGTGGGACGGGCCAGCCAGGAGAGGTTCATGCGGCGGCGCCTTTCTGCATCATGAGTCTCCGCCCGCGCGGGCGCCGCACCAATGCGACCATTGCGCCGGGTTTCCCCTGTTAAACAGGCGAAAAAACAGGGGAGAGCCTTTAGGGCGAGCAATTTTATTTCGCGCGTCGACCTTATGCTTCCCTGCGACCTGATCGACCAGGAAAACCGCATCTGCGAGTCCATTGCCTGAGCGTCCGCGCGGGTCATATCGCCAGAATGAACCTATAAGGTATTAGTTGATACCGGAATAGATAGATATCACATCCTTGAACTATCGCCATGACAATGTACTTTAAAACACAAAGTACATTGCACCAGGAGCGAGCATGACCGACGCCAGGGATGACATCGCCTTCATCCGACAGACTGTGGAGGAGGGGCGCAACTTCGCCTTCGGTCGAAGCCCCGACATTCTCGTTTGGGGCATCGCACTCGCTATCGGCTTTTTCGCCAATTACGCCGCGATCATGCACCCCTTCGGGTTCAGCATTGGCTGGATCTGGCTCGTCACGCTGGCGCTGCCCTGGTTGTTCACGATGCGTCGCACCGTCTTCCGCAAACCGGGGACGCCGTTGCGCCCGGGCGTGCATGCGATGGCCGCCGTGTGGATCGGCGCTGGAATCTTTCTCACCACGCTCACCATTGCCGCCGACTGGAGCGATGCGTTCCGCGAAGGTTGGATGAATTCCGTCGTCGCGGGCGCGTTCGGATTCTGTTTCTTCGCCAGCGCGGCGCTTCTGAAACTCGGTTGGATGCGAGTCGTCGCTGTCGGCTGGTGGCTCGGCGAAATCGCGTTGTTCGCCATTCGTCACCGTCCGGAGGCATGCCTTCTGAGTTCGGTGTTGATGCTCGTCCTCCTCGCGGGCCCCGGCCTCTACATTCTTCTTCGCGGTGCGCGGACAGCGCCGTGACGGATTTCGACCACACCGCAATCGACGAACTGCTGCAGAGCAGGGCGCGGCTCGCCATTGTCGCCTTTCTTGCGGGTGCGGACGAAGCGGATTTCTCCGCCGTGCGCGACGCAACGAAAATGACCGACGGCAATGCGAGCGTGCATCTGCGCAAGCTGGAAGACGCGGGCTATGTCGCCATGCGCAAGCAGTTCGTCGGACGCAAGCCGCAGACGCTTTATGCGCTGACCGAAACCGGCCGCAAGGCGCTGCTCGATTACGTCGCCCATCTCGAAATCCTGATTCAACCGGCCGCCAAAGGCGAACGCCCATGAGACAACCCCAATGAAACACGGGCTCCTCAATCTCCTGAACGATCTGTTGTCGACGATCGTCTTCGTCGCGATTTCGCTCCTCACGGGCAACGACGCGCTTGCGATCGAACTGGGTATTGCAGCCGGCGTCGTTCAATTCCTGTGGGCATTGCGGCGCGGAACGAAGATCGATGCGATGCAGTGGCTGAGCCTCGTGCTTGTGTTGGTGTTCGGCGGGCTCGCACTCGTCACCCACGACAAGCGCTTCATGATGGTCAAGCCAAGCCTGATCTATTTTGCCGTCGGCGCCGTCATGCTGAAGCGCGGCTGGATGGATCGCTACGTGCCGCAGATCGTGCACGACAATCTCTCGCCCGGCACAATCGTATTTGCGGGATATGCCTGGGCGGCGTTGATGTTCGCAACCGCGCTCGGCAATCTCGTCGTGATGTGGCTGTGCGATTTTAAGACGTGGGCGCTTTATATTTCGGTGGTGCCGCTCGCCGCAAAGATCGCGGCCTTTGCCGCGCAATACCTCATCTTCCGCATACTCGTCACCCGCAAAATCCGCGGCCGCCGATTTGCGCTGCCCCCTGCCGAGTGATCTCCGAAAGACAAGGAATTCGTCATGCGTATCGTTCTGATGCTTTTGGCAAGTCTCGTCGCCATTGTCGTGATCTCGGCCGCAGCGATACTTGCGTTCGATTCGCCGACGCCGCCGCCGGAAATGGCGTCGGTCGAACATGCCTATGATCATGTCGATTTCTCGAAAGCGCCGCCCAGACAATTCTTCACGGCGCGCGACGGCACGAAGCTTGCGTTCCGCGCCTATCCCGGAGCGATGTCGCGCGAAACAGTCGTGCTGATTCATGGCTCGTCGGGAAACTCCGCGAGCATGGACCCCGTGGGAAAGGCGCTGAACGTCCGCGGCGCGACCGTCTATGCGCTCAGCATGCGCGGGCATGACGGCACGGGGCGTAGCGGCGATATCGACTATATCGGCCAGCTCGACGACGACCTTGCCGACTTCATGGAGACCTTGGGGCCGAAGCGTCCGGGCGAGCGGCGCACCTTGCTGGGCTTTTCGTCCGGCGGCGGCTTCGTCCTGCGTTTCGCCGGCGGCCCGACCGCGCATCTGTTCGACCGCTTCATTCTGGTGTCGCCGCAACTGCCTGTCGATTCGCCCGTCATGCGCCCAAATGCGGGCGGCTGGGTCGCCGTCGCGATGCCTCGGATCGTGGTCCTGCAAATACTGTCGCGATTCGGTATTCACGCGTTCGAAGGCCTGCCGGTGCTGGCGTTCGCGGTGCCGCCGGAAAAGCGCGATGTCCAGACCGCCTTCTATTCTTATCGCATGCTGATGAATTTCGGCCCCCGGCGTGCGTATCTGGCCGACCTCAGAGCGGCGCCCGGGCCCGTCAGCCTGCTCGCGGGGTCAAAAGACGAGATCTTTTTTGCGAACCGCTATGCCGGCCTGCTGAAGCCGGTCCGTCCCGATCTGAAAGTCACCATCGTGCCGGGCCTGGGCCACACCGACATGACCCTCACTCCGGCCGGTCTCGAGGCTCTGACCGCGAGCGTCTATTCGAATTAGGCGGCGGCCAATTCTCGGTCGAGGCGCGTTCCCCTGCTCTCAACCGTATTTTCACCAACTGGCACAAAACGGCGCACATACGTAAATGGACTGATGGGGAATAAACTTACTGTTAAGGCTCTCTACGGCATGGTCCGTATCGTGGCGCAGTCGGGTTGGGGAACCTCAATATGGGCTTTGTCCTGTTCGAGATGCCTCGCGGCTCTGGCGCCTAACATAGAGCAATCAAACGGAAATTCATGGTCGTTCTCACGACGAGTGTCGTCAAACGGACTGTGAATATATGAAGAAACAGGGCTGCCACACTTGCGACAGGATTCGCTCGACGGTAGGTTAACGACGTCGAAGAGAGAGGCCGGGTGGTTTCGGGGATCCCGGCCTGTGGCAGGGATGTGGGCGTGCGCCCCTATATCGCTCAACTTTTTTGGATCGCGGGAAAACGCTGATCGTGGTGGGAGCCAAAATCTGGCTCTCGCTGGCGGGCGTCTCCGCGCCGGAATTTCGGCAACGCCCTTTGGGGCTTTGCCGCAGTGAGTCACACGCTTCGGCCGCCGGATATCCGGCTCTCCGGCGTGCATCGTGGTGTTTATCGGGACCGGCGTAACAACGCCGCGCCCCCAAACGTGAGGATCGAACGATGACGACGTATACGATTTCGCAATGGCAAGCCGCCGTATTGGCGTCGACGTGGGTTCCCGGCTCGACGATCGAGGACACCGCATTCGACATTTCCGCCGCCGGCGTGTTGGACTCGCTGCAGGCCGCCCATACGACCATTGGCGAGATCATCGTCAGCGACAATCAGCCGATAGGCGTCGATGTCGCTCAGATAACCAGCGATGCGAATGCGCTCGATCTTCTCCACAACGCCAATAGCAGCGGCAATAGCAACACCTACACCCTCGCTGTGACCGATATAGGTTCGAATATTTCGTTCACCGCGCTCGACGCGCTCAACGACAACACGCACGTGACCTCGATCGTCGTCTCCAGCGGCGTCGTCGATGTTACCGCGGCCCAGATCGCGAGCGATTCGAACGCGCTCAGCATTTTGAAGACGACACTCGACACGCAGGCTTCGGTGACAGTCGACGACACGGGGGCCCATATCCACACCGGTTGGGCCAACATCGCCGCCGACTCCCAGGTCTCGTCGATCGTCATTTCGGACAACACGCAGATCAACCTGACCGCGGCGCAGGCAAGTCAGACCACAGCCGTGGGCGAGCTCGTGCAAGCCGACAGCAACACCAGCGACATCGTTCTGGTCAGGGACACGGCTGCGCACATCGAGGCCGATCTGACTGCCCTCAACTCGGTCGCCTCCTCCATCGACACCGTGACCGTCAGCAACAATACGTTCGAGACATTGTCGGCCACTACTGTCGCTGCCGACCTTTCGATTCTTTCCAAGGTTGTCTTCTCCAGCGGTCCGGCGAGCTTCAACGTCTCGGACACGGCTACGGCCATTTCCGGCAATATCGATGCGCTGGAATCCCTCAGCGGCAGCATCTCGTCGATCACGGTCACGACGAATTCGCCGATCACGGTCTCGATCGAGCAATTGGCGAACGATTCCGACGCGCTTTCCATCATGACCTACAATGGAAACCCCATCACGGTTGCGGTTCTGGATACCGGCAACAATATCTCGGGCAATCTGGCGACCCTCGAAGCGGCCATTCAGGCGGCGAGCCCGGCGATCACGTCCATCTCGGTGAGCGGCAGCGAAGCGATCGATGTCCAGATCTCCCAGTTCACCACCGATGCGGGCGTTTTCGCGGCTCTGATGGGATCCTACACGCTCGATGTGAGCGACACGGCCGGCAATATTTCCGGCGCGCTCAGCATGCTGGAAACGCTGGCCGCCAACGGCAACATTTCCGCGATCAACGTCACGGACAGCGGCGCGATCGCGGTGAACGTCGCGCAGATTACGAGCGACGCCAGCGCGCTTGCGGAGCTCGTCAATCGGGACACCTATCCCTATACGCTCGCCGTCACGGACTCGGCATTGGATGTCGCGGCTGGTCTCGTCGGCCTCAGCGGCAATTCTCACGTCGCAACGATCGCGCTGACGGACGCGACGCCCGTTCTCACGATCACCCAGACGCAATTTTTCAACGGCCTGACGGCGCTTGGCGAGATCACGAACGGCTCCTTCGCCATCGACGTGACGGGCGTCGGCGCATCGCAAGCGGCGAATGTGGCAAGCGACTTCACGGGCCTGTCGAATGCAGGCGACGCCACGCTTTCGATTGCCGTCAGCGATGCGGCTACGGCCATTTCGAACTATCTGGGTTCTCTCGGCACCAATAGCTATGTCGCGACGATCTCCATCAATAACGCCACGGCTCTGACGCTTTCGGAAACGCAATACACGAACGCGAATTACGATGCGGGCCTCGCCAAGTTGACGGGGTCCTACACGGTCGACGTGACAGGTGTCAGCTACGCGCAAGTCCCGACGGTGGAAGCCGTGAGCCTTCCCGGCACACCGACTTTGTCGATCGCAGTGAGCGACACGGGCGGCGATCTCACCAGTGCGGCACTGGTGGCGCTCGGCGGCGACAGCAATGTAACGTCCATTGCAGTATCGAGCGGCGCGATCTCGCTGACGGAATCCCAGTTCGTGGGCGACACGGCCGGCCTCGGCAAGCTGACGGGGTCCTACACGGTTGACGTGACGGGAGTCAGCTATGCGCAACTCCCGACCGTGGAAGGCATAAGTCTTCCGGGCACGCCGACCTTGTCGATCGCAGTCAGCGACACGGGCGGCGATCTCACCAGTGCGGTATTGGTCGCCCTCGGCGGCGACAGCAAAGTGACGTCCATTGCAGTTTCGAGCGGCGCGATCTCGCTCACGGAGTCTCAGTTCACGGCATCGGGCGACGATTTGGGCCTCGCCAAGTTGACGGGCTCGTACACGGTCGACGTGACAGGTGTCAGCTACGCGCAAGTTCCGACGGTGGAAGCTATCAGCCTTCCCGGCACACCGACCCTGTCGATTGCAGTCAGTGACACGGGCGGCGATCTCACCAGTGCAGCATTGGTGGCGCTCGGCGGCGATCCGAACGTCACATCGATTGCCGTCACCACCGGCGCGATCTCGCTGACGGAATCTCAGTTCACGGGCGACACGGCCGGCCTCGCCAAGTTGACGGGCACGTACACGGTCGATGTGACGGGCGTCTCCTACCTGCAAGTCTCGACCGTGGAAGCTGTCAGCCTTCCCGGCACGCCGACCTTGTCGATAGCAGTCAGCGAAACGGGCGG
>PLJH01000120.1 GCA_003139615.1 Alphaproteobacteria bacterium
CCTTGTTGCCGACGTACCAGAGCGCCTCGCCCCATTTGAGATGCAGCCGTCCCCAGTTGGGCGCGTATTTGTCCGCTTCCTCGAATTTCGCGAGCGCGAGATCGGAGCGGTTTTTGGCGATCAGCGCCTCGCCCCACATTTCCAGCGGATCGGCGAAGTGCGAACCCTTTTGATTGGCGAGCACGAATTTCGCGATGGCCCCATCCGGCTTGCCGCGCGCCAGCAGCGCCGCGCCCCATTGCGCATAGGCATATGGAATCGATGGCTGCCACGTGGCCGCGCGCGCGAACCAGTAATCGGAGTCGGAGCGCCGACCTTCGAGTTCGCGAATCTGCGCGCGGTAAAGAAGGCACACGTAACAATCGGCCGGCGTTTCGGCGATAAGCCTATCCGCTTCCGCAAATTGATGAAGCCGTGCGACGCTATACGCCACAAGCGGTACTTCCACCGCCTGCGCCAGCGAGCGCCGGGCCGGCGAGCGCGACAGGAAGGACGCAACTTCGGTCCGATGCTCGCGCAGCACCGCCTGCCAGTCCTCGTTTGCCATCGCGACAAGCATGCGTCCCCAGATGGCGTCGAACTCGACGGACAGCGGATTGACACCGACCGATTCCGCGGAAGCATTTGCGATGGTCTCGCGCGCCGCCGAAATGTCATGCATTCCAAGCTCGGCGCGCGCGAGCATAGCGTGCATATTGTAGGTGGCGCCCTGCGGCCCGAATTCCACCTGGTCCTGCCACAACCGCTGCGCCGTCTGGAAATCGCCGAGATTGAGAGCGATGAAGGATTGCACGCGCTCCTTGACGATCGGCACGGCGTCTTCGCGGACTCCACCGTGCCCGGGCAACGACAGCAGCGGCTCCACGGTGCGCAAAGTGGCAATTGCCGCTTCGGGTCTGCTGAGCTTGTCGAGCGTGAGGGCCACGTTCTGACCCGCCAGATATTGGTCAGGCCAGCGCCGGAACATCTCCTGCATTGCCGAAAGACGCGCGTAAACGCCGCCGCGATCCTCCAGCGCGTTCGACCAGCCGAGCCAGCCCCACGGGCGTTCGGAAGGCGGCCCATGATCTCTGAGCGCGACGAAGACCGCCATGCCTTCTGCGTTGCGGTTATGCTCCCTGAGCCAGGCGCCGTAGCGGTAAGGCTCGGTGATCCCGTATAGCGATTCCGCGAGTTTCTGTACCAGCGCATCGATCTCGCCCTCGCCGCCGACAATCGTGCTGCTCCCCTCGATGCCCGCGCGCGCGGTCAGTGCAAGCCCGGATCCGTCGCGCACCACTTCACCCGTGATATGCGTGGGATGACCGAGCTTCTCGCGCATGAACCGCTCGAGTTCTCCAATGGAAATCCCTGTCGAAGGAATTTCAACCTTGATGTCTTCGCCCCAGTAGTTCGCGTAGGTTTTGGGGTCGCGCTGCGAATCCGTCTGTGCCTGCATGGCGGCGAGCCGGTCGAGAAGTTTCGACGCAAGAACCTGGCCCGTGAGACCGCGCGCCGACAGATCGGGCGGGACCGAGAGCGGCTCGATGACGAGGCCGCCGGCTGTCCGCGCCTGCCAGACCATGGCGCCGAAGCCGCCTACAACGGCCAGCAGGAAAAGACCGATGGCGATTTCCAGTGCCATCTTGGAGTAATCGCTGAACCGGCGAACGCGGAGATGCGAAAGTTGGAGCTGCTGTTCCTCCTCGATGTGGTCGTCCTGCGCCTTCATGCGCGCCTTCTGGAGGCGCACAAGCTCAGTCTGCTCTCGAAGAAAAATATCGGCTTCCTCGCGGCCGGCTCCGGTAAGGCCCAACGCTATGGCAGCCGAATCAACGCCGCCGAGACCCGTCGCTACGTGCTCTTGCCGTTCGGCTTCCTCAACCATGCGTCGTGCTCACTTTGGCGAGTTGAGATTTGTCCGACGACGAAAGAGCGAGCGTGGCGGCCAGCGCGAATTGTTTTTTCGCCTGGTCCGGATTGCCGGCATAGAAGAGTGCCTCGCCCCATTTGAGGTGCAGCCGTCCCCAATTGGGCGCGTATTTCTCGGCTTCCGCGAATTTCGCGAGTGCCAGGTCGGAGCGGTTCTTCGCAATCAGCGCCTCGCCCCACATCTCCAGCGGATCGGCGAAGTGCGGGCCTTTCTGATTTGCGAGCAAAAACTTCGCGATTGCGCCGTCACAATCTCCGCGACGCAACAGCATCGCGCCCCAATCCGCGTATGCGAACGGAATTGACGGAGCTTCGGCTATCGCGCGCGCGTACCAGAAGGCGGCCGCGTCGCGCCTGCCTTGGAGCGCATCGATGGTCCCTCTCGCGCGGTCGCAGTTGTAGCAATCGCGCGGCGTCGCATCGATCGTGCGATGCGCTTCGGCGAAGAGACCGAGATGCGCTTCAGCTTTCGACCGCAAGGGCTCATAGCGAACCGCCGATATCGCGGCGTGAGATTTCTCGCGTCCTTTCTGTGTCGTGTAAGATCGGATCGTGGCGGTCACGTCCAAGAGTGCGGCGGACCAATCTCCCCTCTCGGCGTCCACGAGATAGCGAACGCGGCTCGCATCCGTGGCGCCAACGTCCCCCGCAGACTCGGCCTCTTTCAGCAAACGCTCCGCTTCGCGCGGATCGTGCTGGTTCGCGCGCGCTTCAGCGCGCATCACCGCCTTGTCGGAGAGCGTACAATGATCGTTGCAGGCCATGGCCGCATCGCTTGCATAGTCGCCCAGGAAATATGCGATGATTTGTCCCGCATATTCGCGGATCACGACGAAGGCAAGTTCCTGCTTGATTGCCGTCTGATCCGCAGCTTTCAGCGAAAAGACGGCGCGATATTCCGTCAGCGCTTCCTCGTCATGGCCGAGCTCGGACAAATGTTCCGCAAGTTCGAGATGGGTGACCGCGATTTTGGGGTCAAGCGCAGTGCCGAGGCGCGCCCGCGCAACGGCGAGCGGAATATCACCGATCACATTGGCCGTCGCATCGCTCCACAAACCATATGCGTCGCTTGCCATTGCGGGATCGGCAACGCTCGGCGCATAGCGGGTGACAGATGCATAGGCCTCCGCCGAACGCCCACCGACCCCCAGATAGACGACGGTGTTAACGGGATCGATCTGGGCGAACACCTTTTCCGCAATCTGGTCTTCGAGGACGCCGAGGTCGGCGCCCGTGACGGAAATCGGTGCGGCGCCCGCAATATCGATCGCCACCATAATATTGCCGTGCGCCAATTCGCTAACGCTGCCGCTGACGTGGCGTTCGTGGCCGAGCCAGTTGCGCAGATATCGCATGGCTTCCGATATCGAGATGCCCGTTTCAGGGATTTCGACGCGCACCTCGTCGCCGCGGTCCGCCGAGACGTCGTTCGTAGCGCTGAAGGAATGCTCGATTGCGACGCGGCGAATGGCGAAGAGCTTGGCCGTGATCGCGTCGGCGACGACTTTGCCGGTCACGCCTGTTTGCAAATAGGAGGGCGGCACGGAAAACGCTTCGATGACGAGGCCGTCCGCGTGGCTGGCGTTCCACATCGCGGCCGAGACGCCGAAGACAATCAGAAGACCGGCCGCTACCAGCATAATCTGCATGGCGCCTTTCATCTGGTCGTCGAAGCGGCGCCAGCGCAGATGCGACAGCTCGTATTCGTCCTGCTTGGCGAGGCTGTCGATCTGCAGCTCGGTGAGACGGTTTTGCCGGCGCAGATAATCCCGAGCTTCGGCGGCCGTGGCCGTGTCCAGCGCGAGGCGGGCGGCGAGATTGTCCGCCGGCGCGGGTTTGGTGGCCGGATCGTTCTGCTCGTCAGCCATGCATGAGACCCATGAGTTCGGATTTTTCCGCTGCCGCCAGATCGAGCCCGCGCGCGACGGCGAATTGCTTTTGCGCGTCTGTTTTGTTGCCAGTCCATAACAGCGCCTCGCCCCATTTGANNATTTGAGATGCAGGCGGCCCCAATTGGGCGCGTATTTGTCGGCTTCTTCGAATTTCGCGAGCGCCAGATCGGAGCGGTTCTTCGCGATCAACGCCTCGCCCCACATTTCCAGCGGATCGGCGAAGTGGGGGCCTTTCTGATTGGCAAGCTGGAATTTGGCGATCGCGCCGTCGTAATTTCCCTCGCGCAACAGCATCGCGCCCCAATCGGTATAAGCAAATGGAATGGAAGGCGCCTGCCTTGTGGCATCGTCGAACCACCACGCAGCCGCGTCCCATTTTCCCTGGGCCGCATCGATATTGCCGCGCATGCGCACGCAGAGATAACAATCGCCCGGCGTTCGATCGATCAAGGCCCGCGCCGAGGCAAAATCGCCCAGACGCGCATCCGCATAGGCGAGCCACGGCCAGGTCATGACGGGAAGGAACGGTTTGAATCCGGGAGAAGCGGCTTCGGGAAGATTGTCCATCGCAACCAGATAGTCATGCGCCCCGCGCCAATCGTCCAGCGCGACCGCGCGCATCGCACCCGGCAACGGCGGTACAGCCCAGGGCTCATAAAGGGAATCGTTCGCCGACAGGATGAAGTTTTGCTCGTTGACCGTTGCCGGCTCCGCAGCGAACGAGGCCGGCACATCGTGATCCTGCGCGAGATCGTCGCTCATCATGAAAGGAAAGCATCCATGCGCATTATCGTAGTCCTCGATATCCTGCACTTGCGGCGCGCGCGCAGCCGCCTGCCTGAAATCGCCTTGCTGCTCGGCGATCATCACGCTCAGCACGACGCGATTGATCGCGACGGCATAGCTTGCATATTGTTGCGAATACGCACCCTGAAAAATCGCGAGTGACCGCTTGTTGGACTCAAGGCCGGCTTCGTCATGGCCCAAAGCGAGTTGGTCCGCCGCGACATTCCCCCAGACATGCGCAAGATTCGGCGCAAGCTTCACCGCCTGAAGCTGTTTCTCCAGGTCGCCGCGAATATCGCCGATTGCAGAATAATAGAGACCCCAGCGGGAATAGGCCCAAGGCCTTTCTTCGGGCGGACCGTTGAGCGCGAGCTGCTGCGCAGCCGGTAGAGATTCCGCGTGTCGCCCCTGCTGGTCGAGAAACACGATATAGCGATAGGGCTGCGTCTGCGAATAAACATATTCGGTGGCCGCCACGATGAGTTTGTCGAGATCGGCGTCGGAGCCGCGGAATATCTTCGCCGGTTTGTTGCCGGCCCGCGCGCTGATCGCGATGCCACCGGTGTCGTGCCAGATTTCGCCCGTGACGCGCGTCTCGTGGCCGAGCCACGCCGACAGGAATCGATACGCTTCTCCTATGGAGACACCGGTATCGGGAATCTGCACCTTTATGTCGTTGCCCCAATCGTTGCGGAACGAATTCGCCGCCCGCATCGTATCCGCGTGGGATTGCATGAAGGCGATGCGGTCCTGAACCTGCGTCGCGATCACCTCGCCGGTGAGACCTTTCGCAGCCAGGTCCGGCGGCACATTGAATGCCTCGATGACGACACCGTCATTGTGCGACGCCGTCCAGATGGCCGTCGCGATCAGTGCCGCGATAGCGACGACGATGAAGGCGAGCGAAATCTCGAAAGCGAGCTTCATCACGTCGCTGATATGGCGAATGCGTAGCGACCAGTGACGCACACTGTCTTCGCGACTCAGTTCATCGATCTGGAGATCCAGAAAGCGGCTTTGCTTGTCGGCAAGCGCGCTCTGCTTGTCGCTGAGAACGCCCTGCTTTTTGAGAAAAATATCCGCTTCCGCGCGGCTTGCGCCGCCGAGCGCCATGGCCGTCGCCGCCGGATCGGCACCGCTCGCGCCTGGCACCCGATCTTCCGCTTCCTCAGCCATCCACCCCTCGATTCACGTAGGTTACTATAGCGGACACTTGCCGCAGAAGAAGCCGGACGAATCGAGACCGGACGGTCAGGGCGACAGATGGAGAAATTGGCTGAAAGGATTCGGCCCGTAATCGCCGAACGCCTCTCCCGCGACAAAACCTCGACTGCGATAGAGCGCCAGCGCCGGCTCGAACACGGCTCCTCGACCTGTTTCGAGGCTCAACCGTTTCCACCCGCGCGCCCTCGCTTCGCCGATCAGATGGTCGAGCAGAAGGGCGGCAATGCCTTTTCGAAGATGATCCGGATGGGTCCGCATGGATTTGATTTCGCCGTGATCCGCGCCCAACGCCTTCAGCGCGCCAATTCCGACAACGTGCGCGCCGTTTCTCACGCTCCAGACGGTCACTTGCGGAGTCTTCAGTCCCGACAAATCCAGCGCAAACACGCTGCCCGGCGGCGAGGCGGCATGCATGCCTTCGAGGTGGATGCGGAGAAGATCGCGGGTGGCTTCGCCCGATAGGTCGTCTTCCTGAATATCAAACATGGAGAGCCGCCGACGTTGTCACTCGTCATTATAAATTCGCGAGGCGGCCCTGCCAGCGTTTTCGGCCTGTCGATCAAAAATGTTCATCGCGGAGCGAAGTCTTTTTGTAAATTCCGCCAAATTATTTCCGGGTAACAGGCGCCGGTCCCACATAACGTGCGCGCGGGCGGATGAGTTTTTTGGTTTCGAGTTGCTCGCCCGCATGGGCGATCCAGCCGGCCGTGCGGGCCATGGCGAAGATCGTCGTTTCGCAACCCACCGGCATATCGAGAGCGCGGCGCATGACGGCCAGCGCATAGTCGCAATTCGGGAAAGCGCCCGTCGCTTCGCGGATGCGATCGGGAATCTCCACCGTGAATCGCTTGTCGATTCCTGCGCGCAGAAGCGCGTCGAACAGCGACACAGCGCGGGGATCGCCGTCGCGATAGATCATGTGACCGAAACCGGGAAAGCGTTCGCCCAATGCCACACGTTCGCGAACGATCGCAGCGATGTCTCCTGCGAGCAACGTGTCGAGCAGCCGCGACGCCTGCGGGCCCACTCCCCCATGGCGCGGACCTTTGAGCGCGACCAATCCCGCGATCACCGCATCGTATAAGGAAATGCCCGTCGAGGCCGCGCAGCGCACGGTGAAGGTCGACGCATTCAATTCGTGATCGGCGAGCAGCACGAGCGCGCGGCGGATCAGGTCGCGCGCGTGGCCGTGATTGAGCGCCCAGGCCTGCACGATCTGCTCGTGGATGGGCGCGGGCTTCGGCGCGGTTTGCAGCATCACGGACGCGACAAGCCGCAGGATTCTCGCGCCCGTGATCGCGCGTCCCTCGGGCGTGTTATTGTAAGCGGCCGGATCCGCTTCGGTTGCGAGCGACAACACGGCAATCGCGCGATCGATCGGCGGCGCGAGTTCGGTGGCGGAGATGATCTTCTGCATCGCCGGTGTCAGGTACGGCAGGTTGCCTTTGGCGAACGGGTCGGATGTTTTCGCATCCCATAACAATGTCGCCGTCTGCTCGAAGGTCGCAGATTCCGCCAGCGCCGTTGCGTTCACCCCCCGATAGATCGGGCCATCTTCGGTGATGGTTGAAACTGCCGTGTCCATCACAGGCAGATCGGCCGCCTTGAGCCCCTGCCCTTCGACGAGCGGCGCGCGGCGGTTCTTGAGGCCGCGCACGTCTTCTGCCCGATAGCGGCGTCCCCGCGCGCCTTGCCCCGTCGGTTCCGAGCGCACCAGCCCCCGGCTCACATAGGCATAAAGCGTGGCCGGCGAGATCGAGAGTTCGGCCGCGGCCTCGCCGGCAGAGAGATAAAGAGGTTCGTTCGAATTATTCATGTTGATGAAGCTAATCAAGATTGATCAATATCACAAGCCGTCCGATCTTTGTGCAACGCAGCAAAGAGGGATCGATCATGACCATCCAGACCAGGACGCCCATCGGCCTGGACGGCGTCGCCGCCGCCGAAACCGTGCTCAGCCATGTGGACGGCGAAAAAGGCGAGCTGATCATTGCGGGCGACCATGTCGGCCACCTTGCCCGTTCGACCGGGTTCGAAGGCGTGACGGCGCGGCTGTGGTCGGCCGGCAGCGGCACGGCGATCACCGAGGCGGAAGTTCGCGCCCGGCTCGGCGAAGGCCGAAGCCGCGCGTTCGCCCGCCTGCCCCAATTGCTCGCTGCTGCCGAAGGGCTCTCAGTGGTCGATGGATTTCGCGCCGCGACCGCTGGCCTGCGCGCCGAACAGGGATTGTCGGATGACGCGACAATCGTCGGCGCGTTGCCGGTGATCGCGACGGCGCTTACGCGGCATGCGAAAGGCGATGCGCCGATTGCGCCCGACGCGACGCTTTCGCATGCGGCCGACACGTTGCGCATGCTGCGCGGCAACAACGGCCCGACGCCGGACGAAGCGGCCGCACTCGATGCCTATCTCGTCACCGTGTGCGATCACGGCATGAATGCTTCGACGTTTGCGGCACGTGTGGTGGCTTCAACACGCGCCGACCTGTTCGCCGCGATCACGGCCGGCTATTGCGCGCTGACCGGGCCGCTGCATGGCGGCGCGCCGGAGCCCGTGCTGGAAATGCTCGATGCGATCGGCACCGAAGAGCGCATCGTGCCGTGGATCGATGCAGCGCTCGCGCGCGGCGACCGGCTGATGGGTTTCGGCCATCGCATCTATCGCGTGCGCGATCCCCGCGCCGATGTGCTGAAGTCAGTCGTCGAGAAGCTCGGCGCGAGCACGCAGCAGCTGACCTTCGCGGCAAAAGTGGAAGCGGCCGCGCGCGCAGCACTTGCGAAATCGAAACCCGATCGCCCGCTCGACACGAATGTCGAGTTCTACACCGCGATCCTGCTCGACGCGCTCGCCATTCCGCGGCAGGCCTTCACGCCCATCTTCGCCGTAGCGCGCGCGGCCGGCTGGACCGCGCATGCTCGCGAGCAGCAGCGCAACGGGCGACTGTTGCGTCCGAGTTCGCTCTATGTGGGG
>PLJH01000126.1 GCA_003139615.1 Alphaproteobacteria bacterium
GGTGACGTTGCGGATGCCGAACGCAATCGTATAGGCGTCCATGCTGGAGTCCGGAATCGGCAATCGCTCGGCATCGCCGCACACCCACTCGATCGCAGTCTCGTCCGCGCCGCGCGCAACGCCCTCGCCCAACATGTCCGCATTGATATCGCAGACGACGATCTTGGCCTCGCCGCCATGCGCACGCGCCGCCGCGGCAATGCGAAACGCGATATCGCCTGTCCCGCCTGCGACATCGAGCACGCGCTGGCCCGGCTGCGGATTGAGCCACTCGACCATCGCGTCCTTCCACAGCCGGTGGACTCCGCCCGACATCAGGTCGTTCATCATGTCGTAGCGGTGTGCGACGGACGAAAAAACCTGCCGCACGAGACCTTCCTTCTCGGTCTCAGGCACTTCGCGGAAGCCGAAGCTGGATTTCGGGGCGTCTGTCATAACCCGCACAATAGCTTGCGATGCGACCCGCTTCTATGGTCAGCATGGCGCAGTTTCAGGTTAACCCGCCCGCCGGATCGCCATGCCCGAACTGCCCGAAGTCGAGACGGTGAAAATGGGCCTCGCGCCCGCGATGGCGGGTCGTCGCTTCACAAAGGTCGTGACCCGCCGCGGCGACCTGCGCGTGCCCTTCCCGCCCCATTTCGCCGAGCGCCTGACGGGTCGCAAAATCGAGAAGCTGTGGCGGCGCGCAAAATACCTGCTGGCCGAACTCGATAACGGCGAGACGCTCGTGATCCATCTGGGCATGTCGGGGCGCATGAGCGTTTATGCCGAAGGCAAGGAGCGCAAGCTCGGGCAATATGTCTATGAGCAGGCGCCCGCCAATGCCGGCCAGGGCAAGCACGACCATGTCGTGATGGAGACCGACGCACCCGCGCGCATCGTTTTCACCGATCATCGCCGCTTCGGGCTCATGACCCTGGTCGATACCGATAAGCTCGACGAGGACAAGCTGTTCAAGGGGCTCGGCATCGAACCCCTGTCGAAAGAATTCGACGCCGCGTATCTCGACCGCGTGCTCAAAGGCAAGCGGACGCCCATCAAATCGGCGCTGCTCGATCAGAGGGTGATCGCGGGCCTCGGCAATATCTATGTGTGCGAGGCGTTGTTCCGCGCCGGTATTTCACCCAAGCGCTTGGCCTCCACGATTCCCGGAAAGCGAACGCCGGCGCTGCTGCGCGATATCAAGGCGGTGCTCGCCGATGCGATCAAGGCCGGCGGTTCGAGCCTGCGCGACTATGCGGGCGCGGACGGCGCGCTGGGCGAATTCCAGCACCGCTTTGCGGTCTATGGCCGCGAGGGCGAACCGTGCGGCCGCAAATCCTGCAAGGGAATCGTGCGCCGCATCGTTCAGGCCGGCCGCTCCACATTCTATTGTCCCAAATGCCAACGCTGAGCCTGCCATGCCGAAGATCCCGATCACACCGCGCATAGCGATCGACGAAAGCGAAATCGAAGAGCGTTTCGTTCACGCCTCCGGTCCCGGCGGACAGAATGTCAACAAGGTCGCCACCGCCGTGGAGCTTCGCTTCGATGTCGTGCATTCGCCGTCATTGCCGCATGATGTTCGCGAGCGATTGATCAAGCTCGCCGGACGCCGCCTCACCAAAGATGGCGTCCTCGTTCTCGACGGCCGACGCCTGCGCACCCAGGAACGCAACCGCGCCGACGTGCGCGCGCGGCTCATCGAGCTGATCGCACAAGCCGCCATCCCGCCCATCCCCCGCCGCCCCACCAAACCGTCACGCGCCAGCAAGAAGCGGATTCAGGAAAAGAAAAAGAAGCATTCCGCGCTGAAGCGAATCCGGCAACGGCCTTTGGACGATTGATCGGCTTCGTTTCATCCCAAGGGCAGCACCGCGTTGCCCGAGATCATGATGTACCACCACAGCATCGCCATAAGCGAGAAGATCGTCGCCCCACCGCGCAGGCGCGCAAGGCCGACACAGAGGAGCGGTGCAACCGCAATCTGGGCGCCCAACCAGACAAGGCCATGCACGCGGCCGGCCACGCCAAGCGCAACGATGAGCGGCAGCGCAAACAAACTCATCTGCACAGCGATGTTCGCGCCGATCTGAAACCGGATAGGCCAGGGGCCAAGCACGCTCGGCTGCACGAGGCTGCGCAGGCCGCCTTGCTCGAACGCTTCGCACAGTTCCGGCCAGCGCAGCATGTAGAGTCCCCACGCGAAACCGAGTGCCACAATGGAAATCGGATTTCCCGCATTGACGGTTTCGAACGCCACCGCAACGGCGAGCAACCCGAGCGCCCAGAGCGGCGCACTCCAGATCTGTCCGACAATCACGCCCGCCAGGCCGAAACGCGCGCTGAGCGCGCTGATCGATCCCGCGAGCGCGCGGCCCCTTGTTCGGCTCTTCACAACAAGAGGTTTGACGCGCGGCCCCGACAGGAGGAGCGCCGCGATCAGCGCACCAAACACAATCGCAGCTCGCGTCAACAGAAACCAAACACCGCCGGTTATGCCGGTCAGGGCACCGATTGCGCGTGCCTGCACACCTGCGCGATGTTGCGCGCGACCGATGAACCCCATCGCGAAGTCCGCGCGGTTCGTCTGGGGAAAAAGTTGCGCCAATCCGAAGCCATGACCGGCGATGTCGACGGGACCCACAATCAGCGCGGCGAGAACCACGATCCAGATGACGAACGTCGCGCCCATCAGAAGCGCGGGTCGAGTCGCCAGGCGCAGCAGCACGACGCTCGCGACTGTCGCGGCCAGGGCCGCGCCGACAATGCCGAGGCCGTATGACCACGAGAAAAATATCCAGAGACCGCCGAGCCAATCGCCTGATGCGACGAGGACGCTCGACGCGCGCAGCAACGCGCCGCCGAAAATGCAGGTAAGCAGAAAGAGGCCGACGCCGAATCCAGAGATCCACAAACCAAGCGCGAGGTCCCGGCTCCGCGCGGCCGTGACGCCGAATACGCTGCGCCAGGCGCGCATGGGCGACAGCGCGCTCATCGCAAGCACACCCAAAAGGATCGAGAACGCGACGAACTCGCCGCCAGTGGTAAAGCCCATGACCGCCGGCGTGTAGATCAGCGGATGGCCGCGAAAGGTCAGCGTGGCATAGGCCGCTCCGGGATTGGGCAGAATGATAAATCCCGCGCTCAGCGCAAGCATGATCGTGGCGAGCACGGCGCGTGGCCGACGCAACGCTTCCAGCGCCATGAGGCGGGCGAGAGTGAGCGCGCCCATGGTCCCTACCCTTCGCCGATTTCCGCGGAGAGCTCGCCGAGCGTGAAGGCGGCCACGGACGCCAGATGCGCGGGCTGTCCCTTTTTCAGGAGCAGGATCGCGTCGGTCGAGCTAAGCGCGAGCTCCACGTCATGGGTCGCGATCACCAGCGCCGAGGACTTTCCCCTTGCCCGGAATGCATTCCAGAATTTGCGGCTGGCGGTGTAATCCACTTCCGAGGTGGGCTCGTCGAGCACGATCAATTCGGATACGCCGAGAAGCGCCTGCGCCGTCATCGCCTTGCGCCGTCCGCCGCCCGACAGATTGGCGAGACGTTCATCGAGTTGTTTGACGAGGCCCAGCTCTTCCGCCACTGCGGCGATGAGCGTCTTGCGATCGGAGAGTCCGCGCAGGTCCGCGCACAGTCCGAGAAATTCTCGCAAGGTAATCGCGAGGTCGAGATTGCGCTCCTGCGGGCCGTAACCGATCTTGCCTCTTTGGCGGACTGCGCGCGACGTGGGCTCGCCGTTCCAGGATGCCCTGCCTTCATTGGGCTTTGCGGCGCCGGCAATGACTCGCAGAAGCGTCGTCTTGCCGGAGCCGTTCCCGCCGATCACGGCCAGCACGCCGCGGGACCATTCGAAGCTGATGTCTCGGAGTATTTGCAGGCGGCCTTCGCGCCGTCCGAGTTTTTCAACGCTCAACATGATGATCGGTCCGATGTTTTTATGAGGAAAAACGGACTAGTCGAAAAATGCAGTAGCGATTTCGCGCTCTTACGTGCAGAAGATATAGGAACGTGCAGTGTTTTTTCCATTGCGAGGAGGTTCGGAATTGCAATTCAAATGTCGGCCTCGGTACGAGCAACTCCAGACAAAGCAATATCACCAAACCTCACCATGGCCGGCCCCCGAGCCGGCCACCCAGCCGCCGCACGTTCCACCTACGCCAAGGCTTCGGCGGACAAAGGCATTGTTCTGACCCGCAGTAGTTTTTTAGCGAAGGCGGGCTGCGCGGCGAATGACTCTTCACAGTTTCGCGCGCACATAATTCAACTCGCGGACGCTCGCTGACTGGGTGGACGGGTCAAGCCCGTCCATGGAGAAAAGGGGGCTTGCCTTCTCCTCGCCTTCGCGCGAGGGATGGCGCGGGAATTGGAGGTTCGGACATGGATTATCAGAACATCGTCGTGAAGATCAAAGCGGGCGTGGCGCTTGTCACGCTGAACCGGCCCAAGGCGCTCAACGCGCTCAATTCGGAGCTGTTGAACGAGTTGGTCTCGGCGCTCGAATCCTTCGATGCGGGCGACGAGGTGCGCGTGGTCGTGCTCACCGGTTCCGAGCGGGCCTTTGCCGCCGGCGCCGACATCAAGGAGATGGCGCCGCAATCCTATATGGACATGTTCAAAACCAATTTCTTCGCAAAAGCGGCCGACAGCATCGCGGCATTCCGCAAGCCCATGATCGCGGCTGTTGCGGGATACGCTTTGGGCGGCGGGTGCGAGCTTGCGATGCTGTGCGACTTCATCATCGCGGCGGACAACGCGAAATTCGGCCAGCCGGAGATCACTTTGGGCGTGATGCCCGGGATCGGCGGCACGCAGCGCCTCACCCGCTTTGTCGGAAAGTCGAAGGCGATGGAAATGTGCCTGACGGGCCGGAATATGGATGCGGCGGAAGCGGAGCGATCCGGCCTCGTCAGTCGCGTCGTGCCGCTGGCCGATCTGTTGCCGGAAGCGATGAAGGCCGCCCAGAAGATCGCCGAGCAATCCGTGCCCATCGTGATGATGACGAAAGAGACCGTGAACCGCGCTTTTGAGACGACGATGGCCGAAGGCATCCGTTTCGAGCGCCGCCTGTTCCACGCGATGTTCGCGACCGACGACCAGAAGGAAGGCATGGCCGCCTTCAGCGAGAAGAGAAAGCCGCAGTTCAAGGACCGCTGACGCGGACCGGAATGCGCTTTCGGGGGAGATGATTTGCGCATTCCGATGGCGCGCGGCGCGCTCTGGTCCCATGCCGATTTCCTGCGGTTGTGGTCGGCGCAATCGGTGTCGGCGTTCGGCGCGCGGATCACACGCACCTGCCTGCCGCTCGCGGCGGTACTCACCATTCACGCCTCGCCTGCCTCGCTTGGCCTCCTGACGGCCCTGGCGCTCGGACCGGGAACGATCGTGGGGCTGTTCGCGGGCGGCTTCGTCGATCGCTCGCGCCGCCGGCGCATTCTCATCGCATCCGACCTGCTGCGCGCAGCCATTCTGCTGACCGTTCCGATTGCCGCCTGGCTGCACATGCTTGCGATGCCGCAGCTTATCCTCGTGGCCGCGATTGCGGGCGGGCTCAGCGTGCTGTTCGACATCGCCGACCACGCCTATCTGCCGAGCCTGATCGGAAAGGAACATCTGATCGAAGGTAATACCAAGCTCAATGTCACGGATTCCGTGGCGGAGATCGGCGGCCCCGCGCTGGCGGGCGTGCTCGTGCAATTGCTGACCGCACCCATCGCGATCGCGGCCAACGCCGTCACATATGTCGTCTCCGCATTATTTCTGTCGCAAATCGCAGCGCAGGAAAACGTCGCTGCGTCGACGGCCGAGGGCGTGTCCTGGCGGCGCGATCTTTCGACCGGGACCGCCGCGATCTTTCGCAACCGGCTCGTACAGCCGCTGTTCTGGATGGAAGCGACCACGCCGCTCTTCGGCTCGTTCTTTATGCTCTATGTCCCGTTCGCGATCCGCGACCTGCATCTGACGCCGACAATGCTGGGCATCACCATCGGAGTCGGCGGCATCGGCGCGATGGTGGGCGCGGCGATTGCCGCCCCGGTTTCCCGATGGCTGGGCCTTGGTCCCGCCATCGTCGCGACGAGCTTCGGAGGTTCGGCCTTCACGATGCTCGTCCCGCTGGCATCCGGCACGCCTGCCATGGCGACCGCGATGCTGATGGCGGCGCAATTCGGCGGCGATGCGCTGTTGGTCGTCGCCATCATTTTGGGGTCGAGCCTCCGGCAGACCGTCCTGCCGAATGAGGTCCTTGGCCGTGTTGCGGCGGTGTTCAAAGCGGCCGGCGGGCTCTGCGGTGTGACGGGTGCACTGGCCGGCGGCGCGATTGCCGGTGTCGTGGGCGTGCGCGAGACCTTGCTGATCGCGGCGATCGGCTATTTCCTGGCGCCCGTCATCGCGCTTCTGTCTCCCCTCAAGGCCCTCAAATCCTTGCCCAATTCCGACGCCACACGCGCGCATTGACCGGCAGGGGCTTCAAGGCTAAAAGCCCCGCCTTCCCGTGGAATAGTGTCAGGACCAAACATGCCCAATATCGCCTCGTCCAAGAAGCGCGTACGCACCATCGCCAAGCGCACGGCGATCAATCACGCCCGCAAGAGCCGCATCCGCAATTTCACTCGCCAGGTCGAGGAAGCGTTGGCTTCCGGCAACAAGACTGCGGCACAAGCCGCCCTGAAGGCGGCGGAGCCCGAGATCATGCGCGGCGTTTCCAAAGGCGTGACGCACAAAAACACGGCCAGCCGCAAGGTTTCGCGCCTCACGAAGCGGGTCGCCAAGCTCGCCAAATGAGCCAAGTCTCTGAATTCTTGACAAAATCCCTCTCAATGGGCCCGGACCAAGTCTTGGGCCCATTTTTATTGCTCCGTAGACGGAGTTTCATTCATTATGTCACGTCCGTGAACGCCGTTCACGCTAAGCTACTGATTCGCTGGAAAATTCCATTTTCCGTATACGGCACATACACTTAGCGGCATTCATATTTTTGAAAAAATCGTACTGTTTGGCTTTTGTTCCGGTTGTGAGAGAGTTAACGCCGGGAGTAAGGTCTTGCCGTTCGGCGGTGGGGCGGGAGACATGGCAAACAAAACAAAAAGCAAGTGCAAGTCTTCTGGGTTAACAACCTGTTTCAGCAGGTTAATACTCAAATATAACAGCTAGTACTCGCAAATCCGTACTTCAGCCGGACGCCTTGAAGGCTCCGGTGTGCGAAGTCGTCTCTAACGGAGTGTGCCATGTCCTCTTCCAACCCTTCGCCCGAATACGCCGGTGACCTCACCAGCGACGCGGCGTGGGCGTTGCTGAAGGACGATCCGAAAGCGCAGATCGTCGATGTGCGCACCATGGCGGAGTGGTCCTTCGTCGGCCTGCCCGATCTTTCGAGCGTGGGGCGCGAAGTTCACTGCGTGGAATGGCAAGCCTTTCCCAGCATGGCGGTCAATCCGGATTTCGTCGGCCAGGCGAAAGCAAAGCTCGAGGGCGCGGTCGCCGATACGCCGGTGCTGTTCCTCTGCCGCTCGGGCGCCCGCTCGCGCTCGGCGGCCATTGCGATGACGCGGGCGGGATTCACGCGGGCCTACAACATCGCGGGCGGTTTCGAAGGAGACATGGACCAGGAACGTCATCGCGGCAATCGCAACGGCTGGAAAGCCGGCGGTCTGCCGTGGAAACAAAGCTGATGGGAGAGGAAGCCATGGCTAAAACTGTGGGAGGTGGGATCACACGCCGAAGTTGACGGCGCCGACAGCGTATCGACTGCAAAAACAAAATGGGGTGACCGGACGCCGAATGCGGCGACGGACAACAAGAAGGCAAGGGAAAGATGAACCAGACCGTGACAAAAGCTTCGGAAACCGATTGGCCGACCATCTGGGCGGCTGCCCGTGAACGCATGCGCCGGGATCTCGGCGATGCCGTGTTCGACGCGTGGATTTCGTCGCTCAGTCTGGTCGAGTTTGCGAATGGAGAGATCAAGATCGGCGCGCCGCGACCTTTCGCCCGCAACTGGGTCGCCAACCAATATGCCTCGCGCATCGAGCGCGCACTGCGCGCCGAAGGCGGAGAGCCGTCTTCGGTCTCGATCGTGCTCGCACCGTCGAAAGCTGCGGCGCCTTTCGCACCGCGTGCGCCGGAGCCGCATCAGAATGCAGCGCCTGTGTCGCGCCTGCCTGCGCCCGAGCGCGAAAGGCCGGGCGAGCCGCGCCGCGTGCTCAACAGCCGCATGCTCGATCCGATGCAGACCTTCGAGACATTCGTCTCGGGCCCATCGAATGAATTCGGCTTCCGGGCCGCGCGCGCGGTCGCGGAAGGCGATGAGAGCGGCGTCGCCCTCCTCTACATCCATGGCGGTTTCGGCAACGGCAAGACGCATCTCATGAATGCGATTGCTCTGGAGGCCCGCAAGCGCGGCCGTCGTGCGCTTCTCCTCGGTGCGGAAGATTTCATGCGCCAGTTCCTGGGCGCGCTGAAATACAAGGACACGCTCGGCTTCAAGGATGAGCTGCGCGCGGCCGACATGCTGCTGATCGACGATCTCCAGCATCTGTGCCGCAGCACCTATACGGTCTCGGAATTCCTGCACACCTTGAATGCGTTTTCCGATTTGCGCCGCAAGCTTGTGATCGCGTCCGACAAGGCGCCGGCCGCGCTGGAGTCGTTGACCGCCGATGTACGCTCGCGTCTTTCCGGTGGGCTCGTGATCGGCCTCGAAACGCCCGACCGCGCGACGCGGCTGGCGATCCTGAAAGCGCGCGCCGCCGAATATACGCGCCGTCGTCCCGATACGGTCATGCCCGACGAAGTGCTCGAAAAAATCGCCGACCGCGAAGATGCGAGCCCGCGCGATCTGATCGGCATCTTCACCAAGCTCGCCGTCTATGCCGACCTGACGAAGAAACCGATGACGCTTGAAGCGGCTGCCGAAGCGGCGGGCAGTGCCGGCACGCCCGGGCGCAAGACCTCCATCGAGGACATCCAGCGCAAGACGGCCGAGTTCTACAAGATCGATTTGCGCGATTTCCATTCCGCGCTGCGCTCGCGCAGAGTCGCGCGTCCGCGCCAGGTGGCGATGTATCTGTCGCGCGAACTGACGATGCGCTCGCTGCCCGAAATCGGCCGCCGTTTCGGCGGCCGCGATCACACGACCGTGCTCCACGCCTGCCGCCGCATCGCCGAACTCTGCGCGAACGATCCGCTATTCAAGCAGGAAGTCGATTTCCTGAAGCAGGTGTTGGGCCGGACGAATTGAGAAGGTAGAAGATTCTAGCGCAGAGGGCGCGGAGGATTCGCAGAGGACGCAGGGGAAAAGGAGCGCGGCCGTCTCGGCCGCATCTACAGCACTCTGAACGCGAATGCGCGCGAGATGCGCGCGCTGTGTTCTGCTACTCCGCGACCTCTGCGCACCCTCCGCGTCCTCTGCGCTAAAATGTTTTAGTTCACGCCACCGCACCGCTCTTAACGAGCGCGTCGATCGCCGCGTCGCCGAACCCGAAGCTTTCGAGAATGCTGCGCGTGTGTTCGCCGATGGCGGGGGCGAGACGCGGTGCGCGCTTGGTTTCGCCGTCCAAAACGATGGGGCTGTCGACGGTGCGCAGGCCACCCGTGCCCTCAATCTCCGGCAGCATGCCGTTCGCCGCGATCTGCGCGCAATCGAGATGGTCGGATGGCCGCGCGATCGGTCCGAACGTGATGCCCGAGCGTTCGAAGATGCCTTTCCATTCCGACCAATCGCGTTGAACGAAAACATCTTCCAGCGCCGCAACCAGCTCGGCCGTGTTCGCCTTGCGCGCCTCCGGCGTCGCAAAGCGGGGATCGTCGCGCCATTCCGGCTTGCCGATGGCTTCCACCAGCAGCGGCCATTCGCGCGTGTAATTGAGCAGCACGAGCATGAACCAGCGCCCGCACCGCGCCTTGTAAAGTTCCGTCAGCGCGCCGCGCTGCCCCCGCCTGAGCCGCACGGAAAAATCCGCGTCGCACAACACCGCCTGCATCCAGCAGCCATTCGACCACAATCCGTTTGCCAGCAGCGAGGTCGAAACCGCGCCGCCCTTCCCCGTTTTCTCGCGCCGGTAAAGCGCGGCCATGATCGCGCCGAACAGCGCCACCGCTGTCGGATGATCGCCCATGCCGGGCACGGAGACGGCCGGCTCGACATCGGGGTTGGCGCGCACCGAATCCATCAGCCCCGAGCGCGCCCAATACGCGGTCGCGTCATAACCGGTGCGATCCTTCTCGGCACCCACTTCGCCATAGGGCGTGAGCGAGGCATAGATCAGCCGGTCGTTCAGCGGCAGCACATCGGTATCGCGCAAGCGCAGGCGATCGCGGATCGGGCCCGGAAAATTGGTGATGAACACGTCCGCTTTGCGGATCAGCGCTTCCAACACGGGCCGCGCGTCCTTGTGCTTGAGATCGAGCGCGAGGCTTTCCTTGTTGCGGTTGTCGAGCATCCAGAAATAATCGACGGAGGCCGGCGGGATGCCGGGCAGCTTCATCAGCTGGCGATAGGAATCGCCGTCGCCCGGCGGCTCGATCTTGATCACCCGCGCGCCGAAATCCGACATGATCGTGCCCGCCGCAGGCCCCGCAATAAAACTCGCGCAATCGAGCACCAGAAGATCGTCGAACAGCCCGGCCATGGACGCATCCTTTATCCGAAGACATCATTTTAGCCGGAATTTAAGTTGAGCTGCATCTAAACTCACCATGGCCGCCCTTGAGGCGGCCACCCAGTCAGCGAGCGTCTGCGAGCGGAATTAAGCTGCCGCAGCGCGGAACGTTATTCGCCGCGTGGACACGCGGCGGCTAGGTAGCCGGGACAAGCCCGGCTATGGTGAAGGTGGGAGATATCCGACATGGATTTCCTCTCGGACCTCACACCCACCCGGCAGGCTTCGTGAACATGGGATTGCCGGCGACCGTCTTCTCGACCGGTACTTCTTCCTGCAGCACGTCCCAGTGCTCCACGACGAGATCGCCTTCGAACCGGAATATATCCAACGCGATGAAGGTTTTTCTGTCGCCGCCGGAATAACGGCCGTGAACCATCACGATATCGCCTTGCGCCAGCGCGATCCCTGCCTCGTAGCGGCGTTCGGCCGGCAGCTTTTCGATGTAGCCGCGCAAGCCGTCGCGGCCGGCCGGGATGAATGGATTGTGCTGGATATAATCCGGCGCAAACCATTTTTCGAGCTTGGTGAAATCGCGGCCAGCGTAGGCGTCCGTCAACGCCTCGACGACGGCTTTCTTGTTGCGCGCGGCATTGTCGGTCATGTGACGGCCTTCCCGGACTGCAGTTCAAAAGGACTCTGTGCGGCGCTCGGCGCCTGGCAATCTTGCATCTATCTACTCTATTTAAGGCTGCGAAGGCCGCGTTTTTTTGTGCATAAGCGTGTTGCGACGGATGTGCTTCGCGAGGTGGAAAGAATAATGCTAGTGAAATAGGAATCACGAGATTGAGGGACGCGAGACGCGCGTCATGTTCGATGCCGCTCGACCACTACGTGTCACAAGTTCACATCAGGAATTTCTACTCGCCGGAACTTGGCGAGCGCGTCTACGCGATGCGAAAATCAGATTTGAAAAAGTTCACACCGCGATCTCAAGATGTTTGCCGAATCGAGGACAACAGTTCGAACTCATACCTTAAAGAAGATCGCGCGATCGAAGATTTTCTCAAAAACGTCGAACCCAAGTACAACGCAGCCGTTACAAAATTGCGCGAACACAAACACGACGAGGAAGCAGTGTTTGTCATAGCGGGGTTCGTTGCCTACGTCTTAACGTGTTCGCCAGCCGGAATGCGAATCCAATCCGCCCCGCTCAAAAATGCTGTTGAGGCGACGGCGATGATGCTAGATGCGCTTGGCGAGATCAGCAAAGCACCCGAATCGCTCGGTCGCAAATCGATCACCGAGCTTCTCAAAGAAGGCGGTGTCGCGATTGCGATAGACGCTAAGTATCCACAGGCAATGGGTATCGCCTCAATCGGGCACTTCGTCTCGCTATTCGGTAACTCGCCATGGGAAGTATTGACTATAAGTGATCGCCAAAATCCGTTGTTCACGTCAGATTTTCCAATCGCTATCGAAGTGGTACACCCGTCGCGTCCCATCAATAGGATCGTACCGCTTGCTCCGGACCTTGCCATCCGCATCATCCCAGATCCGCCGCAGCGTGGCGCGAAGCACGATTTTACTTTTTCGAAGTCGCGTGTGAGATATCGTCAGCCCCATCACCAAGAGGTCTTCCAAATCAATCGCCTACTGGTGCAATGTGCAGAGGACCTCGTGATGTACCGCGATGACCGCGAATGGGCGGAGAGTATGGTTACAAAATACCGGTCATTTCGAATCGATGACGTCACCGAAAAAATAGAACACTCCAACGGATACCTCTTGCCGTCGGCACTTCGCGTTCGATCCACGGCAACGTAGTATCTTCCCGCTCCCAAACTGTTTCACCACGTTTTTCTTTGCATTTAACCCGACGATAAGATGCGAAAATCCATACGCGCGACATATCTCGTTACTGCCGCGCTCATCACCTGGGTCGCACTGTCGTTGCACTTTGCGCTGACGCTGGAGCGGTCGTTGGCGCATGGTGGGGCGGTGCTTGGGGCTGTCGCGCTTTACTTCAGCTTTTTCACGATCCTGACGAATCTCTTGGCGGCGCTCGTGCTGACCGGCGCGGCGATCGGCTGGCGCGAAGCATCGCGGCCTGGCATTGCGGCTGCGATCACGGTCTATCTGTGCATCGTCGGCGGTGTTTATCTGGTTCTGCTGCGCAATCCCTACGGACCTTACGATCTGCAGTTCGCCGCGGATGCAACGCTGCATTACGCGACGCCCGTCTTATTCGGCTTCTATTGGCTGGTTTTCGTGCGCAAGGGATCGCTCGCGTGGCGCGCGCCCTTCGTCTGGCTGCTTTACCCGGTGGCCTATCTCGGCTTCAGCCTGTTGCGCGGCGCGATGACGGGTTTCTATCTCTATCCCTTTCTCAACGTGGCCGCGCTCGGCTATCCGCGCGTGCTGGTCAATTCGCTTGTGCTGATGGCCATATTTCTTGGCTTGGGATTTGGTGCGGTCGCGATCGATCGAATGCCTGCTCTCGGCCGCCCGGAAGCTCGTTGAAGNNCCCCCCTCCCTTACCCCCCAAATCCCCCGCGAAACCCTGCCTTTCCCCGCCTTTTCCCTATGCCCGCCAACCCACCCCTGATATACTCCTTTGCTTGAGTCGATGCCCTCGAAAAAACCCAAGCAAATCAATAGGTTAACGGCCGCGCCGCAGGGGCGATTTGGGGTGGTCCGTTTGAGCGCAAGAAGCATCCGGAACCCGGCACGAGACCCATGAAGATCACAGTCGAACGCGGCGCCTTTTTGAAGGCGCTCAGCCATGTCCAGAGCGTCGTCGAACGCCGGAATACCATTCCCATCCTGTCGAACGTGCTGATCGATGCGGGCAAGGGCCGGTTGAAGCTGACCGCGACGGACCTCGATATCGAAATCGTGGAATCGCTGCCGGCCGATGTGCTGCGCAACGGGGCCGCCACCGCGCCCGCCCACATGCTCTACGACATCGTGCGCAAG
>PLJH01000069.1 GCA_003139615.1 Alphaproteobacteria bacterium
CGCGATTGGGCTCATGCATGACCGTCAGCGCAGGTTGGTATTAGCCCGCGGGCGCGATGATTATCTATTTGAAGCACGCCGGCATCCTCAGCGTCCTCTGCGCATCCTTTGCGACCCCTGCGTTAAAAACTTTTTATTCTATCTTACGCAATGATATCCGGCAGCAGCGCGTCTTCGATGCGCGCGATCTGATCCTTGAGCTGCAGCTTGCGTTTCTTAAATCGCGACAGCTGAAGCTGGTCGCGCACGCCGGACTCGATCATCGCCGCGATCGCGGTGTCGAGATCGCGATGCTCCTGCATCAACGCCGCAAACTGGGCTCGCAGCACATGATCTTCGTCGTTCTCGTTCATGAGGACGTCTTACCGCTCTTCGTCCGGCGCCGGCCTTTCGCCAGATCTTCGCCCCAGCGCCGCACGTCCGGCCAATCATAGCCCAGAAGATCGAGCATGCGGCCGACCAGTTGATCGATGATATCGGAAATTGTGTGCGGCTCGGCATAGAACGCCGGCACGGGCGGCAGGATGATCGCGCCCATTTCTGCCAGCTGCACGAGCGTGCGCAGATGGCCCAGATGCAGCGGCGTCTCGCGCACGACGAGGATCAGCGGCCGGCGTTCCTTCAACGTCACGTCCGCGGCGCGCGTGAGAAGGCTCGATGTCACGCCGGTCGCGATCTCCGACATGGTACGCACGGAACAGGGCGCAATGATCATTCCGCCGGTCTTGAACGAGCCCGAGGCGATAGGCGCCGCAATATCGCCGATGGCATAAACCTGATCCGCTTTGGCGGCGACCTGCTTCGGCGTGAGCGCGGTCTCGTAGCCGATGGTCATCTCGGCCGCCTTGCTCATCACAAGGTGCGATTCGACCCCGAGTTCGCCCAGCGCCTCCAGCAGCCTGATCCCGTAGGAGACCCCAGAGGCCCCGCTCAGGCCTACGACGAGCCGGGATTTTGGCCGGGATTTTGCAGCCTTTTTTGTAGGCGGGTCCGCCATGGCATCGATTTACAGTTTGGAAGCTACACCCGGAAGTAGGCCGTGACAGATGGCCCTTTTGGTGGTTCAATTACAATCCCTTCTAGTGACGAGGTAAGCAATGGCACTGCAGGGACACATGCAGGAACTGTCCGAAAAGCATAAGAAATTGCAGGACTTGATCGAGACCGAAATGAACCATCCCGACTGGGATGAAGTAAGGGTCGCAGCCCTCAAAAAAGAAAAGCTCCGAATAAAAGACGAATTGGAACGACTGCGAAGTAGCGTCCACTAAACAGCCTTCACGTCCGGGTTGCCCGCTTCCGGAACGTATCCGGCAAACGGAGTTACGCGCCCTGAAGCTTTACTCCGCCGCATTCGGCACGGGCTGGTGCCGTGTGCGCGCGAAGGCGAGAGCTGCGAGGACAAGAAATATCGCGGCCGCAAGAAAGGCCGCGCCCGGGAAATAGACGGGCGCCGATGTGCCGGTGAAGTAGCTGAACAAATTCGTCAGCAGAGGCGGCGACACGATCGAAGTGAGCGAACCGAGGCACGCAAGTGCGCCCTGAAGTTCACCTTGTTCGGTCGGCCCCACCAGCTTTGACATGATCGAATTGAGCGAGGGGTTCACAAGCCCCATGATCGACCAGGGCACCATCCACGCAAATATCATCCAGCCTTCGGTCGAAAACGCATAGCCCGAGAATCCGATCGCGCCGCAGGCGAGCCCGATATAGACGGAGCGCTCCTCTCCGATGCGCGGAATAATGATGCGCGTGAGAAAGCCAAACACGATGGCCGTCATCGCGCCCACCGCCATCAGCGACCAGCCGACGTCCCTGGTCGTCCAATGGAATTTGAGCATAGTGTAATAGGTCCACACCGACGGGTTCGCGTCATGTGCGAGCCGCATCAGGATCACCACGCCGAAAAGCCCGATAATCGCGGGAAAGCGGCCCAGCGATTTGAACGCGCCGAACGGATTGGCGCGCCGGACTTCAAACGAACGGCGCTGTTCTTTCGCAAGGGACTCCTTCAATACGATGAACCCGAACAACGCATTGGCCAGCGCCAGGCCCGCGGCGACGAAGAACGGCAGCCGCGAGCCATATTCTCCCAGCGTTCCGCCGATGGCGGGGCCGACAACGAAGCCAATCCCGAAGGCGGCGCCCGTGAGCCCGAAATTGGCCGCGCGCTTCTCGGGCGGCGAAACATCGGCGATATAGGCGTTGACGGTCGAATAGGATGCGCCCGCGGCCCCCGACAGAATTCGCGCAATGAAAAGCCAGATGATGGTAGGCGCGAGACCCGTCAGCAGATAGTCGAGGCCGAGGGCCAGAAGCGAGAGAATCAGAACAGGCCTGCGCCCGAACCGGTCGCTCAGATTGCCGATCAGAGGCGCGCACAGGAACTGCATCAGCGCATAGACGAAAAACAGCCAGCCGCCATAGCGCGCGGCCTCGCTAAGCGCCTGCGCGGGCGGAAGATTGTGACCGGTCAGTTCGGCGATGATCTTCGGGATCACCGGGATGATGATGCCGAGCCCGATCGTGTCGACCAGCATGGTGATGAAAATGAAGAGCAGGGCATACCTACTCGCAAACGGCCGATCCACTGTGTCCCGCTATCCTTCAAGCGGGCTTGAGACTAGGGCGATTTGCGGAGTGCGTCTTGGAAAAATTTTCCGGGGCTGAGAAACAAGATTTTAGCGCGGAGGACGCAGAGAGTGCGCAGAGGACGCGGCGGAGGTCAGAGTCCGTTGACAGAACGGGTAATACCGTCGCGCATATGCGCGACATTAATATTCAACAGATAGCCGAGCCTGAAACCACCCAAACGGAGATAGCTCAAAAGCTGACCACGATGGACTGCAGAAACGGTCTCGATGGCCTTCAATTCGACGACCACAAGATCGTTCACAAGCAGGTCGATTCGATAGCCGTTTTCAATGGTCAAATCCTCATAGCGAATCGGGATCGAAACCTCTTTTCGCACAATCAGGCCCAGCTTTGTTAGTTCGTGGGAAAGGCAGAGCGCGTACGCGCTCCCAAGTAAACCCGGCCCAAGGGCCGAATGAACCTTCAGTGCTGAATTTACGATCGCACTGCCGACCCCATTCTCAGCCATCCTCTGCGTCCTCTGCGCAACCTCTGCGACCTCCGCGCTAAAATCTTACTTGTTCTTTTCACGCCACCAGCTTCGCCTGCTCGCGCAGTTTGTATTTCTGGATCTTGCCGGTGGAGGTTTTCGGCAGGTCGGTGAAGATCACGTGACGGGGACATTTGAAGCGCGCGATCTGGGTGCGGCAATGTTCGATCAGTTCCTCTTCCGTGGTGTTTTCGTAGCCCACTTTGCGTTCGACGAAGGCGCAAGGGGTTTCGCCCCATTTCTCGTCGGGCCGCGCGACGACAGCCGCGAACATCACAGCCGGATGCATGAGCAGGGCATCCTCCACTTCGATCGATGAGATATTCTCGCCGCCGGAGATAATGATGTCCTTGGAGCGGTCCTTCAGCTGCACATAGCCGTCGGGATGCATCACACCCAGATCGCCGGAGTGAAACCAGCCGCCTTCGAATGATTCGCGCGTCGCCTTCGGGTTCTTGAGATAGCCTTTCATCACCACATTGCCGCGGAACATGACTTCGCCCAGCGTTTCGCCGTCGGCGGGTGTGGGCTCCATGGTTTCGGGATCCATCACGGTCAGCGCGTCGAGCGCATGATAGCGCACGCCCTGACGTGCTTTCTTCGCCGCGCGATGGCCGCGGTCGAGCGCGTCCCAATCGGATTTCCACTCGTTGACGACGGCGGGTCCATACGTTTCCGTCAAACCGTAAACATGCGTGACGTTGAAGCCGCCTTCGCTCATCGCGGCGAGTACGGCTTCCGGCGGCGGGGCCGCGGCCGTGATGAATTCGATTTTGTGCGGCAGCGGACGGCGCTCCGCTTCCGGCGCATTGATCAAAGTCGACATCACGATCGGCGCGCCGCACATATGCGTGACGTTGTGTTCCAGGATCAAGTCGTAAATCTGCTTCGCCCGCACCCAGCGCAGACAGATATGCGTGCCGGCCACCACCGCGAGCGACCACGGGAAGCACCAGCCGTTGCAGTGGAACATCGGCAAGGTCCAGAGATAGACCGGATGTCTGCCCATACCGGTCGAAATCACATTGCCATAACCCATCAGCGCAGCACCACGATGATGGAACACGACGCCCTTGGGATTGCCTGTCGTGCCGGAGGTGTAATTGAGCGAGATCGCATCCCATTCGTCGCCGGGCATCTCCCACGCGAAATCCGGATCGCCGCCCGCGATGAATTGCTCATATTCGATGGCGCCCAGCTTCTCGCCGGTTTGCGGAAATTCCGGGTCGTCGTAATCGATGACGAAGGGCTTCACCGAGGCGAGCTTCAGGGCTTCTCGAATCGTGCCCGCAAATTCGCGGTCGGTGATGAGCACCTTCGCTTCGCCATGGTCGAGAATGAAGGCCAACGCGGTCGCATCGAGGCGTGTGTTGAGCGTGTTGAGCACGCCGCCCGACATCGGCACGCCGTAATGCGCTTCCAGCATGGGCGGCGTGTTGGCGAGCATCACCGCGACGGTGTCGCCTTTCCTGATGCCGTGTTTGGCGAGCGCGGACGCAAGCTTGCGGGCGCGTGCATAGAATTGCGCATAGGTGTGGCGTTGGCTGCCATGAATGATCGCGGTGCGTTCGGGAAACACGCTTGCCGCGCGCTCCAGAAATGTCAGCGGCGAAAGGGGGACGTAGTTCGCGGCGTTGCGGTCGAGATCGGTGTCGTAGGGGTTGTGTCCCACCACGCGCTTCAGCGGCGCCATCGGTCGGGGCGCCGCACCGGTGCGACGCAGAAGCGTCTTTCGCGGCCGAAGCGTCGGCGCGCGCTTGGTTTGCGGCGACGGTTTCGGCGCGGGCTTTGGCGTGGGTGCCTTGCGCGCGGATTTCTTCTTCTTTGGCGGCAGCGGCGCTTTGCGCTTACCACCCTTCCCCGATTTACGCTTCGCCATGCCGTTTTCCTGGGTGTTTGAAGAGCGCGAAAGTTAGAGAAACGCTTGGCCAGCGGCAAGCTTGCGCCTCAGGTCGTGGTGCATGCTAGGAAGGCCCGCCGCAAAGGGCTGGAGCTTTATGACAGAGCGCGCAAACGTCGCCGGAAACGGGGGCTTTATCCGCAGGCTTTATGCCTGGTTCACCGCGCGCGCGAGCAGCCCGCATGCCTGGTGGATCCTGGCGGTCATGTCGTTCGCGGAAGCGTCGTTTTTCCCCATCCCGCCGGACGTCATGGTGCTGCCGATGATGCTCGCCAACCGCAAGCGGGCTTTTGCCATCGGGGCCTGGTGCACGCTCTGGTCGGTCATGGGCGGCATGCTGGGCTATGCCATCGGCGCGCTCTTCTGGAAGACGTTCGGGGTCTGGCTGATCGGAGTCCTCCATATCCCGCTGTCGGAGGTCGAAGCGCTGCGCGCGAGATATGCCGCGCATGCCTATTTCATCGCGGTGCAGGGGCTGACACCCGTGCCCTACAAGCTGGTGACGATTTCGGCCGGCCTCGCCAATGTGCCGTTCGCGGCGTTCATGCTCTATTCGGCGATCACCCGCTCGCTTCGCTTCATCGTCCTCGAGGGGACGCTCGTCTATCTGTTCGGCGACAAGGCCCGCGAGATTCTCGAGCGCTATCTGGAAGTGGCGCTTGTCGTATTTTTAATTCTGGTCGTGCTCGGCTTCGTGCTGCTCAGATATATGTGACGCGCGCAGTGCCGTTGCGCCGAAATAGCGCATGATGCCGCCCCAATTTTGCCGCGCATGACAACGAAGTATCGTGCTCACTCGAGTCCCTCGGGGACTCCGCGGGGCAGCATGGCACCTCAGCTTTATTCGATCGGCGCGATCCTGCTTTCGACGGCGTTTTTGCTGCTGGGAAACGGCCTGATCGGCACACTCACGCCCGTCCGCGCCCATCTCGAAGGCTTTTCCAACATGGCCGTGGGGGCCATGGGGTCCTTTTACTATCTGGGCTTTGTGGTCGGCTGCTTCGTGGGTCCCCGGCTGCTCGCGCGCGTGGGCCATATCCGTACCTTCGCCGTGGCGGCCGCGCTCACCGCAGCAACCGTCCTGCTCCAGCCGATCTTCACTCAGCCCGCGATGTGGTTCGCCGATCGCGCGGCCTTCGGGTTCCTGGCGGCCAGCGTCTATATGGCGATCGAAAGCTGGCTGAACGATTGCGCCACGAACGAGACCCGCGGGCGCATCCTGTCGGCCTATGTGATCGTCAATCTGGGCTGCCTCACACTCGGACAATGGCTTCTGCTGGCCGCACCCCCCATGGGCTATCAGCTCTTCAGCCTCGCCGCCGTGCTCTACATTTTCTGCGTCGTGCCCATGGGGCTCACGCGCCTGCCGCAGCCGGCGCCGCAGCCGCGCCCCGTATTGAGAGTAATGCGGCTCGCGCGCATGGCGCCCGTCGGCATGGCGGGGATCATCACGGTCGGTCTCGCCAATGCCGCGTTCTGGACGCTGGCGCCGGTCTATGCGCAATCGCTGGGCTTTTCGACGTTTGGCGTGGCTCTCTTCATGAGCGCATTCATCGTGGGCGGCACCGCCATTCAATTCCCCCTGGGCCGGTTTTCGGACCGTCTCGACCGGCGTTGGATTATCGCAGGTGTCTGCGCTGCGGCGTCCGTCGGTGGGGTGGCGCTCGCGTTCCTCGGCCGCGTGAGCGCAGACCATCCCTATCTGCTTTATCCCTTGGCGCTGTTTTTCGGCGCGGCCATGCTGCCGCTCTATTCGCTGTCGATCGCACACGCGAACGACCGGCTGGTGCGCAGCGAGTTCATCGAAGCGTCGGCGACTTTGCTGCTGGTGAATGCGCTGGCCTCGATCGTGGGGCCCTCGCTCGCAGCCTTCATCATTGCGCGCAGTTCGATGCCGGCGCTGTTCTTCTACACGGCAGCCGTGCATCTCTCGATGACGGTCTTCACCGTTGTGCGGATCACCATAGTGCGCGCGGCGCCGGACGAAACGCATGACCACTTCGTTGTCGTGCCGCAACAGGCTTCGCCCAGCGCGCTCGAGCTCGATCCGCGTGCCCATGAAGAGCAGGCCGCGTGACGGTTAAAGTGAATTGATCCCCGGCGGCACCAGCGGCAGAGGCACGGGCTCGATCGGTGCGCCGCTTGCGGCGTAGTAACGGCGAAGCAGGATCGTCGAGACCGCGAGCCCCGGGAAACCCAGCGCGAGCAGAATGGACAAGTGCGTGCCGTAGGCTGCGAGCGCCGCCGCGATGAGGCAGCATGTGGCGCATCCCGCGTCCCAGCCGCCTTCCGTGGCGATATGGAAGCGCAACGCGCAAGGCGATGCCTTGGCGAGATTGTAAACCGTCGTCATCATCGCGGGCACCATCAGGCACGAGGCGAGCGAGCCGAGCGCATTGGCTCCTATCGCAAGCCAGGGCGTGCCGAGACTCGCCGCGCGCGCGGCGAGGATCAGCGCTGCGATGACGTAGGCGATTGTTGCGGCCCGCCGCCCATGTCCGGCATCGATATGGCGGCCGAGCAGAAGGCCGCTCGCGGCGCCGACCAGTGCGGCCAGCGCCATCGCGCCGCCATAGGCCTGAAAACTTTCGCGCAGCGAAAGAAACAGCGCCATCTGCCAGACAAAAACAAAAGTCGCTGCAAACCAGCCGTCGGCGATAAACAGAAAGATGCCGGGAATCGCCGCCCGGAATGCGCCGGGCGCCGTGCGCAAAACGGGGACATTCGGTGTTCCCAGCAAAGGCAGGGCGGCCAGCGCCTGAATGAATCCGACGCACGCAAAGGCGATGCCCGGACCCACAGTGACGATCGCCCAGGCTCCGATCAGCGGCGCAACGATGCCGACGACCGCGGCAAGCGCCTCGCGCGCGCTGACCTGGTGGCCGCGATGTTCGCTGTCTCCCAGCGAGGCGAAATAGGCATGGTAGGTCGACCAGTAAAACGTGTCGCCAAGCGACGCGATCAGAATGAGCACGACGAGTTGCGCGCCGATCCCGTGTACGGCCGCAAGCATGGGATATTGCGCCGAAAGCACGACGGTTCCGAAGACGAGCGCCGACTTCAATCCCCATCGCTTGGCAAACACGAGCACGAGCGGACGCAGCGCGAAGCGTCCGATCAGGATCAGCGCCATCGTGCACAGCACGACCGAGGCCGAAAGGCCGGCGCGCAGAAGGATGACAAGAAAGAAAACGCCGCCCATGCCCATTGCGAGGGCCTGGATGCCGTAATGCAGATTGACCAGATTGATCGTGCGATTGCGCAGGAATGCCATGGGAGCCGCCGAAAGTCGGAAATGACCCGGCTCTCGCGAACCGGGCGGGCTTAAGCGAAGCGCTTCAGCTGCGGACTCTTTCCGTCACCATCGCGGCGTTCCTCGATCGGAGAAACATTATTTCGCCGAACCGTGCGCAATGCAACGCGCGATTTACTCGTCCGACTCTTCGGAGCCGGCTTCCGACACCAGTTCCGCCGTCGTCTCTTCGATCGGCTTGAGGGCTTCGCCCTTCTTGAGCGTCTTCTTGATCAGGCGATCGCGGCGAACCGCTGCGCGTTCCACGGCCATATCGAGTTCGAGCTGCGAGCAAAGCCCCAATGTCACGGGATCGACGGCCTTGATGTTGGTTGCGTTCCAGTGCGAGCGCTCGCGAATCTTCTGGATCGTCGCCTTGGTCGTGCCGATCAGCTTGATGATGTCGGCATCGGCGAATTCCGGATGGTTGCGCAGGATCCAGTAAACGGCGTCGGGCTTGTCCTGACGCTTGGAGACGGGCGTGTAGCGCGGCGCTTTCTTCTGCTTGATGGATGGCATCTTGTGTTTGGCGGGCGCCATCTTGAGCCGGATCTTCGGATTCTTCTCGGCCTCTTCGATCTGTTCGCGCGTCAACTGGCCGGAGGTGACCGGGTCCTGGCCCTTGATTCCCTTGGCCACGTCTTCGTCGGCGATACCCTTCACTTCCAGCGGATGCAATCCGCAGAAATCTGCGATCTGCTCGAACGTGAGTGAGGAGTTGTCGACCAGCCAGACGGCGGTCGCCTTCGGCATCAGAGGTTTTTCGGCCATGGAACTTCCTTTTCCCGGGCGAGGCTTCGGGCCTCACGCCGCTCCCTAGGTCTTAAGCCTTTTGGGGATAGTGGATGGGCCTTTTACAGGCAGACTCCGCCAAGGAAAAGGGCTTTGGCTAGAGCTTGAGCAGAATCTTTCCGATATGGGCGCTTTGGGCCATCCGGGCATGGGCCGCTTGGGCTTCCGCCAGCGGAAAGACCCTGTCGATGACCGGTTTGATGCGTCCGGCGGCGATCGGCGGCCAGACGTCCCGGGCCAGCGCATCCCGGATGGCAGTCTTTTCCGCCACCGTGCGGCCCCGCAGCGTGGTCGCCATGAAGGACAGCCGCTTCATCAGCATCAACCCGAAATTGACCTGTGCGCTCATGCCGCCCTGGAATGCGATGTTCACGAGCCGGCCCTGCCGCGCGAGCGCCCGGAAATTGCGCTCGATATAGTCGCCGCCCACCATGTCGAGGATCACGTCCACGCCCTTGTCGCGTGTCGCCTCCTTGGTCACGGCGACGAAATCCTCTTCGCGGTAGTTTATGCCGCGCGCAGCGCCGAGCTTTTCGCAAGCCGCGCATTTGTCCTTGGCTCCCGCCGTCGCGAACACCGTGTGGCCGCGCGTGGCGCACAGCTGGATCGCGGCCGTGCCGATGCCGCTCGATCCGCCGTGAATGAGAACGCTTTCGCCCGGCTGCAGCCGCGCCGAATCCATCAGATTGGTCCACACGGTGAAATGCACTTCCGGCAGGCCGGCCGCATCGACCAGATCGACGCCGGCAGGAACGGGCAGCACGCAGCCCGATGATGCAACGCAATATTCGGCGTAGCCGCCGCCGGGCACCAGCGCGCAGACTTTATCGCCGATGCGAAATTCCGTGACAGTCGACCCGACTTCCACGATCTCTCCGGACACTTCCATGCCCAGCGTTTCCGGCGCACCGGGCGGCGGCGGATATTGTCCCATCGATTGGGCGATGTCGGCCCGGTTGAGGCCCGCGCCCGCAACCTTGATTAAGACATCGCCTTCGCCGGCAACGGGACGCGGGATGTCGCCGACAACGAGCTGGTAACCGGAGCCGGGATTTTCGACGCGAATGGCTTTCATGATCTTTCTCTTTTCAAACGAAGAACTTGTGCGGGACAGGCGCGTCGGCGAACATTGGGTCGAACACTAGCAAGAGGCGCGCGAGGACGGAAACCATGCCTATCGATCCCGACGAACTGCCGATCCGCAAGAAACCCACGGAAATACTGCTCGGCGCCGATTTGTATGCGATGTCGGAACCCGATCTTGCGGAACGCATTGCGCTGCTTGAAGGCGAGATCTCGCGCTGCCGCGATGCGATCGACAAGCGCCAGGCCACGAAAAACGCAGCAGATTCCTTTTTCAAGAAATGAGGACATTGTTGGGTTTTGTACATTCCGTGGACCTGCGACGTGCCTGAACCTTTCAATGATTAACGCCGAACAGGCGCCGACCATACAAAAGCGTGACGTTCCTGCCACCCCGCTCTTGGTTTACGCGTGACAGATGCGCACGAGAGGCTTGCACTGGCGCTGTGTCTTGCTAGCTTTTCGTGGGACGACCTCCGGGGGAGATGCGACGCATGTCGCTGCCGCAAACTGACGACGAAAACCTGCGCGATCTCACGCTCCAGACATTCACGGGTTCCGCACTTTTCGAGCGCACCTTCGACGAAGGCATGTCTCTGGTCGAGGAAACCGCGCGCTATCTCGACGGACGCGGGCGTCAGGAGTCGCGCGATCTGCCCCGCAAGGAAGCTTTGCTCTATGCGGGCGAAAGCATGCGGGTCACGACGCGGTTGATGCAGGCGGCGAGCTGGCTCCTCATCCAGCGCGCAGTGCATGACGGCGATATGCCGATCGAAGACGCGGCGGGCGAACGGTATCGGTTGGGTTCGAAGGAAATCTGTTTCGGCGGACGCGGCGAAAGCGTCGAAGCGTTGCCGGGCGCGCTGCAGGATCTGCTTTTGCGCAGCGACAATCTTTATCGCCGCATCGCGCGCCTGGACGAAGTGCTCTATGGGAGCGAAGCGAAGGCCCCGGGCGTAAAAGCGCATTTCGACCGCCTGAACCAGGCGTTCGGCAGCGGCGGAAACTAAGGAGCGGAAAGCTCCTTACTTCACATAATCCTTGAAGCGTTTGTTGAAGCGGGTCAGCCGGCCGCCGCGATCGACCAAATGCTGCTGGCCGCCCGTCCAGGCCGGATGGGTCGACGGGTCGATATCCAGCGTGATCTTCTGATCGGGTTCGCCCCAGGTGGAACGCGTCCTGAAGGTCGAGCCGTCGTTCAGCTGGACGCTGACCATGTGGTAGTTCGGATGAATGCCCTTTTTCACGACGACGGCCTCTTGGCAGCGATTTGAAGGCGCGCCTTATAGGGGATAGGCCCCCGGCTGACAAGTTTCGGCTTTTTTCGGGCAATAATGGCTCCGGCGCGGCACTCGGCCCCGTTCGCGGCTGCGCGAACAGCACTATATAGGGTCGAACCGGCAGGGAATTGGGGCGCAAATGGCGCAATCGGGCGAAGAGTTTGTCAGCCAGGTCCAGTATGTGGCCGCGGGCCGGGCGAAAAGTCGGTCGCTGGAGCCCCTTCGTAGGCTGCTGCCTTTCCTGAAACCCTACCGCTGGCGGATCGCCTTCGCCCTGCTGGCTTTGATGTGTTCCTCGGCGGCAACCCTGATCCTGCCCGCATTTCTGCGACCGGTCATCGACCGGGGCTTTAACGCGGCGGATGCCGAGCGGCTCAAAATTTATTTCATACCGCTGCTGCTTGTGGCTGCGATCTTTGCCTGTGCCTCCGCTACGCGCTTCTTTTTCGTCACCTGGCTGGGCGAGCGCGTCATCGCCGATATTCGCCGCGCCGTATTCGATCATGTCATCGGGCTGACGCCGGCGTTCTTCGAAGTCACGCGCACCGGCGAAGTGTTGTCGCGTCTCACAGCGGACACGACGCTCATCCAGACCGTCGTCGGCTCCTCCGCCTCCGTCGCGATGCGCAATGCCGTCATGTTCGTCGGCGGTCTGGCCCTGATGTTCACGACGAGCCTGAAGCTGACCGCACTCGTGGTTGCCGCCGTTCTGCTGGTGATGGTCCCGCTCATCGCGTTCGGGCGCTGGGTTCGCACCTTGAGCCGGCGCAGCCAGGATCGCATCGCCGACACCAGCGCACGCGCAAGCGAGACGCTCAATGCGGTGCAGACCGTGCAGGCCTTCACGCACGAGAATCTCGATCGCAAATTGTTCGGACATGCCGTCGAATTGTCGTTCGATGTTGCCATTCAGCGCACGCGCGCCCGCGCCGTGATGACCGCCGCTGTGATGTTTGGAGCGTTTGCGAGCATCGTCGGCGTGCTGTGGGTGGGCGCCGTCGATATGATTCATCACGCCATGACGGGCGGTCAGTTGGTTCAATTTATATTTTACGCCTTGATCGTCGCGGGCGGCGTGGGTGCGCTCAGCGAGACCTGGGGCGATCTTCAGCGCGCGGCCGGCGCATCGGAGCGCCTGATGGAATTGCTGCATGTCGAGCCGGCGGTCGCGATTCCGGCCAATCCGCGCAGCCTGCCGCGCCCTGCGCAGGGAACGGTGTCGTTCCGGAATGTGAGCTTTCGCTATCCGTCGCGGCCGGATGCCGCAGCCCTCAACGGCTTTTCGCTCGATGTTGAACCGGGTGAGGCGATTGCACTGGTAGGGCCGTCGGGTGCCGGCAAATCGACTGTGTTCCAATTGTTGTTGCGGTTCTTCGCGCCGCAAAGCGGCGAAATCCTGTTCGATGGCGTCGATATTGCCGATCTAGATCCGGAAGATTTACGTCGCAATATTGCGCTGGTGGCGCAGGATCCTGCGATCTTTTCGGGCACGATCGCCGACAACATCCGTTACGGGCGGCCGGATGCGAGCGACGAAGAGGTTCGTCGCGCGTCAGAAGCGGCTGCCGCTGCGGAGTTCATCGAGCGGCTGCCGGATTCCTACGGAACATTGGTCGGCGAACGCGGGACGACATTGTCCGGCGGACAGCGCCAGCGCCTCGCGATCGCCCGCGCGATTCTGCGCGATGCGCCGCTTCTGCTGCTCGACGAAGCGACGAGTGCACTCGATGCCGAGAACGAGCAGCTGGTGCAGACGGGACTCAACAATCTCATGGCCGGGCGCACCACCATCGTGATCGCCCATCGCCTCGCCACCATCCAGCGCCTCAAGCGCATCGTGGTGATGGATCAGGGCCGCATCGTGGGCGAGGGCAGCCACGCCGAACTCGTGGCGCGCGGCGGCCTTTATGCGCGGCTTGCCTCGTTGCAGTTCACCAGCGGAATGGCATTGGCCGGCTGATCGAGCGCAGGCGTGCCGGGCACAACTTCCGCACGCGCGGACACCGCGCCTGAATTGACAAACCGTCAGTCCGGACCGAGTTTTTTTGCACCGATATTGATGGAAAGAGACCAAGTGAGTTTCGACACGGTGGAAGACGCCATCCAGGCCATTGCCGATGGACAGATGGTGATCGTGGTCGATGACGAGGACCGCGAAAACGAAGGCGATCTGATCATGGCGGCGTCGAAGGCGACGCCGGAACAGGTCGGATTCATGATCCGCCACACCAGCGGCATCCTGTGTACGCCCCTGCGGAAGAACATGGCCGAACGGCTCAACCTGCCGCCCATGGTCTCGGAAAACGATGCGCCGTTGCGCACCGCCTTCACGATTTCGGTCGACTACAAGCACGGCATGAAGACGGGCATCTCCAGCGAGGATCGCGCCGCCACCGTGCGCGGCCTCGCCAATCCAAACAGCGGCGCCAGGGACTTCGTGCGTCCGGGACATGTCTTTCCGCTCATCGCGCGCGAAGGCGGCGTGCTCGTGCGGGCCGGCCACACGGAAGCGAATATCGATCTGTGCGACATGGCGCGGTTGCCGGCGGTGGGATTGCTGGGCGAATTGATGAACGATGACGGCTCGGTCCAGCGGCTGTCGCAATTGCGCGAATTCGCGAAGCTGCACGGACTGAAGCTCATCAGCATCGCCGATATGATCCGCCATCGCCTGTGGCGCGAAATCCTCATCGAATGCGTGCGCCGATATGAGGTGCGGACCGAGATCGGAGCGGCGCGCGCTCATCTTTATCGCAATATCGCCGACGGCACGCATCATTTGGCGCTCGTTTTCGGCCGGCCGGATCTGACGAAGACTGTCGCGGTGCGCATGCATCGCGCCAATGCGTTCGACGATCTGTTTGCCGACAGCGGCGACGAACGCGGCGGCCTCGTGCACCGCGCCCTCAAGACGCTGGAATCGAAAGGGCAGGGAATATTTGTGTATCTGCGCACGCCCACGGATGCGGTCGTGGGCCACGACGCTCCTTCGGGCATCGAATTGCCGAAAGTGCATGAGGAATCGGACGGCAATTACTGGCGCGAGATCGGCATCGGCGCGCAGATATTGAAAGACCTCGGCGTCCGGGCGATCGAACTGCTGACACCTGGCGAAACACTCTACAAGGGCCTCGACGGGTTCGGCCTCGAGATCGCGCGCACCGAGAAAATCTGAAACGAAAAGGGCGCCGAACGGCGCCCCTCGCAGGATCGTTGACGTCGGGTAACGTTAAGCGGCCACTTCTTCGACCGGATCGCGCAGCACATAACCGCGGCCCCAGACGGTTTCGATATAGTTGTCGCCATTCGTGGCAGCCGCGAGCTTCTTGCGCAGCTTGCAGATGAANNGTGCCCTTGCGGAGCGAAAGCAGCTCCAGCATCTGATATTCTTTGCCCGTCAGGTGGACGCGGCTGCCGTCGACTTCGACCGTCTTGGCGTCGAGATTGACCGTCAGCTTGCCGGTCGTGATGACCGATTGCGAATGCCCCTTGGAACGGCGAACCACGGCCTGGATGCGGGCGACCAGTTCGTCCTTGTGGAAGGGCTTGGTCA
>PLJH01000080.1 GCA_003139615.1 Alphaproteobacteria bacterium
CCTCGTTTGCCATGTTGAATCCGACTCGCGACACTTTGGGAATCCCCCTACGAGTCATAAACTACGCAGGTTGGTATAAGGACGAAAGTTCATTCGCCGCGCGGACGCGCGGCAGCTGGCTGGCCGGCTCGGGGGCCGGCCATGGTGAAGTGTGGGAAATTGCGTCAACTCAATCCAAAACCGCTGTAGTAAGACTGGGGGTCGCTATGCAGCTCCCCTGCGTCCTCCGCGCTTCCTCTGCGACCTCTGCGTCAAAATCTTCTTGGTTCTAATTCAGGGATTCACCGCACTCGAAAACGCGCCGTAAACGCCAAGACAGGAGATCAGCACCGACAGGCCGATGACGACCCCGGCATAGACGCCCTTGATGCGATGTTCCGGCGGGAGCGCCTTGATCGCGAGCAGCACGAGGAAGCCCAGCACGAGCGGCAGCATCAGCGCGTTCATCACTTCGACGCCGATATTGAGCGCCACGAGATTGGGAACGATCGCCACCACGACCGCGCCGCCCACGACGGCGAGCGAAAACGCGCCGTAGAACCAGGGCGCCTCGAACGGGTGATATTCGAGCGAATGCTTGTAGCCCGTCACTTCGCCGAAGCCCCAGGCGGCCGCCAGCGACACGACAATGGCAGCAACCATTCCGGCGCCGATGATCCCAAGTCCGAACACGAGCTTGCCGATATGAGGCCCGAGAAACGGGATCAGCGCATTGGCAATATCGCCCACGGTGTTGAGGCTGGCATGGCTGTTGGTTTTGCCGATCGTGGCCGCCGTCGCAATGAGGATCGCCGCCATCACGGCCTGCGCGATGACCGAGCCGAGCGCCGTGTCGAGCCGCGCATGGCGATAATGTTCGGGCTTCAGCTTTTTGTCGGCGATAGCGGATTGCTGATAGAAAATCATCCACGGCATGATCACGGCGCCGATATTGGCTGCAACGAGATAGAGATAATTGCCGCTGCGGAACGGCACTTGGGTCAGGCCGCGCGCGAGTTCGCCCGCATCGGGATGCGATTGATAGGCGATCAGGAAGAACGCGAATTCGAAAAGCCCCAGCGCGATCGCCACGCGCTCCACGCGGCGATACGAGCCCGTCAACACGACACCCAGCAGGAAGATCACGCTGATCGCGAGGCTCACGACGCGCGGGACCCCGTAGAGTTCGCCCACGCCGGCGACGCCGGAAAATTCCGTGAGCAGCGCGCCGGTCGCCGCAATGCCGAGACCGGTGACGGAAACCCAAGCCCAGAACGGCCCCCATGTCGCGCGGATCAATTCGCCATGTCCCTTGCCGGTGAAGATGGCGAGGCGAACGGTCAGTTCCTGCACGATGTAGAGGACGGGGATCAGCAGAATTTGCAGCAGCAGAAGCCGATAGCCCCATTGCACGCCGCTTTGGGCTGCCGTGATGATGCTGCCCACATCCGTATCGGCCAGCATGACGACAAGGCCGGGGCCGGCCACCGCGAGAAACAATTTCCAATTGGGCAGCGAGAACCGGCTTTCCGTCCTTGCGGCGTTCTTGGCGGACATGCGCGAGTCCCGGGGTTCAGATGCGAATGGGTCTTAATTACAGGTTCAGGGCGCAGTGATGCCCCACTGTGGCGCGGGTTACAACCCTTAAGGCTCTTCCGTCCCCGGAGCCCCCGGCGCGAGGCCGTAGCTGAACATCACATCGCGGGTGCGGCGCACAAGGCTCTGGCCGCCATCGACCGTGACGATCGATCCGGTCATGGAAGGCACCCGCGCGATGAAACTCACCGCTTCGGCGATGTCGTCGGGGACGCTGCCGAAGCCGAGAGGCGTTTTGGCATGCGCGTCCGCGAAGCCCTTGTCGGTCTGGTTGCCGCTGCGCAGCGACAGGCCGGGCGCCACGCCACACACGCGAATCCGCGGCGCCAGCGCCATCGCCAGCAATTCCGTCGCGGAGGCGAGCGCGGATTTCATGATCGTGTAGGAGAGGAAATCCGGATTGAGATTGAAGACCTTCTGGTCGAGCAAATTGACGATCAGGCCCTTGGCGTCTTTGGGCAGCTGCTCGGCGAAATGACGTGCGAGCAGGACGGGCGCGCGCAGATTCGCTGCGTAATGCTCGTCCATGCTCTCTTCGTCGATGTCCGCGACGTCGTCATATTCGAAAATCGCGGCGCTGTTCACGAGCAGCGAACAGAAGCCCAGCGCCGCATTCGCCTTCGCGAAGATTTCCGGCAACGCGGCCGAGTGCGTGAGATCGCAGCCCACCGCAATCGCCCGTTGGCCTTCGCGTTTCAATTCGCGCACCAGTGCGACGGCTTTTGTCGACGAATGACGGTAGTGGATCGCGACGCGCCGGCCTTCCGCCGCGAGGCGCCGCACGATCGCCTCTCCCAGCCGCGCCGCGCCGCCGGTTACGAGCGCATAGCCGGCGCGCGAAGGAAAATCTCTGTCGATCGCGGGCTCCATCGCTAGCGCCTCACGCGATAGAGCTCCACGCCCGCGCCCGCCGCTTCGTTGTAGACATCGGGTTTCAGGATCGAGACGCGGCAGGCTTTGACGCGCGCATCGCGAAAGCCGAGCTCCACCAGTTCTTCCAACAGGGTTTCGATCAGGACAGTATGCGGTCGCGTGGGCCAGTCGCGGATCGCCTGACGGATGTAGTCGTAATCGACGATCGACGAGAGCCCTTCCGACGGCTTGCCGATATCGTCGGCGAACAGCTCGACATTGACGACGATGCGCTGCGGTCTTTCGTCGTGGCGCTCCCAGGCATGCACGCCAAGGCGCACTTCCGTCACGAGGTCGCGGATCATCATGCGCGCATAGCCGTGCTCGCCCGTGAAGGGCGTCGCAGGATAGGGCGTGGGGCCGGTTGAGGATTTCATGGCGAAGCTCTAGCATTCGCCTGCCGCCGCGGACAACTCCCGGCGATCGAACCCGAGCATCCGCGCCGTGGCCGCAAAAACCAACGTCTCGCCCCTCCATATCGCCGATTCCGCGCATGCGATCCGGCATGTCTTCATCCGCAATCTGGAAGTGCTTGCCCATATCGGCACGCATGGCCATGAGCATGGCAAGGCGCAGCCGGTGCGGATCAATATCGATCTGGGCGTCGAGGATTTGGCGAAGATCGAAGACAAGCTCGACAAGGTCGTGGATTACGAAGCGATCACGCTTAAGGTCCGCGCCATCATCGACCGCGGACATATCAATCTTGCCGAGACGCTCGCGGAACGCATCGCAGAGACCTGCTTCGAGGATTCCCGCGTGCGCACCGCGCGCGTGCGGGTCGAAAAACTGCACGCGCTGCCCGGCGCGGAATCCGCCGGCGTCGAGATCGAACGGGAGACGCCGAAGGGGTAGCGTAGTTTGCGGCAGCCCCCTCCGCCTCGCTGTTGCTCGGCACCTCCCCCGTAAACTAGGGCTATCGCATATGAGTAA
>PLJH01000009.1 GCA_003139615.1 Alphaproteobacteria bacterium
AGTCTTTGAGTTTAATGGCGCACCCGGAGAGATTCGAACTCCCGACCCCCAGATTCGTAGTCTGGTGCTCTATCCAGCTGAGCTACGGGTGCGCGCGAGGGCTGCGGAAACTAGTGGGCGAGACACGAGATGGCAAGCGCGGATGGCAGGCTTGTGAGGCTGCCGGATTCGCGGGCAAGGTCTCTGCACATGGCCATCGGCTCAAGGCGAGGGGCATGGTCCTGTCCCGTGACCGGCGATCCGGCCAAACCCCGGAGGTACAAACACATTTTCCCCCAAAAAGCCGCACGATCTGCCCTTGTCCCCGCCGTGTTGCGTAGTTAAGACTGCAAACCGGTCGCCGTGCGGCTCCTCGGGCAGAGGCCGCCGGATGTGGTGCGTCGGCGTGCTTTCACGCCGGGTGGGCGGGCACTGATCCGCCGAAGCGGAGATCTTCGAATGATGCGAATTTCGGCAGCGACATCGCGGCGCTCTTATGCCCTTACGGGCCTGGCCCTCATTACGGGGCTTGGATTGGCCGGTTGCGGCAGCATCGACGACGCCCTGTTCGGAGGACCGAACTCCGGAGCCCCTGCCCAGAACGAGGCACCTGCAGCATCGTCGGATCAGCCTTCCATGTCGTCGAGCATGCCGGGCACATTGCCGGCGGCGACATCGTCCGAGGGCGCGTCCGGCGGCGTTCCCACGACGAACGGCAGCCTGACCCCGGTTCAGATCGAATCCGGCTCCGATACCGGCACGTCGGTGAATCACACGATCCAGAACCTGCGCGAAGAGCTTTCGGGCCTGCAGGAGAAAGTCGTGCAGGCTTCGCAGCAGTTGGGCGATCTCAGAAATGCGGCCGCGCAATCGGCCACCGCCTATCACGAGGCGAAAGCGCAGATCACGACCCGGCTTGAAATGGGAACGACGCGCGGCAATCCCGAACTGGTCGCGCAGTGGAACATCGCCCAGAGCGGGCTCGACGCACTGACCACCAACATCAACTCGCTAAACTCGGTGGGCAGCGAGATTGCCAATGATGCGTCGCGTGCCCATTTCGTGCAGGACACGATCCAGGCGACGTTCAATGTCTCGGGTGCGGTCGACGAAGATCATCGCCAGCTTTCCGTTTTGCAGGACGAGTCGGGCCAGACGATCGTGCTGATCGATCGGCTGCTCACGGAAGCGTCGGCGGACATCCAGCGGCAGACGGCCTATGTCGCCAACGAACGCGCCAACCTCACCACGCTTGCCAGCGCCATCAAGAACGGCGAGTTCTACGGTACCGAGCTGGGAACGCCGATGATGGCGTCCGTGGGCGGACCGGTGAGCTATGCGGCGCCCACCGGCGCGCCGCTCGTGACGATCAAGTTCGATCACGCGACCGTCGCCTATCAGCAGATTCTCTACACGGCACTTGCGCAGGCGCTCCAATCGCGGCCGACGTCCTCCTTCGCGATCGTCGCGGTCTCGCCCACGCGCGGCTCGGCGCCCGCCGTCCAGCTGGCCCAGACGGAATCGCAACGTCACGCGCAGGAAGTGATGCGCTCCATGACGGATATGGGTGTACCTGCCGCGCGGCTGTCGATCTCCTCGGCGACAGATCCGACGGCGATGTCGAGCGAAGTGCGGGTTTACGTTCGCTAGGCCGTTACCCGACGCCGTTCCTGCGCATCCAGGCGAGAAGCTCTTTCCAGCCCTCCTTCGCGTCGGCCGCATTGTAGGACGCGCGGTAGTCGGCGAAGAAGCCGTGTTGCGCATCCATGAACACGTGCAGATCGCAACCGAGCTTGCCGGCTTGCGCCAGCGCCGCACGCATCGCTTCGACATCCGAAACCGGAATGTTGTGATCGAGCCCACCATAAAGACCCAGCACCGGTGCGTGCAGATCGTTCACGAGATCGAGCGGATAAAGCGGCCGTAAGGGGCTGGGCGTCGCGGGCCCGCGCAATTGTCCGTACCAGGCCACGCCGGCCTTGAGCGCGGGATTGTGCGCTGCGTACAGCCACACGATGCGCCCGCCCCAACAGAAGCCCGTAATGCCGAGCTTGGCGGTGTTTGCGCCGTCGCCGCTTGCGAACGCCACCGTCGAATCGAGATCCGACATCACTTCCTTGTCGGGCACCTTGGAGACGATGTCGGTGAACAAGCCCTGCAGATGATCCATATCGTATTTGCCGGGGTCGCCATAGCGCGCATAGAGCGAAGGCGCGATCGCGTAATAACCCAGCTTCGCGAAGCGCCGACAGATATCCCTGATATGCTCGTGCACGCCGAACACTTCCTGCACGACGAGGATGGTCGGAAGCTTCGTCTTGTTCGACGGCTTCGCGCGATAGGCGGGAATTTTGCCGTCCGACACCGGCACGCTCACTTCGCCGGCATCGAGACCGACGCTGTCGGTGATGATCGCATCGGCGCGCACGGGACCCGCGGCCAAGGTGAAGCCCGCGACCAGCGACGTGGCCGCAAAGGCGCGCCGCGTGATCGCATTTGTCGAATTGTCGCCCTGTTCGAACTTGTCCATGGTGTCCTCCCTATCGCTTTTCGAAACTGTCCCGGTAACTGCGCATATGCGCGAGCGTTTGGGCCTCGAAAACGCCGCGCGCGATGGCGCGCGCCAGGCAATCGGCGGCCATCATTCCAACCCTCATGCTTTCGCGCGCCCGCAACCCCGCGAGCGGCTTTCGCCCCGTGGAAATGGCAAACACGAGATCGCCGTCGAAGGGCGTATGGACGGGCCGCAACGCGCGCGCGAAACCGTCCGCGGCCATGATCGCGATGCGTTTCAATTCGATGGGCGAAAAGGCGGCATCCGTCGCGACGATGGCAATCGTGGTGTTGCCGCCTGCGCGCGCAGCACCCTTCATATCGGGCGGCAGATCGAGATCGAGTTGCGGCAATGGCCCCTTAAGCACACGCCCGCCGAACTCGCCGTTCTGTTCGAAGGGAAATGCCCAGAAGATATCGGTGCCCGGAATGAGCGGCGAACCGACCGAATTCACCGCAACAATGGCGCCGACTGTGATCCCGTCTTCGGTGACGGACGACGCGCTTCCAAGGCCGCCTTTGTAAGCGCCGGCGGTTGCGCCGAGACCGGCGCCGGCATTGCCGAGTTGGAAATCGAGGCACGCATTTTCCGCAGCCTGCCGGCCCAGCGCGCGATAGGGCGGCATCTCGCCCCAGTCCTTGTCGCCGCCATTGGCAAGATCGAACAGGATCGCGCCCGACACGATCGGCACGCGCGGCGCACCGGGCGCGATCTCGAATCCGCGACCGCGCTCGCGCAGCAGAGACTGCACGCCGGAGGGCGCATCCAGGCCGAACGCCGAGCCGCCGGACAGCGTAATGGCATCGACGCTGTCGACAATCGACACCGGATCGAGGCCCTCGACATCGCGCGTTCCGGGCGCGCCGCCGCGCACATCGGCAGTCGCTGTCGCGGGCTCATCGCACAGAAGAACGGTGGCGCCCGTGCGCACGCGCGCGTCTTCGGCATTGCCGATCTTGAGCCCTGCCACGTCGGTGATGAGATTGCGCTTGCCCGGACGGATCATGGCCTGAGGCTACCGCGTTGCAGGCGCCCCCGAAAGCCTAGCGGCGCGCCACGCAGAACAGCCGCCGGAACGGATAGAGCGTGGCGCCGCTCTCGCGCCGCGGATAGGCGGCGGCAACGCGGCTGCGATATTCCGCGAGGAAGGCTTCGCGTTCCGCGCCTTCGAGCGCATTGGCGAAGGGCCGCAGACCCGTGCCGCTCATCCAGCGAAAAACCGCGTCTTCGCCCTCAAGAACCTGCACATAGGTCGTTTCCCAGATATCGACGGCGCGCGCGACATTTTCGAGGATGCCGAAATAGGCGTCCGGCTCCAGCACGTTCCACCAGTCACGCACACCTTTCAGCTTCGCTGCCCAGGGGCCGTTCTTCACCACGTCGTGAATCAAGGTGTGACAAGGTTCGTCGAAATTGCGCGGGACCTGAAACGCAAACACGCCGCTTTCCGCCACATGCGACATCAGATGCGGCAGCAGCGTCTTGTGGTCGGGCAGCCATTGGAAGGTGGCATTCGAGAAAATCACATCATAGGACGCGCCGGGATTCCATTTTGCGATATCCGCCTCGGACCAGCGCGCCTTCACGCCGGAGCGCTTCGCCTCCTCGAGCATTTCCGGCGAACTGTCCACGCCTTCAAGATCGGCGCTCGGCCAGCGCGCGGCGAGCAGCGCAGTCGAATTGCCCGGTCCGCAGCCGAGATCGACCACGCGTGCCGGCGCATGGAGCGCAATCCGCGCTAGAAGCTCGGCCGCGGGACGCGTGCGTTCCGCGCCGAAGTTCAGATAGGTTTTGGGATCCCACGCCATTTACGGTTCCTCGCGATCGGGAATATCGACCCGGAAAATCGTGCCGCGCGGTCCGGTCGAAACGAGCGTCACGTCGCCGCCATGCGCGCGCGCAAGATCGCGCGCGATTGCGAGACCCAGACCCGAACCGCCCGGCCGCGCCGATGTCGCAAAGGGCTGGAACAATCGCGCACGCACATTCTCGGGAATGCCGGGACCATTGTCTTCGACATCGATCTGCACATGAGTCCCACGCCGGCGTGCCGCGACCACGATGGCCCCGCCCCGCGCGCCCAGCGCTTCGGCCGCGTTGCGCACGAGATTCATGATAATGCGATAAATCTGCTCGGCGTCCGCATCGATCTCGAGATCGTCAGGCACATCGCTCGTCCAGGTGACGGCGCGCTCGAGGGATTTTTCGGAAATGCCCGCTTCGGCTGCCTCCGACACCAAAGGCGCCACAGCCAACCGACGGCGTTCGGGAGGGTGCTCGTCGGCGCGGCCGTAACGCAACGTGTTCGTCGCAAGCGCAACCGCGCGATCCAGCGACGCTACAAGTCGCGGTGTCAGCCGCTGCACGACCGGATCGTCGATGTTTGAGAGTCGATCTGAAGCAAGCTGCGCGCTTGCGAGAATGTTTCGGAGATCGTGCTGAATCTTCGCCACCGCCGCGCCAAGTGCGGCAAGCCGGCCCTTCTGCTGCAGGAAGCCGTAGAGATCGCGCTGCATGGCGGCGAGCTCGCGCTCGGCCATTCCGATTTCGTCGCGGCGATTGGAAGGCGCCACGATGCGGCCGGGATCTTCTGGGTTGTCGCGAAAAACGACCATCGCGCGCGTGAGCAATCCCATCGGCCGGACGAACACGAAATAGAGACTGAGAAACACCAGGAGCGCGATGGCGAGCGAAATCAGAACGGCGACGTAAAACACATTGCGGGCATAATCGATCAGCCTTGCATGGATCTGCATCTCGTCGAGGATCACTTCCACGCTCTGCGCGCCCGGGATGCGAGTGAAGGAAATAATACGCAGCACGCGATTGCCGCCGTCGAAGATGCCGCCCATCGCCCAATAGATTTCGCGCAGCAGATTGCTGTCGCGCAGGTCGATCACGACATCGATGCGCTTGGGCAATTCGTCTTTGAGATAGAGTTCGCTCTGGTCGGCGCGCTTGAGAATCACCGCCGTGGCGCCGGCGCGCAGCAGAAGCTCGCGCCTCAGCCCTGCGGACAACTGGCTGCCGCCCGGTTCTGTGAACGGCAGGATGGCGATCTGGGCGGTTTCGATGTGCTCGTCGAGGAGGGTGCGATAGTAGCGTCCCACGGACGGCAGGAAGATGAGCACTTGCGTGATCATCACATAGAGAAGCGTCAAGAGAAGGAGGCGCCCCGAAAGGCTCTGCCCGATCAGCCTCCAGGCATCACCCATCTGCGCGCGGAAACGTCCGGGCATGGGGGTATAGAGCAGGAAGCCCGGGCGAAATAAAGGCGTTCTCCGGAGCGTGCCCGGCAAGACTACAATGCCGGAGCAAGACCCGCGGCGGCGACTAACCCGCGCCGAAGGGCTCCCGTTGACAGGCAAGGCGTCGCTCTCTAGAAGCTCGGCTCCCTTTTGGATGGCCGCAAATGCGGCCCTTCGAGGATTTGGACCATGAAACGCACCTATCAGCCGAGCAAAATCGTCCGCAAGCGCCGTCATGGCTTCCGCGCGCGCATGGAGACGGCCGGCGGCCGCAAGGTCCTGGCCCGCAGGCGCGCCCACGGCCGCAAAAAGCTGTCGGCCTGACGGATTCTCCGCATACGGCCGGGCCGCCCCCGCAGCCCAGGCTCTCGATGGAACGTCTCAAAACCCGCCCCGATTTTCTGCGCGCCGCCAAAGGCATCAGGCGCGTGACGCCGGCTATCACCCTCGAGGTTTGCGAAACGCCTTCTGCCGCCGCAAAGCCGGGCGTGCTTCGGGTGGGATTTACGGCCAGCCGGAAGATCGGCGGCGCCGTCCAGCGCAACCGGGCAAAACGCCGCCTGCGGGCGGCCGCTGCGGCGGTCCTTCCCCTTTCAGGCCTTCCGGGCAATGACTATGTTCTCGTCGCGCGACGGGACACGCTGACCCGGCCCTTTGGCGGCCTGCTCGATGACCTGGTTTCCGCGCTCAACGCGGCCCACGCCAGGCTCGGCCGGTCGACAGCTTGAGGGCACCGGTGACGGATCGCCACACATTCGATTTGCGTGGTGTCCTCGTTGCGGTGCTGGTGGCGCCCATCAAGGCCTATCGCCTGTTGATCTCACCGCTCTTTCCGCCGGTGTGCCGCTTTACGCCGGTCTGCTCGGAATATGCGATTGAAGCCTTGCGTACCCACGGCCCCGGAAAAGGGCTATGGCTCACCGCGCGCAGGCTTCTGCGCTGTCATCCCTTCACCTGGCTCGGCGGTTCGTCGGGCTTCGATCCCGTACCGCCAGCCCGATAGAGACACATGAGCGAGAACAACAACAATTTTCTGATCGCGATGGCGCTGTCCTTCATCGTCCTGATGGGGTGGATGTATTTCATCGGCCAGCCGCAGATGAAAGCGGAGAGCGCGCGCCAGGCGATACTCGCACACCAGGAAAAGGCGAAGGCCGCACCGCAATTGGCGGCATCGCGCGCGGCGGGCGCTCCGGCCAATCTGGGCCGGATCGACGCGTTGAAGCTCGGCGGCGCACGCGTGCCGATCGACACGCCGACGGTCGACGGTTCGCTGCTTCTGAAAGGCGCGGTGTTCGACGACATCAGATTGAAAAATTATCACGAGACCCTCAACAAGAAGAGTCCCGAGATCGTCCTGCTGGCGCCGAAGGGAACGTCGTTTCCTTATTACGCGATGTTCGGTTGGGTGTCGGTGCCGGGCGCCCCCATCAAGCTGCCCGACGATTCGACGAACTGGAAACTGGTGCAGGGCACGAAGCTCGCGCCCGGCTCGCCGGTGGTGCTCGCTTGGGACAACGGACACGGACTTCTCTTCACGCGAACCGTTTCGATCGACGATCAATACATGATCTCGGTCAACGATGCCGTCACCAACAAAAGCGGCGCTTCGGCCGTGCTGTATCCCTACGGCTTTGTCGCGCGCGACGGCATACCGGTAACGCCCCACGCCTGGGTTCTGCATGAAGGCTTCGTCGGCGTTGCCGACGGCACGCTCAAGGATGCGAACTACGACGACTTCAAGGACGACAAGCCGCCGCAGACGTTCCATTCGACGGGCGGTTGGGTCGGCTTCACCGACAAATACTGGATGGCATCGGTCATCCCGCCGCAGAACGAATCGTGGGACGGCGTCTTCCATGAGCTGCCGCAGGGATCGGTCAAGGCCTATCAGGCGGACTATCGCCTCGATGCGCATGCCATAGCGCCCGGCGCAACTGTGACCGTCGCGCATCGGCTGTTCGCCGGCGCGAAGGTCGTTCAGCTGCTGCAACACTACGAAGACAAAGACGGCGTCGCCCGATTCCATATGGCGGTGGACTGGGGCTGGTTCTGGTTCTTCACCCAACCGATCTTCTTCCTGCTCGATTTGTTTTACCGCTACATCGGCAATTTCGGCATCGCGATCCTGCTGCTGACCGTCACGATCAAAGTGCTTTTCTTCCCGCTTGCGGACGCTTCGTATCGCTCGATGAGCAAGATGAAGAAGCTTCAACCCGAGATGGAGAAGATCAAGGCCCGCTTCGGCGAAGACAAGGTCAAACAACAGCAAGAGACAATGGAACTTTACCGGCGCGAAAAGGTGAACCCGGTCTCGGGCTGCCTGCCGACCTTGATTCAGATTCCGATATTCTTTTCGCTCTATAAGGTCTTGTACGTCACGATCGAAATGCGGCAGGCGCCGTTCTTCGGCTGGATCCACGATCTCTCGGCGCCCGATCCGACAAACTTCATCAATCTGTTCGGTCTGCTGCCCTGGGGTGTTCCGGCTTTTATGCCGACATTCCTTCTGATCGGCATATGGCCCATGTTGATGGGCATCACCCAATGGCTGCAGACGAAGATGAACCCGGCGCCCGCCGATCCCACCACCGCGCGCATGATGTCTTATATGCCGATCATTTTCACCGCGATGATGGCGGAATTTCCGGCAGGGCTCGTCATCTATTGGACGTGGAACAATCTGCTCTCCGTCGGCCAGCAATATGTGATGATGCGGCGTCAGGGGGTCGAGATTCATCTGTTCAAGGGCCTGAAGCTGCCCGACTTCATCCACCGCTGGTTCGGCGGCGGGAAGTAGCGATGGGCGCGTGAGCGACGACCAGGTTCCGTCTGCACGAGAAAACGAACGCGTCCGCAAGCTGTTTGCAGGGCCGTGCGATTTCGTGGCTGGGGCCGCCACAGTCGATGCCATCCCGCCGCCGAACCTTCCGGAAATGGCATTCGTCGGCCGCTCGAATGTCGGCAAGTCCAGCCTGATCAATGCGCTGACGGGCAGAGGCTCGCTCGCGCGCACGTCGAACACGCCGGGCGCCACCAAGCAGATCAATTTCTTTCGGCTCGGCAATGCCTGCAATCTTGTCGATCTGCCCGGCTACGGTTACGCGCGCATTTCGAAGGACGCCGCCGAGCAGTGGCGCGGGCTTATCTTCGATTATCTGCGCGGCCGACCCACGCTGCGGCGCGTGCTGCTCCTGATCGATGCGAGACGCGGCGCCATGGAAGCCGATCACGAAGCGATGAAACAGCTCGACCAGGCCGCAGTATCCTATGTTGTGGTCCTGACCAAGATCGACACGTTGTCGGCCGCCGAGCGCGAAGAGGCCGTGCAACAATGCCGGACCGCGCTTCGCGGCCATGTTGCGGCGTACCCGGATATTCTGTCCACGTCCTCGGAAACGGGCCAGGGACTGGATATGCTTAAGGCTCACATCGCCGCGCTAGCCCGGCCGTAGCTATTGGGATATAAGCCTGCGGATTTTCGCGAGGTCCCCGCATGGCGCTGCAGGACGATGTCAGCCAGGAACGCAATCTGCGCGTGCTGGCGCGTTGGCGCTCGACGGCGCGGGTTCTCGTCGAAGCTTTGCCCTACATCCTTCGTTATGACGGCCGCGCCATCGTTGTGAAATATGGCGGCCATGCGATGGAAGGCGGCGTATCGGAGCACTTCGCCCAGGACATTGTGCTGATGAAGCAGACCGGCATTCACCCGGTCGTGGTCCATGGCGGCGGACCGCAGATCGGCGCCATGCTGAAGAAGCTCTCGATACCGTCCTCCTTCGTGGACGGGCTGCGCGTGACGGATGCGGCGGCGATCGAAGTGGTCGAGATGGTGCTTACCGGCGCGATCAACAAACAGATCGTCAGCGGCATCAATAGCGCCGGCGGACGCGCCGTGGGCCTTTCCGGCAAGGACGGCAATCTTGTGATTGCCCGCAAGCTCGAACGCTTCAAGCTCGATCCTGTCACTCTCAAAAGCGAGCCGGTCGATCTGGGATTTGTGGGGGAGCCGGACACGGTCAATCCCGAAGTGCTGCGCACAATCATGGGCTCGGATCTCATCCCCGTCATCGCCCCCATCGGCGCGGGCCGCAAAGGCGAAACCTTCAACATCAACGCAGACACCGTCGCCGGCTCCGTGGCGAGCGCCATGTCGGCCGCACGGCTTTTGTTGCTGACGGATGTGGAAGGCGTGCTCGATCGCGAAGGAAAATTGATCCAGCGCCTCAGCGTCGCCGAAGCGCGCGCGCTGATCGCCGACGGAACCATTTCCGGCGGCATGATTCCAAAAATCGAAACGGCCATCGATGCCGTCGAGGCCGGCGTTCATGCGGCCGTAATCCTCGACGGACGCATTCCACACGTGCTGTTGCTCGAACTGTTTACCGAGCATGGCGCGGGCACCATGATCACGGCCGAATGACGCGCATCCTGCGGGCTTGTGCCGTGCTGGCTTTCGTGACGGCTGCGCTGCAAAGCGCGCCCGCGAGCGCCGCGCTGAATATCTGCAACCAGACGAGCTATATCCTCTATACGGCGGGCGGCTATCAGGCCGGCGCGAACATGTTCACGCGCGGTTGGACGAGAATCGTGCCGGGCGATTGCGCGGCCGTATTCCCCGATCCGCTGACCGCGCCGACCTATTACATCTATGCGAAATCCTCCCAGGCGCATTCCGGCCTCGCGCGCGCCTGGGGCGGCAATCTCCGGCTATGCGCGAAGGACGCCAATTTTGCGCTCCAGTCTCCCCTTACGGTTCCGGGCTGCCAGGGCGACGATACTTTCCAGCTTCCATTTGCAGCCTTGGCCACGCATGGCAAGAAATCCTGGACGACCACGTTGACGGAATCTCCGCTCATCCCCTCGCTGGATGTGGCGCGCGTTGCGGGTATCGAGCGGTTGCTCAACGATATCGGCTACAAGGTCGGCCCCGACGACGCGAACGGCAACAAAAGCCGCGACGATGCGATGATCGCTTTCCGCAAGCACATGAAATTGTCGGAAACGGCATCGAACGCGGATCTCTATGCAGCGCTGGAGACCGAGGCGCTCAAAGCGTCCGCCCCTGCGGGCTATTCCGTGTGCAACGACAGCGACGGCGATGTCTGGACCGCGATCGGACTCAAGAGCGGTGCCAACTGGGTGTCGCGCGGCTGGTGGAAGGTACCGCCCGCCGGCTGCGCCAAAACCATCACCGACCCTCTCGCAACGGACAAGGTCTATCTGTTGGTTGAGAACCACACCAACGCCTATCTGGTGAAGGGGCCGATGAAATTCTGCGTCACCAATATCGAGTTCGAAGTTTTCGGCACCGACAAATGCGCGTCGCGGGGGCTGACGGAAGCCGGTTTCGCCGTCACGGATGTCAAAGGCCGGGCGGGATATGCAGCCCATGTCGGCAAGGACGGCTTGCTGGCGCCCGCCCCGAAAATCGTTCAGCCGCGCACGCCGAAATAATTGAGATGCCAGCGCATCTCGTCCTCCGTCAGCGGGAAATGCACCCCTTCCCGCGCCGGCAGCAATTCGCCCGCCGCCAGATGCATGACGAAGGACTGGATCTTGAAAGCCACCCGCATAGTGAGCTTCGCCCGCCAGACGAGCGCCGTCACGGGCTTGGCTGAACCGGATTGAAGAATTCGGCGCACGGAATCCTCCGGCACTTTTGCAAGCAGGGACAGCGCCGTGATCAAGGTTTCGCGGCGGCCCATTTCGACCGCACTTTCGACGAAGCTGTCGTTCAGCTTGCCGGCCTTGAACAAGGCAGCGACGTCCGTGCCCTTGGGCGCTTCGGGATCGATGCCTTCCTTGTCCAGCCTTTCCTGCATCCGCTGTTTCAAATGCCGGCGGGTTTTCTCGTCGAGGCCGCCGCGCGATGCGAGCTTTGCGATCAGCGCGGAACTCACGAAACCTGCCAGCCTCCGCATCGCACGTTTGGAGAGATCGTTGCGAAGCACAAGCGGCATATGCCACTCGGTGACCTTCACGGCCTGGTCGGCGATCTTGTCGAGTGCCTGCCTGCGAATATGGGCACCGGAATTGGCGAGAAGCGCCGCGACCGCGGGCACATCGAGGGCCGCGGCCACGACCTCCGATACGCTGGGGCTGAGCGGCCTGCGTTTGGCAACACACAGAAGCGCAAAGCGCGCCTGGGCTGTGGTGACGATCTCGATCAGATCGGCGTCGGACAGCAGCGGCGAATATTCGAGGATGGGCGCCGCCACCGATTCCACATCGCGCGCCAGGCGCTTGATGACCGCTCTGGGCACGCAATCGAGATGCTTGATCTCTTCGGCCAGGATCTGGCGCACGCGCACAAGCTGGTCGCGGGCGAGTCGTTCGAGCGTCTCAATGGTGAGATCGCGCAGGCGCTTGCTTTCGTCGGCCGTCAAATCCGGGAGCAGACGGCCGATCTTGCGGGCCAATTCGACCCGAACCTCATCGTCCGCGTCGTCCGCCAAAAGGCGATTGGCATGCGCCGGCGCGGACGGATTGGCCGCGACGGCCCGGCGCGCGGCCTCGCTGCCTTCATTGGCGAGCAGAAAAAGAACTTCCGGCGAGGCATCCGTGCGCTTGGCAAGCGCCTCGCGTGCGGCCTTGTCGTGTACTTCCAGGATTTTCAGCATCGCCTCGCGGCTCAACTGCGCGGAAAGCAAATCCCGCCAATCCTTTCGATCCTCCGCCGCCATGCAATTTTCCCGGGGCCGCCAAGCGCATTTCCGCGCATCGAGTATCGGCAACTTTCAATTAAGACCTGTTGAATGGTTGTGGTTAGCGCAAGATAAACGGATGCTTGCCTAAGCCCGGGGCATCGACCATCTTCGCCGCATGCGAACGGTCGAAATGAACGCCAAAAGCGCGCAACGGACGGGTCCGGATTTCCGGCATGTCGGGGCGTGGATCTTCGATCTCGACAACACGCTGTATCCTGCCGACAGCGACCTGTTCGTCCAGGTCGATGCGCGCATGACCGCCTTTGTGCAGGATTTGCTGGGCCTCGATTTCGAGTCCGCGCGCGCTGTCCAGAAAGCCTATTACCGCGACCATGGGACGACCTTGAACGGACTCATGAAAATCAACGGGATCGACCCCGAAGACTTTCTCGCAAGCGTTCACGATATCGATCTGTCGGTGCTCGAACCCGACCCTGCGCTCGCGTCTGCGCTGGCGCTTCTGCCGGGCAAGCGCTTCGTTTTCACCAATGGTTGCCGCAATCACGCCGAGCGCGTGCTCACGCGCTTGAAGCTCAACTCTCTCTTCGACGAAATCTGGGACATCCGGACCATCGGCTATCGCCCGAAGCCCGACGAACGCTCCTATCGCGCAGTGCTCGCGAAATCAGGCGTTGCGACGGAGAAGAGCGCCATGTTCGAAGACGTCGCGCGCAATCTCGTACCGGCGCATGCTTTGGGCTGGACAACGGTGTGGCTGCGAAACGGTTCGGCATGGTCCAAGCAGGGACCGGAATATCCCGTCATCGGACCCGAACATATCCATCACGTCATCGAAGACCTTCCCCAGTTTCTTCATTCGATCAGGATCTGACATGGAACTCGCCAAAATCATCGACGACGCATGGGACGCGCGCGACACGCTGAACGCGTCGACAAAAGGCCCCGTGCGCGAAGCCATCGAGCACGCCCTCGACGCGCTCGATTCGGGCACTGCGCGCGTGGCCGAAAAACACAATGGCGAATGGGTCGTGCATCAATGGCTCAAGAAGGCCGTGCTGTTGTCGTTTCGCCTGCGCGATATGAGCACGATCGAAGGCGGACCCGGCGGCGCGCCGTGGTGGGACAAGGTCGATTCGAAATTCCTGGGCTGGGACGAGCAACGCTTTCGCGCGGCCGGCTTTCGCGCTGTGCCCGGTGCGGTGGTGCGTCATTCCTCCTTCATCGGCAAGGGCGTGGTGCTGATGCCCTCTTTCGTCAATGTCGGCGCCTATGTCGACGAGAACACGATGGTCGACACCTGGGCGACCGTGGGTTCTTGCGCGCAAATCGGAAAGAAATGCCACATCTCGGGCGGCGCCGGCATCGGCGGCGTGCTGGAACCCGTGCAGGCTGCCCCCGTGATCATCGAAGACAATTGCTTCATCGGCGCACGCGCCGAAGTGGCCGAAGGCGTGATCGTGGGCGAAGGTTCGGTGCTGTCGATGGGTGTCTATCTCGGCCAGTCGACCAAGATCGTCGATCGCGCGACGGGTGAAATCTTTTATGGCCGCGTGCCGCCCTATTCCGTCGTTGTGTCGGGAACGATGCCCGCCGGCCCCGACCGACCCTCGCTCTATTGCGCCGTCATCGTCAAACGCGTCGACGAACGCACGCGGGCGAAGACGTCGATCAACGAACTGCTGCGGGATTAGGAGGAATCACTCGATGGATTGGGGTCACTACTTTTTCAGCTTCAATGGGCGATTGAATCGCGCGAAACAATGGCTTTTTCTCGGGCTGATTCTGGTTCCTGCCCTCATCTATGAAGGGTTCGTCACAAATTACCTGGGAGTTTCGTGGAAGGAAGTCGGTCGTCTCTTTTCAACAGATGGTTTCAACACTCCAACAGGGCAAAAGGCGTTGATGCTGATGTTGCCTCTTTGGCTCATTATCGCATTTCTGAGTCTGACTATCGGTGTAAAGAGATTGCACGACCGAAATAAAAATGGATTGTGGATTATCCTGTTCATCTATGTTCCGTGGGCGCTCGGCTTTCTTCATTCTGACACGATGGGGGTTTTTCGAATTGCTGCTTTTGCCCTCAATATTTGGGCATTTATCGAGCTCTATTGTTTGCGCGGCACGCGTGGCGACAACCGCTTTGGGCCGGACCCACTGGCACCATCGGGCTGATCTCGCAGCAAAATGGTTGCGGCGATCTACACCCGCCCCGCGATGATTTGCGCCAGCGTTTCTTCATCCACACCCAGCGCCTGCACGATGGGCGCGAAGACGGTCATTTGCGCCATGTCGTTGGGCCCAAGCGTGATACCGCCATCGACGGCGAGCGCCTGGCCGGTGACCCAATCCGATCCGTCGCTTGCGAAATAGAGCGCCGCTTCCGCGATGTCGCGCGGACGGCCACCGCGCCGGATCGGTTGCGAATTCTTTGCGGCGTCCGCGATCGCATCGAGACGCGTCTCGCCGATCTGGCTTGGGATTCCCATGCCCTGCGCGAAAATGTTGGTCGCGATCAGGCCCGGACAGATGCAATTGACGCGGATGTTGTCCGCCGCGAGATGCGGCGCTGTCACTTTCGTCATATGCACGATGGCGGCCTTGGCGATGGAATAGAGGATCGGCCCGTAGCCCGCCTGCAGACCGGCCACCGAAGCCGTTGAGAGGATCGAGCCGCCGCCATTCGCACGCATTGCGGGCGCGGCATATTTGATGCCGAACAATGCCGCGCGCACATGCAGGTGCATGACGGCATCGAAGCCTTCGGCGGTCACGGCGTCCGCCGCATCGCGCGCACCGCCCGTGCCCGCATTGTTGAACAGGAAATCGAGCTTGCCGAAATGTTGGGTGGCCGCTGCAACCGCCGCTTCGATATCGCTTTCCAGCGACACGTCGCAGCGCACATAGCGGGCGTTACCCTTGTGGTCCTCTTCGATGTGCGCGCCCTTGTCGTCCTGGATGTCGGCCGCGATCACCCGCGCCCCTTCCTTGACGAACAGATCGACGGTGCCCCGGCCGATGCCGCTTGCCGCACCCGTGATCACGGCGACTTTGCCTTCCAGGCGTCCGGCCATGATTTTGCCTCCCGATTTTGTCTTGATTGACCATAACCCGGCGCCCGGCCTAAACCGCAAGACCATGAGCATTCCCGACCCCGTTGAACTGGCCCAGGCTCTTATCCGCCGCCCATCCGTGACGCCCGACGATGCCGGCGCGCTCGGCGTGCTGGAGGCTGTCCTCAAACCGCTGGGCTTTGCTTGTCACAGGTTGCGCTTCGAGGCGCTGGGAACGACGCCGATCGACAATCTCTATGCGCGGATCGGGACCGAGGCACCGCATTTCTGCTTCGCAGGACACACCGATGTCGTGCCGCCGGGCGATGCCAAACTGTGGCGCGCCGATCCGTTCGCGGCCGAGATCCGCGACGGCGTGCTTTATGGCCGCGGCGCTGCCGACATGAAATCGGGCATTGCAGCATTCGCAGCCGCTGCCGCGCGCCAACTTGAAAAAGGCGAACTCAAAGGTTCGATCGGCTTGCTCATCACCGGCGATGAGGAAGGTGTTGCGATCAACGGCACGAAAGCGGTGCTGGAATGGCTGCGCGACAAGGGCGAGCGCCTCGATCATTGCCTCGTCGGCGAACCGACATCCACGGCGCGCGCAGGCGACACGATCAAGATCGGCCGCCGCGGCAGCATGAAGATCGCATTCACAGTACGCGGGGTCCAGGGCCACACGGCCTATCCGCAAAATGCGCTCAATCCGATTCCCGTGCTCGCGCGCCTTGTGACATGGCTCGATGCGGAGCCGTTGGATGCGGGTACGGATCACTTCGAGCCGTCCACGCTCGTCTTCACGACGTTCGATGTCGGCAATCCCGCGTCGAATGTCTCGCCGGCCGAAGCACGAGCGGCATGCAATATCCGTTTCAACGATCTGCACACGGCCGAGAGTCTGCTCCGGAGGGCCGAGCAGATCGCGGGCGAAGTCGCGCACGAAACCGGAAGCGAAATTGCGATCGAATCGAGCGTGAGCGGCGTGTCGTTCCTCACCAAGCCCGGCGCCTATACGGAGCTTCTCGCGCGAGCCATCGCACGCGTTACCAACATGACTCCCGAATTCTCGACCGGCGGCGGCACGTCCGATGCGCGCTTCATCAAGGACTATTGCCCCGTCGCCGAAGTCGGTCTGCCGGGTTCGACCATGCACAAGGTCGATGAGTGCGTGGCCATCGAAGAGATCAACCGGCTCGCGGATATCTACGCGGCTATTCTTGAATCCTATTTCTCCGCCCCGCCGCAGTGAGTGACGCCTCGCGAGCTATCGGCATTTTCGATTCCGGGATGGGCGGATTGACGGTCATGCGCGCGCTGATGGCGCGGCTTCCGCAAGAAAGCTTTGTCTATCTCGGCGATACGGCCAGGTTGCCTTATGGCACCAAAAGCGGCGAAACCGTCACGCGCTACGCCGTGCAGGCGGCGGGCGCGTTGATGCGCCGGCATGTGAAGCTCGTCGTTGTCGCCTGCAACACAGCATCGGCCGTGGCGCTTCCTGCGCTTGGTGCAGCGCTCGCGCCAACACCGGTCATCGGTGTTGTCGAGCCCGGTGCGGAGGCCGCGATCGCAGCCGCACCCGACGGCCCCATCGCGGTCATTGCAACCGAAGGCACGGTCAATGGCGGCGCTTATCAACGCGCAATTCACGCATTGGCGCCGAACATTCGCGTGATGCAGCAAGCGTGTCCGCTATTCGTGCCGATTGCCGAAGAAGGTTTGATCGACAGCCCGATCACGCAACTCGCAGCAGAACACTATCTTAAAGAGCTGTTCGCAAATTCCGCGGAGCGGCCCCGCGCACTTGTGCTCGGCTGCACGCATTTTCCCGTTCTGAAGAACGTCATTGCATCTGTTGCAGGTCCGGACGTCGTCCTGGTCGATAGCGCCGCGACCACAGCCGATGCGGTCGCGAAATTGCTCGCCGAAAGAGGCTTTGCAAATAAATCGGTGCAAACGCCGCGGCACGAATTTCTCGCGACCGATTCTGTTGAGCGTTTCGCGCGCGTGGGGCAGATATTTCTTGGGTATGCGCCCGACAATGTCGAACTCGTCGACCTTCAGGCCGCGGGATAATCCACCCGCGAGAGATAAAGCCCTTCCGGAGGCGCGACCGTTCCGCATTCCGCGCGATTGCGCGCAGCGAGCGCCCGCGCCACATCGCGCGGTTTCCATTTGCCTTCGCCGACCAGCTTGAGCGTTCCGACCATCGAGCGCACCTGATGGTGCAGGAAGGATCGCGCGGACGCCTCGATGCGCAATCCATCGCCTTCGCGCGCGACATCCAGACGATCCAAAGTTTTCTCCGGCGATTTCGCCTGGCATTCCGCGGCACGAAAGGTGGTGAAGTCGTGACGGCCCACCAGGGTCTGCGCCGCTTCGTGCATCGCTTCGCCGTCCAACGCGCGCACGACATGCCACGCATGCCCGCGCTCCAGCGCCAACGGACTGCGGCGGCAGACGATGCGATAGCAATAGTGACGGCCGATTGCCGAGAACCGCGCATGGAAATCCGCCGGCGCAACATCCGCCTCCAGCACGGCCACGGGATCCGGCTTCAGATAGTGGTTCAGCGCATCGCGAATCGTATCGCCGGGAAAGGTTTTTTCGAGATCGAAATGCGCGACCTGACCCAACGCGTGCACCCCGGCATCGGTGCGGCCCGCGCCCGTAACCGTGACGGTCTCGCCGGAAAGCTTGAAGATCGCCTGCTCAAGCGCCGCCTGAATGCTCGGTCCATTGTCCTGGCGCTGCCAACCGACAAACGGACCGCCGTCATATTCGAGCGAAAGCCGGTAGCGCGGCATCGCTCAACGTTTCCACAGCGTCTCGTAATGCGCCTGATGCAGCGGAACGGAGAGGAGTTGCAGCCAACGCTCGCGCGTCTGCGGCCAGCGTTCGTGAATCGCGAATTCGAGTTGGCGGAAGCCGTCGTCGAGTTCCTCGATGACAAGCTTCTTCTCGCGCGCGAACACGACGATGTAGAACGAGTCGAAGGTGAAATAATCGCGCACGCCGGCATCGATTTGCGAAATGTCGCCCCAGGGCACGTCGACGGATTTCCGGCCTTGCGAATAGACGAAACCATTCGCGGTCACATCGACCGTCGCGATCCGCTTGCGCCGCGAAAGGCGGATCGAATTCGAGATGCGCCGCAAGAGTGAGGGTCTCAATATCGTCACACGCGTTCCCCCGGTTTGAGCGAAAAGCCCCGCAGAAAGTCCTGCGTCTGCATCGGCCCACGACCGGCCCGCTGGAGCCTTGCCACGCGCAACGCGCCCTGCCCGCAGGCAATTGTCAACCGCTCGTCCAGAATCTCGCCCGGCTCGCCTTGTCCGTCCACCGGGTCGGCGTACAAAATCTTCATCCGTTCGCCGCGCATCTCGCACCAGGCGCCCGGCGAGGGCGACAGGCCGCGGACCAGGCAATCGATCTCGCTGCTCGGTTTCGACCAGTCGATGCGTGCTTCGTCCTTGAGGATTTTCTTCGCATAGGTCGCGCCCTCGGCCGGCTGCGCGTGTTCCTCAATGGTCCCGCGTTCGAGCGCGGCCATCGCGCGCGCCATCAGATCGGCGCCCAGGCGGGCGAGTTCGTCGCGCAGATCGCCATAGGTCTTGCGGCCGATGGCAACACGCTCCGCCATCAACACCGGCCCCGTATCGAGCCCCTCTTCCATGCGCATGACCATGACACCGGTTTTCGCATCGCCGGCCATGATTGCGCGCTGGATGGGCGCCGCGCCCCGCCAGCGCGGCAACAAGGAACCATGCAGATTGAAGCATCCCAACCGCGGCGCATCGAGAATCGGTTTGGGAAGAATGAGTCCATAGGCGACGACGATTGCCGCATCGAGATTGAGCGCCGCAAACTCAGCCTGTGCGTCCGCGTTCTTCAGCGTTTCCGGCGTGCGCAGCGCAAGTCCATGCAGCTCCGCCTGTCGCGCGACGGGCGACGGTTCGGCCGTAAGCCCGCGTCCTTTCGGACGCGCGGGTTGCGAATAGACCGCGGCGATATCGTGACTTTGCCCGATCAACTCGACGAGGGTCGGCACCGCGAAATCGGGCGTGCCCAGAAAGGCGAGACGGAGCGTCATGCCCCTCAGCCTGTTTCTTTGAGCCGCTTGGCCTTGGCGAGCTTGCGCAGCGCGATCGAGCGCTTGAGTTTGGAGAGATGGTCGAGAAAAAGAATGCCTTCGAGATGATCCATCTCGTGCTGCAGGCACGTCGCGAGCAACCCTTCCGCGTCCAGCGTCTGCAGCCTGCCGTCGCGGTCGAGATATTCGGCGCGGATCTGGGCGGGGCGCTCGACATCTTCCCAGATGTCCGGCACCGACAGGCAGCCCTCTTCGCTCACGGCCACATCGTCTGAGGTCCAGACGATTTTCGGATTGATGAAAAGGCGCGGTTCCTTCTCGCCCTTCTTCGGGTTCAAATCCATCACCAACACGCGTTTGGCTACGCCGATCTGGATGGCGGCAAGCCCGATCCCGTCCGCCGCATACATGCTTTCGAACATGTCGTCGGCCAGACGGCGCAGGTTGTTGTCCACGGTCTCGACGGTCTGCGAGATCGCTTTGAGGCGCGGATCGGGCGCGGTAAGGATGGTTCGAACAGCCATGACCCCGAAATAGGCGAGGGTCTTCCCCCGGTCAAGGCTGGGGCTCAACAGGGCTTAACGAATGGAATTTCTCACTATCGTGCTTGTGGTTGCTGCGCTCGTGGCGGCGCTGGCGGCCGTTTTCATCGCGTTGCGCGGGCAAGGCAAAGCCCCGGAGCCGGTGGTCCCCCGGCTGGATGCGCTCGCGGCCACGCAAAGCGAAATCTCCGGCCGCTTCGCCCAGGCCATCGCCGGCCAGACGGAACTTCAGCGCATGCTCGCCGAGCGCATCGAAGCGCTTGATCGACGGCTGGGTGAAGGCCTGAAGGAATCGACGGCCAAGACGACCGAAACGCTGAGCGGCATCCAGACAAGGCTGACCGTGATCGACGAGGCGCAGAAGAACATCGCGGCGTTGTCGGGCCAGGTGGTCTCGCTGCAGGAAATCCTCTCCGACAAGCAGACCCGCGGCGCCTTCGGCCAGGCGCAGATGGAAGCGATCGTGGCCGATCAGCTGCCGCCTACGCATTACGATTTCCAGTGGACGCTTTCGAACGGCAAAAGGCCCGATTGCATCATCCGCATTCCGAACGTGGCGGGCGTGATCGTGGTCGATTCGAAATTTCCCATGGAGGCCTTCGAGGCTTTGCGTGGTTTGGCGACCGACGAGGAACGGAAGGTCGCGTCGGCGCGTCTGAAATCCGACATGCTGAAACATGTGAAGGACATCGCGGAGAAATATCTGATCCCCGGCGAAGTGCAGACGCCGGCCATCATGTTCGTGCCGTCGGAATCGATTTACGCCGAGCTGCATACCAATTTCAGCGAAGTGATCCAGCAAGCGCGCCGCCAGCAGGTCGTGATCGTGTCGCCGCATGTGTTCATGCTGGCGATCAATACGATCCAGACTCTCATGCGCGATGCCCGCATGCGCGAGCAGGCGCACCTGATTCAGCGCGAGGTTGGGACGTTGCTGCAGGACGTGAAGCGCCTGGGCGAGCGCGTCGGCAAGCTTTCAAGCCATTTCGGACAAGTCGAAAGCGACTTGAAAGATATCGCGATTTCGACCGAAAAGATCATTAAGCGCGCGACCGCGATCGAGGCGGTCGAACTCCCGCCGATCGCCGGAGGCAAGGCGTTACCGGCTGCGGATTAAGCAGCGCCCATCAGCGCGGCGATCGCCAGGATCGCCCAGATTTGCATTCGTCCGAATATTCGTGGCGCTCGCATGGCACTGCCTCCCGAATTTAGGCAACGCGCGAATTCATTGAGAGTTCAATCGCATACTGAAGACTGCGTGACGGTGATCTTAGCCGCGGCTTGCGTCTGGGCTGGACCGCCTTTAGCGTCAGTTGACCGCTGGGGGCGTCAGATGAGCCATTTCAGGCGAGTTATCGCAGTAGCAACAGCGTTCATCAGCCTCCTTCTGTTCGCGATGCCCGCGCGAGCGCAAGATTGCAAGCTGATGCAGGCCGCATCGTTGGACATGATCCCGTCGACCGATGGCCACATCCTGGTGTCGCTCTTGGTGTCCGGCATCCCGCGCTACTTTTACGTCGAGATCGACGCGCCGTTCAGCTCGATCGATCTCAATTTTGTCGACCAGTCGCAATTCGACCACTCGCGACTCGAGCGACCATCCATGCCTTTTGTTCTCGGCCAGGCGATCAGGGACACGGCGATCGTTCCATCGCTTCAAATCGGCGGTCAGAGCGGCACCGACGTTCGACTCCTGATCGTCCCGAAATTCAATGTTCCTGACAAACGGGCGATCGGAATTCTCGGACTCGATTTGTTGTCCGGCTTCGATGTGGAACTCGATTTTGCAAAGAACAAGATCAATTTGTTTTCGCAGAATCATTGCCCGGGCCAAGTCGTCTATTGGACCAAGAACTATGCGTCAGTTCCGATGCAACAGAGCGAAGTTTGGCAATTTATCCAGCGCATCCCCATGCAGCTCGATGGTCAATCTGTGTTTGTCGCGTTCAGTACCATGGATGACCACAGCTTTTTGCCGTTGAGCCTCGCAAGACAGTTGTTCAACTTGGCGCCGGGATCGCCCGGACTCGTAGCCACGACCGAGGTTAGCCACGGAACCGAGACTGTCTATAAATACCCTTTCAAGACGCTTGAAGTGGGAGGCGTCAAGATTCTGAACCCCAATCTCTTCATCTATTCCGATGACGATGTTTGGAAGCATTGCGACAATCACCAGATCAAGCGCGCACCTTTCCTGTTGAGCTGTGAGACGTCCGGCGATTTTGTGCTGACGTTGAGTGAACTCAGAAAGTTGCACCTGTATTTCGCGTATGGCGAGAAGAAGATCTATGTGACTACGGCTGACGCTCACTGAGACTCTGCGGTTGTGTAGGCGTCTTACATCGCCCGTCGGGCCTTGAAGGCTGCCGAGAGCGTACCTTCATCGAGATAATCGAGTTCGCCGCCCACGGGCACGCCATGGGCGAGGCGCGTTACCTTTACGCCGGAGGGCGTCAGGATATCCATCAGGTAGTGCGCCGTCGTCTGGCCTTCGACGGTTGCGTTCATGGCGAGGATCACTTCCTCGATCCCGTTGCCGATGCGCGCCATCAGCGAGGCGATGTTGAGGCGTTCTGGTGTCACGCCGTCGAGGGCCGAGAGCGAGCCGCCCAGCACATGATAACGCCCACGGAAAACGCTCGCGCGCTCCAACGCCCAGAGATCCGCCACGTCCTCAACCACGCACAGCACATGTTCGTCGCGGCGCGGATCGCGGCACAGCGAGCACGGCGTCGTCGTATCGAGATTGCCGCAGGTTTCGCAGACGCGGATCGCGGCCGCTGCTTCCTGCATCGCGGTCGCGAGCGGTTCCAGCAACGCCTCGCGCTTCTTGAGAAGCACGAGAGCAGCCCGGCGCGCCGAGCGCGGGCCGAGGCCCGGCAGCTTCGCCAGCAGCTGCACCAGTCTTTCGATTTCGAGGCCGGCAGGAAGGTTCGCCATTATTCGGAAGCGTCTTCCGATGCGGACGGAACATCGTCTTCCATCTTCTCGCGCACATGCACGATTTCGGAGCCGGGAAAGCGATCGAGAACCGCGCGCACCATCGGGTCCTGCGCGACAGCTTCGAGCTTCGCGGCATGCGCGGCTTTCTTCGAATCGCCAAGCGTGGCCGCACCGCCTTCGCGCGCAACCGTCACCACCCAGCGGATGCCGGTCCACTCTTTGAGCTTTTGTGCGAGATCGGCGGCCAATGTGCGCGGCGCACGCGCGCTTGGCCGGAATTCGATCCGACCGGGCTCGAGGCTGACGAGATGCATGTCGTTTTCGATGTGCACCTTGAGGACGGCGGCACCGCGCTGGCCGGCCAAGGCTGCGATCTCTTCGAGTGAACGCAGCACCGGTGTAGGTGCCGAATCCATTTTTGGCGCAGTAGCCGCTAACGCCCCACCCTCCCCTTGCGGGAGGGTCGAAAATGACGAAGTCATTTTCGGGGAGGGGCTAACCGTCGAGACCGAGTGCTCTTCCCTCCCCGAAATCTGCTTCGCAGATTTCGACCCTCCCGCAAGGGGAGGGTTGGAAGGAGCGTCCAACAACTCCCGCACCAGTCTATCTGTCGGCGGAAGATCGGCGGCATAGGCGAGGCGGATCAGCGCCATTTCGGCGGCGGCGATCGGGCGCACGGCATCGCGCACTTCGAACAGGCCCTTGAGCAATATCTGCCAGGCACGGGTGAGCGCAGGCACCGGCAGCTTGGTCGCGATCTCGGCCGCGCGCTTGGCTTCACTCGAGCCGCCATCGAAAAAACCTTCGGCACCGGGAGCCACCTTGATGCGCGTGAGGAAATGCGTGGTCTCCAACAGATCCTGCATCACCACCAGCGGATCGGCGCCGCGGTCGTAGAGTTCGGTGAGACCGGCGAGCGCGTCCTGCACGTTGCCACCCATCGTCTTCTCGAACAGATCGAGGATGCGGCTGCGATCCGCCAGCCCCAGCATGTCGCGCACGCTTTCGACCGTGATCGCGTGCTCTTCGTCATGCGCAATCGCCTGGTCGAGCAGCGACAACGCATCGCGCACCGAGCCTTCGGCCGCGCGCGCGATGAGCGCCAGCGCCGGGCGCTCGATATTCACGTTCTCTTTCTTCGCGATGGATTGCAGATGCGAAACCAACTCTTCCGTCTCGATCCGACGCAGATCGAAACGCTGGCAGCGCGACAGCACCGTCACCGGCACTTTGCGGATTTCCGTGGTGGCGAAGATGAACTTCACATGCGGGGGCGGCTCTTCCAGCGTCTTGAGCAGGCCGTTAAACGCCTGCTTGGAGAGCATGTGCACTTCGTCGATGATGTAGACCTTGTAACGCGCGCTGGCCGGCGCATAGCGCACGCCTTCGATGATCTCGCGGATGTCGTCGATCCCTGTGCGAGACGCCGCATCCATTTCTTGAACATCAACGTACCGCGATTCGGCAATCGCGATGCAGGGATCGCACACGCCACAGGGCTGGATCGTCGGCTCCTTGCGCGTGCCGTCCGGCCCGATGCAGTTGAGGGCGCGGGCGATGATGCGCGCCGTCGTCGTCTTGCCCACGCCGCGCACACCGGTGAGCATGAAGGCATGGGCGATGCGGCCCGTGGCGAACGCGTTTTTGAGCGTGCGGACAAGCGCGTCCTGCCCGATCAGGCCCGTGAAGTCCTGCGGGCGGTATTTGCGCGCCAGCACCCGATAGGCCTCGGCCTTCGCCAAAGAAGCGGGGGGCAGCGACGTGGGCGCAAGCCCGAGCGATGGTTCTTCCGT
>PLJH01000026.1:0-18905 GCA_003139615.1 Alphaproteobacteria bacterium
GCCGCGCGTCTGCGCGGCGAATAAACTCTGCGCTGTAGCTGCATAATTCAGCTCGCAGACGCTCGCTGGCTGGGTGGCCGGGTCACGCCCGGCCATGGTGAATTTGAGATTTGGCTCAATCCCAAATCGTATCTGCAAGATCAAACTACGACGCGGCGCGCAGCTTTTCTTGCACCGGGAATTCGACCGTGACGGTCGTGCCGGAGCCTTGCTCGCTTTCAATCCGCATGGCCCCGCCATGCTTTTGCGCGAGCGCCTGAACGAGGGCGAGGCCCAATCCGCTGCCGCCTTTGGCAAGCAACGGATCGACGCAAACTTGTTCGAACGGACGGCCCAGCCGCGGAATCTGGTCTGCCGGAATGCCGAGGCCATCGTCGCGCACCGAGAGTGCAAGAAATCCGGGACGCCAGGACGTTTCGACAGCGACATGGCCGCCCGCCGGCGTGAACTTGATCGCATTGGAAAGCAGATTGAGCAGTATCTGCTTCACCGCGCGGCGATCCGCCGTCAATTCCGATGCGTGTGCGCCGATATCGACGTGCAGTTCGAGGCCCGCTTCTTTCGCGCGCATGTCCAGAAGATGGGTACATTCGCGGACGGCGCCGTCCAGATCGATCTCTTCCGGATGCAGCTCGAGCTTGCCGCTTTCGATCTTGGCCGTGTCGAGAATGTCCGTGATCAGATCCAGCAGATGCTGGCCCGAACTGCAGATGGTCGCGGCATATTCGCGGTACCGGTCGTGGCCGAGCGGGCCGAACGATTCGCTGCGCATCATGTCGGAAAACCCCATGATCGCGTTCAGCGGCGTGCGCAGTTCGTGGCTCATATTGGCAAGGAACAGGGATTTGGCGCGGCTTGCGGCTTCGGCGCGTTCCTGCGCCGCGCGCATTTTCAATTCCTGCTCGCGGCGCTCCGTCACGTCGCGGCCCACGCTGATCTCGCACTGGAATGCGCCGGTCGCCTCGTCGTAGATGCCGCGCGTGCGCGTCTCGATCCAGACATAATGCCCGTCGGCGTGCCGGTTGCGATAGGTCGCCGTGCGCACTTCGCCTTTGGGCGGGCGCCCGCGCACTTTTTTCGCTTCCTCGAGGTCGTCGGGATGAACGAGGTCGAGATAGCGGCCGTCCTGGAACTCCTCGGGCGTGCGTCCGAGAATGCGTTCGAGCGCGCCGGAGGCGAACACGATGTGCCCGTTCTCGTGCAGGAAGATGATATCGGATGCTTCCTCGGCAATCGTCCGATAGGCGCGTTGCGCGTTCTCGCGTTCCGCTTCCGCCATCACCTGACGCGTCACGTCGTGGCAAACACCGATCACCGACACGACGCGGCCGTCCGCTCCGATCTCGACTTCGCCATGTGTGTCGACGATGGGCGCGGCCACGTTGGGGTCTTTCGAACGGCTGCGATATTGAAACGGCGAGCGGGTCTTGATCGCCTGGTTCACTTTCTCGAGGATCATGCGGGCATCTTCGTCTTCGATCTGCGCGAGGAGCCAATTGTTGTCGGCTTTCTCGTTCGGATCGACGCCCAGCAGGCGATACATGCCGGGCGACCAGGTGACGTGATTGTCCGAAAGGTGCAGGCGCCAATACCCGAAGCGCGCGGCGCGTTCGGCCAACGCAAATTGCGCGCCTTCGCTGCCCAGCGCCGCCTCCGGATCCTCCTGTGTCGTCACATTTCGGCTCCCCGCCCAAAAGGGCAAGGATCAGGATACGCAAGTCCCGTTAAGCAAGGCTTGCAACCGGACGGCGAATTTCGCGCGAGCGCAGCGAGGCGGAGGGGGCCGTGACCGATTTTAAGCTTTTGCTTACTTGCTCGGCGCCGGCTCGGGAGTTGGCGATGTTGCCGCTGCGGGCTCTGCCGACGTTGGCGGTGCGACCGGCATTGTCCCGGCCGGGATCGCCTGGGTGGCGTCCTGTGGGTCTTCCGACCAGCCACCACCCATGGCCTTGTAAAGGCCGACAATCGCTTGTGCGTGCGCCAATTGCGCCTGCGCCCGTGTCTGCTCGGCGGTAAACAGCGTCTGCTCCGTCTGCAACACGGTCAGAAGATCGACGATGCCTTCGCGGTATTGCAGTTGGGAGATGCGAAACGCCTCGGTGCTGTCTTTGACTTCGTGGGTCAGCGCGTCCTGCTCGCTGGCGTAATTCGAAACCTGGCTCAGCCCGGTCTCGACGTCCGAGAACGCCTGGATGACCGCGCCGCGATAGGTCGCGAGCAGCCCCTTCTGCTCGGCCTTCGCGACGTCGCTTTCGCCGATCAGCTTGCCGCCGTCGAAGATGGTCTGCAGCAGTTGGGCGCCGATGCCCCAGCCAAAACTCGATCCCATGAACAGCGTGCCCGCCGCGGTGCTCGCCAGCCCGCCGTTACCGGTCAGCGAAATGGCCGGGAAGAACGCGGCGCGCGCGGCGTCGACATTGGCATGCGCGCTCGCGAGATTGGCTTCTGCTTGCGCAACGTCCGGGCGGCGCTGGAGGAGCGACGACGGGAGCCCCGGCGCGACGACGGGCGGCTTGATGGCGTCGAGCGTCTGCGCCTTGACGTCGAAGCCTTCGGGCGGCCGTCCCAGAAGAATGGCCAGCGCAAACAACGCTTCGCGTTCCTGTTCCCTGAGAACGGGGATCGTCGCTTCGATGCTGTCGACCAGCGCTTCCTGCTGGGCGAGGTTGAGGTTCGACGCGATGCCGTTGGTCACCTGCGCCTGGGTGATTTTGAGAATGCTCCTGGCGGCGTCGACATTGTGTTGGGCGATCCCGATCTGCTGGCGGAGCGACAGGACATTGAAATAGGTGGTTGCGACGTCTTCGGTGATCGTCAGCGCGACGACTTCCTGATTATATCGCGCCGCTTTCAGGCTCTCATCGGCGGCGCGCAGATTGTCCTGTGCGAGCCCCCAGAAATCGAGCGCGTAGCTCGCGTCGGCGGAAAGGCCGAAGCTGTTTGCGGTGATGTTTCCTTTCACCGGCGTGGGGCCCACGACGAGAGTCGACGCCGGCGAACTCTGACGCGTCCCGGTGCCTTCGAGATTGATGTCGGGGAACAGGGCTGCCCGTTCGACATCCGTCTGCGCCTTGGCCTGCAGCACGCTCGCCACCGCAACCGCGAGATTGAAGTTCTTGGCTTTCGCTTCGGCGATCAGGTCGTTGAGTTCCGGACTGCCGAATTCGGTCCACCAGCCGGCCTTGGGCCATATGCCGGCGTCGCTGGCGATGGGCGCGGTGAAAGCCACCGGAATGTCCGGTCCTTTGAGCGCCTGCGGCACGGGGGTCGAGCAGCCCAATACGGCCGCGGAAAGGGCGACCACCGAGGCAGTCTGGAGCAGGTATTCCATCAGAATAACTCGCTTGGCGCTTGGGAACTCTGGGGAGGTTGCGTCTTCTTAGCCGCTCGTTTGGCGAAAACAAGGCCTGTTTCCGTCGCTCTGACCCGGCGAAGAAGCAAGGCACCGATACTAGAGGGGTTTCGGATCGGATTTGCGCCGATTTTCACTGGGCCCCCTCCTCGACTCTTGCCGGACACAGCTTAACGCAACCGGTGCCCATGTCTCAGTCCCGTGGGTCCGCTCGCGATAATGTCAGCCGGCGCTTGGCGGTATCGCCGGCCGGCCGAAATGTCCTGGAATTCGGCGGTAGGGCGGCCGGACAATGATCCTGGTTCGGGGTCCAGAACCCGGTCCAGCCGCCCGCGCAACCGTGCCCTTGATGGAGCGCCGATACGGGCACGACTACGACTCTTGTGCGGAGTGGTGGAGCATTGCTTCGACTTGCCCGCCCTCCGCAGCGTCTTCGAAAGCTGTGAGATAAGGAATATTCCCGTGCGCGGAACGAGCAATGGGGAAGTTGTATCAATCTGTCGCCGGAGGGAGGGACGACCCCGAGTCGCGACGGAAATCTCGGAGTCCCAAAGAAATCGGCGCGAACGCCGCGCCGCTTCCCATTCGATTTCCGACAAAAGTCAGGTGCCGTCCGTACGCTTGTGGATGACAACCTTGAAGCGTGAAAGATGCTCCGTCGCGAGTGTAAAATCCGGCGCGATCTCGACAGCCTTTTTGTAATCTTCGTAGGCGCCGCGAATGTCCCCTAACGCTTCGTCGGCGATCGCGCGATCGTAATACGCGATTTCGGGTTTGTTGGCGCCGAGATCGATGCCCTTGGTGATGTCCTTCAGTGCGTCGGCGTAGCGCTGGAACAGGATCATCACGGCCCCGCGGTCGACATAGCCCTCGCCGAGATTGGGTCTGAGTTCCAGGCCGTGGTTGTAATCGTCCAGCGCGCCGTCCGGATCGCTGCTGCGCGATCTGAGAATGCCGCGATTGATGAAGGTGGCTGCGCGTTCGGTAATGGGGATCGCCGCTTCGTCGAGGGCGAGGGAACACTCCGCAATGCCGTCATGCGCGTCGCCGCCGAATTCGGCGGCCTCGTAACAGGCCCGCGCGATGCCGTTGCCAAGTACGGTAACAGCGGCCTCTGCCGGCAACGCGGCGAATGCCGCCAGCGCGATGCCGCCCAATAGAATCGCCGAAACGCTTCGAATTGCCATGTGACCCTCCCGATCAGGACGAGAGGATTCTCGCACCGGACGATTCCGCCGTCCATGGCGGAGACGTGAACCGGCGTTCACGGTCGAGTGTGCGCGCCGCGTCGTGCACGGTCGAAGGCCGCAGACGTGCCGCGATTTCACGCGATGGATGGCGGCCGCCATATTTGGTCGGCATCAATTCGGCGTGAAAGCCCGTGCAACTTCCCTCCGCACGAGCCCGCGAAGCCGCAGGCGTTGCGACCGGTCGCACTGGAACGCGATGGCGTTTCCCAGGCGGGACGCTTGACTCTCTGCGATATTTCCGGAATCAATGAAGTATGGAAATGGACACGGCCATCAAGCGCCTTTCGGCGATCGCCCAGGATGCACGCCTCGAAGTCTTCCGCCTGCTCGTCAAGGCGGGGCCGGACGGCATGGCTGCGGGCGATATCGCCCGCAAGCTGGGCGTGCCGGCCAACACGCTGTCGGCGCAGCTGCTCGTCCTGTCCAATGCAGGAATGGTGCGGGCGCGGCGCGAGGGGCGCTCGATCATCTATGCGATTGCCTTCGAAGCGATGCGCGATCTGCTCGTTTTCCTGACGGAAGATTGCTGCGGCGGCCGCGCCGAGATGTGTGCGCCGCTCGCGGACATTGCGTCGCGCTGCTGCGACACGAAACCGGGAGAGAAACATGAAGCGCCTGCACGTTCACGTCGCCGTCGATAATCTCGAACGGTCCATCGGCTTCTATTCGGCCCTGTTCGCCGCGAAGCCCTCTGTGACGAAGTCCGATTATGCCAAATGGATGCTGGACGACCCCAAAGTGAACTTCGCGATTTCCGCGCGCGGCGGCCGCGGCGTCGATCATCTCGGGATCCAGGTGGAGACGGACGACGAGCTGCGTGAACTTGCCGGACGTCTGAAAGCGGCAGGTGAAGCGACGCGGGATCAGGAAGCGACAACCTGTTGTTATGCGCAATCCAACAAGGCGTGGGTCAACGATCCGTCCGGCATTCGCTGGGAGACATTTTTCACGTTCGGCGAAGCAACCGCATACGGCGAAGACGAGCCGGTTCCTGCTGTGACGCAATCCTCTTCGGCTTGCGGTGCAAAATCCGGCTGCTGCTGATGCGCACCGAACAGCCTCAGCGTCCCTACAATGTGCTGTTTCTCTGCACGGGAAATTCGGCGCGCTCCATCATGGGCGAAGCGATCCTGAACAAGATCGGCAAGGACAAGTTTGTCGCCTATTCTGCCGGGTCGCAGCCGAATGGCGAGGTCAACCCGCATACGCTCGTGCTGCTGCGGCGCCTCGGCTTTCCGGCGGACCTGCTGCGATCCAAAAGCTGGGATGAGTTTGCCGCGGCCGGTGCGCCGCCTTTGGATTTCGTGTTCACGGTTTGCGACAACGCCGCAAATGAGGTTTGCCCCGTCTGGCCGGGCCAGCCGATGACGGCGCATTGGGGCATTCCAGATCCCGCGGCGGTCGAAGGAACGGACGCGGAAATCGCAGCCGCATTCCGCGATGCGTTCGCGCTGCTGCAGCGGCGCATCGAATTGTTCGCCGACCTGCCGGTTCGCAGTCTGGACCGCATGTCGCTCCGGAAGCGCCTCGACGAGATCGGTGCGCCCGAGAAAACGAAAGCGAAAGCGTGAGTAGCCTAACCCTTCTGGCGCCCGGTGAACCCGCTTTCGCTGCCATGGTGGCGAGCCTGCAGGCTGCCGGTCTGCCGGTCAGCGACTTGCACGAAGGCGACGCGGCGTATTTCGCGCTTTCGAGCGGCGATGCGTTTGGCGGGCTTGCGACGTATGGCGACGTGGGTCTGCTGCGATCCCTTGTCGTGGCGGCGGACAAACGCCGGTGCGGCGCGGGCCACAAATTGCTGACGGAGCTTCTCGACATCGCGCGCGCCAACGGCATCCGCGATCTGTGGCTTCTCACGACATCGGCCGAAGCGTTTTTCGCCAAACACGGTTTCGAAAAGGCGGACAGATCCGCAGCACCTCCGGCCATCGCCGAGACAAGCCAATTCCGGGACCTATGCCCGGCCACGGCCGCGCTCATGCATTTGCCGCTCGCGTGATTGCCCGCCGCCTCACAGCCGAAGCGTTGGGCACCGCGTTTCTTCTTGCCGCGGTGGTGGGCTCCGGCATCATGGGCGAGCGGCTGGCGGGCGGGAACGTTGCGATTGCGCTTCTCGCCAATACGTTAGCTACGGGCGCAGCTCTCGTCGTGCTGATCTCGATCTTCGGGCCGATATCGGGCGCGCATTTCAATCCGGCCGTGTCGCTTGTCTTCATGATGAAGCGCGAACTCGGCATCGCGCTGGGCCTCGCCTACATCGTCGTGCAGACCGTCTCGGCAATCGCGGGCGTCACTATCGCCCATCTCATGTTCGAACTGCCGGTCTTCGAGATTTCGACGAAGCTGCGCGACGGACCGGCCCAGGCGTTTTCCGAATTCGTGGCGACCTTCGGCCTGATCGCGACAATTCTTGGCGCGGTGCGCTTCTGCCCCGATCGCGTGGCCCCACTCGTGGGCCTCTATATCGCATCCGCCTACTGGTTCACCGCTTCGACGTCATTCGCCAATCCGGCCGTGACCATCGCGCGCGCCTTGAGCGACAGCTTCGCCGGCATTGCGCCGGTGTCCGCACCGGCGTTTGTCGCAGCGCAAATTGCGGGTGCGGTTGCCGCGTGTTTTGCGATGAGTTGGTTGTTCGCGTCTTACGAACCTGGCGACAGGCACCGCATTCCGTCCTAACGGTTGATGGAAACGGGGCATGAATCATAGTTTCCGGTCGTGCCTATTATCGGCGGTAATACAGTGACGGGAGCAACGTTTCCCAGCGGTTTCGCTGGAGATGATGCTCGGGTTCCCACTCCGGGCGTCCTTTTTGCGGATTAACTGGAATACTCGATCGGTTCGGAATAGGTTGCCACCATCAGCGACAACTGAACCCCAACCGATTCGAGTGAAGCATGAAAACGCTTGCGGCATTGTTGCTGATTTGCGCATCGCTCTCGGTCACGCGCGCCGAAGCCGGTTCCGTGACCATTCTCGACCCCTATCTGGTCCGGCCGGACAATCTCCAGAACCTGCAGCTGGAATCGTTCCTGCGAGCCGGCCCCACTCTCGCCAACTACACGGCGGCGAAAATCACCGATGACGGTGTCGCGGCGGGCATCGTGCTGGTGGAAACGAATGTGAACGCCCCGGTCACAATCTCCGATGTCACCGGGCTCGTGGGCTTGCGCCCCTATTCAGACAAGTTTCTGACCGCGCCCGCAGGCGCCGCAACGGCGTCGCTGACGGTCTCGAATCTGTGGCACATCAACGGCGAATATTACGCCGCAGCTCTCACGGGAGTCCTGCAAAACGCGGGCAGCCACACGTCCGACGAAGTGTCCGCATCCCAGCCGAATGAAGGAAGCGTGGAAGGCACGATTGCTCTTGCGCTTCCGCCCGTGGTGCTGGTGCATGGTCTTTGGGGCGACAAAAGCAGCCTGGATGGTATCGGAAACTATCTCCAGGGCCAGTCGTACAACTGGTCCGCGCCGCCGCTGCAAATCTGTTATTCGCTTTATCTCAGATTCAACGCGACGACGGATCCGCTGACGGACGGCCAGGACCCTTGCGAATACACGTCGGCGGACGCGCTCGGAAAGGCCATTGCCGGCACCTTCGACACGCTCGACAGCGAACGCATCGTCAGCGGACGCGTCGACATCGTGGCGCACAGCATGGGCGGTCTCGTGTTGCGGAATTATGCCGCACTCGCGGGATATGCATCGGCCAGAAACGGCATGCAGGGACAGTTCCATACGATCGTGACGCTCGATACGCCGGAGACAGGCTCGGAACTGGCGCCGTTCCTCATTGCGCACCGCAACGATACCGGAATGGCTCCGCTTCTGTCGGCACCCGGGCTTCTCTGGAGTCTGCTGTGTGGGAACGATGATGTCGAACTTTGCTTTGCCGGTATCGGCGATCCGCTGTCGGCAACGACGCTGCCGGTGAACACCGGAGCCGTCTATTCGCTCGAGCCCGCTTATGTCGCGCGTGCAAAAATCTCCGGTCCGGCCATCGCCAACACATCCTGGCTCGCCGTTTCGGCCACCGATCCCGGCAATAGCGCGCTTGCTGCCGGCATCAATCTCCTTATCGCCGCTCTCTACACGCATCCGTCGGCGAGCAATGTGCCCACCGTAAATTCCATTCTGCAGAATCTGCCGAACGACGCGATCGTAACCGTGCCCAGCCAGTTGCATGGCGCGCCTGCGGGCCAAAGCACGACCTTTCCGAACCTGTCGCACACGGTCGTGCCGTCGGACCTTCTTGCCGCTCTGGACATTCTTTACGAGAAACCGCTGAACGGCAGCGACGTGATCCAAAATTCGGGCGTCGACGGCACACTGACATGCTGGCTGGTCTTTCGGAATTCGACGACCTGCCTCCCCGAGCGGAATCAAAAGATATCGCAGACGAGCCCCGACGCTTCGCAGGCGCCGGCGCGAATCCTGACGCATGATGTCAATGTCGATGTTCCCGCCAGGACTCAATTGGCGACACCGGTCGATATCGCGGTACGTTTTCCCGCCACGACATCGGTTACAAGATTGGTCGTGATTCAGAAGGGAGATGGCGGAGAATCCCGCCCGCAAGACATTCGTACGTTCTCGTCGGAGGCCGGCGTCCTGCATTTCAGCCTCGTTCCGAGATTCCTGGGGCCGGTCAGCGTGCACATCGCCATGCGTCTCGGCGATGGCAGCGTTTCATTCCCGACTGCAACGATGTTCGTGGACCCGCCCGCGGCGCAGCCATCGGTGTTCAAGGCCGGCGCGTTGCCCTATCTCGAACTCGACCTCGACAACGGTACGAAAGTCAGCCAGCCCGAACCCTATGCGATCTATCCCGGTATCGACGGCCGGGTTTGGTTGGCTTATCCGGTGGTGACGTATCGGCTCGTTTCGCACGCTGCGAAGCCGGTCATCGACATCAAGCCGAACGGCCTCATTCACGCGCTCGCGCCTGGGGAAGCCGATATCGAGGCGCGGTTCGGCACCGTCACCGACCGCGTCCACGTCATCGTGCGTGCCACGCAGCGGTAACGTCTCGACAACACGGGTGACCGGAAGGAAGTCCGGCGGTCTTACGTCAAAGTCCGACTGTCGCGGTTCGGGGAAAACGTTGCTACCGTCACCGTATTTGGGACTGTATTTGACAGTGACTATTTGACAGTGACAGGAGCAACGTTCCCCAGCCGCTTCGTTGCGTTATGACGCGAAGGGAATCATTGCCGCCGTCACCGTATTTCCCAATGCCAAGGCGCGGTTCGTTTATATTGCGGATTTCTCTTACGGCAGGCGAATTCCCGGGCGACTCGGCTGAATGGCACGAATGGCAGCGCTTGCGTCTATCGGCGCGGTCTTCGAATGCGACGCTCCGACCCGGTAAGTCATGCAATCTCCGCGACACTTGTATCGCGCGAATGTTCCGGCTGGGACGCGAATGGCTTCCGAGAGGGGAGGCGATGCGCCACTGGCGGGCGTGCATTGCGGCGACGGATGAGTCCGGCTGTCGCAATAGATGAAGGAACCGGTATCCGAATTGATGACGACCCGATCGGAACTGTTGATTGCGAAGGCCTGCGTATAGGTCGAGTTGGGAACGAGGATTTCAATAAACGTCGCGAGGTCGGGGCTCAGAATGAAGGCATGTGTAAGACCCTTTTTGTCCTCCCACTGGCCCGTGATCCGTCCGAATTTGTTGATCCCCTCGAGATAGGTGCCGTTAACCGCAATCGCATGGGGATCGTTGATCACCGTGACGGTACTGCCCTGAATGACATAGCCGGACGTTTTGGTGCCGTCGGCCGATACAAAGAACCCGACGACCTCACCGCTTTCGCTGAGGCCGCGCGCATGAGAGACGGCGACCGCAAACGGCAGCGTGACGTCGGAACTATAGACATGGCTCGCGCCGTTATAGCCGGTCCACCCGCTGTCCGTCTTGAGATAGTCGCCCACGAACTGACCGGAAGCGACGATCTCGCCGGAAATGCCCGTGAGCGGCGCACCCGACATCGTGATCGTGTTGATTTTCCCGGCCGACGTCCGCTCGAATTCGCACTCCTGAATCTCGCAGCTCAAAGTACTCGACAGAAAAATGCCGGTAATAAGATTCTTGTTGTTGATCGAGCGCACTTCGGTACCGAGCGTTCCGTCGTCGAAGCTCGTGTAATTGCTGCCGTCCGGCGGCCCGAAAAATCCGTGCTCGATGTTGTTCGTGTCGTACCAGCCGCCAGCGACGATGTCGTTGTCGTTGATGCTGATGGCATGCGTTCCGTCGGCGCCTGTTCCGGGCACGTTTGCGATTGGAGTTAGACTGGTGACCGGCGCGGCCTGGGCGCACGTCAGGGATCCCAGCAGCAGTGCGAAAACGGCCGATGCCTTGAGCAGTGGATAACGCATGTCGAATTGCCCCCTCTATTGGCGCGCATCATGCCGAATTGTCGGTGAGCTACCCCAAACTGTGGCCGAACATATCTAGTTCGACGGTCGCGTGGAAGGCTGCAGCGTGTGCGACATCGAAGTGCACCAAATATGGTCGCGACGAGGGACCGAGCGAACAGCCTCGGAAAGCCCTCCAAATCAAAAATACGAGACGTCTAATCTATTTCCAAATGCGGCCATGGCGATGCGTCGCGATCCCTGCAACGAAATAGATTAGACGTCCAGGTATTCTTAGAATCTCTCTGGCCCCGGGAAATACAAATTGCGTGGCGCGCCTTACGGGATGGACGGCACCACGATGAGATCTTCGTTCGTCGCCGATGGGCCGCCGCCGCCTTCGACGAAAGCGATGCCGTAAGTCACCACGGCACCGGATGCCGAATTCGCGACAGGCAATGGGAACGAAGACGTGGTCCACCTGTTCTTGACCGGATTGTAAACCTGCACGAGCGTCTGCTCCGTACCGATGGCATCCGTCCCGCCGATGACGTAAAGTTCGCCGTCCAGCGCCACGCTGGATGCGCCTTGCACGGGTGTGGGCATGTTGGCGCGCGCCTTCCATTTGTTGGTCGCGGGATTGTACGCCTCGGTGACATCGGTCACGGCGTTGGCGTTGCCGATGCCGCCGGCCAGATACAGCTCGCCGTTGATGACCGCTCCTGCACCCGAGGCGTGTGCCGAATTGGATGGGGCCAGGCTGGTCCAGCTATTGGTCGCGGGATTGTAGACGTCCAGCAGGTTGAAATATCCGGAATTTCCGTTGCACGGCGTGGTGACATAGAGCATCGAGTTGATGACGCCCGATACGCCGCAAGCGCTCAAATGCGCCATGGTCGCTTTTGCCGTCCAACTGTTCGTAGCGGGATTGTAGACGTAGAGCGTGTTGGTCGGCAGCGGCCCGTTCCATCCGCCCGCAACATAAAGCCGGCTGTCGATCGTGCCGGTGCCGTCGCTTTGATAGAGTGTCTCCGGCATGGACGCCAAGGTCGACCAGGTATTCTTGGTCGGATCGTAGGCTTGCAACGCGGCCGTTGCGCTGCTGCTCGCAAAGCCTCCGGCCACATAGACGATTCCGTCGACCGCGCCCACCGCCGGCGAACTCACCGCCGTTCCAATGTTCACCAGACCGTGCCAGCCCGTTGACGCTTGCGCCGGACTGAGAGCCGTCGAACCGATGGCGCAAATTGCAGTGAGCATAAGCGCCGAATTGCGTAATTTGAGCATTTATTTCCCCACGGAAAAGTTTCTCGCGCAACGCCTTCCAGTGCGACCTTCTCGTCCTTCGAGAATGGCACGGCCAAAGGCGGCGTTACGCTTCGACTATCTTTCGCCTTTGTCGTCCCAGCCTAGGCTGTCAAACCGGCATTAGCCAATCGCAAATGCACAATTAAGCTTACATCTTGCCAATGAGCCCAGGAAATGAGGTGACAGTGAAATATGGTGATGGGGTGGACGGCCCCTGCGACGGCATCGATGTACCATGAGGGCAATGAGGCGACAGGTTTAGTGTTGCACGCCGAAGGGCAACGCTTCTTCGCGAAATGCGCCTCCACCACAAACTGCCACACTTAACCTGTCGCCGAATTCTCGCGTTACTTGGGTTGCTCGAATCCGCACGCTTCGCCGCCGCTGCTCCCCGCGCCGGTGGCGCTGATGTTTCCACCGGACTTCCTTTCTCCGGCCTTCCTTTTCCCGGACGGCAGGCCGCTGGCGGCATCGCGCTGCGTGCCTTGCGAGCATGTGGCCTGCCTACCCGGAGGGTCCGGCTGCGGATTGAACTCCGTGTGGGTGGGCGTGCCGGCAATTGCCTTCTGCTTGCCTGGAGGATCGGGTTGCGGATTGAAGCCGAAGGCGGCGCTCGATGCGAGAAGCGCTGTGCAGGCGAAAGCAAGGGAAAGCTTGATGGTTGTCTTATTCATGGAAATTTTCCTCTCGGAATGACCCCGGGTTGGAGCGGGCTCCAGTGCCGGTGCGGGCAGGCGGCAACTTAATGCGGCCCTGGACCTGGCGCTTGGTCAGGAGCGAACGCTTTGGTTTTATGCGAACGAAGGGGCAAAAAATGTGCGCGCCGTGCCAAGAGACCGGCAGTGGGGCGACAGGTTAAGTGTTGCACGCCGAAGGGCAACGCTTCTTCGCGAAATGCGCCTCTACCACAAACTGCAACACTTAACCTGTCGCCGGATTCTCGAAAAGCAGATGATCTTACACTGACCCCGATCTTACGCTACGTGACGTTCCAGATGGTGGAGGTTGCCGCGCCGAGCCAATTGTTCGCTGAGATTCTGAGGCTGATCGATGGACTGCGGCCACCACCAACCCCAGCCTGAGAACGTGGAGCGTGGAATGCATCATAACGACAGGAGGAGTGGTCCGGATGCCAGGAAAATCGAGCCAAACCGGCCTCGTGGGGCTGGTCTTGCCGGGACAGAGATGCCGCCCGCGACGAAAACGGCGGCTCGGACTTCAACAGGCCTCGCAAAAGCGGTATTGTCGGCTCCAATCCGGGGTCATCCGGGGAATGTCGATTTATACTCCGCGGGCAGCGGGGACACGGCAATTTCATCCAACGATAGAGGAGTAAGCAATGAGCAGCACATTGAAGACGCGCGTTCTGGGTATCGGTCTGGTTGCAGCGGCCACAGCGTTGTTGGGCGGTACTGCATTGGGCGGCGACGCCCGGGATTACGGGACGACGGCGGCGCCGGGTCTGACTCACAGACAGACCGTTCCACCGACTGCCGCTCTCAAAGTTAAACCATTCAAAACCTATAGCAGCGCGAGTTACAACAGCGGCGGCGTCGCATTGCGCAATCGCGATCGTGGCGTCATTCACATCAGCGGGTCGGTGAATGTTGTTCAGGATGCTTATCTCTATTGGGCCTATCTTTTCAGCACGACGCCCAAGGCGACGCAGAAAATCACGCTCGACCGCCTCTACCCGTCGGGCGGCCCGCATCTCATCACACTGACAGGAACGCTGATCGGCACATCGGCCGACCCGTGTTGGGGGAGCGCAGGTGGCGCAGTCTATCGCGCGCAGGTGCCGACAGACATCGCAACAGGCAATGGACTTTACGAAGTCACGTTGAACGCGACCGCTGTCGGGCTCACGACGGGTGAAGACCCTTGGGATGGCAACGTCGTCTATCCAATGTCCGAAGGCGCCTCTTTGGTCATCGTCACCACGGGCTCGAATAATGTCAGCATTTTCGACCAGCCGCTCACGGGCAACGAGTTCGACACATCTTTCAGCTACACGCTCACTCTTCCCGCGGCGACAACCGGCTCTCAGGCCCTTTTTGACACCATCGGCGCCGACGGCCAGGAGGGCGCCAGCCGCACCGCCAATGCCGATGGTACTGCGGCGGCGGACGAAGAAGTGACCATCAACAGAAAGCATATTTCAGGCATCGGCGGCACGGATCCCGACAGCGATTGGAACGGCAGCTCGGGTTGGCCCTTGCCGCAATTGTGGGACGACACCGGACACGACATTTCGGAAGCGGTCCCGTCGGGCACGAAATCGCTGGCCGTTACGATTTCGAATCCAACAGCAACGAAAAACAGCGTCGCTCAGGATTGCCTGATCACTGTCGCCAACGTCGTTGCTTATTAGAGGTTCCTTACGTCGAGCGTGGCCCGATTAAAGGTATCGGGTCACGCTCAGACATTTTCGGGAAGTTCGGGGTCAGAGTAAGAACTTGAGACTTGGCCGGAGCGGGGCTATGTTCAGCTTCGCGATGGAGGCTTCCATGGCTCGGCTCGGACGCTATTTTATCGATGGTCAGGCGCTGCACCTGATCCAACGCGGCAACAACCGCCAGGCGATCTTTCACAGCGACGACGATTACCGCGTCTACCGGTCCTGGCTCGGCGAGGCGGCGCACGCGCATGGCTGCGCGATCCACGCCTATGTTCTGATGACCAACCACGTGCATCTTCTGGTGACGCCGGACGACAAGGATGCGGTGCCGCGCATGATGCAGGTGCTTGGCCGGCTCTATGTGCGGCATTTCAATTTCTTCTATCGCCGCTCCGGCACGCTTTGGGAAGGGCGCTATCGGGCTGCGCCGATCGACAGCGATGCGTATTTCCTGTCGTGCAGCCGCTATATCGAGCTCAATCCGGTGCGGGCGAGGATGGTTGCGCGGCCGCTTGATTATCGCTGGTCGAGCTATCGCGCGCATGCGCATGGCAATGCCGATCCGCTCCTGACGGACCATGCGCTTTACAAAGGATTGGGGCGGAGCGCGGCCGAACGCGAGAAAGCCTATCGCGCTCTATTCGATGTGCCGCTCGCGAAAGATTTCGTCGATGCGTTGCGCGCCGCCACGAATGGCGGCTGGGCGCTGGGGCGCGAGCGATTCAAGGCCGAGATCGCAAAGGCGCTGAAGCGGCGCGTCACGCCGCTGCCGCCGGGCCCGAAACCGCGAACCGAGAAAAAAACAAAAAGCAGATGATCTTACTCTGACCCCGAACTTAACATTTTATGTAACATTTTATGTGGAAGGGCAACCTTTCGAGTGGGGGAAATCAACCTCAAATTCCAGATGATGCAATCATACAGTTCCACTCGCATCCCCCAGACCTTGCCATTGGCTTGGACAAATTGGAAAATACCGAACAAGATTACGCGTCCAAATGCGGGTGCACTGATCCGAGATTCTATGACGATATTGAAAGGTGGGCGAGCAATAAATACAACAATGTGACCGGAGCCGTGGTGTTTGGTCCAACCGGAGCCTATGCGTACGACCTTCGATCAATGACGATGAACACGCAACAAATTGGGACAAATGTGTTGTCTTATACTTGGCAAGAGAACCACTGAGAGGAGCGCTCTATGAGGCTCGCGAGCCAACTTCAGGATTTTGCTCATGCACTAGGCGCCGCCATACGCGCTCGCCCCCCAATAAGGTCGGCTTGCTTCATCGGAGGGAGTTTGTTGGCCGTTTTGCTATTTGCTGCGGGCGCTACGCTGGAGGCGCAAGAGAAGCCTTATAGTACAGGCGCGGAGCCTTACCACGCCTATTGGGAAACGATGAGCATGAATTTTCGATTTCCACCAGATGACAGCATAATCATCACTTTTAAGCGCGATGCACAATATGAGATAGAAAGTATGACGGTCGCTCACGATTCGAGGACCTATACAATTGGAGGTCGCGAACTTTCGTTCGCAACGTTGCCTGAACCTGCGCACGCTGGAGTATCATTTGCACCTGGACCAAACGGAGGCACTGTTAACGTGGCGTTGCCGTATTATCAGAAAGAGAATGGAAGTAATGGACCTCCGAAAGTAGCATTCATTCTCATTCGCGATATGTCGACCCACGAAATCGACAAGTGACCTGTAGATCGGTTGCGCGCCAGGCGCACGGCGACCTATGCATACCGAAAACCCATCCAATCGTTTTCAGCCCTACCAACGATGCAGTCCGCCGATCACTCGTCCGTGGCGGAGAATGGGGTGAGCGGGCGGGTCGGCGTTATCCAAGAGATTCATCGGTTGGGGCAGCTTTTCCGGTAAGACGCCACCCGAGTGGGCGGACACCACGGGAGCCGGTGCGTGCAACCGGTGCGCTCTCGACGATCCTAATACTCTTGAGGTGTCTGAGACATACGCGGACTCGTATCGCGCGTAAACGCACTCCGGTCTTATTAAAGGGCTTCTGTTCCAGTCTCATCAATCGTCTCGCGATCTCGGGAGCGGTTAACCCGGCGGCTTCTCCCAGAATTGAACAGATGCCGGGAATATCGATGTGATTTCCTAGGCCCTTGCCATCAAAGGTCTGTGAATCAGGCGCATTTTTAACAACACCGGCGATTTGCCAGTGGGTCGCGTGGTTCTGTTGGTTGGGGGTTCCCATACCTGATAGCCAACCCTCCCGAATAATAAAGGAGAATACTGAGACGCTTAATCCATCACAGAAGAAGCAGCGGTTCGCCGGCTCCGGGAAAGTTTGGAAATTGATTTCACGTCCCCATATTCCCAAATATCCCCGCCAGATCACCGCAGTTTAGTGATCCGCCGGAGAATCAGGCGGCGGGGTGCTGGAGGATACCGCGTTGGGCGCGACCGCAGGTGGGGTGACTATGACGATCGGAGCGGGGATTTTCCACACGACGTTAGCCATCCAGGAAACCTCAACCGGAACGCCATTCTGCATCGCCGGTTTATACTTCCAATGTATCACGCAATATCCGGCGAAATAATCCAGTTCTTTGTTTCCGCTTGATTGGGCAATGATAACGTCCTTCACGGTCCCGTCAGCTGTTATTCGGAACGCCACCTTTGTCGCGCCCTGCACGCCCGCGCGAGCCAAATCGGGAGGATAGTATCCATCGCAGGTGTGCGGAATGCCGATTGGAGGCGGAGGTAGCGCGATCTCCGCGGTTGATGCTTGCCCATCTGAAGCCGGTGTCGAGATCGCTGTGTGGGTCGGAGGCAATATCGCGTTACCCACTATGTCCATCTTGTATTTGTGCGTAATCGTCTGGCCGTTGGAAAATATCGCAGATATTTCCAATTCATCGGACCCCGTGTAACCGGGAGTCGGCGTATAAATCACTGTGACGCCGGACGATTTTCTAAGGTTGCATGCATATCGAATGTTCGTGGGTGGATACGCGGAATAAACTTCACCATTTTCGGCCCGTACAGTTCCGTGCGCAGGTTGCACTTTGACAACCACATTCGGAATACTTTCGAGAGTGCAATCGGGGTGCATGGCATAGAAGTAATCGAGACGCACTTCGTGGCCTGCAATTGCGCTTCGCGAAACTGTTTCCGGCTCGCCGCCGACACATTCTCCGGTCAAGAAAAATGGTTTGCCGTTGCCCGAAACACCGGTCGGCGCGGGGGACTTCGCGGGCACAAATTCTTTTCCCAGAGCTTTGCATTGATCGCTTGCGTTCTGATCTATCTGAGATTGAACAGCATTGCCGTCTTGGACCGGGGTCTGCGTTGCTTGGGCATTTGCCCCATGCTCGGCGACGACGAGTGCAAACAGTGCAGCAATCGCGACCGATCCGGCGTTCACAATTTGCCTCCCCCTTAGCCAACCAACACTAACTTCGGCCAGGTCGCTCCGGCAAGCGGGCGCGGCATCTAGGCCCGTTGGATGTGACGACAGGTTAAGTGTTGCACTCCGAAAGGCAACGCTTCTTCGCGAAATGCGCCTTCACCGCAAACTGCAACACATAACCTTTCGTCGGAATCACGTGGAATCACGTCGCCGGATCGCCTGCTTTGGTTGGATATTCGAATTCCGTGACGCGGCCGCACCAACCAGTCGTGACGCATTGCAGCGGGGATCGCGGCACCGCGCGATGCGCGTCCGCCCCAGCTGACCTTGGAGTTGACAGAAGAAACCTATCGGGCGTACCTTCGGAAGGAACGTTTCATGAACGAAATTGATGACTGGTCGATCCAAACGCAGCTGTCGATGGACCGCGGGCGCTCCGCCCGCGTGGAAGGCGATGTTTGCGCAGAGGTTGGTCTGCCTGCGCGAAACTTACGTTTCGCTCCGGCAGATGCGGGCGAGATGGCCGGGTCGAACGCCCGGCCACAGGCGCTTGCGGTCCATAAGCATCGGCGTGCGTTTTCGTGCCCGGCGTCGACCATCTCCCCTGTTATTTCGCCTGTTTAACAGGGGAAACGTCGAGTGGGCGGCGCGGATTTGGTGTGCGTTTGCGAAACGGGATGCCGATTGGAATGATTGCGCGAAGCCGCGCGAAGAACGGCTTCGGTTCGTCCCCGCTCATTGCGCATGGCCAAAAGAAGACCGGCGTATGGTTGCTTTCTCAGGGCGCAAGGCAGGTGAATTTGCAGGGCAAAAACGCCCTGTTCCGCCGCGTCAAGTGATTGAA
>PLJH01000026.1:18954-37642 GCA_003139615.1 Alphaproteobacteria bacterium
CCCCGCATGCGGGGGAAGAAAGGAGAAAGTTTCCCCTGTTATCTCGCCTGTTTAACAGGAGAAACCATCGAACGCGGAGCGAACGGATTGCGGCACGCGCGGGGCTCATCCGCTCGCGCGGATAACTGGCGGATATCAGGCGAAAGAACAGGCGGAATAACAGGCAAAATATCAGGCGGAAAACTGGTGGAGATTTCGCGTGTTACGCATGCGAAAAGCCTTGCAATCATTGGCTTTTTCAATCGTCCGGAGACGACGAGAAAAATTTCGCGTTTATCCGTTCCACGGATTGTCGCTGAAATCCTTCACGGCACGAACCGGAATACGGATGGTCTTCATGCCGAGATAGACGACCACCGTCATTTTCCGGCTGTCGGGATTCCATTCCATTTGCGGCGCGAGACCGCCGGGTTTGCGGAAGACACGGCCGTCGAAATCCATCGTGCGGCCTTCGACATCGTTCCAGCTGGACGAAAGCGTGGCCGCGAGGCGGTCGCGCATGGGCGCGCGCTGATCGGGCGGCGTGCCTGCGATATCCATCGCATCGGGCGCGCTCAGATAGATCGTGCCGTTGGCCGCGATCTCGAGGCGCACCACGACCATGTCGTCGTCGGTTTCGTAGGTGCCTTCCCACCGACCGACAGGCGGCTGTTTGTGCGCGCAGCCGACAAGGACGGCGAAGCACAGCACGCTCAGAACGGCAGCCGCAAATCTGCGCATTTCGAACCTCTGGGCAAACTTCCGCGCGAAATTGTCCGGCACCCAGTCCGGAGCACGGCCATTCTACACGCCGCCCTGTTGAGAAAGCGTAACCGTCCCGCGCCGGCACACACTTGCGGGAGTGGCCCCCGGATTGATACGTGGTCGCTCACGCCACAGGGAATCGCTCCGTGACTGCTTCCGTCGCCCTGCCCAAAGGCTTCCTCTCCGAAGCTCTCGGCCGCATCCAGCCTTCGCCCACCATCGCGGTGTCGCAGAAGGCGCGCGACCTGAAGGCGGCCGGGCGCGACGTGATCGGGTTGGGCGCGGGCGAACCCGATTTCGACACGCCGGACAACATCAAGGAGGCGGCCATCGCCGCCATCCGCCGCGGCGAAACGAAATACACCGCCGTCGAAGGCATTCCCGAATTGCGCGCCGCGATCGCGGGGAAGTTCAAGCGCGAGAACGGTCTCGACTACAAACCCGCGCAATGTTTTGTGGCGCCCGGCGGCAAAAGCATCATCTTCAATGCGATGATGGCGACGTTGAACCCCGGCGACGAAGCGATCGTGTCCGCGCCTTATTGGGTGAGCTATCCCGATATCGTGCTGCTCGCGGGCGGCACGCCGGTGATCGTCCGTACACGGATGGAAGACGGGTTCCGGCTGACACCCGAAGCGCTGGAGCGCGCGATCACGCCGAAAACCAAATGGCTGATCCTCAACCAGCCGTCCAATCCGACCGGCGCGTGCTACACGCGAGAGCAGTTGAAAGCGCTGACGGATGTGCTGCTGCGCCATCCGCAAGTGTGGGTGCTGACCGACGACATGTATGAGCATCTTGTGTTCGAAGGCTTTCAGTTTTCCACGGTAGCGCAGGTCGAGCCGCGTCTCTACGAGCGCACGCTCACGATGAACGGCGTCTCCAAAGCCTATGCGATGACGGGCTGGCGCATCGGATATTGCGGCGCGGCGGAACCGCTCATCAAGGCGATGGCGAAGCTGCAATCGCAATCGGCGTCGAACCCCGCGTCGATCTCGCAATGGGCGGCCGTCGAGGCGCTGAACGGTCCGCAGGATTTCATTCCGAAATTCCAGCGCATCTTCGAAGAGCGTCGCGATCTCGTGGTCTCGATGCTCAACCAGGCGCACGGCATCGAATGCCCGAAGCCGGAAGGCGCGTTCTACGTCTATCCGTCGATCCGCAAGCTGGTGGGGAAAACGGCGCCGTCCGGAAAGGTCGTCGCGAATGACGAGGAATTCGCAAGCGAGCTTCTGGAAGCCGAAGGCGTCGCCGTCGTGCATGGCGCGGCGTTCGGGCAGTCGCCCCATTTCCGGATTTCCTACGCGGCCTCGAATGCGCAGCTCGAAGATGCGTGCCGGCGAATCCAGCGCTTCTGCGGCAATCTCCGCTAGCGTCCCGTTACGGGACAGGCGCGAAACTACGCGTTTTCCCTAAGGACTTTTCCCGACTGGCGGAAACGCGGGACCGAGAACAATTTGTTCCCATGCTCCAGAATTTCCTCGAGATCGAAATGACGGACCCGCGGCTCACCAAGGCCATGGAGCTGCGCCACCTTGCGATGGACTTCCGCGAAAAGGCCGAAGAGACGTGCCTCGTCAAATATATCGATTTGATGCTGCGGAGTGCCGTCGAACTCGAGCGTCTCGCCGAAGATCTCGAGCGCATGGCGGACGACAACTACCTCATGTCCCCGGTGGCAGGCCGCTGCTGAGTGTTGCGGGCACTGCAGCCCTTTATCGAGCCGAGTCAAGCGCTCTAATTTCATAATCCAGTCTTGCCATCCGCCATCCATCGGCGCGAGCATTGCCCCCCAAGGGGCGCGTGACGCGGGCTCCGTACAGCCAGCGCCCGCCGCGCTCCGCCCGGCATCCGGGATGAGGAGGCGCGCATCATGTCCAGAAAAAATGCCAAAGAAAATGGAGGGACGGGGCCACGCACAGTGGCCCTGGTCGGACCTTACGGAAGCGGCAAGACGACGTTGCTTGAGAGCATTCTCGCGATCACCGGCGCGACGCAGCGCAAGGGATCCGTGACGCAGAAGAACAGTGTGGGCGACGCATCGCTCGAAGCGCGCGCCCGACAGATGAGTGTCGAAGTCAATTGCGCGACCACGAAATATCTCGACGACAGTTTCACCTTCCTCGATTGTCCGGGTTCGATCGAATTCCTGCAGGAGACGTTGAATGTGTTGCCGGGTGTGGACGCCGCCGTCGTGGTGTGCGAGCCGGAGCCCGCCAAGGTGCAGATGCTCAAGCCCTATCTGAAGCGGCTTGAAGACCTCGCGATCCCGCATTTCCTGTTCGTCAACAAGATCGACAAATCGGGCGGCGCATTGCGCGATCTGCTCGGTATCCTGCAGCAGGCCAGCGACACGCCGCTGCTGCTGCGCCAGATACCGATCTGGGAAAACGGCGTCGTCACCGGCTTTGTCGATCTCGCGCTCGAACGCGCCTTCGTCTATCGCGAGCACGCGGAGTCGCAGCTGATCGAGCTGAACGACGATGTGAAAGAGCGCGAGAAGGAAGCGCGCTTCCAGATGCTCGAAAAGCTCGCCGATTACGACGAGCATCTGATGGAGGAATTGCTGTCCGACGTCGAACCGCCGCGCGACGAGGTGTTCGACGATCTCGCGCGCGAATTGTCGGAAGGTTTGATCGTGCCGGCGTTGATCGGCTCGGCCGAAGGCGACAATGGCGTGCGGCGCCTGCTCAAGGCGCTGCGCCACGAAGTGCCCGGGGTGGAAACCACGGCCGCGCGTCTCGGCCTTAAGACGAACGGCGAAGCGATCGTGCAGATCCTGAAGACCTATCATTCCTCGCATGGCGGCAAGCTGAGCCTTGCGCGCGTTCTTTCGGGCGCGGTGAAGGACGGCGCGGTGCTGCACCGTAGCTATGGTGGCGAGGCGCGTATCGGCGGCATCTTCGCGCTCAAGGGCGAAGCGCAGACCAAACTCACCGACGCCAAAGCGGGCGATACCGTTGCGTTCGGACGTCTCGAAGGTGTCGCGACCGGCGAAACGCTTGCAAGCGGCAATGCCGCGTCGCTGCCGAAGATCGCGATCGAGCAGTTGGCGCCGGTCTATCGGCTTGCGATCGAAACCGCGGACCGCAAGGACGAAGTGAAGCTCACCGCGGCGATCGCCAAATTGCGCGAGGAAGACCCTTCGCTCCATTTCGAGCAGAACGCCGAGCTGCACGAGATTGCGCTGGTGGGGCAGGGCGAAATCCATTTGAAGGTCGCGGTCGAAAAGCTCCAGAGCAAATACGGCCTCAAGCTCAACACGCATCTGCCGCATGTGCCGTACAAGGAAACGATCCGCAAAGGCACGACACAGCGCGGCCGCCACAAGCGCCAGACGGGCGGTCACGGCCAGTTCGGCGATGTGGTGCTGGATATAAGGCCATTGCCGCGCGGAAAAGGCTTCGTGTTCGAAGACGCGATCACCGGCGGCGTCGTGCCGAAGAACTGGATTCCGTCGGTGGAGAAAGGCGTTGCCGAATATCTGAAGGAAGGCCCGCTCGGCTTTCCTGTGGTCGATCTCGCGGTGAAGCTGACGGACGGCTCCTATCACACGGTCGATTCGTCGGATGCCGCATTCCAGACCGCGGGCCGCATCGCGATGACCGAGGGCATGCCGAATTGCTCGCCGGTGCTGCTTGAGCCGATCATGCATGTGCACATCCACGCGCCCAACGATGCGACCGCGAAGGTCAATGCGATCGTCAGCGGGCGGCGCGGGCAGTTGATGGGCTTCGACGCACGCGACGGCTGGCGCGGCTGGGATACCGTCGAGGCGCAGATGCCGATGTCCGAGCTGCACGGCCTCATCATCGACCTGCGCTCGCTCACGCAGGGCGTCGGCACCTTCGAGACGAAGTTCGATCATCTCGCGGAGTTGACCGGCAAGCTGGCCGAACAGGTCGTGGCGACGCGCAAGGCCGCGGCGTAGCAAGGCCTGCGACTACGGAAGCTCAAAACCGGGTAGCCGCAGTGCCTTCCGGTCGAAGGTGAGCGTGCGCAAACACCCCGCTCCGGTGCAGCGACTGCCGATGAGAGCGTCGGCGAATGAGCCGCGTCCTTCGACCAGCTCGATCATGGCCGTGAAAACATCCTGTTCGTTTTCCACAACGAGCACATCGATCTGAAGAACTCGCTCGATTGCGGCGGCGATGTCGGCGTCGGAGAAATCGTAGGTACGTTCCAGCACCCAGGCTGTCTCGACCATGGCGACCATGGTTACAAACCCCGGTTCATCCTCACCGAGTCGGTCCTCGATGAGATGCGTCGCTATCGGGGATTGAACCGGGTCGTCCTGTACGAGATAGCGAAGGAGGATATTGGTATCGAGCCCGATCACCGGCGCTTGCGCCGTGGCGAAGCTGCGATTGCACCCTCGGCGACGGCGTCGTTCATCATTTCGACCGTCACGCCCCGCCGCGATGACTTGAGCATGCCGCGCAATGCCGAGGCCGGGAGTTTCGGCAGCAAGACCACGGAACCGTTGGGATGCACAAAGAACTTTACGCGGTCGCCAGGCTTCAGCTTGAGGTGTTCCCGGATGGCTTTCGGAATGGTCGCTTGGCCTTTTGTCGTGATCGCGGAGTCCATGCTGCACCTTACTTTTGTCGAGTTGTAATACCAAAAATGCGCGAACTGGACAACCAAAAAAGCCGGAGCGGGGGGCGCTCCGGCTTTCATGCTTGGGGTGCCCTGGGGGAGGGCGGCCTCGCGTCCGAGGGGGCGGACGCGAGGCGGCGAAGAAGTCCTCCGCCAATGTCGCGATCCGTGGGGGGACGTCCGCGACCAACCTGAAATAGGAAACACGCCGGCCGATTTCAACACGCGGCAATCACGAAAGCGTGCGACCCATATCTTAGTATTTCCAGTCCTTCGCCGCGCGCACGAGGAAATCGCGGAACGCGGCGACGCGCTTGGATTGGCGGAGGGCATCGCAATAGACGAGATGCACGTCGAAGGTCGGCCCTTCCACCTCCGGCAGGATGCGTACGAGATGGGGACGCCCCGCCGCGACATAATCCGGCAGAGCGGCCACGCCCGCGCCCGCCTCGGCGGCATGCAGGATTCCCGTGAGATTGTTGATGCGCAGCGCGCGCGAGACCCCGCCCGGCGCCAGCCGCCGCGTCGCGTCGAGCAGCCAGTTCACGTCGCGGATTTCCGGCGTCGCCGTCTCGCCATAGACAATTACCGTATGATTGACGAGGTCTTCCAAACTCTGCGGCGTGCCTGCGCGCGCCAGATATTCGGGAGACGCATAGGTGTGATAGCGCACAGCGAACAGCTTGCGCTGGATGAGATCGGCCTGCACCGGCGCGCGCATGCGCAGCGCGAGATCGGCTTCCCGTTGCGCGAGGTCAAGCTCGTGATCCTCGAACACGAGGTGCACTTGAAGCTCGGGATAAGCGAGGAGGAATTCGTTGAGCCGCGGCAAGAGCCAATAGGTGCCGAGCCCATGGCTCGAGGTGATCTTCAGCGAGCCGCGCGGCGCGGATTGCGCATTCTTCAGCGCTTCCTCCGCCTGGCCGAGCCGCGTGAGCACGTCCGACACCGCGCCATAGAGCAGCTCGCCCTCATCGGTGAGCGTGAGCCCGCGCGCGTGGCGCTGGAACAACGGCGTGACGATCTCTTCTTCCAGCGCGCTGATCTGCCGGCTCACCGCCGATTGGCTGAGCGTGAGCATCTGGCCGGCATGCGTGAAACTGCCTGCCGATGCGACAGCGTGGAAAATGCGAAGTTTGTCCCAATCCATCTCGCCCCTCCCAGGGCTTGGCAGGCGTTAGTGCGCGCCCGCGAGAAACCGCTCGGCCTCCAAGGCCGCCATGCAGCCCATGCCGGCGGCCGTGACGGCTTGCCGGAAAATCTTGTCCTTCACGTCGCCCGCCGCGAACACGCCCGGCACGCTGGTGCGCGTCGAATCGGGTGCCGTGCGGATATAGCCTTCCGGGTCCATGTCGAGCTGACCGTGAAACAGATGTGTGGCCGGCGAATGGCCGATGGCGACGAACAATCCGTCGACGGCAAGTTTTTGGGTCGCGCCCGTGCCGAGATTGCGGATGGCGATGGCCTCCACCGAACGCGGATTGTCGGCGCCCAACACTTCGTCCACACAGGAATCGTAGATCACGTCGATCTTCGCGTTGGCCGCGAGACGCATCTGGTTCGTCTTGTCGGCGCGCAAGACGGCGCGGCGATGGATCAGCGTCACGCGCTCGGCGAAATTGGTGAGGAACAAAGCTTCTTCCGCCGCCGTGTTGCCTCCGCCCACAACCGCCACATGCTTGCCGCGAAAGAAGAACCCGTCGCAGGTGGCGCAGGCCGACACGCCGAAGCCTTTGTATTTCTCTTCGGAGGCAAGCCCGAGCCAGTTCGCCTGCGCGCCGGTCGCGATGATGATGGTCTCGGCCGCGAACCGCGCGCCGGAATCGCCCACCAGCGTGAACGGCCGCCGCGCGAGATCGACCGCCGCGATCGTGTCCTGCACAAGCTTCGTGCCCACATGCTCGGCCTGCGCCTGCATCTGCTCCATGAGCCAGGGGCCCTGGATCGCTTCGGCGAAGCCCGGATAATTCTCGACTTCTGTTGTGATGGTGAGCTGCCCGCCCGGCTGGATGCCGGCGATCATCACGGGCTCGAGCATCGCGCGCGCCGCATAGATCGCCGCTGTCGCGCCCGCAGGCCCGCTCCCCAGAATGACGACTTTGGCGTGCTGCTCCCCGGTCATGGCGCTTTCGACGACGGACTCACAGGATGCGCAACCGCGGGTGCAGTATCACGACCCCTGGGGGCTGATATCGGAATACGGCCCGGAAAGGTCAAGCAGTCCTTGGGAATCTGCGGCATTGCTGCAGTTAAGTTCCTGTCACGAATTGTTGCGCGGATCGCATCCGCGCGGCCGATTCCAAAACCCCGGAATTCCACAGATTCCGCGTGGTAATGCCTTCGGACAGGAACTTTCCGTATCTCGAAATATAATTGCGCGCGGCAGGCCCTGGGGGTTAAATAGCGGCGTGTCAGACAACTGCAGGTTCCCATGGAGCGCCATAAGCTCGATTCCATCGATCTCCGTATCCTTTCCGAACTCCAGGCCAACGGCCGCATCACCAATGTCGAGCTTTCGCGGCGGGCGAAGATCACAGCACCCCCGTGCCTCCGGCGCATGCGCGCCCTCGAGAAGGCCGGCTACATCAAGGGCTATCACGCCGATCTGGACGGCAAGGCGCTCGGCTACGAAGTGTCGGGCTTCGCCTTTGTCGGGCTTGCGAGTCAGGCCGAGGCCGATCTGAAGCGCTTCGAAGAACAGGTGCGTTCGTGGCCCCAGGTGCGCGAATGCGTGATGCTCTCCGGCGAAGTGGATTACCTCCTCAAATGCGTGGCGGAAAATCTTTCCGCCTTCCAATCCTTCATCACCGACACGCTGACGGCCGCGAAGAATGTCGCAAGCGTGAAGACCGCGCTGGTCATCCGCTCGAGCAAACACGAACCCGGCGTGCCGGTGGATGTGAAGTAGCAACTTCCTTTTCTTCCCCCGCGAGCAGGGAAGAGAACCCAATTCGGAATACTGCGACATGCGCATCCATCGCAGTCGGCGGAGAATTCGAATTAAAAAATTTTCTCTCTCTAAAATTCCTTGCGAATTCAATCGCTTGATCCCGCATAACAGGGCTTTCGAGCCCTGTTATTTCTCCTGTATTCGAGCCTGAAAATGCCTCTTCACGCGGCTTGTTTTTCCGCTGCGGAGAGACGCGCGGCCGACCCGGAGCGGTCACCCGATTCGCATCACCGCGCGCCGAAATACCAAACGAGCATTCCAAGGAGCGCGCGCGCTTGACGCCGTCGCAACGTGCGACCGGTCGCGCGATCGTCTCGCGTGCCGTCTCCATCAGCCGGCGGGTCCCGATGCTTGTCCGTGCCTCTTCCAGGCACAGTTCGCCGTCACCGAAAACGCCCGACATGGCGACGCAAATAGTCGTCTTCGTGGTGAACCTTGCCGATGCGGTCATCGTGTCGCTTTCGCAGGACGCGTTATCGTCTGCAGATTCGCTCGCAAAAATTTTCACTCCAAAATCCTGTGCAAATTCAACCGCTTGACGCGCCGGATCAGGGCTTTTGTGCCGTGCAGATTTCCGTGCATGCGAGCCTGCATTGCCCGTGCGTGGGTCGATCGTTCCGCGCGAAAAAAATTCACCTGTTATTGCTCGGATTCTCCAGGCAAATCGCGGCGTTCTCGAAATCATAACAGGCGATAACAGGTGCCGCGCAAAATCCGCTCGCGCGTCATGCGCCGCGCGCTCATAGGATTGCACCGTTTTCCGGCGTACGTTGACGCCGACCCGTATCTCTTCCATGCGCGCTCTCCATCGCGGGAAAACACCCAACATGGCGACGCAAATCGTTTCGCGCAATCGAACAAATGTTCGATTTCCGAAAAGAGTTGGAACAAAACTCGAATCTTTGACGCAAATTTCCGGCGAATGTTTTTGCGCGTCAGGAGGTTACGAAGAGCGTGATTTTTCGAAAATATTTTTTGATCCAACGAGCATCGAATTTCCTTCGCGATGCGCGGACCAACCGGTTCGGCGATTGCTCTCCAAACGCGCTGCATTGATGTAACCGCAGCAGAACTTCTCAGGCGGCGATCCGTTTGCGTACGCGAGGTGCGGAGGGGATCAGCACATCTGCGGAAATGTTGAATCGCTCGCGCAGGCGCTGGACCATCGTCATGCTCAAATCCCGCTTGCCGCTCAGCACTTCGCTCACGCGGCTGGGCGTTCCGAGCAACGGGACGAGGTCCGCGCGCGAGAGACCGTGCTGCTCCATCAGGTAAGTCAGAATCTCGGCCGGGCCGGGACGGCGACGCGGCCAGCGGCTGCGCTCATAAGCCTCGATCAGGCGCGCTTGCGCGGCCAGCCGCGCGTCGTCGCGCCGATCGTTCGACCGCATGAGCTTCTCGACCAAAGCCCTGGCTTTGGCATGATCCGAATCGTTCTGCAGCACAATCAATGTCGCCTTCATCACACAGTCTCCGCGTCAATCTTGTCGTATCCGAAAAAGCGGATAACAGAACGGCGATTGACTTCAGGTAACACTTGTGTTACCTTCACTTATGCCTGAGCTTCGCTACTATCTCAGCGCAGACGGCCGTAGCCCCTTCGCCAGGTGGCTCGAGGACCTCGACGCCGCGGCGGGCGCAAAGGTTGTGCGAGCGCTCGCACGGATGGAGCAAGGCAATCTCTCCAACGTGAAATCGGTGGGCGAAGGCGTGCTCGAATACAAGATCGATTTCGGTCCAGGGTCTATTTCGGCCGAGACGGCGAGCAATTGGTGATCCTGCTCACGGGCGGGACGAAGAAGCGGCAGCGACGCGATATCGAGACGGCCGCGATGTTGTGGCGAGACTATAAGCGCACGAAGCGATCGGCGCGGGAGTGAGGCACATGGGTTTGACCCGTAGTTTCAGGGAACTGGTGCAGGCTCGCGTTGCGCGCGATCCCGAATTCGCGACAGCACTTCTGCGCGAGGGCGTCGATGCGATGCTGAGCGGCGACGTGGACGCCGGCAAGAGCATCCTGCGCGATTACATCAAGGCGACGGTCGGCTTCGAGACGCTCGGCAAGGCGACCGGCACACAGCCCAAGAGTCTGATCCGCATGTTTGGCGCCCGGGGCAATCCGCAAGCCCGCAATCTGTTCAGCGTGATCGGCTACCTCCAGAAGCGGGCCGGTATTGAACTGCACGTCAGCGCGGAGCGGTGATGGTCCGCGTAATTATCACTCTGACCCCAAACTTAAGTTAAATGCACTCCGACCCCATTTTACGGTTTGCCCGAACGTCTATCGTGTCGTCTAAGCGTTCAGTCGCGGGAACCAAATGTTCATGAGGCGTGTTGCGCCGACGCCATTTTGATGAACCCGATCCGGCAGACAAGGCCCGTCGGTCGGTATTCGAACTCCACGCGGTTGTCGCGTTCGGGCTCGGCTGCGGTGCGAATAACGCGGCTGCCATAGCCTTCGGTGAGCGGCGGCTTCGTCGGTGGTCCGCCCGACTCGGACCATACAATCGAGACATATTGACCGTCTTCGACCGGATGACACTCCCAAAGAAGCGAGACCGACCCACTGGGGACGGAAAGAGCGCCGTATTTGGTGGCGTTCGTCGCCAGTTCGTGAACCGCAAGTCCGATACTACCGGCCGTTTCCGACGAAAGCACGAGTTCCGGCCCGGAGATGGTAATCCGACCATCCTCGTGCGTGAACGGCTCAAGTGTTGCTCGAACGACTGCGCCCAGTTCAACGAGGCGCGCTTCGTTCGCGAGGGTCAGGTCGGCAGCCGCGCCCAAGGCGCGAAGGCGGCCGAGGAAGCGCTGCAAAAAGATTTCCGTCTCGGAGTTTGCGCGCTCGGCGCTCGGGCGCGAACTCCTGGCCAGCGATTCGATTATCGCGATCAGGTTTTTCAGCCGATGGCGCGCTTCACCGAGCATCACCTCATTCCGTTCACGAACGCGGCGGGACTCGTGAATGTTCCGTATTGCGGTCATCCATTCCAGAATCCGTCCGTCCGGCGCTGCGATGCCCACCGCGTTCGAGCGATGCCATCGCCAATCCTTGGCGCTCTTGTCCCAAAGACGGAATTCTGCCTGATGAAAATCGTCCCGCAGCTTTCCACCGGGGACCAGCAATGGGCGGTCCTCTTCATGCACGCTGTCGGCCCATTTGATCCCACCAAAATCGGGCCACGACACCCCGGTAATTGCCGTCCATGCCGGATTGGGCTGGTTGGCGTTGCCATCGCCGTCGGTCACCCAGATAACATCGGATGTTACGGAGACAAGTTTTCGATAGCGAAGTTCATTCCGGGTCAGTTGTTGCAGCGATATGCGGAGGAGATAGGCGAGCCAGGCGAGACAGGCCGAAACCGCCATCCACAGGACCATCGTTACGGTCTCTGCCTGTGTCGGCATCTGGAAACTCATTACCGGCGGAACAAACAAAAACCAGACAACGGCTCCGCTGATGGCCAACGCAATGAGTCCGAACTCCAGTCCGGCGGTGAGCGTGGTTACGATAATGGCGGGGAAGTAGAATACAACGGGCACGCCCGCCGATCCCGAGATCAGCATAAATCGCAGTTCGGTCAGCAGGGTCGCTGTGGCGAGCGTAGCGGCAAGCCAACAAACACGCCACGGCCAAGACCTTTCCTTGGCGAGGAATAATACGGCTTTCGGAATAACCGATTGCTGCTCGAGCCGAAGCCCTGGAGCAACCTGCACTTCGTCCTCTATGAGATCGGCCATGTATGCCCCTCAACGATTATCGACGCGAGCTATGAGATACGGATTTTGCACAAATCAGATCGACCGAGACCGTCCAAAGTGGAAAGTCGCATCGGAGCATATGGCGGCTCTCCAGGGGCCGTTGGGTCAGCCGCCTTACCGATCATAGCCGAAACACGGGCATCTTCAAACGCATTCCGGAACCAAAGTCCGACATCGACTTGATCGACGGAATAGTCGCTGGTGCGTTTTCCGGCCAAGTTGCGCCCGCTCTTGGGCTTCGTGCGATTTTTTGCTATGTGTTTGCGGCTTGCAGGGTGGAAAATCGTCGTGGCGAACAAGAAACAGCCTACGCATGTTCGACTTCCCCAAAGATCCGAAGCAGTGGAGGGGCGCGAGCAAAAACCCGGAGAGCCGCCCAGGCCGACCAAAAAAACCGATCCTCGAACTGCGCCGCAGGACCCCGCGTTGAAGTCGAAACGTGTGAACAAAACTAAGAAATAGGCATTTATCTTCGGCCCGATAATCAAAATTTGTCATTTGAATCCGGGCGTCGTCACCGTATTCCGTAAGTTAAATGCACTCCGACCCCATTTTAAGAGTCTGATCCGCATGTTCGGCGCCCGCGGCAATCCGCAAGCCCGCAATCTGTTCAGCGTGATCGGCTACCTGCAGAAGCGAGCCGGCATCGAACTGCACGTCAGCGCGGACTCATAAAACTCGGGCTAACCCCGGGCTGGCTCACTCTGACCCCGATTCTTGAAAGAGAGAGGTGAAGCAAAAGGCTTGGACAACCCCACCCCTGCCAACGGCTTTCGCCAGGGGATACCGATAATAAGGTGTCGCTTGGCTTTTCAGGCTTGCGCTGCCGAATTGTTTGGCGCTCCCGTTGTCAAAAATCGATCCAGCTCAGGCAACACGAGACGGACGAGGCGATTTACACTTTCCATTCCTTCGCGCGTGCCGGATGTGCCCGACAGGTCACCCAAACGCAGCGCATCCACAAGAAGACCGGGATCGCCGTCACCTTGCACAAGTCGAATATGTCGGCGAAGCATTCGCTCCACTGCCGACACCTGAAACTGTGCGCCCGGCAGTTTCTGCATACCGGTCGCGCAAAGCTCGGCTGCGAGAACGCAACTTTGAAAAACATCGGCGTTGGAGGCGGCGCTCAACAACCCCCCGTAGCGCAACAACTGCTCAGCATCCATCGGCATTCCGGGAAATTGTCGTTTCTGGCTCAGCCCTATTGCCAAAGTGAAACCGAGCACCATCGTCGTGTGATACACCTCGGACCAATCTCGAAAGGCAGCCGTAAAATTGTCGTCCTTTTCAGTTTGGGGCTTAGGTTGCGGCGGAACATGACCCATCGTTGCCAACAGATCGATGGCCTTATCGACGCACATCGCAAGCGTAGGCGAGTTGGTGTCGCTCGCTATCATCCGGCAAGCCGCGAACTCAAGAGCGACGTCCATGTTCTCTTCAAAAATATATCGGCACGTCACAGCATCCAAATCTTCGACATTTGGCAGGAGTTCGGGCCGCTCATGAAAAACGCGCAGGTCCGAACCAAAATTCGTCGCATAGATGACGGCATGTGTTAGAGCATACGCATCCTGTGTCGTCATAGAGGCCGCCACCAGGCGGTGCGAAAGTATCGACAAATCGTAGATGCCTCGCATGAGAGCGGCATCATATGGCGACCCTTTGAATATCGCGCGATGGCAAAAGATGTAATCCAGATATCGATGGGGAAAACGCTCGGCAGCTTTAACGGCCGGCTCCGCAGCCATCTGTCGAATTGCGCCAAGAGCGGCGTCGCTCAACCGCCCCGTCTGCGCCGGATAGCACATTGCCGGCGCAAACAATAAAAACTCGCCTGGCCGCCGGCAGGCCAGACCGAGATAGGCAGCCGAATTCACTATGCCGATAACAAATTCGTCAAGCTTCTCCGGCGCAGCGAGTCCACACCACGACTTGAAGCACAGATAGGTACTCAATTCGCCGAACGCTTTACGACGAATGTCCCTCTCTTCGGGGGAACCCCAAGAGAAAGGGTCGTAGAACTCTAAACGCTCTTCGATCCACGCATCGACATAGCCAAGAGCCGCATCGGGGGACAATCTATTGAGCTATTTTCAATCCGCGGCGGGTGATATGCAGCCCACTCGCGCTGTGCCTGGAACCCCGAATGGTGACCATTGCCTGTGCAAGGGTCATGTCGTCGGTAATCGCCAGATCTGTCGGCAGCTCCTGCTCCACTATGTGGTCCTCTGGTCCGATGATACACCAATGCGGCCAATACCAGCACCAAGAGTCGGCCTCCGAAGAAGCCACCTGTTTCGTAAGCTCGCCCACGGTGATCGAAGTATTCACGTCTGTCTGTGCGATTTCCAGAACGCGAGCGTGGCTAAGCCCGGCGGCCGCCGACGCATCGGAACCGAGGACGCTTGTTCCAACGGCTACAGCCGCGACTGCACCCGCCGCCCGGCCGGCCAAGTCGCGCCGCGATACGGAGCCCTCTCCACTCACTGCATTCTCTTTGCCATTATTTGAAGTGTCATCTTTTTTCGTCATGAGAACCTCCTCTAAGAATTTCATCGAAATCAAAGCCCTACTAAATCGCTTTACGCAAACAACATTTCATTATAGCGAGTCTCGCATCCTCAGTTCAAGTCGATTTCTGGCGCGCCAAGTTCAGTATAGAGCCACAATATTGCACTGCAGCATTGCCGGAAGAATCTTCCAGGCCTTTTTATTACGCCTGGTCTCGCAATCGGTTGGCATTTATTGGAAATCGAAATCAGGGTTTTATAATCGCGTCCGACAAGTCAACGCCGCCCTAGGTCCATCGCTGACGGACTGTGGTTCTCTTCGTGATTGGCGCCAAGGCTGCCACAACAAGCCGCCGCAATCCCGCGTTGACCTACCTGCCTATCAATTTCCGCGCCTCACTGCAGAGGTGCAGTCCAATACTGTGCCCCCGTGTTCAAAAATTTGAACCCGGAAACCTACCTTTTCGGCTTGGCGAAGCGGGCGCCTTCGCCCATGTCGCCGTTCGGCAGGAGGATGACGCCGGCCTTCGCGATCGCTTTCTCAACGGCAGTGACAGTGCTGAGGCGGGGATCCACGTCGCCTTTCTCGAGACGCGCGACGGCGTTCACGGAAATGATGGCCTTGTCCGCCAGGTCTTGCTTCGACCAATCCAATAGGGCTCGTGCCGCCCGGATTTGGCTTGCCGTGATCATGTGAGATCACAACAATCACATTCGGGTCGCTTTTTTCTACATATAGAGTGTTTTTCACCCTCATTAGGGTTGTAGCACCCCTATTCGCGCAACCATAGCAACTGCAAACTGCGACCTTGCCGTCCATGCCGAGGTCCACAGCCATCAATGCAAATCAGAAGCTTGCAGCACTCCGGGAGCTGTGGGAGCGGAAGCGCTCGGGAAGGACCATGCCGGCCCGCGCCGATTTCAATGTCGGCGCGCTCCGGCCGTGGCTCGGAAACCTCGCTCTCATCGATGTCCCTTCGAACATCTTTCGCGTGTGCGGCACCAATCTGATGTCGCGGTTCGGGGGCGACGCGACCGGGCGCAAACTCGCCGCGTTGGACGAAGCTGTCGCAGCGTCCGTGATGTCCGCGATCGATCGCGCGCGGACGACGAAGGCGCCGAACGATGGCGCGTATCGCTGCATCGTCGCCGGCTATCTTGTGCGTTTTCAGGAACTCGTTCTGCCGTTGTCGGACGACGGAACCGAGGTGTCGACGATTTTACTCGGCAGCTACGAAGCCGAAACACGCCCCGCGTGGCGATAGGCCGGTTCAACAAAAGGGAATTGCAAAATGGACGCCGCGCAAAATACCCGGGAGACGTTGAAGCTCGCAGCCGAAATCGTCTGCGCCTATGCGAGCAACAATGTGGTCTCCGCAACCGAATTGTCGAACTTGATCAAGAGCATTCATGGCGCGCTCAACGCGCTGTCCGTTTCGCCCGGCCTGGAGCCCACCGGCAACGCGAAGCCCGCGGTGGCGATCCGCAAATCGATCGCGCCGGATTACATCGTCTGTCTGGAGGACGGCAAAAGACTCAAAATGCTGAAGCGGTATCTGCGTTCGCGCTATGGCCTGACGCCGGAGGCATACCGCACCAAATGGGGCCTGCCGCGCGATTATCCGATGACCGCGCCGAACTACGCCGCGCAACGCTCCGCCTTCGCCAAGAAGATCGGCCTCGGCCGCACGCCTGCCAAAGCGCGGCGGCGGAGGAAGTAGAGAAAAATCCGGTGACACGGCAACGTTCCCCAGTTGCTCAAATGAGTTCCGGCTGATCGGGAGGCTGCCGTGGTTTCTCGACAATGCGCCCAACAGGGTATCTGTCCGGGGAGATGAGAAAAAGAGGAGGGGGCATCGGCGCTTCATCGCGCTATTCCACTCCGGCCCCGTATTTCCAAATTCGCGCATTACCGGCGGCACGCGCCCCACGTCATGCCGTTTCATCTTCGAGTCCGTTCGCACGCCTCTTCCGGCGAAAACGCGGCCTGCAAGCCGGTTTTGTGACGACGCGTTCCCCCACTGGTGCGAGACGAACGCCCGCGATCTATCGCCCGACCTGTCGACATCCCACAACTAACGCAAGGCCAGCGGCCTCGCGATCGGCGCGAGATGCAGAGCTTCCGGAGACGCATCATGACGCGAACGACCCTGCGAAACACCGCGATCGCCTGGCTGGTGCCGGGAGGCCTGACGCTCCTGTTTTGGGGCAGCGCCCATGCCGGCACGCCGGTCGCGGTACCCCAGGCTGCGCCGGCAGTCATCGCCTTCGCGCAGCATCGCGAGCCGCTTTGGCTGGCGGGGCAGCTCCTGCCCATCCTCATTGCCTTTCTGTTTCTGGTCACGGCGCTCGGGGCGCGCTTGCGCACGGCCTGTGCCCATGTCGCGCACGACAACTGGTTCTGGACCGTAACGCTGTTTTCCTGCGCCTATGTGGCGCTCGCCGCGATGATCACCGTTCCTCTCGATTTTTATCGCGATGTCATCGATCTTCATGCTTGGGGACATTCGCCTCCGACGACAGCGGCGTGGATGGTCGACGAAGTTGTAAATTTTGCCGTCAAGCTCGCGATCACAGGATTGTTTGTCTGGATTCCTTACGCCCTCATCGCCAAAAGCCCCCGTCGCTGGTGGTTCTATTCGACGGTCGCGCTGATCCCGGTGGTCTTTCTCGTTCTGGTGGCGATGCCGGCGTTCGTGGCGCCGCTGACAACGAACTACAAACCGCTGGACAACCAAACGCTCGCCGCGAAAATCGAGGCGCTGGCCACGCGCTGCGGCGTCGCGCACATTCCCGTCTTCGTGGGCGGCAATGACGATACGGTCGTGGGTCTCGGTCCCACCAACCGCATCATCCTCGACAAGGATATCTTCACGAACGAAACGCCCGATCAGGTTGTGTTTACGGTCGGCCACGAACTGAAGCACTATGTCGAGAAGGACAATTGGAAGGCGCTGGCGATCATCGCGAGTCTGATGCTCGCGGGCTTCTTCCTTGTCGACCGCGCGGGTCGCGCCTGGATCGCTCGCGGACGCCGCTGGTTCGGTTTCGACGATCTGGCGGATCCCGCTTCGCTGCCGCTCATCATCCTGCTTCTCAGCGTCTTCTGGCTCGCGGCATCGCCGGCGCTCAATCTTTTCACAAGGCATATCGAGCACGAGGCGGACCGCTTCGGCCTGGAGCTGACGCATGAAAATCGCGCGATGGGCCGGCTCTTCGCCAACGAGATCACGCAGCATGGCGAAACAGCGGAATGGGACCCGTTCTTTCTCGTCATGCGCGCAACACATCCGTCGAACGCCGATCGCATCCGCTTCGCCAATGCCTATCATCCGTGGGACGAAGGAAAGCCGCTCACCTATGGCGGCGTGTGCCGGCCGGCGGCAACGGCGCCAATTCCAGCGTCCCGCAGAGCTGAGAGGTGATCGACACGAACGCCTAACCGCCGCAGGGGTCTTTCGTCTTCAACAACCTGCCGGCGTTACGGCGACGCGAACGACAATTCCAAATTCAGTTCGTTGCAGCGCGTTCGGAATGCTCTCGACACGGACCAATCACCCCCGTTCGTCTATTGTTCAACCGAATCTGCCCGCATGCGATTGAGACAGACGCCCGGGTGATCGCGATGTTCGGGGGAATAATAGTGGCGACTTGCGGCCTGTCTGTGATAGGAAATGATGACATCAACAACCTGCCAAAGGATGGGGCGGATGCCGATATCATTTTACGAAGCGAGTGTCGGGACTTATGTTCAGATTCTCGGCGCGTTGACGGGTGTGCTCGACAAGGGGCTGGCACATTGTCAGGCGAACAGTGTCGACCCCGAGACGATCGTGGAGACGCGGCTGGCACCCGACATGCTGCCTTTCAGCTTCCAGATCCACTCGGTGGTGCATCATTCGCTGGGCGCGCTCGAAGGTATAAAACGAGGGGTTTTTGCGCCGCCCGGCGAAAAGGCGCCGCATTCCTATGCCCAACTTCAAGCACGCGTCTCCGACACGCACGCGGCGCTCCAGAAACTTCCCCCGGAAGACGTAAATGCGCTCGAGGCTCATGATGTCGTATTCGAGATTCGCGGCATGAAGATGCCGTTCACGGCCGGCGGGTTTCTTTTGTCCTT
>PLJH01000007.1 GCA_003139615.1 Alphaproteobacteria bacterium
TGAATCCGGCCAAGGCCATCGGCGCGATCAAGCAGATGCTGGCCGACCGGCAGCACTGAGCCGGGTAAGTCCATGGCCGACCTGCAGGATCGCTCGCGGCTGGCCTGGCGCTGCCGGCGCGGCAATCGTGCCGTCGGCGTTCGCTGCGATCGCCGACTGCTGCAGAAGATAAAAGAAGCTGAGAAAACTGTGCTCGATCCGGCGCGAGCTTTGATAGGCGCCCGCGATCTCCTGCGCATCCTGCTGCGCCGTGGCCGGAGCGGGCGGAAAGGGCGTTGCGGCAGGAGTCGGGAAATAGCGATTCATGAAGCTGTCGAACAACGCTTCGCGCAAGCCGTAAACCGCGTCGTCCTTTCCGCGGCTGTTGAAATTGTAGAAGATTCCCACACCTTCCTGCGGCAGCAGTTCCAGTTCGGTGTGAAACACAACGGTGTCTCCGCCGTGCCCGATCGCGATCCGCCCATTGTGCGTTTCGTAGAAGAAGCCGTGCGCCATCGTGCCGAATCCGGGCAACGCGGATTCCGACGGGCTGTGCATGCGCGTGGCGGTATCGGCGCCGAGTATCCGCGCGTCGCCGAAGCGGCCGTCCTGCAGATGCGCAATCATGAACCGCGCCATATCGTCCGCCGTCGTTGATGCACTGCCGGCCGGCGCCGTCTCGACGAATTCGTAGGGACGGGGCGCCGTCGAGGCCGTGGTGTAGCCTTGCGAAAGCGCGGACCGGAAGCGCTCCGGGAGCGGTTGCTCGAATGTCGTGTGCTGCATGCCAAGAGGTTGGAAAATGTGCTGCTCGACATAGCTGTCGAAGGACTGGCCGGAAACGCGCTGAACGATATAGCCCGCCAGCGCCACGCCATAATTCGAATAGGCGGGAACGTCGCCCGGCGTGAACAACTCCGGCCGGGGATGCTGCTTCACATATTGCTCGGTCGACAGATGCCGCTGCGGATCCGTGGCGAGAAGGTCTTTCAGTCCCTCTTCGAAACCGGCCCTGTGATTCATCAGATCGCGAAGTGTGACCGCCTTTCCGTCTTTGTGCGGAATCCGGAAGTCGAGGTAATCGTTGACGTCGCGATCGAGGTCGAGCTTGCCCTGTTCGACAAGCTGCATCACCGCCGTCCAGGTGAACAGCTTCGATGTCGAGCCGGGCCGGACCATTGTCTCGGCCGGGTCCATCGGAATCTTCCTGGCGACGTTGGCGTAGCCATAGCCCTTTTCGAGCAACACCTGGCCGTCCTTGACCACGACGACGACCGCGCCCGCGATGTCGCCGTTCTTCAAGGCGTAGGGCAGCAGCCCATCGAGCCATGCCGCGAGGTCGGCTTTCTCAAGCGCATGGGGCGATTGCGCAGCAAATGGCAGAGGCGATATCGAAGAAGGCGTGGGCGCGAGCACTTTGGTTGGTGCGGCCGGGCCGGTCATGCGCGGGAGCGCCTCGGCCGAGAACGCGAAGACAATCGCCGCTGCGGCAGCCACACAAATTCGAAGGCTCATTCCGGACTGCGCCATACGCGGACTGCCTCTTCACAACATTCTGCGCCGCGAGCTTAGAGGGCGATTGGCAGAAAGGAAAATAGTTTTCTTAACTTGAAACTAATTTTTCAGTTATGAGAAGCGTGCAGGGCTTCATACTAGCGGGCAAATGCCCTTCTGCTGCAAGCGATTCCTCATCGCCCCGTTTGAGCGATCGATTGTTTGGAAGGCCGGATCGCCGGCGACGATAGCCCGCGCGCCCCTTGATTTCTTCGGGTCCAGGTGAACGATGGCCCGCGACACGCCATTCTCGTAACCCACGGAAAACTCATGACAACCCTTGCCGGAAATCCCCATTGGCCCGCGATCTCCCTGGCCGAGGCGCATAAGCGGCTCACCGCGCCGGGCCAGCGCTTCGAGATGGCGGAAGCCGTCATTCGGGGCGTTCCCACCCGCGTGTGGAAGAACGCGCCTGCCACCTTGCGCGACGTGCTGCAGTTCTCGCGCATGTACAATGACCGCACCTTCCTCGTTTACGAGAACGATCGCGCGACATTCGAATCGTTCTTCCGCGCGGCTGTGGCGATGGCTTACGAACTGCAGGCCCGCGGCGTGAAGAAGGGCGACCGTGTCGCGATCATCATGCGCAATCTGCCCGAATGGCCGGTGGCGTTTTACGGCGCCGTGATTCTGGGTGCGGTCGCGACGCCTCTGAACGCATGGTGGACGGGGCCGGAGCTGGAATACGGCCTCGTCGATTCCGGCGCGAAGGTTGCGGTCGTCGATGCCGAGCGGCTGGAGCGCATCGCCGAACATCTCGTCAATTGTCCGGCGCTCGAGCGCGTTTATGTAAGCCGCTATGCCGACGAGCTGCCGCATCCCATCGTCGCGCGCCTGGAAGATTTCCTCGGCGCGGTCAACGATTGGGGCAAGCTGCCGGACCGCGCGATGCCCGATGTCGCGATCGACACCGACGACGATGCGACAATCCTCTACACCTCCGGCACGACGGGAAAACCCAAGGGTGCGCTGGGCACCCACCGCAACATGAATTCGAACATCTTCGCGGCAGGCTGCTCGGGGGCGCGCAATTTCCTGCGCCGTGGCGAAGAGGTGCCCGTGGTAGATCCACTCACCGCGCCGCAGCGGGCGGCTCTTCTCTCCGTGCCGTTCTTCCACGCGACGGGCTGCTTTGCCGTATTGAATCCGACATTGGTCGCGGGCGCCAAGATCGTGCTGATGCGCAAATGGGATGCGGAGCTTGCGATGCAGCTCATCGAGCGCGAGAAGGTGAATCAGGCCGGCGGCGTGCCCACGATCGCCTGGCAATTGATCGAGCATCCGGCGCGCGCCAAATACGATCTCTCGTCGCTGGAGAGCGTCTCCTATGGCGGCGCGCCGTCCGCGCCGGAGCTGGTGCGCAAAGTGGTGGAGTCGTTTCCGAAATCGCTGCCCGGCAATGGCTGGGGCATGACGGAAACGTCCGCCACCTGCACCACGCACAGCGCGGAGGATTATGAGAACCGCCCGAGTTCCTGCGGCCCCGCGGTGCCGGTGTGCGATCTCAAGATCATGGATCCGGAAGCCACGCGCGACCTGCCCATCGGCGAAGTGGGCGAGTTGTGGGCGCGCGGGCCCAATATCGTGAAATGTTATTGGAACAAGCCCGAGGCGAGCGCGCAGACTTTCGTCGACGGCTGGGTGCGCACGGGCGATCTCGCGCGCCTCGACGAAGAAGGCTTCTGTTTCATCATCGACCGCGCGAAAGACATGCTGATCCGCGGTGGGGAGAACATCTACTGCATCGAAGTGGAGAACGTTCTCTACGAGCATCCCGCCGTGATGGATGCCGCACTCGTGCCCGTGCCGCATCACTCCTTGGGCGAAGAGCCGGGTGCCGTCGTGCATCTGAAACCGGGCCTGCACGCGACCGAAGAAGAATTGCGCGCCTTCGTCGCCGGCAAGCTTGCGGCGTTCAAGGTGCCGGTGAAGATCGTCTTCTGGCCCGAGACGTTGCCGCGCAATGCGAACGGCAAGATCATGAAGAACGATTTGAAGAAGATTTTCGTGGAGCAGAAATAATTTCCCCTCTCCCAGTCGGGGGAGAGGGCAGGGTGAGGGGGTGTTCATGCAGCGCGTTGATCTTGAAAGATTTGACGCTGCATATGCACCCCCTCACCACTCGCGCGAAGTCGCGCTCGCCGCCTCTCCCCCGAAGTGGGAGAGGCTAAGAAATTACCGTTCGAAAATCCCCATCAGCATCGGCTTCGCATAGAGCTTGCCCATTTCGGCGCCTTGCAATCCCGGAATCACGAACGGCAGATCGGCCGCGCCGTTCAGGGTCGCGTTGAGCATCTGGGCGGCGATGGACGGATCGACCGCCCGCAACGAACCTTCGGCGATGCCGTCGGAGATCATCGCGGCGAAACGATCGGACGCGCGGCTGAACTGGTCGACCATGCCCTGGCGGATGGGCTCCGGCAGCGCGCTGAGTGCAGACGAACGCAGCAACGGTCCCGCTTCCGAAAGCTGGTATTCCGCAAGCGCGGCCGCGGCCGACGACAGCTTGCGCCACAGATCGCCGTCGCCCCGCATCGCGAGCGTTTGCGCGCGACGCATGATGCCGAAGCTGCGCTCGAAGCAGGCGACGACGAGATCGTCCTTCGCCTCGTTGTGATGGTAGAACGAGCCTTTGGTGACGTTGAGCTGCGCCGAAATCTTTTCCACCGACGCGTCGCGATAACCACGGAAATTGATCAGCTTCGTCGCCACCCGGAGAAACGTTTCGCGAGAGGTCTCGTGCGTGTCGCCGAGATCGCTGTAAAGCGCAGCAAGAGGTTTCGGTTCCCAGGCCGTGCCCGGGCGCGCCACGCCGTGCGAAAAAATGTCGAACATGCGGTCGCGGATGCGCGGATAATCTTCGGTGTCGTAGCGCGGCAGCCAGGTCACCGACCAGAAGAGTTGCTCCAGCAGCATATGCGAACGCGCCGTCGCCTTTTTGATCGTCATCCACTCCATGCCGGGCGCGTCGAAGATCGAGCGGATCTTCCGGAACACGTCCCGATAGCGCGTCATCACGGTGGTGAAATGCGGGTCGCGCAGCGAACGCACATCGTTGAACACGGCAAGCGGCGCCTCTTCGCCTTCGCGGATGCGCCGGTTGAGCTCGAGAAAATTCGCAAGGAACGCGAGAAAGCGGTCGCGCGGATCGGCCGCGCCCAGCGAGCGCGTGATCAGAACGTCGTAGCGATCGAGACTGCTCAGGAAGCAGGCGACGGCGAGGTCTTCTTTCTTCCGGAAATAATAGGTGACGCTGGTGGTGATCAGATCGACGCTGGCAGCCACATCGGCAAGCGTCATGCCCTTCACGCCCCGGCGATTGAGGATGCCGGCGGCCGCCGCGATGATCGCGTCCTTCTTCTTGGTGTAGCGATCGGTCGAGACCGGACCCGGCTGTTCGGTGTCCATCTCAGGACTTGCGCGGCTCGGAATCCGGCGAAGCGACCGCGGTCATCAAGGCTTCGCCGCCGAAGGGTGGCGTCGCCAGCGCCGCCTCGGCGATGAGCTGCCTGAGATTTTCATTGTGCGTCGCACGCGTGATGGGAAAGAAGCTGATGATCAGGAACCCGATGCCATAGAGTCCCACGCTGCTCGACAGATAAACGATGCAAAAATTCCACACGACGTGAGGGTCGATGTGACCCGGCAATTTGTCGGTGGGGAAATGCGCCGCCCAAAGCACCAGCCCCGATGCGAACAAGCCCAATCCGGACGACGCTTTCTGGATAAAGCTGCTTCCGGCGAAAAACAATCCCTCCGAGCGCCGCCCCGTTCTGATCTCGCTGTCCTCCACGATGTCGGCGATCATGGAAATGAGCATGATCGAGCTTCCGATCGCGAGAGCGCTTCCAAGTGTCGTGAAAACGAACAGCAAAGCCAGCAAACCACCCGAAGCCTTGGCGGTCAGAATTCCCAGAAGTCCCAGGACCAGCGGTGTCGAATTGATCGCCAATCCTATCGCGAACATCACGCCGGCCGACAGCTTCTTGCCGAGCCGGCGCGAAAGCGGCGGCGAAATGACAAACGCCAGCAACACCGCAATGAAAGCCGCCAGCGTCAGGACGCCGATCTGCGAGTTGTTCAGTTTCCAGAAGAACGTGTTGACGTAGAAATTGAGGGCGAAAACGAGGCCGGTCGCGAGATTGAAGAAGATGGCAGCGGCGAGAAGGATCAGAAACGCCTTGTTGTTGAGCGTGGCCAGCATCTCCTTTGCATACTGCATCAGCGTGAACGGCCGCGCGGCCGGCTGCCTGAAATAGGGGATGAATCGGTGCGTCCCGGCCGACGAAAACAGGATGGCGACGAACATCACGAGCGCCGCGGTGAGACCGTAATGGCTATAGCCCACGGGGTTGAGCTGACCGACCGTATGCGTTGCATCGGTGCGCATAAACACGAGAAATGCGAGCGCCGACATTGTCAGACCGCCATACCAACCGAAGAAAACCCTGTAGCCGATAAACGACGTGCGCTCGTCGTAGTCTTCGGTCAGTTCCGGAACGAGCGCCGAACTCGGTATTTCGTAAAAGGTGATGAAGGTGCGCACGATGATCGCAACGACGATGAGATAGAAAAAGAGCGCATGCGGCGACCAGGCGGGCGGATTCCAAAGCAACAGATAGCTGACGGCGACAGGCAGCGCGGACAGATACATCAGGGGATGCCGCCGGCCCCAGCGCGTCCGGAGATTGTCCGATATTTGTCCCACAATGGGGTCGAGAAAGGCATCGACGACCAACGCGATAAAGATCGCAAGTCCGACCAGTTGGGCCGGCACATGCAATACAAGATTATAGAAGGGCAGAAGGATCGTCTGGAAGCCGTTGTCTTTCACGCCAAAGGCGATCGAGCCCAAGCCGTAAAAAACTTTCGTGCTGACGCTCTTGAGGTCGCGTTCCACCTCGGGGTCGAGGGGCGGAACAACCGCCTTCACCTCGCGCTTCGATGTGTCGGGGTTCGGCGCAATGGCGCCGAGGCTCGGAGGGTCCAGGATGCTGTCAACCATGCCTTGAAAGTGTGGTATGGGGTTGGCGTCGGCGTCAACCGGCGGGCGCGCGGCTCGTGAACTTTTGATGACTCACGCGAAACCGGCGGTTGCACCACCTATGATGGCGTATCGCGAATCTCGGCACGGCTCATGATGGCTCCTCGGACATTCAACTGGACGGCAATGCGCAACGGGTTTTGGTGCATCGCTCTGGGCGCAGTGGCGGCACTTGCCGCATTGCATGCGCTGCCGTCGATCGGTCTGTGGATATTGGCCGGCGTGGTCGTTGCGGCGGCGTTTTTGTTCTCATTGCTGAGCAATCGCGCCGGACACAGCAGTGACACGGTTGCCGCGGCCCAAAGCGATCGGATGGTGGGTCTGTTGCCGCCGCTGGCGCGTGAAGTGCTCGAGCGTCTGCCAGATCCGCTCATGCTGCTCGATACCGCCGGCCGCGTGATCTTCGCCAACAAGGCGATGATGGCGGTCGTGGGCACCGATACGCACCGCAAGCACGTCTCGGCCGTGTTGCGCACACCTGCGGTGCTGCAGGCGATCGACCGGACCGCCGCGAGCGGCGAACCCGCCTCGATCGATTTCTCGTTCCGCGTTCCGGTGGAGCGGCATTTCCAGGCCTATGTCACGCGGATGGAACAGACGCCGGGCCTCACAGCCGTGCTGCTGCATGATGTGACGGCCGCCAAAAAGGCCGAGCAGGCGCGCGCCGATTTCGTCGCCAATGCGAGTCACGAATTGCGCACGCCGCTGGCGGCCGTCACCGGTTTCATCGACACGCTCAAGGGGCACGCCCGCGACGACGAGGGCGCGCGCGAGAAATTCCTCGACATCATGGGCGTGGAAGCGGACCGCATGCGCCGGCTGATAGACGATCTGTTGTCGCTCACGCGCATCGAGCAGAACGAGCATGTCCCGCCGTCGGGCGAGGTCGACATCGTCGAAGTGGTGCGCGATGCATCTGCAGCACTTCAGGGCCTGGCACGTCTCGACGATGTCACGATCAGTGTGGGGGAGGCGCCCGGGCTGCCCGCGGTCGTGGGCGAGCGCGACGAACTGATCCAGCTGTTTCAGAACCTCATCCACAACGCGATCAAATACGGCAAGGCGGGCGGCCGGGTTTGCATCGTCTTTTCGCTTGCGCCCAGCTCGGCCGCGCCGGCCGGACGGCGAAGCCGCGGAAGCCTCGTGGCGATCTCCGTGAAGGATGACGGCGAGGGCATCCCCCGCGAAGCGATCCCCCGGCTGACCGAGCGGTTCTATCGCGTCGATGTGAAGCGGAGCCGCGAGCGGGGCGGCACGGGCCTGGGCCTCGCCATCGTCAAGCACATCGTAAACCGGCACAATGGGCGGCTTCAGATCGAAAGCCCTCCCGGCGAAGGCAGCACTTTTACCGTGCTGCTTCCGGCCGTTTCGCCCGCCGACACGATTGCCACCCCTGTTGTCACGGAAGTGTTATAAATCTGTCGCATAGCCGTACCGGTCGGCAGCTACGCAGGGCCTCGCGAAATACGCGCAGGCGACTCGACCACCATGTCCTGGTTCCGAAAGAAGCCTCCAAGCGCACCTGGAAAACCAATCATGAGCGAACACACAGTCAAGGCTTTCACCGAGCAGCTTGAATCCCTGTCGGCCGGGGTCGCGCAGATGGGCGGGCTGGCCGAGGCCCAGCTGGCGGATGCCATCGAAGCGATCGCCAAACGCGACACGAGCCTCGCCGAAGCCGCGATTGCGGGCGATCCGCGCATCGATCAGTTGCAGCAGATCATCGAGGACATGGCGCTCAAGCTGCTGGCGTTGCGCCAGCCCATGGCCATCGACCTGCGCGAAACGCTGGCGTCGATCAAGATCGCGAGCGAACTCGAGCGTGTCGGCGATCTCGCCAAAAACATCGCCAAGCGCGCCCTCGTGCTCAACCGCGAACCGCCCATCCGGCTCACGCAGAGTCTCGCGCGCATGGGGCGCTCGGCGCAGAACCAGCTCAAGGCCGTGCTCGACTCCTATTCCGACCGCAACGCGGTCGCCGCGGAAGCGGTGTGGCGCAACGACGGCGAGATCGACGAGATCTACAACAGCCTGTTTCGCGAGCTTCTCACTTATATGATGGAAGACCCGCGCACGATCGGGCTGTGCACGCATCTGCTGTTCGTCGCCAAGAACATGGAGCGCACGGGCGATCACGCCACCAACATTGCCGAGACCGTCTATTACATGGTGACGGGCGGCCACCTCACCATGGACCGTCCGAAGGCGGACGTGACCAGTTCCACCACCGTCAAATTCGAGCGGCCCGCCACATGACCCTGAAGCCCACGGTCCTCGTCGCGGAAGACGAAGGCGCTCTCGTCACGCTGCTGCGCTATAATCTCGAACGCGAAGGCTATCGCGTGCTGGAAGCGCAGGACGGCGAGGAAGCGATCCTGATGGCCAACGAGCAGGCGCCGGATCTCGTGCTGCTCGACTGGATGCTGCCGCAGCTTTCCGGCATCGAAGTGTGCCGGCGTCTGCGCGGCCGGCAGGAGACGCGCAACGTTCCCATCATCATGCTGACGGCGCGGGGCGAGGAAACCGATCGCATCCGCGGCCTCGATACGGGCGCGGACGACTACATCACCAAACCCTTCTCGATGACGGAGCTGCTGGCGCGGCTGCGCGCGGTGATGCGGCGCATTCGCCCGAGCCTCGCCGAAGACGTCGTGCGCATCGGAGATATCGAGATGGACCGCGCCGCCCATCGCGTGCGGCGCGGAGGTTCCGATGTGCATCTCGGCCCCACGGAATTCAAACTGCTCGATCACCTGATCCAGCATCCCGGCCGCGTGTTCAGCCGCGAGCAATTGCTCGATGCGGTGTGGGGTTCGGACGTCTATGTCGAAGCCCGCACGGTGGATGTCCATGTCGGCCGTTTGCGCAAGGCGCTCAACACGTCAGGCGTGCGCGATCCGATCCGTACCGTGCGCTCCGCGGGCTATGCGCTCGACGACACCTTCGTCGAGAGCCGCGTGAGCGGGTAATGCGACTGCGATAAAACAAATTTCCACCTGCCCCTTGCGGGGAATGTTATACTTCGCAAACCCAGCCGCTAGCACTGGCCGTGGGCGTCCGCAAAACCGGCGCACCAAGGGTGATAATTCTCAATATTAAACCAAAGATAAAATGCGACAGCGATGGCGGCATATATCGCGGCCATGACAAGGTCACGTCGCACTCCGCGCCAATTGCGCCTGAGCCAGAATCGCTCCGCTCCCCAAACACAGATTACGGCGAGTAGTGCCCAAAAGATTCCCATGACGGCATTCATGGCATCAGGCCGCCGCCAGTTTTCGAAAATGGAGAGCCTGCCGCCGTCCGGGCGGTTGCTTGCCGCGCACGGACTCAAGCATGTCAGAAACCCAGGTCTCGACAGCTTCTTCGTTGGCCCTAGAAACGAGTACAGCGCCGAGCACGAACCATTCACTCGATCGCCACTTTTGCTTCGGTCGCAAGCGTTTCAATCCGAGGTCCCCAGCCTCGTCGATATATGCTATGTATTCGTACTCTGGTTCTGTGGGATTTGTGGTCATGCCCAAAAAAAACTCAGCAAAACGCAGGACTCAACACCCGCCAGCGGACGATTTCAAGTCCGCCGCCGGTCGCCTTGAATGCGACGAGGACAAGGGGCGATTCGAAAAGAAACTGGGGAAGATCGCAAAGGCTAAGCCTGCCAAGGCGCAGCGATGACCGAGATGACCAATTGCTCCGTACCATTCTGGTGGCAGGAGCCGGGCGCCTTGCTGTCCATAAATCCGATGACGGTGGTTACGTTTCCCTTTGCAGGGCTATTGGTGTTCTCAGCCGTTTCTCTTCTATGCAGCGTTCTTTCGCCCACGGTGGCACCGTGGCCAAGGACTATTTGGGCCTCGCTTTCCGTGATTGGCCTCATGACACCCGGGTCAATCTTTTGGATTTTGATGCATGTCGCGTCTTGCCTCTAACGCGACCCTTGACTCACCTCTAGCGGTTGGGTTTGCGAAGTATAACATTCCCCCTTGAGGGGGGTCGAAGGCTTTCTTTGAGCGTGAGCGAAAAGAAAACTTCGGGGCGGGGTAATGTCGATGGTGCGCCCCGCCCCGAAAAATTCTTCGGCTCACGCCTCACAATTTTTCGACCCGCCCTCAAGGGGCGGGTGGCAGTGCTCCCGCATCTCGCCGAACTTGCAGATGAAATCGCCATGACTCGTTAACTGTGCGCATGCTCCTGCGATTTCTTTTCTGTCGGACGAGGCTCATTGTCGCGATATCGGATCGGCAAAAAGGGGTGTGCAGATGAACAATCTTCGAACCGCGACACTGGCTTGCACGATGCTTTGCGCGATGGTCTTCAGTTCCGGCGCGGACGCGCAGAAAGCCGGCACCTACACTGGCACGTCGGCCGACGGTCAGTATCTCAACTTCACGGTGGGCACCGATACGAACACCAACAACCTCGCCGTGCTGGAGGCCGGGGTCAATTTCGATGCGGCGTGCAAGGGCGGCTATCCCGATCTGATCGAGAGTTGGGGAATCGGCTTCACGCAAGACATCGCCAATCGCAAGGCGCTCGTCGTGTTCGATGCTCAGGATATCTACATCACCGCGAACATGACCTTCTCGAAAGACGGCAGCACGGTTACGGGGACGATCGACACCCGCGTCGTCGGCTTCGCGCCGTCAACCGCCGCGCCGACCAAATCCGAATTCTGCGAGTCGGCCAGGCAGGCCTTCACGGCAACCTATCAGAGCGCCGCGGCGAAGACGCCGCCGCTCGCATCCGGCGAGACGGTTCATTATCCGCCGGCCGCGAAATAGCGTTCCTGTTTCGGCAGGTACTCGTTCGGCTCGACAAGCCTGAAGCTCCCGGCTGTTGCGTGCCTCCGCCGATCTTCAGCATCGCGCGGTAGAACGCGTTGCCGGAATGGACGAAACCAAAGAGAGCCGGAGCCCGGTTCGTCCACCCGCCCCTTGAGGCTAC
>PLJH01000110.1 GCA_003139615.1 Alphaproteobacteria bacterium
CGACGTCCCCTCCTCAGCCTGCCTCAAAACGAACGCGATCTGGCTCTCCGTGAACTTCGACTTCTTCATGGAAAATCCTCCGTCCGGCCAGGAACGGTAAATTAGAATTTTCCAGCTTCAAACGGTCCAAGATTCGGGACGCAGGTCAATTGTTAGCGCGGCGATGCCGTTCGTCGTGGCGCTTGCAGCTTGGCGATATTTCCGAATTGTCCGAAATTCAAAACAGGACATTGCCGAATTTTCTTGAACTGGCGCCGTTTGGCGCGGGTGTGGGTACTGTCCCCTTGCGATTCGAGCCGCGCCCTCTAATCATCTGGTTTGCAGGGGATAGCACGGCCATCTGATATGCTCCGCAAACCGTCTTGGGGTGCCCCGTCATGACCAAAATTCTCGCAGCACTCGCGCTCATCGCGTTCTCGGTCCTTCCCGCTCATGCTCAGTCCGGCATGGACGTCTACAAGAAATGCGGCAACGCGTTCACGGGCGGATTTCTGCATCGCGGGGCGTGCCACGGCTATATTGCCGGGATCGCAAGCGGGCTCGCGGCCACCGGGCGCATTTGCCTGCCGACCGGCGTGACCGAGGAACAGCTTTTTCTCGTCGGACAAAACTGGCTGCGCACGCATCCGGCCGAACTCCACAGGCCCGCCGCAGTGATGATCTCGACGGCGTTCATCGCCTCATTTCCCTGCCCTTAGCGAGAAATTGAAGCGCCGCGACCGCTCCGGACGACTCCCCTCCCGTCTGCGAAGCGCTTGAATTTCTTACGTTATTCGCGGTTCCGGCTGAGGCGCTCGACCCGGATCGGATTTCCGCAGATAGTTCCGACGACCGATTCCGCGATGAATGCAGAATGAACGCGCGCGCGGGGCACCGGTTCATGAGTGCTATTTCATGATGATGCGCGTTAAGGAAGCGCGACCGGCTGTTCGGACGCGCATAATGAAGGAACGAAAACATGAATAGGTTAGCCAAACTTGCACTCGGGGCAGTGATGGCAGGGGGAATCGCGGTGTCGGCGGTACCTCCTGCAGAAGCCGGCGTCAGCATCGGTATCGGCGTTGGTATTCCGGGCGGCTATTACGGCGGACATCCCGGCCACTGGTGCTATAACCATCCGGGCGCCTGCGGCGGATATGCCGGCCCGTATATCGACGGCGGCTACTGGGCCGGCCACGGCTATTACCATGGCGGCCAGTGGTGGGGCCACCGGGATCGGTGGCATGGCGGCTGGCGTTATCGCTGAGTCGATCGAATCGAAGCGCGCGCCATCGCAAGGTGGCGCGCGTTTTTTTATGCCGCCTGCTCCGCTTTCAGCTTCTGCTTAAAATAAAAAGACCGCCGATCGGCACACGGTCTGATCGTCCTGCATTTAGATTTTCTGCTATGGCGACGGCGTGGCCAGCGTGCCGGTACCGGTCACGGCGCAGGCAGTGTTGCTGGGGTCAACTCCGTCAAACACGATCGACGTCGCAGTGCCCGTGCTCGGCGAGTAAAAGGCACGGTATTTGTTGCCGGCGAATGTGAAGAAATCGGGTGAGGCTCCATACCTTCCAGTCATGTCAGACTTCCCCGCGACGATAGGGTTGCCGCCGTGCTCCTGAATGACGAGCAAATCCCCCGTGGTTTGATACCCCGATATTTTGACCCTGTGTGTCGACGGATCGAACACCGCGGTCCCCACGGTGGTCGAAATTTTCGCGTTGTCGACCGAATTGATCGTGTTGATGTCGCCTGTGCTCGGGTCGTGCCCCATGAGAACGTCGCCTGGCACGTTTCGACGTAGCCAATCAGCCTCTTTTTTTGTCACCGCGGTCGTATGCGAGCTGCGCGATCTGTGATCCGGCGATGAACGCATCATGAATGGGGACACAAGGTATCGGTTCAGATGCGTTGCGCCATGATCGCATTCATCAAAGAAGCGCGGCCGGATGTTCGGATGCGCAATGGCGAAGGAAGAGAACCATGAACAAGATTGCAAAATTCGCACTCGGGGCCGCGATGGCCGCGGGCGTTGCGTTGTCGGCCGCCGCCCCTGCGGAAGCCGGCGTCAGCGTTGGAATCGGTATCGGCGTTCCGGGACCGGGCTATGGCTATGGTCACGGCAACTGGTGCTATTACCACCCGGGCGCCTGCGGCGGCGGATATGCCTATGGCGGACCCGCTATCGGCGTCTATGTCGGCGGTCACGGTTACTGGGACGGCCATCGCTATTGGGGCCACCGGTCTTGGGGCCACGGCGGCTGGCGCTATCGCTGAGCGCACCGAATGATTCGGGGAAGATGTGCGGTCGCCGGAATCGGTGGCCGCATATTTTTTTGTGCGAGCAGCAGTTCCTCTCTCGCTTGGGTACTTCGGATCTTGCGCCTATAGTCTGCCGCGCGACCCGCCGGTGATCCGATATGAAGCTTCTGCTGCGTGCCTCGCTCGCGATACTTGCCGGTGTGTTCGTCGGGAATGCCGATCGCGCGGTCGCGCAGGGCCTGCCCGCACCGGCAGCCTTTTGCCTCGATCATCCCTCGGCTTGTGGCCCCTGCCCGAACTGCTCGAAAAGCCAGATCGACATCACGATCCGCAATGCCGCGGGAGAGAAAACCTGCATCGCGAATGGCGGCACCGTCGTGTTGAACGCGAGCGGAAATAAGGTCTGCGGCGGCCACTACATGCGCATGCAAAGTCCCACTCAATCCGGGCCGCATTAGTTTGCGGATTTTATTGAGAGCGAAGAGGCCGATGATGACGTGGACCGTTTATGCGTGCGCGCTCGTATCGTTCCTGCTGGTGCCGATAAACGGCGTACAGGCTCAGATTGGCGCAGGCGAGCCGGAATATGTCGGGGAATTCGCGGCGCGCAATCCCGTCGACGGTCGATATACCGCCCTCGAACATGTCGCTCCAACCGCCGTAACGCGCTTGCGGGGCCTGGGCTTCGGCGGCGCCGAAACACATAAGGATATTCCCGGAGCGGCCTCGCCCGCCCGCTTCAAGTCGGGCGAACCGATCGAGTTTGTCGTCAGGGTTGCTTCGCAGAGTGCCGATCCCCTCAGCTATATTCATTTCTTCGCACTGGACGTCAGCAAGGATCACAGAACGCTTCACGTCTATCGCGTCTCGACTTTTGGGTTCTCGTCGCGAAGGACGTCCCAGTTGCAAGCGATCCCATTTACGGTGGCAAAAACGGGATCCGATTATTTCCGGCTGACGCTGATTCAGCCGCTGCCAGCGGGCGAATATTTATGGGACAGCGACGGAATCCCCGGAGGCTATTGCTTCGGCGTCAACCCTTGACGGCACGAGATCATTTCGCCGTGCGCGATTTGAACCTCTGGAATACGAACTCGCCGCGATAGGCGTCGAAAAATTTACGGCCTTCTTCGAATTTCCCGTCTGTGTAATCCGATATGATCTTCCGCCAGAAGGATTGCGCGGGAAGATTGGGCGGCAACTCGCGAACCTCCCAGGTGCCGGGAAAGCGATCGAACATATCCCATGCGACATGCGCGCCGAGGCCCGTGCGCCGGTATTTGCGCAGGATAAAAAACTCGCCCATGTCGAGATGGGCTTCGGACAATTGCCTGATCAGTGCGAAGCCCGCAAGCTTGTCGTCGGCGCGCACGAGGAATGGAAAGCCGCGCCAATCCGCGGGCCATTTAAGTTCGCCCGTGCCGGCCGCGCCGCCCCAGTAATTCCAGAGGCTCTGCGGCAGCCCGTAGCGCCCCTTGTGCCCCACATCGAAACCCATGAATTCGGACAGATCATAGGCATAAAGCTCGAAGAGATTGGAAACGACGGCGAAATCCTCTGCGATCGCGGCAACGATATCGATCTTCATTCGCATTTGTCCTATGGAGTGCACGAGACACGAGGGCGGCATGTCGGATATCGCCATTCATATCACAGGTGCATCCGGCGCGGGCACGTCGACATTGGGCCGCGCGCTCGCGGCGCGGCTGGGTGCAGCGCATCTCGACACCGACGATTTCTATTGGTTGCCCGTCGAGCCTGCCTACACCGTTAAGCGGCCCGCAGTCGAACGGTTGCGCCTGTTGGGTGACGCGTTTGAAGCCGCCGGCGCAAATGGGTGGGTGCTGTCGGGCAGCATCGGCGATTGGGGCGCGCCGCTCGTTCCGCGGTTTCGTCTGGTCGTCTTTCTCCACGCGCCGACAGACATCCGCATTGCGCGGCTGCGCGCTCGCGAAGCGAAACAGTTCGGTGCAGACGCGATCGCTCCCGGCGGTTCGCGCCATAGGGAACACGAAACCTTTATCACGTGGTCGGCCGATTACGATGCGGGCATGGCCGCCGGTCGAAACCTCGTGCGCCACGAGGCGTGGCTTGCGAAACTCTCCTGCCCGGTTTTACGCCTCGACGGAAGCGAAGCTGTCGATATGCTGACAGGGGAAGTGATTAAGGCCATCAATGACTGAAACGAATTCTCTTCTCGCGATCCTCCGGGAACTGGAATTGCAGATATTTAAGCCCGAGATTCGCCACGATCGCGCCAGGCTCGATGCGCTCATACATCCCGATTTTTTCGAATTCGGCAGCAGCGGCAGGAGCTACAGCCGGAGCGATATTCTCGAACTGCTGCCGCTCGACAAATCGGACAGCAAGGTTTGGGCACAGGACTGGTCTGTTCGGCCGCTGGGAAAAGCGTTTGCGCTTCTGACCTATAAATCCGCCTATGAGCGATCCGACGGAACGCTCGGCCGCCACACGCTACGCTCTTCCGTGTGGGCGCTGACCGCGCAGGGTTGGCAAATCTACTTCCACCAGGGCACGCCAACAGAAGGATTCAAGACACTTTAGTCGCTAGAGCATCTTCCCTGAAAC
>PLJH01000045.1 GCA_003139615.1 Alphaproteobacteria bacterium
GTAGCCTCAAGGGGCGGGTGGATTTTTTAAGCGCGCATCGCGCGGGCTCGTTCCTGTCCAGCGCTTGAACGCGCGGCTGAAGGCGGCCGGTTCGGAGAAGCCGGTGAGATAGGCCGTTTCGTTCACGGAGACTTTCCTGGCGCTCAAATAATCAAGCGCGAGTCTGTGGCGCAATTCGTCCAGCACCTGCTCGAAGCTCGCGCCTTCGGCCTTCAGCTTGCGAAACAACGTCTTGCGGCTGAGACCCATGCGGCTCGCAATCTTGTCCATGCCGATATCTCCGGTATGAAGCACCGGCAGCAACAAGCTCTCGACGCGGCCGCGGATCGTCTTCGAAGTCTCGAGCTCCTTGAGCAGCGCGTCGGCATGCGCGCTCAACACGCCGAAGACATAGCGCGGCGACTGCGCAAGCCTTTGGTTCATCCAGGAGCCGTCGGCCATCAGAAGCGCGTTCTTGTCGCTTTCGAACGTCACGGGGACCTGAAAAATCCGGTCGTATTCCGCACGATAGGCCGGCGCGGCATGGGTGACATGGACGGCTTTGATGATCCCGGCATTGCCGAGCCGGCGCGACATGCAGATCATGCGGGCGAAAGACGATTCGGTGATTTCGGGAAACGCATTGGGATTGCGGCGCCTGTCGATCAGCCAGAGTTGGCCCGCGACGCGCGACAGAACGAGGCGCTCTTCATCCGGTCCCTCGACATCGACATCGATCATCAGCCGGTTGTAGCGGCCCAGCTGCGCGAATGCGTCGCCCACGGTCTCGCACGCCTGACCCATCAGCCCGACAATGGACAATTCCGTAATCTCGAACGCTTCGCCGAAATGAAGCGCGAGCGCGGGATCGCGGCTCAGCTCCTGGCCCGCGCGCATCAGCGCGATATAGCTCTCAAGTGAAATCCGCTTGTCCTGGTCTTCCAGTTCCGCGAGCGGAATCCCCGAGCGCTCGGCCAGAAGTTTGCGGTCGGCGCCTTTCGAGACCGCCAGCTCCAGCAACGCGCGCGCAAAACCGGCCGCAATCGTCCCGTCGTCGGTGTCCCTGTCGATCATGTTTTTGATCCGCAACATCATGGCCCACCGATCCGCCGGGGATAGGCTGGTCTGGAACAGGATAGCACAACGGACGGCCGGTCTTCCCCGCGCCGGACGCTTGCGCGATTGACCGATGACAGCACGGACCAAAGACTATTCGCCGCGCGCCATGGCCAGGATCGCCGGCCTTCTGTACCTCGCCATCATCGTCGGCGCGTTGTTCATTCCGTTCGCAACAGTGCCGTCCGGCATGATGCGCGGCGATGCGGCCCTGCCGACCGTGGCCCACATCCTGGCCGCGAGACAGCTCTACGCTCTCGCCGGGATCGCGCAAGCGATCCTGGGCGCCTGCGATATCGCCGTGGCATTGATCCTCTATGAGTTGCTCAAGCCCGTGGGCCGAAGCCTCGCTTTGCTGGCGGCATTCTTCAGGCTCGTGTTCGTGGCCATCGCCAACGCGAACCTGCTCAACCATTTTGCGCCGTTGCTTCTCTTAAGCGGGGACCTTGGCGCGTTTACGCCGGAGCAGTTACAGGCGCTGGCCGGAATGTTCCTTCGGCTCCGCACCATCGGGCTCGACATCGCGCTGGTGTTCTTCGGCTTTCATTGCATCATTCTTGGCTATCTTCTTTTCAGGTCGACCTTCTTTCCCCGTGTTCTGGGCCTGCTGATGGCGATCGGCGGCGTGGGCTATATCGCCAACATTTTTGCGAGTGTTATTCCGCTCGACATCGCGTCGCGTCTCTTTCCCTATGTGATGTTGCCGGCCGGCGTTGCGGAGCTGGGCTTAAGTCTCTGGCTCATCGTCGTCGGTGTGAACGCCGCAAAATGGCGGAGCCGCGCTGTGGCGGCAGGACCGCAGGGCTGAAATCGGATTGGTCCCCGTCGATCATGCTTTTGGTGCGCAGTGTCATGGCAATCGGAACCCTTGGCGCGCAAGGTGGCGCATGACTCCGGCTCTGATCGTTCATATCGCTGCGGGAAGCCTCGGAATCCTCGCCGGTTTCGCGACCGTGGCCGTGACCAAGGGCGAAACCCTGCATCGGGCTTTCGGAACGGCATTTTCCCTGTCCATGCTGACCGTATCCGCATTCGCGGTGTATCTGGCCCTGTTCCAGCCGCCGCTCTATCCGGGAGCAGCACCCGCGAGTGCGACCGTTCCCGTCGCCATTCTCACCTTCTATCTCGTCGCCACTGGCTGGATGACCGTCCGGCGGACGGAAAGAGGCGTGGGACCATTCGAGTATGGCGCGCTGCTGGTTGCCACAGGCGTGGCCGTCGCCATGCTGACCTTCGGATTGATCGCCGCCGGCAACCCGGTCGAGCGGCTGCAAGGATTTCCCGTGCGCTATTACGCCTTCGCATCTTTCGCGGCATTCCCGGCCTTGCTCGATCTCAAAGTGATCCTGCAAGGCGGCATTTCCGGTGCGGCGCGCATTGCGCGGCATCTGTGGCGCATGTGCTTCGCATTCTTCTTCGCGGCCAGCTTCTTCTTTCTCGGACAGCCGCGGGTCGCCGCCTTCGTGCACCACTCGCCGATTCTTTATGTGCCCGCGCTGGCGCCTCTGGTCATCATGATCTTCTGGCTGATCCGTGTCCGGCTGACGAGGTGGTTTAAATCCGACGCAGTTACGGCACTGGGAAACCGGTAACTTCTTCCATAAGCGCCGCTTGCGGATCGGCCAGCGCTGTCTGCCGCTCTTTGGCGAGGTCGCCTGATACGATCGCCGGTGTCACGCTGCCAAGTGCCGTTTTGTAGGCGGACAAAAGCTCGCCACCCGGAACCGTCACGACGTCCGGCTGCACGCCCGTGCCCAACCAGTTCGTATGGGTGATCGGGCTTATGATTTGCCCGTTTGCGATAAAAGCGGTGAAATTATAGCCGAGGTCGATCTCGCCGGTCGCGGACGTCGCTTCGCCGCTCGTGTGTTCGCCGATGACGATCGCGCGATGCATGGTTTTCAGCGCATAGGCGCAGAGTTCGGCAGCCGAATGGGTGTGAATGCCGGTCAGCACATAGATCGGACGCGCCGGGAAGCGCGGCCCGGTGACAAAAGCCATCGTCCAATGTTGGCGCTCGGTCGTTTGACTGCCCTTCCTTTCCACGGGGGAGGGCAGCTCAACAGGATCCTCAAAAAAGTAACTCAGTAGAGCGCCGGCGGCTTCTCCGCTTCCACCGCCGTTTCGTCTCAAGTCGATGATGAGCGCATTGGTGCCGCTGATCGTCTGCATCGCAGCAGCGAGTTGGGTTCCGGCATCCGGATCGGGCGAGAAATACGCCAGATCGATATAACCGATATTGCCGGGCAACCGGCGCGCGCTGCGCACCCCATAGCCATTCGCAGCGTCGTATGCATGCGCCTTTTCCCGCTCCTCGAGTGTCGGACTCTTCTTGACGCCCAGCTCTTCGCCGAAATTCACCGCGAGATGCTTGTCGTGACCGACGGCACGCATGTCCGTTGTAAGCCGGGTGGCGAGTGCGGTGGGTGCGTTGATTGCGCGGTACTCGCCACGATGGGCGCGCAGCTCGCTCTGAATGCGTTGCGCCACATCGGGAAAGACATAGTCGCTCAGTCCGGCAATCAGATGGTCGACCACCTCATCGACTTGCGCCGGGGTGAGGGAGGCCGCTGTGTTCTGCTGCCCGGCCGACGCCGCGGGTTCCAGCAACACGACCAGAAGCGATAATACGATCGAAAGCTTGCGCATGACGTTCACTCGGCGAGGGGGGCGAACGACCTTGCCTGCTTTTCCACGAGGCGTCTTGTAACTTTTCAACCTGTCGTCGCACCGAGCTTCCGGACGAGCGCGCGGAAATCTTTCGGACTCATCGACGCGAAGCTTCGGAAATCGCGACAGAGATGAGGATGGTCGAAGAAGCCGAGCCGATGGGCAACGTCCGTAACCCGATGCGAGCCCCTTGCCAGATGCAGCGCTGCCAGCTGCGACCTGCGGCCTTTCAGATATGCCCGCACGGAGCACCCGAAATACCGGTTGAACGCCCTCGTGAGATGGACCGGATGAACGCCCGCCTCCAGGCCCAGCTGCTTCAGAGTCGGAGGTGCTGTCGGCAGACTGTCGTCGAGATGTTCCTTCGTTCGCATGAGCCACCGCGGCGGCACGCCGCCGGGGAGCGTCGGCGGCCCGATTGCGGCAATCACGTCATGGAGCGCAAATTCAATCTCCGGCGTCCCTGGGCGCGGGCGCTCCGCCAACAGTTTCGCAAACGAGAGGAACGCCGCGACCGCAGGTCCGCCGCGATGATGCCACTTCAGGGATCCTTCCTCGGGTAAAATCTCCTCGAGTTCCATATCCTCCGGAAGCCGAATCTGCAGGTTCTCGCACCCGTCCGGGCCATAGACGTCTGCGTGCAGCACGCCCGGACGCTTGATCACGACACTGAGCGGCATCGCCAACTCGCACGCTCGCCCGTGTTTTTCTTCGAATGATCCGCGCAGTGTCAGAGTGAGGGACGCCCTGGCATGCATGTGGTTCGCCTGGCGAAAACCCGGTGGATAGCCCGCGTGGTCGACCGCAAGCCCGCGGTCGTCGGACGAAAAGAAGACGTTGCGGGTTTTCGGAATCGACGCCGATATCATGTCGAGTTCGTCCGGCAGGCCGGAATTTCGTGGGTTCTCACGCGCTGCCGGCTCTGTAGCGCGACGGCGTAACCCCGAAATGCGCTTTGAACTCGCGGCACAAATGGGAATGGCTCGCGAAGCCGCAGCCGAGCGCAATGTCGGTGATCGCGTCTTCCGTCGCGACCAGCAATTGCGCGGCCTTTTCCGTTCTTAACCGTCTCAGATACGCGCCGACCGACGTGCCGTAGAAACGGCGGAATTCGCGCGCGACATGGATCTCGTGACGGCCTGCCGCTTGCGCGACGCGCGCCATGCTCAACGGCGCGCCTGCATTTTCATGAAGAAAATCGCGGGCCGCACGAAGCCATGCCGGTGGGTTTGCGTGACTGTTCGCTGTCGCACCGTTCCGGCCCAACGCCGCAATAATTTCGAGCAGGATTCCTTCGCAGGCGAGCGCGGAGAAATCGTCCTTGTGGGCGATTTCGTCCAGCAGCCTGTCGCCCAGATGGCGGAACGACGGCGCGCCGGTGTAGGGCGCATCGTCCAGATTGACGTTGCAGTCTTCGAGATAGGCGAGCCACGAATCCTGCGGTCTGAAGATGATCTGCCGCGCACCGGTCCTGCCGAATTTCTGGGAATGGGTGACACCCGCCGGACAGAATGCGATCTGGCCGCGCGCATAACTCCGCTCGCTCCTGCCGATCCGTTCCAGGAAGTTCCCGCCCACGACGATATTCATCGATCCATGATCATGTTCGTGCGGCGCCATCGCGGCATGAGGTTCGTAGCTCGTGATGTGAAAGCCGGTCTGGGCGAACATCCTCATCTCCACTGAACGTGCGGGCGAGCAGCGATGTTGCCCGCGTGCAAGCGCGCTAGGCGCGTGAAAGACGGGCATCGCGCAAAGCTCTAATCTCGCTTTGTGTTCCGAAGGTGTCACAGCATGAATCCGTGGGCAAGTTTCGGCCGATCCGCCGTCTGTGCCGTTTTGTTCACGTTGTTTTCGACGCTTTCCCCGGCAGATCAGCCGCTCACGCCCGCTCAGGTGCTGGATTACAGCCGCGCCGGCGATCTTCATTTCTCGCCGGACGGTAGGAAGCTTGCCTATGTGGTTTACACCTACCGCCAGGATTGGTCGCCGCATCTCTGGCTCATGGATGTCGCGACGGGCGCCGCGCGCGATCTCACGCCGGCGAAGAAAGCCGAGCGTTCGCCGCAATGGTCGCCGGACGGCACGAAGCTCGCCTTCCTATCCAATCGCGGCGGCAAGACGCAGGTCTATATCATCGCCGCGGGCGCGAACGCGATGGCGCTCACGGCGCGGGAAAACGGCGTGAAAAGTTTTCATTGGTCGCCCGACGGGAAGTCGATCGCCTATCTCGCGCAGGATGACGATGCGCAGGACGGAGACAACGGTCCGCAGGTCGCTGACCGTGAAGGGGATCTGCCGCGCCTGTGGTTGATCGATCTCGCATCGAAGCACACGCGAAAGCTGGGCGTAATCGGCTATGGAATCGATGAGTTCCAGTGGCGCGACGGCGCGCACCTCCTGATCGCGGCAACCGACACGCCGCGCATCGAAGAGGACACGGACGCCGTCTACAGCCTCTCGGTTGCCGATGATTCGCTGAAGCTCGTTTCGCGCCCGCCGCAGCCTTTCGGCAGCCTGATCGTATCGCCCGACGGCGCGCAATACGGATTGCGCTCGACCGAGGCCCATGGCCCGGATGCACGCGATCTTTTCGTGGGCACGGACAACGATCTGAAAGATGTTTCCGCTCCCATCGGATTTGCGATTGCGGATGTGAGATGGACCGATCCATCAGCCATTTGGGTGCGCGCGATCGACGGCTTTTGCACGCGACTGTACCGAATCGCGCCCAATGCGCCGCCCGTGCGGATCGGTCTGCCGCTGTCGGTCGAGGCGTTCGATGTTTCGCGCGACGGGGTCGTGGCGTTTGTCGGCGGAGATTTCGCCCACCCTTCGCAAATCTATATTCGCGAGAAGGACGGCCGCATTCGCGAAACGACGGCGCTGCAACAGAGTCTGGACGCCGCGCGCCTTGCGCCTGTGACCCTGTTTCACACCAAAAGCTTCGACGGCACGGATATCGAGTCCGCTTTGATGGCGCCGAGGGCTCGTCGCGAGAAAATGCCGCTTGTGTTGCTGGTTCACGGCGGTCCGTCGTCCAATTTTTCCGCCGGTTACAGCTGGGAGATCGCGTGGGGGCAGATGCTGGCATCGCGCGGTTACGAAGTGTTGATGGTCAATCCGCGCGGCTCGAACGGCTACAGCGAGGGTTTTCTGAAAGCCAACAAGGGCGATTGGGGCGGCGGCGATTACAAGGATCTGATGGCAGCGCTCGATGCGGTGATCGCGAAAGGCCACACCGATCCCGCGCGGCTCGGCATCGGCGGCTGGTCCTATGGCGGCGAGATGAGCGAATGGGCGATCACGCAAAGCGACCGGTTCAAGGCGGCGGTCGTGGGCGCCGGCGTTTACGATCAGGCCGCGGAATTCGAAACGGAAGACGGTCCGCAGGGCGACGAATGGTATTTCGGCACGCCCTGGGAGCATCCGGACGTGTTCGCGCGCAATTCGCCGTCTTCCACGATCGCCAACGCGCACACGCCGACCTTGATCTTCGACGGCGCGGACGATGCCGAAAACCCTGTCGGCCAATCCAAGGGGCTCTATCGCGCGCTCAAGCATCTGGGTGTGGAGACCACGATGGTGCTCTATCCCGGCGAAGGCCACTCGCCGAAATTGCTGGCGAACAATCTCGATATGTTCACGCGAATCCTCGATTGGTACGACGGCCATCTGAAGAAGAAGTGAGGAGTGCGTTCGTCCAATCCGAACTATCGCTTTGAAGAACCGACTTTCTTGGGTCTGCCCCGCGGTTTGACTTCAATAGGCCGATAATGGGCCGCAAATGCCGTCTTATCTCTTTCGAATTTGCGGAGTGCGCCCGACACGAGCGCCGGCAATTCATCCGCCTTCCGCCAGTTGTGAATGCTCCGGGGTGTGACATCGAGCAGGCCCGCCATCTCCTCGCTGTTGAGTGCGAAGGATTTCTCGAAGGTCACCAGATCTTTGCCCGTCATGGGTTTTTGCTCGTCCGCCAGTGTCATGAGCGAGTCGGCGCTATAGTCGAGTCCGTTGGACCATTCTATTCCGCCGCCAAATTCCGTCGGCCGGACTTTCCGGAAAGATTTCGGATCCGCCAGAAACACCCGGAAGTGCTTCGACAGGGATACAAGCCCCGTCAAATTCACAACGTCTTTTTTTCCGTCTCCCCATGTCACATGAAGCGTGAATGGGGCCTTCGCCGCGGATACGGCCGCAATCTTGGGCAATTTGGACACGATACCTAGCCTTTCATCATCAGCTGTACTCCGCCCACTTCGCGAGAAGCCAATCGCGGTTCTTTTCGATCCACGACAATGCCTCCCTCGAGAACTTCGACGGAATTTCTCCGTCCAGCACCGAAGCGTCGGTTATCGAAACGCGAGCGCGAAAATCGACATTTTCGACATGAACGTGCGGCGGGTTCTCGTCGGAGAAATACATTCTGATGACGAACCCGGCGAATCGTTTGATCGTCGGCATGAGCGCCCCGTTCCAGCAATGAAAATATACGGAAAAGTATTCCGTATTTCAAGAGAAAAATGGAAAAAAGTTCTAGAATAATTCACGACAACTGCCGAAGCCCGCTTGGTTCTGCCTTGGGCGCGGGTTCATTCATCCGCAGAGTTTCGTGCCGAACAGCCCCTATCCGCCCCGGCTCGCCGAATGGTATTCGACGCTGTGGGCATGCAGCGCCGGGAGACTTCGATGAATCGCTATTGGACATTGTCCGGCAAACCGCTGGGTGCCTGGCCGGAACCGGACACGTTTGAATTGCGCGAGGTGCCGCCGCCGGCGCCTGCGGCCGGTCAAGCGCTGTCGCGCACGATCTATATTTCGCTCGATCCCTATCAATGGGGTTACAAGAGGCGCGGTGCGGAATCGCCCGGCGCGCCCTGCCATGCGCGCACGGTTTCGCAAGTGATCGAAAGCCGGATGGATGGCTTTGCGGCGGGCGATCTCGTGTTCAACACCAATGGCTGGTCGGAATATGCCTTGATGGGCGAGGGCGTGGCGCGGCCGTCTTATATGATCCCGCGCAAGCTCGATCCTGCGCAGGGACGCATTTCGCAAGCCCTGGGCGTGCTTGGCATGCTGGGGCTCACCGCCTATGCGGGGATGGTGTTGATGGGCAAGCCTGCGGCGGGCGAGACAGCGGTCGTGTCGGCGGCCTCCGGGGGCGTGGGCCAGATTGCAGGCCAGCTCGCGAAACTGCGCGGGCTCCACGTGGTGGGAATAGCGGGCCGCGAGACGAAATGCCGTTTCGTCGTCGACGAACTCGGTTTCGACACCTGCGTCTCGCATTTAAGCCCGACATTCGCCGACGATCTACGCGCCACGTGCCCGGCCGGCATCGACGTCTATTTCGAGAATGTGGGCGGCGCCGTGTTCGACGCGGTGCTGCCGCTGTTCAATCCGGGCGCGCGCATGACGATCTGCGGGCTGATCGCACACTACGGCGACGCGGCGGGAACCGATGCCCGCGCCGCATCGATGAAACGCGGAGAAGAAATATTCGGGGAACGGGGCGTGACCGTGCGCGATCTCTTCGTGGGCGATTTCGTCGAAACCCACCACGACGCGTTCCTGCGCGAAGTGGCGCCGCTGGTCGCCGCGGGCAAGATCAAATATCTCGAAGACATTCGTCACGGCATCGAGACCGTGCCCGCCTGCTTTGCCGAAATGCTGCGCGGCGGCAATTTCGGAAAGATGCTGGTGCAGGTGGGCAACGATCCGACGGTGTCGGCGGAAGCGTGAGACAGGGCGGCACCGAGGGAGGACGCGGTCATGCGCAGGATTTGATTGCCGGGCCTGAGTGCTATGCGATGCGGGCTTCGCTCGTGACATGGGTATTCGCGAGAAAAATGCTGACGGTCGTTCCGGCGCCGGGGTTGCTTTCGATGCTCAATGTCCAGCCATGCAGCTCGACAAGCTGTTTGGTGATAGGAAGCCCCAAGCCTGCGCCCTCATATCTCCGGCTCAGCGAATCGTCGACCTGACCGAAGCGCTCCAGGGCCTTGGGAATGGCGCAGGCTTCCATGCCGATGCCGGTATCGGAAATCGCAAGCGTCACGCCGCCCTCGCGCCGCGCGGTCGAGATGCAGACTTCGCCGCCGGAGGGCGTGAATTTCATCGCGTTGGAGAGAAGATTGAGCAGCATCTGGCGCAGCCGCCTGCGATCGGCGTGTAAGGTGCAATGCCCGGCATCGAGGCGCGCGCGCACGCGCAGCCCCGCTTTTTCCGCCTGACAGACGACGGACTGCACGCATTCGGCGACGACCTCTTCCAGATCAACCGCTTCGAGATCCAGTTCGAGGCCGCCCAGCTTGGAGACGTCGAGAATGTCGTTGATGAGACCCAGGAGGTGCGCGCCGCTGTCGTGGATCGATTCCAGATAATCGCGGTAGCGCGCGCTGCCGACAGGCGCCAATCGTTCCTCTTTCAGAAGTTCGGAAAAGCCCAGGATGGCGTTGAGCGGTGTGCGCAACTCATGGCTCACCGTCGCGAGGAACAGCGATTTCGCCTTGCTGGCCGCTTCCGCGCGCTCGAGCGCTGCGCTCATGTCCAGTTCCTGCGCTTTGCGCTCGGTGATGTCGCGCAGCACCGTGATCTCCCGGAGAAACTCGCCGGTCGCCTCATCATAGACGCCGCGCGTGCGCCCTTCGAACCAGATGTAATGTCCGTCGGCATGCGGCAGGCGATAAGATGCCGTCCAGATTGCGCCGGGCGGCGGCAGCCCGCGCAGTTTCAGCGCTTCGCCGTGGTCGTCCGGATGGACCAGCCGCAGATAGCCGCTATCGTTGAACTCTGCAGGTTTGCGCCCGAGAATGCGCTCCATGGCGTTGGATGCGAGCACGATGCGGCCGTTCTCGCGCAGCACGATGATATCGGACGATTCCTCCGCCATCGCGCGGAACCAGATGCGCGCCCGCTCGCGTTCCGCTTCCGCTGCGGCTGCGCGTCTTTTCTCGCGGGCGAAAGCGAGCGCCGCAGCCACGGCGCCGGCAAGAATCAGGAATAGGACGGCGAGGGCGATCATCTGTCCGGCGCGCAAGCTGCATCGCCATCGTAGCTAACGACCGTAAACTATCTGTTCATGAATGCCGTACGCGGGCCGGCGCCCGCTTCTGCCGAAAAACCGGCCGCGCGCAGCGGAACGGTTGGAAGACGCGCCTATTGCTTCTGGAACGAGAAGCGGGGCTTTCCGGCGCGCTGCCCAACCTGCCCGTTGGAGCCCGGGGTGCCTTCCAGCAACACGCCGGAATCGTAGAGCTCGAATGTCTGGCTGTTCTGCGTGCTCTCGACATAGAGCTGCCAGGTCATGGCCAACTGGTCGAGCACATAGACCTCGATATAGCCGGGAAAATTGTTCACGTCGGTGGTGGTGATGAGCCATTGGCTGTCCGTCGAGCCCAGAACTTTCTTGCCCGCAAACCCGCCGGCATAATCGCCTTCGGTGCAGACCGTGGCCGCGGTATGGGTGCCGATGGCCGTGGTCGTGCCCTCAACGAGCGTGAGCCCGTCGCAAAGCGGTGTGCCGACCGTGTCGGCGAGCGTGTATTTGACCGTTCTCGCCGAAGCCGGTGCGATGCCGGAAATGAGGATCGCAGCCGTGGCCGCGAGAAGCGCCGTCCTGAACATGAAAATCCCCGTTCTGAATATGAATGACGGGTGGAGTTTCGCCCGCGACTTCACAAGGCCGCGTGAAAGATTAGGCTCACTATTGCATCGAATTTGAATCGAATGGGGCGCGCGCGGAACGGGCCGCGCTGATCCCTCCGCGCGGTCAGGCCGGTGGATTTGCCAGGAGATACGGCAGCCCGCCATTGATCGACGAATCGCTGCCCCAGACGCTCGCATCGAATCCGCTGGGCAAGCCCGACTGGAGTTGCGTCGTCGTCAATCCGGAGACTCCCGGCGCATTCGAGATGTTGCCGACGCCTTGCGATACGCCGCTCGTCGTCACATCCCAATAAAGCGTCGAGTCCGTTCCCCCGGTTTGCGATCCGATCAAGCCGCCGATCTTGCTGCGGGCGCCACCCGATACCGATCCCGTCGAATAGGCCTGGCTCAGCGACATATCCGACGCCAGGCCGATCAGGCCGCCCATATTGCTGTTGATTCCGCCGCTGACCGCGCCGGTGGCGAAATCGTATTCGGCCTCAGTTCCATATGCCGCACCGATCAATCCGCCGACATCCGAACTGCTACTGTGGCTCATGACTGTGACGCTTCCGGTCGCGTAGTCATAGTCCGCGGACCCTGTGCTGTCGTCGGTGCCGATCAGACCGCCGATCGCGGAAAGACTATTCCCCTGCATTTTTGCCGTGCTGTAGGAATCGTTCACCGAACCGCCGCTTTCCACGATCCCGACAAGTCCGCCGATAGAGGCGGCTGCTTCCCCATGGTGCTCCTGGGTTTCTTTCACGCGGCCCTTCGAATAATCGTCATAGAGCGACCCGGACAGAATTCCAGCGAGTGCGCCCGTATCCGCGCCGCGAGCGCCGACAATATCTCCTTCGACGCCCAGGCCCGAAACCAGCCCTCCGCTTCCGATGTCCGCGAAGAGGCCTGCGGAACTTCCGGACTCAGAGATGTCGAGATGCGTAATCGCATTTCCAAGACCGTAAAACGTTCCGGTGAAGGTCGTCGCAATCGGCGACGACGTATAGGTTCCGTCCGCCTTGGCGCTATACGACAGACCCAGTACGAAATTGCCCGAGGGATCGGACGCGATATCCGAAGCGAGAGTCGAGATGTCGTCGACAACGTCGTAACCCACGCCGTTGAGCGTGAACGACGTGCCGTCGGTATCGATGTTGATGTGGCCGCCATCCGCGAACGACATGACGCCGCCGGTGCCGCCATTGTTGATCTCGAATGTGAGACAGCCGCCGTTTTTCACGTTGAGGTTCGCATTGAAATCGATCGAATGATAAGAATAGAGATAGAGCATTGCGCCCGTGTCCCACGTAATCGGGGCATCGATGACGATGTCGCCATTGCCCGGCGACGACGTGCCGGAGCCGGTCGTCGTGGTGGACGACGTCTCTTCCCACACCGACGTGCCCTGGTTGAGCGCGAAGCTGATCGTGTGCGCCGCAGGCGCGTAGATCGTCAGATTGTCGGGATCGGTTTTCCA
>PLJH01000023.1 GCA_003139615.1 Alphaproteobacteria bacterium
CCCCCTTCCGTCACGCGGCTACGCCGCGCGACACCTTCCCCCACGAGGGGGGAAGGTTAAAAATAAGGCGCGCTATCGCTCTTTCTTAGCCTTCCCCCCTCGCGGGGAAGGGGGGCCGCGCCGACACGAAAAGATTTAATTCTGCGCACCACCATGCGGGCCCCATGGACCGGGGTCTTCGGAGGGACTTGCGGCGTGCGGTCCCCAGGGGCCGGGGTCGGTGGCGGCAACCGCTGCAGGTGCGGGCGATGAAATCTGCGTCGGCAAGTGTCCGCCCAGTTGTTCCAGAATATGGATGCGCTGCTCGATGGGCGGATGCGTGTCGAACAGGCTAAAGGACGAAGGCGGGTTTTCGATGAACATCTGGCGCACTTCGCTGGGCACATGCTGGACGTTCGGGTTCTGCGAGATCTTCATCAGCGCGCTGATCAGCGCATCGGGATTTTTCGTCAGCTCGACGGAACCCGCATCGGCCAGCAATTCGCGCCGCCGCGACAATGCAAACCGCAGGATCAGCGCCAGCATATAGCCCACGAACGCCGCCACCGCGGCGATGAGCAACAGGACGATCATTCCGCCCCCATTTCGCCCGCGTCCCCGCGTCCACGACGAAATGTAAATGCTCCGCCACAGCATCTGGGCGAGGAACGAGATCATGCCGGTGAATACCACCGTCACAATGAGCAACCGGCAATCGCGATCGATGATGTGGGTCAGTTCATGCGCCAGCACCGCTTCGAGTTCCGGCCCGTTCAGCGTGTCGAGCAGCCCGCGCGTGACCGTGATGGAATAGCTCTTCTGGTCGATGCCGCTCGCATAGGCGTTCATCACATCGGTATCGATGATGTAGAGTTGCGGCATGGTGAGCCCGCGCGAGATGCAGAGATTTTCGAGCAGGTTGTAAAGCTGCGGTTGTTCCTGGCGCGACACGGGCTTGGCGCCCGTCGCCGCATGGATGATCGAGCTGTTGAAGAAATAGCCGATGATCATCCACACGGCCGCGATACCGAAGATGATCGGCCAATAGGCGACCATGGCGGAGACCGCGAGATCGCCGGCGCTGCCCGTGCCCAGAACGGATTCGATGCCGAACGCCTGAAACGGGCTGTAGCCGTAAGGTCCCCGTTGGCCGCTCGCGAACAATCCGAACGCGAAGAAAACGCCGCCCATCAAACCGAGCAGCAGCAGCGGGAATGCCGCCAGCAGCAGGATCGATTTGAAATTGTTGCTGCGGCGATAGGTGGTGAGGCCGAGCGTGGCGGGCATCGCGCTAGCCGAACGACACTTTCGGCGGGTTGATGTCTTCGGCCTTCTCCGCCGCATCCAGCTCGAACATCTGCGCCGGCATAAAGCCCATCATGCCCGCAAAGAACACGGCCGGGAATTTCTGGATCGCGCCGTTATATTCGGCGACGGCATTGTTGAGAAAGCGCCGGGCGGCGGCGATCTTGTTCTCGATGTCGGTCAGCTGGTTCTGCAGATCGCGGAAATTCTCGTTCGCCTTGAGCTGCGGATAATTCTCCGCGACGGCCATCAGGTTTCCGAGCGCACCGGAGAGCATGCCTTCCGCGGCGGATTTCTCACCCACGGTCGTGGCCTTCATCGCGGAGGCACGCGCCTCCGTCACCTTCTCGAACACGCCGCTTTCATGCGCGGCATAGCCCTTCACGGCCTCCACCAGATTGGGGATCAAATCGTGGCGCATCTTGAGCTGCACATCGATATCCGCAAACGCCTGCTTCCAAGCCTGCCGGAGCCCGACGAGGGAATTGTAGGTCATGACGGCGAAGAGAACGATGACGGCGATGACGACAAGGGTGATGATCATGGGCGCGTGGGTTCCGGGTGGCGGGGAAAGGTTAGCGGATTGGGGGGAGCGTGGCGAGGGGGCGTGCCGAATGATCGACGCAACTAGCGGCCCGCCATCGGCGCAGGTGCGGTTCGGCTGGAATAATACCGGTTTGCGATGCGCAAAAATTGACCAACAGCAGTACACCTGTTCTTGAGTCGCGCAGACCTAGAATTTGGAGCCGCGCTTCGAGATTCCTAGAGCTAGATAAAGCTAGCGTGCTATTTTCTGATCCGTAGGTCTTCAACAGAGGCTACTGTGCAGCAATATCCAGGTGAATCGCGTTTGAGTCTGGCCGCTCGGGATCGGCGCTTTAGTTATCTCGCTGCTGGGAGACGCTCCCATCCTTCGGCACTTAGACAAAACAAATGGCGCAATGCCTTTTTGACAAGGTTGCGACTGTGGTTGGGCAGGACTTGGGGCGCGAACAGCGGCTAGTGTGGCGCAAAACCCGGACCAGCTCACTCCACTTAAATATATTTGCAAATATGTCTATTTGGGGCTGCTAACAGAGGAGATTTCGCCTCCCATCAATTCCTTAAAGGCAACCGAACAGGACGCCATCGCCGGGTTGTAGCTCGCCATCACTTTGAATGGGCTTGTTTGTCCGGTGAGAATGGGATTGTAGTCGATAATGGCATCGTCCGACGTGATGAAATTCCCCGCGGAATCGTTGAAATTTACAACTGCTTCGACATCTTTCAGCGAATCACCGGAGTCATTTGTGACCGTGCCTTCCGCGATCATATAACCGGAATCCTGCTCGCACCGGGTCAAACTGAACGAAAGCGCCGCCGTACCGTTCGGACCCGTTGCCGATGACGCCGACCTGCCAGGCGATGATAAATCCGAAGCGGATAGCGCGAAAAGGCCGATGGAAAACACGATGACGGCGATGGCGCCGGCCTTGAATCGTTCCCGACGAACCAGCGATATTATCGCCAAAATGACCGCCGCTAAGATTGGAAGCACCGCGATTATGCGTGGTGTGAATAGCGCCAATAAAAACGCCAAAGCGGCGGCGATTAAAAAGATTGCAGTGGCGGTGGCGGTGGTAGCAGCAACTTCTGTAGGCGGCGCTGATGGCTTTGTTATGATTCCACAATGCGGACAACTCGGCGCAGCGTCCGAGATTTCCTTGCTGCATTCCGGACAGCTTATCATCATGAGTATCCCCCTACTTCCAAAGTCCAGCCGCGCCGTCTCGGTCACTCTGATGATATATGCAATGCTCGACGAGCAAAAGACTCCGTCTGACAAAGGTTCGCGTGTGAGAATGCGGAGACGCCTAAAGTACTTTCAATTCGACCACGATACCCCTACCCCACCTGCGCCTTCAGCGTTCGCACGAGTCGTTCCATCTTGGCGGGGGCGGAAGTCGAGGTCTGCATTCTCGTATTGACAATGTACTGTCGTTATGACAATATACTGTCAATATGTTAAAGCAATCCAAATCCGACATCCTTAGCGACCTCGTGCTGGAGGTGTTCCGGTTGAATGGGCGGCTGATCGCGGCGGGCGATGCGTTGGTTGCCGGGATCGATTTGACCAGCGCGCGGTGGCAGGTGATCGGCGCGGTCGCGTTGGCGAAGGACGCGCGGCCCGTCGCGCACATCGCGCATGCGATGGGCCTGACGCGCCAATCCGTTCAGCGAATTGTGGACGAACTGGCCATCGCCGGCTTCGTCTCTTTTCAGCCCAATCCGCATCACAAGCGCGCCAAGCTCGTTGCGCTGACGCCGAAAGGAACCGCAGCAGCCGGTGCCGCCATGCGGCTTCAGAAGCCGTGGGCGGACGCGTTGGCCGCAGTCGCAGACCGTTCGGCGCTGGAAACGACGTTGCAGACGCTCGCACATCTGCGCGCCCATCTCGAAGAAACCGCACCGTCCGGAGAAACCCCATGATTCCCGTTATCGCGCTGGGCCTTGCGACAGCCACCGCGTTCACCGGCGCCGCCGCTTACATCAATTTCTCGGAGCAACCTGCCCGCCTCGCATTGGACGATGTCTCCCTGCTCAAGGAATGGAAGCCGAGCTATGCCAAGGGGCTGGAGATGCAGGCGACACTGGCGGCCGTATCCGGATTGTTGGGATTGGCCGCGTGGTATTTCCTGCATAGCATCGCCGCGGGCATCGGCGGCTGTCTGATGCTTGCGAATTGGCCGTACACGCTCCTGATCGTCGCGCCGACGAATCGCAAGCTGTTCGCAACCGCCGAGCATGACGCCGGACCGAAATCGCGCGCGCTCGTTCAAAGATGGGGCAAGCTTCACGGCGGCCGCACGCTCCTGGGACTGGCCGCTTCAATCGCGTTTGTCGCTGCGAGCGTATGAGGAACGCAGCGGTCCCGGGCCGGGACTGCGCAATGCGTCGCCGCTGCCGTCCGAATGTCGGGAAAATCGAGCCGAAACAGCCTCTTGGGCGCAATATTCTTCGCGGCCGCGCGACAGGTGTCTCAGATATTGCGTTCGTGTAATGCGTTCACGGCTCGCTTCGCCCGGGAAAAGCGCTACCATCGCATCGACTTGAAGTTATTCGGGGCACCTCGAGTTGGTATTTCGGCCGTTTCGCGGCCGGAATTTGGCCAGAACCAAGTGTCTGCCGGATGCTTCAATGCGGGCAACGCATTCAGGGGTATCCATCATGATCCATTCATCGAACGACTTCCGCCAAGTCCTGAAGTCCTCAGTGTCTTTTGGTCGGGTTGCCGGTATGGGAGCCCTTCTGGCGTTGCCTCTGTTCGCGCCGTCCGCGACGGCCAATCCGTCGAGTGCTGCGGTCACGACCGGCTCGGCGTCGATCGCCGCGACGTCGAACAAAACGACGATCGATCAGAAGAGCGAAGACGTCGTCATCAATTGGTCGAGCTTCAATGTCGGCGCGGGCCAGACGACGCAATTCGTCCAGCCCAATGCACAGGCGATTGCGGTCAACCGGATCGGCGGCAATTCGGCGTCGCAGATTCTGGGCACGCTGGATGCCAACGGCCGCATCGTCCTGATCAACGGCAACGGCATGCTGTTCGGCAAGGGCTCGCAGGTGAATGTCGGCTCGCTGGTCGCCACGTCGACAGGCGGCGCGGATTCGGACGTGCTCGCCGGCAAGTTCACGCAAGCCGGCAATCAGAATGCCGCGATCGTCAACCAGGGGATTATTCGGGCCTCGCAGGGCGGCCTCGTTGCGCTCGTAGCCCCCAGCGTCACGAATGCGGGCATGGTCAACGCGAAGTTCGGGACCGTCGCGGTGGGCGCGGCCAACAAATTCACCGTCGATTTCACGGGCGACGGGCTCGTGTCCTTCGCGGCGCAAGGCGATGTGAACGGCAAAGCGAGTGCGGTCAACACCGGCTCGCTTGTCGGCGCGAATGTTTCGCTGACGGCCCACGCGGCCGAAGGCGTCGCCACGGGCGTCGTTTCGATGAGCGGCTTCATGACCGCGCAAACCGCGAAGAATGTCGGCGGCACGATCCTGCTCGATGCGGGCGACGGTTCGTTGACATCGACGGGGGCGATCAATGCCGCAGGAGCCACGGGCGGCGGCAACATCGGGACGTCAGGTGCGCAGGTCGCCGTTACGGGCAAAGTCACGGCCGGCCAGGGCGGCAATTGGAAAACCGATCCCGACAATC
>PLJH01000066.1 GCA_003139615.1 Alphaproteobacteria bacterium
CGCGGCTTCTGGCTGGGCGATGCGTTCGCCTCCGGCGGCAGCCATGGCTACGACCACAAGAAGATGGGCATCACGGCCAAAGGCGCGTGGGAAGCGGTCAAGCGTCATTTCCGCGAGCTGGGCCGCGATATTCAGACGGAGTCGTTCACCTGCGTCGGCGTGGGCGACATGTCGGGCGACGTGTTCGGCAACGGCATGCTGTTGTCGCAGAAAACGAAACTCGTCGCCGCGTTCGATCACCGCCACATTTTCATCGATCCTGAGCCGGACACGGAAGCAAGCTGGACGGAACGCCAGCGTATGTTCGAACTGCCGCGCTCCAGCTGGGCCGATTACGACAAGGAAAAAATCTCCAAGGGCGGCGGCGTGTTCCCCCGCACGGCAAAGGAAATCCTGCTGTCGCCGGAGATGCAGGCGCTGTCGGGGCTGACTGTTGCAAAAGCGTCGCCCGCCGAATTCATCAAGGCGCTGCTCAAGGCGGATGTCGATCTTCTGTGGTTCGGCGGCATCGGCACTTTCATCAAGGCCGAGGGGCAGAACAATCTCGATGTCGGCGACCGCGCCAACGATGCGGTGCGCGTCAATGGCAACGACGTGCGCGCGAAAGTGGTGGGCGAGGGCGCCAATCTGGGCGCCACGCAACTGGGCCGTATCGAATATGCCTTGAAGGGCGGTCGCCTCAACACCGACGCGATCGACAATTCCGCCGGCGTCGACACATCGGACCATGAAGTCAATCTGAAGATTTTGCTGAGCGGCCCGTTGCGGCGCGGCGAACTGACTGGGCCTGCGCGCGATGAGCTTCTCAACAGCATGGTCGACGATGTGGCGGCGCATGTGCTGAAGGACAATTACGACCAGACTCTCGCGCTGTCCGTGGCGCAGGCGCGTGCGTATCAGGACCTCGATTCGCATGGCCGCTTCATTCACGATCTCGAACGGCGCGGAAAACTCGATCGTGTGGTCGAATTCCTGCCCAGCGACGAGGATTTGCGCAAACGCGGCGCGGACAAACGCGGGCTCACGCGGCCGGAACTTGCCGTGCTGCTCGCCTATGCCAAGCTCGATCTCGATGCGGAGATCGTGGCGAGCGAATTGCCGGATCAATCCTATTTCACGTCGGAGCTGGCGGGTTATTTCCCGCAGGCCGCCGTCACGAGCTTTCCCGACGAGCTGATCCATCACCGGCTGCGGCGCGAGATCGTGGCGACATCGCTCGCGAACAAAATCGTCAATCTCGCAGGGCCGGTGTTCATTCACCGCACCAAGGAGATTTCAAGTGCGCCCGCCGCGCGCGTGGCGCGTGCCTTCGTGCTCGCCGAGGGCGCGTTCGGACTTTCGGCTCTTAAATCGCGCATCGATGCGCTCGACCTGCGCGTGCCTGCGGCGGTGCAGACCGGCATGTATGTCGACCTCACGCATCTCCTGCGGCGCCTGGGGATATGGTTTCTCGTCAATGTGCCGGCCAACGCCGATCTGGGCGATACGATTGCGCGCTATCGCGCCGGCGTGGAAAGTCTGCGCGGTACGTTCTCGACGCTTGTCTCGCCTTACGAAGCGCACGACACCGAAGCGCGCATCGCCGAGTTGCAGAAGGCGGGTGCGCCGCTCGACGTGGCCGAGGATATCGCAGTGCTGCCGCTGCTCGGCGGCGCTCCCGAAATCGCGCTGCTTGCGCATGCGCGCGGGCTCCCGCTCGATCTCGTGTCGGGCGCCTATTTCGCGGTGGGCGCGACCATCGGGCTCGACCGTCTGCGGGGGCTCGCCACGCGCATCTTCGGAACCGAGCACTGGGACCGGCTCGCGATCCGCCGCATCGTCGACGATCTCTATGCGGGACAGCGCGGGCTTACGGCCGATGCGCTGTCGACGCTCGATCCGAAAACGGCGGTGAGCCGCGCGGACGGCGCCGAAGCGGTGAAACTCTGGGCCGAGCAACATGCCGACGCGCTGGAACGCACGCGCAGTTTCTTAAGCGAGCTCGAACGCACGGGAGATCTCTCCATCGCCAAGCTCACCTTGGCCAACAGCCAGATACATGAGCTGGCGGCGCATTGAGATTGTTTGCCTCTCCCACTTTGGGGGAGAGGCAGCGAGCGCACTTCGCGCGATGCGGTGAGGGGGTGCTTATGCAGCATCAAATCTCTCAGGAATTTCGCGCTGCATGAGCACCCCCTCACCCTAACCCTCTCCCCCGATGGGGTAGAGGGAAGTCACGCTCTAAACCGCGAATAAAGCTCGTCGAGCGTTGCGACCGCCTTTTCGGATTCGGAGCGATCGACCGTTTCGTTGTCGTCGTTGTAGCCGCGCATGTCGCCCCCTTCGAGCACCTGCACGACGATGCCGTCGCGGCGCGAGAGCGTGCTGACGCCGTTGTAGAACAACCCGTAATTCACTTCGGGCTGCGGAATGAGCCAGCCGATCTGGCCGCGCACCGGCACGATNNTCCGCACGAATTTGCCGCCGGCGGCGAGGAAATCGCTCATCAGGGTGTGGCCGTAATCGGCGATGTTGAATTGCATCAGCGACGTGCGCCGCACAATCGGCGTGGGAAACGGCGTACTGCCGGGCGGCAATATCTGCGAGGCAGGCGTGAGATCGCGAATGCGGTCGTCGTAATTCGCAAAACCCAGCGGGTCGGGTGGACGATGCCGGGCGGCTTCTTCCGGCGAAAGGTCGGACAGATAATAGCGGTCGGTCCACTCCACCGGATTGCCCGGCAGGCCGAGATAGCGGCGATAGGTTTTGAATGAGGTACGCGCCATCTGTTCCCACAGATCGCCGAATTGCGGACCGGCGACGCTGGTCAGCGCGATTCGGGAATCGGGAGTCCAGCTTCCGGTCGCGCGGGCCGAGCGCGTGTTGGGCAACAGATCGCGCGCATAGATCGTGACGTCCGCGCCGGCCGTTTGCGCGAGGATGGCCGATGTGAGCCCCAGCGCACCGCAACCGATCACTGCGATCTTGCGCGGGCTCGCGGACATCGCCTTCTGCACGGCTATGGTGCTCGAGCCCCAGGACAGCGACCAGCCGCTGCCGCCATGGCCGTAATTGTGCACGACCAGCGTGTGGCCGATCTGTTCGGTGTCGAGCCGCGGCCCTGCCGCGCGGAACGGGCGCAGGCAGACGGTGATGTCGAACAAGCGACTGACATCCGCCCGGATCGGCGCAAGCGGCGGAATAACGTCATAGGCGGGAAGGCCGGGCGCAGCCGGTTTCTGCGGCGTCGCGCATCCCGCAAGACCGAGCACGCCCAATCCGGCGAGACTTGCCGAACCCCGAAGGATACGGCGGCGATCGAGTGGCGCGTGTAAAGTCATGATCCACTCCGTTGCCGGGAACTGCCGCTCACGGACGCTTGGCCGATCATCGCCACGATGCGTTCGAGATATCGCCGGTCGACGTCGTCGAAATCCGCAAGCTTGTCGCTGTCGATATCGAGCACAAAGCGCGTCTGGCCGTCACGCACAAAAGGCACCACGATTTCCGAGCGCGACCGGCTGCTGCACGCGATGTGACCGGGAAACTGCTCGACATCCGGCACGATGATCGATTCCTGCTTGCGCGCCGCCGCGCCGCAGACGCCTCGGTCGAACGGGATTTCGTCGCAGGCCAGATCGCCCTGATAGGGACCGACGGTCAGGAGTTCGGGGGCGGTCGTGCGATAGAATCCCACCCAGAAAAAACCGAAGACCTGCTTGAGGACAGCGGCGGCATTGGCGAAATTGGCGATCTCGTCGCCGCCCAGCAACGCCTCCATCTGGGGCAGGATCTCGCGGTAGATGCTGTCGCGCGAACCGCTCGCGTCGAAGACAATGTCTTCGCTCATCCCAAATTCCTTATCTTCGACATTCCCGCCGCGATATCTTAAATCAGGCACCCGCAATTCGCTATGCGGGCGGACGCGGCGGCGCTAGTCTTTTTTGAAACGCATAAGGAGATTTCGATGCCGCTGCCGCAGAAACCTGTTGCCTCGCCGTTCGATGCCAAGACGCAGGCGGGTGACGTCATTCGCGGCGTGGATCTCAAAGGCAAGACCGCCATCGTGACAGGCGCGTCGTCGGGCCTCGGTGTGGAGACCGTGCGCGCGCTCGCAAGCGCGGGCGCCCGCGTGATCATGCCGGTGCGCTCACAGGGCGCAGGCGAGGCCGCCGCAGCCGAGCTCCGCGCCGCCACGAAAAACAATGCGATCGAAATCGCCGATCTCGATCTCGGCAATTATCGCAGCGTCCGCGCGTTTGCCGATTTCTTCGTGAAGCGCGGGCTGCCGCTCGACCTCCTCATCAACAATGCCGGCATCATGGCGACGCCGGAGCGGCGCATCATGGGCAATATCGAATCGCAATTCGGCACCAATCATCTGGGACACATGCTGCTGACGTGCAGACTTGCGCCTGCTCTTGCCAAGGGCGCGCGCGTGGTGGCGCTGTCGTCCATCGGCCATCGCCGCTCGCCGATCAAATTCGACGATCCGAATTTCGAGAAGACGCCTTATGAGAAATGGGCAGCTTATGGACAATCCAAGACGGCCAATTCCCTGTTCGCGGTCGAACTGAACCGCCGCCTCGAACCGAAGGGGATCAAGGCCTATGCGGTGCATCCGGGCGGCATCATGACCAATCTGCAGCGCGAAATGTCGAAAGAAGAGTTCAAGGCTTTCGGCTGGGTCGATGACGAGGGCAGGCTGAACGACCGCTTCAAGACAGTCGCAGGCGGCGCGTCCACTGCCGTGTGGTGTGCGACCTCGCCATTGCTTGCCTCGGGCGGCGGTGTCTATTGCGAGGATTGCAACATCGCAGTCGCCGTTCCGGCCGACGATAAAGGCTTCACAGGCGTGCGTCCCTGGGCGATCGATCCCGAAGCGGCCAAGAAGCTGTGGGCGCTCTCGGAAAAGCTGCTCGGCGAAACATTTGCGATCTAGTTCGAGGCCGAAGTGACAGTCGAAATCAATCGCCGCGACGCATTGTTCAAGGCCGAGAAGAGGGCGTTCGAACTTTTCGATGCGATCGAAGCTGCCGGCCTGGTCGCGCCGGGCAAAAGCGAAGGCGAACTCGATCGGGAGATCTATGCGCTTGCCGCCGAACGCTTCGGCGTGACGCGGCATTGGCACAAGCGCGTCGTGCGCGTCGGTGCGAACACGGTGTGCATTTTTGCCGATACGCCGCCCGAGCGCACCATTGCCGCCGACGACATTGTCTATCTCGATCTGGGTCCTGTTTTCGCGGATTGGGAAGCCGATGTCGGGCGGAGCTATGTGCTGGGCAACGATCCGCAGAAGAAGAAGCTGGTCGCGGATCTGCCGCGGGTGTTCGACATCGTGCAGGCGCATTATCGCGCGACGCCGGATATCACCGGCGCGGCACTATACGCCTTTGCGCAACAGGCGGCCGCAGATGCGGGCTGGTTGTTCGGCGGCGTCATTGCCGGACACATCGTCGGCGAATTTCCGCATGCGCAGATTCCCGGCGACAAGGCGCTCACCCGCATCGCGCCTGCCAACCCGACACGCATGTCGGAACCTGACGGCAACGGCCGCGAGAAGCACTGGATTCTGGAAATCCATCTCGTCGACAAACATCGCAACTATGGCGGGTTCTACGAACGGCTCCTGTAAACGCGCGCGGAACATCAACCAACAATTCACACCGTCGGTCTTCGCAAATGTGGCGATGTGGCCATCGTTGCCGCAATTCGGCCCATCTTTGTTGCGCTCCGCAACTCCCCTGCCTCCCGCGCGTTTTCATCCTGTACGCGAAATAACAAAAGAGGCAGGAGACCAGCCATGGCAGATATCAGCACAAGCGATATCCGCGGATTCAATGTGCCGCCGGACATCGAGACGAGATACCCCACCGGCAGGATTATCGGCGCAGCGGTGATCGTATTGGCGCTCGCGTCGGCCGGCGTCTATTCGTATGAAACAGGGATGTGGCACTCCGCGCCGAAGCAGGCCGTGGCCATGAGCGAGCTTCCTGCGCCGTCTGCCCCGCAGGCCGCGCAAACCGTGACGCCGCCGGCGCCGCCCGCGGCCGTTGACACGACATCTGCGCAACAGGCAGCACCCGTTGCGGCGCCTGCTCCAATTGCAGCGCCAGTCGTGACGTCGACAACCACAACTGTGCAAACGCCGACGAAGACGGTGCGCACGCATACGACGGTCGTGCGCCGCCCGGACGTGATTCAGAAACGAAGCGCGCCTGATCGGAATTTCACAGCGCCCAGGACCGGGAATAGTGCGATTACGCCCGAGGCGACGACGCCCAATGACACGTCGACGAACTCGAATATGACGCCGCAAAGCGCGGCTCCGGCACCGTCGACCACCACAGCGCCGTCGCAGCAAGCCCCAATGCAGGCTGCACCGCAAACAACGGCTCCGCAGTCGTCGACCCCGCAGTCTTCGACTCCGCAATCGACGCCGAGCAACAACACGGATCAGCCGACCACGCCGCAACCGCAATAAGAGCGGTCCACGCGAAACGAGAAGCCCGTGCGCCGTTCAAGCGGCGCGCGGGCTTCGCCATTCATTGATCACCAGTGCGAGCGTGATGACATCGAATCCGGCGAACCCGAACAGCCATGCCGACCAGTGCGTCGTCAGCCGGTAGCACATGAACAGGATGAAGCCGGTCAGCACCACCACGGCCACGGGATAAATCCAGCTCTTTCCGCGCAGCAGGTTGATGGCGATGCCGAGCTTGAGCACGCCATGCACCAGCAGGTAGACAATCACAAACGCGGTCGAAGCATGCGCGAGGCCGTCGGCACTATGGCGCACGAAGCGCATCATATGGTCTTCGGGGTTGCCCGCGATTTCCGGCGCGCTCCAGGAAATCAGCCAGGCGGAAAAGCGCTGCGCGCCCAGGACGGCGACAATGCCGCCGAGCAGAAGCTCAAAGGCGCCGTCCAGACCCTTGATGCTGATCGCAACCAGATAGGCGCGATGCGCGAGTGAATTCGGTTGTGACAAGAACTTCCCCGGAAACGCGCGGACGGCAAGCCGCGAAAGTTGCACGCGGGCGCGCAGCATCGCTTTCGCGCGTCGAACCTACAGCGTCGGCACGCCTTGGTCTATTGCAGGAGATGGAGACGCTTCAGAACGCTTCAAGGGACTCGGGCAAGGTCTCCGGCGAAAGGGCACGCGGATCGTGCGCATTGCTGCGGCTGCGAACGTTGATTTGAACATTTTGGTGCGCCATCAGCGGCGCAAGCGCCGGAGTCGCTTCGCACGGAAGAACCATGCTGACCGCGCCGCGGAACGGCCTTCCGTCGATCAGCGAACCTTCGGCAAGACGGGCGCGGCCGCGATGACGCGTAGCAAGCCGCCAGGCGCCCCGGGCAGTGAAATCGATACCCTGCAGAACCACCCACACCGCGCCGGCTGCCAGCGCGGTAAGCGCGAGGCCTGCACCGCCCGACTTCTGGAACATATGTTGCGCGCCGGCGCTTCCGATGGCAGCGAAAGCGAACAGCCACAGCGCGCCGATCAGCGCGAGCAGCAACAGGGCCACGGCCAACGCGATCTTGTCGGTCCAGTTGAAGCGGGCTTTGGCAATCGGCGTCATGTCTCGATGTCCCAGCAATTGAACGCGGTTCGATATGCCAACGCCGCGGTCGGGCTTTGGTTGCCGTCTTCGGCTTCGGAGGCATTGATATCGCCCCCACGAGCGCCGATATGCGGCTGGGGTTCAGGGATTTCCAGCATGGCCGATACGCAAGAGCACGAGCTTCCGACGGTGGGGGAGGCGGGCGCCTCCTTCAATCCGCTGCACGCCATACGGTCCGTCGGCCAGAGCCTGCTCGTGAACGGCGTTTGCCCCTATGTCCTCTACCGCGTGCTCCAGCCGCATTATCCGGACGGCAGCGTGATGCCGCTCGTCTATGCCAGCATCTTCCCGCTTTTGGGCCTTGTGCTCGGACTGATCCGCACACGGATGGTCGATTTCATCGCGGTGCTGGCCCTGTTCGAGATTTCCTACAATGTGGTGACGGCGCTGCTCGCCTCGAATGTGCATTGGGCGGTGATGTTGCGATCGTCGGAAGGCTTCCTCGTGTCGGCGGCGTTCCTGATCTTCACCCTGATCGGCCATCCACCCATTCGCTATATCGCGCGGCAATTCGCGGCGGGAAACGATCCCGTGAAGCTCAGGGAATTCACCTTTGCCGATGCGGCGGACAAGGGGCGCACGTTCACCATCGCCTCGATGGTGTGGGTCGTGGGCATCCTGTTCCAGACATCGCTCAATCTCACGCTTGCGATGACGCTGACACCCGCGAATTATCTTTTGAGCACGCAATTCGTGAACATCACGGTCAACGTGCTGCTCGTGATCTGGACCGTCCGCTTCAGCAGCCGCAGGTTGGAAAAATATCAGCCCCCGGCAGCGTCATAATCATTTGGAGCACGGGGGTCCCCGCCAGCATTTCTTATTTTTGGAGGCGGGCAGGATGACCGCGCTCCGACTACAATTGTGATTTCAGGCCCGTGCCGATGGCGACGAGGGCTGCACCCGCGATCAGCATGTCGATGCCGACCAGGGTGCCGAGCAACGCCGCATCCATCGGAACGCGCACGAGGATCGCTGCCGCCAATAGAAGCGTGAAAACGCCGCTCACGAGCATCCAGGTCCAGCGTCCCGAGAATTGTCCGCGATGCTCGACCGCATACATCACCGAGAAGATCCCGTCGGCGGCGAGGAACAGCCCCAGCACGACCATCAGCGCGGCGACATTCTCGATCGGCCAGATCATGAGCGCCGTGCCCGCGGCGAGCGCGACCAGCGCCGAGACGATCGACCAGCGATGGCCCGGCAGATGGCGCGAGCCCAGTGCGACGGCGAGGCCGATCAATCCGCTGAAGACGAAGATCCAGCCCAGAAGAACCGTCACCGCAATGGCCGCGAGGCCCGGCAGGACGACCGCGACCACGCCCAGAAACATCAGCATCCCGCCTTCGACAGGCACGAGCACGCGCGCCCGCGCAAGCGAGGCCTGCATTTCCCGGTCGACGGTTTCCGACATCGCCACCATTCCCGGCTCCCTTGGGCTGAACGCCGGGGGAGGTACCCCAAGCGTCGGCCTTTTTCCCGGACACGAAAAGGGCCGAGGTGGGAACGCGCGAGATGGGGATTGGGTCTGGAGAATTTCAGGCGGCTTTGAGCCGCTCCAATTCCGCTTCGAATTCGAAGCGCAGCTGTGCGGCTTCATCGTCGGGCAGCCAATTCGTCATCTGCGGGAAGATGGTGCGATAGAGCGAAACGGTCGACGATTGCCAGGGCAGCGTCTGCGCGGCGCGCGCCTCGGCCAGAATCTTGTGCAGCCGCGCGCGCACCTTGTCCGGGTCTGCCCGATAAGCGTGCTCAGGTCGATCCTCAATGAGGTCAAGCTGCTCTTCGGTGATAAAAAGGTCCGGCTGCCGAGCTTGGGTCATGATGTGGGTGCTGATTCGATGCGACAGTATCGCTCGATTCGGTCTTTCGAGGCGAGGCTCCGGCGGGACATATCCGCCGCAAAGATGGGCGCGCGATAGCCAACGCGACAGCGCTTGAAATTTGCAATCTCGAATTTCAATCCTTGGACGGAAAATCTTTGACGTCAACGGACACTCGGATAATCGAATACCTTTTCACACTGCCAATAGTTGCACGAGAAGGGTGAAACAAGGCGAGATTCATGCCGTCGCTCACCGAACTTCGGTAGATGACTCCATTGTAGCCGCACTTTTTCACGAACTCGCCCAAATATTGGCTTGGAATATAGCCAATGGCGGCACCGCGCGGCAGAATGGGCCGCGTCAATTCATTGCCCAATTGTTCCAGAAACCCAATATCGCCTCGAAGCAATGCAATTTCATGTTCATCTGACAAGAGGAACGGCGATACCTGCTTTCTTGGATTTCGTAAGTCGACAATCTTAAGATCGTTGGCGATCGTGAAATCGGCGACACAAACAACTTCGCCGGGATATGGTCGCACTTCCGCAATTGCTGTCGTATCCAGCGAGCCCAAATACAGATAAGGGATGCCTGCGGGATTCGCTCGGCCGTGCGGCGCAACTTCTTTTGGAGGTGCACCCATTTGCTCGATCTGGTAAGCCGCGTCACCATCTTGGATACGCGCCCGATACCATGTGACAGGAATTTCATCAGCGTCCAGAATGAGCAGAGAAAGCAGAACCTCGAGGCGCTCGACATCGATCTGCGCCTGCGGGAAAAACCTGTTCTCGTACATCAACTCTTGGCGCAACTTCTCCCAGCGAACCAATCTATCAGTTTGCGATAGCTCCGACGGCGCAAAAGTGGCTCGAACGATTTCACCGTCGTTCAAAATATCGCCGAGAAGCTCCTTACAATGGGCGAGGTCCATCGCAGGATGAGAGAACATTGCCCAATCGTCCTTGAGCCATTCAACTAGGAGTCTGCCGTTCTTTGCTGGACGATAGATGCCAAGCACCAATTCGAAATAGTCGGCCAACGCGCGAGGTTCGACGAGATTGACATTTTGGGTGCCGCAGTACGAGCAGCCTCCTGTTTCCTTTGAATGCAAAGGAATTATCTCTTTTCGCAGGCCTCGGTCATCGAAGCAAGATGCGCAGCATTTCATCGTCAAACCTAGTCGCCGGCTTCGAAATACTTTGCCAGGGTCTCGATATGATGCTCCATTGAGAGCTTCTTGATGTAACCGAGCCCTGGAAAATGTCCTCGTGCGCTGAGGTCACGAAATTCCGCCACGGCTTCGGTCTCGAAAATTTTTGTGTTGGGCCTGTTTAACTCCGCCATCATTGCGTCGAGAGCTTCGGCGAATTTTCCAGCGGGGTCTGTGGGTGTATCCTGCCGTTTCGAGACAAAATGATGAACGTACATCGCGTCGTCTTTGTCATCGTCAATAAAAGTCAAATGTATTGCGACGGCGTAAGCCGGCCCACCTGTTTCGGAATATCCATTACCGACAATTAAGAAGTCCCCAAAACCGCTCATGCCTTCGTCCACAAACGTGACGTGCAGATCGGAAAAGAATTCCACCGGCGGATACTCTCTGTTGAGCCGACGCTGAAAGCCGTCGCGCAGCAGAACGCGCTTACCGTCTCTAAAATGTCTTCGATAAAGCCTTCCGCAATTTTCTTCGAAGAAGACGTGACAAATCTGCTTTTCCTCGTCGCCTAGGAGTTCTGCCAGTTGGCGAGCGTCTGTAAATCCAGCATGTATCAGGGCTATTCTATGTTCGTTGTGTTGCCTAATGTATGCAGTTGCCCTTGCGGCGGTAACGTGTTCAGACAGGAACACGCCGACCGCGATTCCATCTTTGCCCTTGAATTGTTCTGCAAGAAGCAAGGAAATATCTTCTCCACCGCTAGTGTGATCACCGTAATGGGGATTGATCACGACGATAGCTTGGCCCTTTGCTTCGCAGACTGCATCGAGGGCTCTCTCGAGTCCCGACAACGACTCCTTCACCGGCTCGACGATCGGCACAAAATTTGCCGCGGCCAACAGCGCGGCGGATTCCCTTATAGTAATAAGTTCGAATTGTTTACCGCGCAGGTAGGGATGATACATCGTAGATCATTTCCACAAGAGTGCGTCTTCAATACTGGTCTTGACAGCACGCAACACGCGGTGTCGATCATCCGTTCGCAATCGGACGGAAAGAGCGGCCGCGTATAGTGGGATGGGAAGGCCGGCGAGCAAATCCGCGAGTGGCATTAGGTTCCGCGTTTTCTTCAAGACGCGAACCATCGCAAAATGGACGGCGCACGCATCCAAACTCGCGAACCTATCGCGCATTGCTCCATAGAGCTCTGTGTTTGGCACGTCGGGGACATCTGCATTCATTAGGCGGAGAATTGCTTTAGCCTCGGAAAGGCGTATGGCATCTAGTATTGCAATTGGAGATGTCCGCTGGGAGCAATCGATCGCTTCGCGCAATGTCGAGATCTGATATCGATCCGATAACTTCATCACGCCAACGTCGCTGGAGACGCATTCCAACACCGACGCAACGTGATTTTCGCCGGCGATGACGTACACGCGAGCAAATACTCTCTTATACGATTCGATCTGGCGCTTTAGGCGACTCAGAGAATCTCGCTCGGATTTAATCTCGTAAACCGTGGATGTTCCATTCAAGATTGCGACGTCGGCCTTGCAATATCCGACGCGAAATTCACTTAGCATCGAGGCGGTCTGTAGCGAATGCGTTCCGAGGAGCACTTTCTGCGCCAAAGCGGCTTTGTAGACGTACTCATGGCGATGCGTTTTTTGTTTCAGGAGATCGAAGGCCAACTTGAACAGGTCGCTGACCGTGGCCGATTTTGACAGGCGGCTGACCAGACTTGATTCGTGGGCCAACCGAATCAACAGAGCAGACGCACCTCTTCGCGCCATCTCCCGCATCACGGTGGGGGAGAAGAATCTAGCGGCAGCCGAGACGTTTGCCTCGTCAATGGTGGTCGTGATCGTCATGCAATTGCGAACTCGAAGCGTTAGCCCGCGATTCTACGCCAATTCGTGCCGTATACCAACCGCTTAGGTCGAACCGCAGGGCGCCCGAATGGGGGTGCACCGAAGATTGCAATGCGATCGCCAAAAAGCGCTTCTGGATAGATATCTTGACGATCATCCTTCACCCAAAATGTGGTCAGCGCAGTCCACCCCCAACGGCCGCAGGCTGCTCTATTATTTGGGAGTTCCTCACTCCTGCCCATTCTTCCTCAATTCCCGCCGTCTTGGAATCTCCGCCGCGAAAACCCAGGCGTAGCCGATCGACATGTAAACGCAGGCGACGATGGCGGGATCAGCAGATAGAGCGCGCCGGGCCAGCTTTGGCACGTGCGTCTCGGGCGACGAGGCCGCCCGATCAGACTTACCGTATCTTATCGTCCGCCTTCGGTGCCTCGCCGCCCTTGTGGCGCATCAGCCGATCAAACGCGGCGAAGTCGGCGCGGTCGCAGCGCTCGGAGAAGAACGCAGCCGTGTACATTACCGCAAGTTTTTCGGAAACTGCTGTCGCGACGAACTGGTTCACGCTGACGCCGTCTGCCTTGGCCCGCCGCTCGACTTCGGCTTTGACGGAGCGGGGCAGGCGAAGCGGGAAGGTATCTTGGACGGTCTTCATGATCGGATTATCCGCGATATATCCGGTCTACATCAAGCCGCAACGCTCCACCCCATCCCCCTTCTTCCTTTCCTCCCGCCGCCGCGGAATCTCCACCGCGAACACCCACGCATATCCGATCGACATGTAAACACACGCGACCACCGCGGGAATCAGGAGATAGAGCGCGCCGCGCCAGCCGGCGATCAGGGCTGCGCCCGCTGCCACCGGCAAAAGCGTGCTCACGACATTGAGGATCGCCCGCAACACGCGTAGCGGCTTCGTCCCCAGAACATCGGATTGCTCGTCTTCGGGAAAATTGCGCGAAAAAGTTTTGATGGCTGCAAACAACAGTGAGCCCAGCACGATCAACTCGATGCCGAACGCCCATTGCGGCTGCGCGGGGATCAGGCCGAACAATCCGATCAGCAGAATCTCGAGTTGCAGGAACAGCGCTGCAAACGCGCGCGCGAGATAGCCGCGCGCCTGCAGCAGATGTTCGAGACTGATCGTGAGCCCCACGAACAGGAGCCCCGCTAGCGTGGCTCCTATCTGCGCCACGACTGCGAAATAGTCATGCCACGCGAGAATGTCGCCGGCGCTCATCCGCGTTTATCGCGGCGCCATCCGGATTGCGCCGTCGAGCCGCACGCATTCGCCGTTGAAATACCCGTTGGTGATCATCTGCAGCGCGAGCGAGGCATATTCCGCCGGATTGCCGAGACGCGGCGGGAACGGCACCTGGGCTGCGAGCGCGGCCTTCACCTGTTCGGGCGCGCCTTGCAGAAGGGGTGTGTTGAACAATCCCGGCATGATCGTGTTGCAGCGGATGCCTTCCTGCGCGAGATCGCGCGCGACGACCAAGGTCACGCCATTGATGCCCGCTTTCGAGGCCGTGTAGGCCGCCTGGCCGACCTGTCCGTCTTGCGCCGCAACCGATGCGGTGTTGACGATCGCGCCGCGCTCGCCGCCGGCAAGCGGATCGAGCGTCAGCATGCCTGCAGCCGACTGTGCGATGCAGCGGAACGTGCCCACGAGATTGATCTGGATGATGCGGTCAAAATCCTTCGCCTGGAAGAATTTGATCTCGCCCGTCTTCTTGTCGCGCGAGGCCGTCTTGGCCGCGTTGCCTGTCCCCGCGCAATTCACGAGGATGCGTTCCTGGCCGTTCGTTTCGCGCGCCAGCTTGAATCCGGCGGTGACGCTTTCGTCGTTCGTCACATTCACTTCGCAATAGACGCCGCCGATTTCGCTCGCGACTTTCTCGCCCTTGTCCTTCTGCAGATCGAAGATGGCGACCTTGACGCCGTGCTTCGCAAGCGCGCGCGCCGTCGCTTCGCCGAGGCCGGAGGCGCCGCCCGTGATGATGGCCGCAATCGAGGAATTGAGTTCCATTTTGTGTCCTTCCTGGATAAATATTTGGCGGGCTGTCTTAAACCGGCTGCTTCGCGGAAGGAAGCGGCTCCAGCACGAACTGGGTCTGGGTCACCACGGCCACAAGCTTGCCGTTCTCGCCCGTGATCCGGGTGGTCCAAACGGAGGTGCGCCGGCCGATATGGACGGGCAGGGATTCGGCCGTCACGGTCGTGCCTTCCGGCGCGGGACCGATGAAGTTCGTCTTGCTTTCGATGGTGGTGGTGCCTGCGCCGTCCGGCAGATTGAACACCGCACCCGTCGCCCCCATCATGTCCGCGAACGCCATGATCGCGCCGCCATGCAGAATGCCGCCCGAGGTGCAGAGATCGGGGCGCACCTTGAGCCGCGCACGCACGCGCTCGCGGTTGGCTTCCGTCACCTCCACCCCCATGAGCGTCGAGAAAGGCTGGGGCGTGAACTGGCGTGCGGTCATGGGCGGTGTCTCTTCCTTATTGCACGCCTCCGACCATTCCATGCCAGCAGGCGTTTGCTCAAGGGGATGCAGTGGATACTGCCGAACTCGTTGAAATGCACACCAAGATCCATTCCCCACAAGAGCTTTTTCCCTCTCTCCCAATGGGAGAGAGGGCAGGGTGAGTGGGTGCTTACGCAGTGCGCCACTCTCGAAAGATTTGACCTTGCATGCGCACCCACTCACCCTCAGATGCTGCGCATCCTCGACCTCTCTCCCGAATGGGAGAGAGGTCGAGGACGGTAGCAATCTCTGTCGCGTTCATTCCGCGAATGTGTAATATTTCTTGTCATGAGCAACCGTTTTGAATTTCGCGATCCGAACGCCGTCCAGCTTCCGGCGGTGATGGCGAAGAATGCGCGCATCGTCGAGCGCGGTTTCTGGAAGAAACTGTTGAAGGCGGCGGGCCGCGTTCCGTTTGCCGAGGATCTCGCGGCGGCCTATTTCTGCGTGATGGATCCGAGAACACCCACGCGCGTGCGCGGCGTGCTGCTGGCGGCACTTGCGTGGTTTGTGATTCCGGCAGCCGTGATGCCGGAATTCCTGATCGTGTTCGGCTTCACCGACGATGCGGCGGTTGCGGCCATTGCCGTCGGTGTCGTGCGCCGACACATCCGCGAGCACCACTATGTTCGTGCGCGCGCCGCACTCGAGATTCCGGAGCCGGATCTGGAATACGGGTAACGCGCAATGCTTTCCTCCCACGCTTGCGGGGGAGGTGCCGAGCACCAGCGAGGCGGAGGGGGCCCCCATCGACGCGCGTAGTTTATCCTCCGGCCGCGCTTCGCGCGGACCCGGGGGCGCGCCACTTCCCCCGTAAACGGGGGAAGAAAATCAAAACGGGCGCTCCATCAAATCTTCAATCGCTTCGAGATGCCCACAAAAAGGCTCATGCCTGCGAGCGCGTAGAGCAGATAGTCCACGTTCTGATTGACCGATGCCGGCAACACGAAGGATGCGATTCCGAATGACAGTGACGCCATCAGCGACAATTGGCGCCACGGAATTGTGAATCCCTTGCGGGATTTCTTCCACGCCTGCAATTCTTCATCGACCGACGGAGTTTGGACGTCCGGAGCAACAACCGGCGGCGCGGCTTGTTCGACAATCGCTTCGTCGAACGCGGCCGTCTTGCGCTGGAATTCGGGTGGCGCGCCGAATTGAAGCGGCGCGCGTTGCAACAGCGGATTCGGCCGGCGGCCGAAAGCGCGCGTGCTCACCGCACCACAGTCAGCGGCAGCCGATCGGTACTCGCTTTTTCGGCGGGCTGACCGACAAATTCGATCGCGATGCCCTCTTCGTGGTGGCGCACGACCTTGCCCGCCATCTGACCGATGAGAACCACTTCGCCGAGCGGCGGACGCGCATCGGTCTTGAGCGAGACGCCGCTCAACGACAGATCGACCACTTCGCAGGCCAGGATGTCGCCATTGGCGCGCGTAAAACGTCCGAAGCCTTTGGTGGGTGTGCGATCGTGGCGGCGCAGCACCGACTCGTCGACCTCGCCGCGATTCATGTAAAGTGTGAGCTGCTCGGCCACGCGCTCGCGCTTGAGCGCGGAGCAATTGAATTTCACGCCGAAGCTTGTCTCGTCGGGGCGCATCACCACGCCCTCGAAGCGGCCGAAGCCGTCGATATAGAGAACGATGTTGGTGTCGGCCGCGGGAACGAATTCGCCGGCAAGCTGCGCGCCGCCGGGCGACAAATCGAGCACCTTGCATTTCGCTTCGCGCCCGTCGCCGGGCACGAAAAGCCGTCCGGCAAGATCGACCGGAACGCGCACAAAACGGCGTCGTTCGGCCTTGGCGTGGGCGACGACGTTTTCCCGATCTGCTGTCATGGCAAGCGCCAGACCCGGCATTCGCCTGGTCCCATCTGAGCTGCGGCGATCAGTTGTAATGTATGTCGGTCAACGGAAAGTTTACGAACGGACCCTTCGTTGGCTTTATTTTTGGGCTTTGCCGTTTGTTTGCCCCTCCTGGCCGCCGGGTCAGGGTCCCCCTTAACCTCGGCCCCGCCGCGCGCTATACGGGCCGGGCTCGAACCGTCATAACCCCCGCAACGTCCGGCCCTGCCGCCCTCGCATTTCCCAGGAGAGTCCTCCATGACCATCGCCCCCGCTTCGCGATCGACGTCCCGAATCGCGCTGACCCGCTTTGGCGCGGGCGTTGTGCTGCTGGCCGCGGCAGCCCTGGCGGGCTGCGCGCAGACCACGGTCTTCGACGACCTGAACGACGCCCAGCCGACCGGCTCGCCTTTCGCCCAGGCCCAATTCCGCGATTATTCCGCCCTTGCCCGGTCTTTCGGTACCACCGAACAGCCCTCCGGGCAGTCTTTCGACGCGCAAGGCTCGATGTCGCTCACCGGCACGGACGCCACGACGGAAAGCCTCGCGATCGCATTCGCGCAAAAGGCGCTGACGGCGTCGCGGGGCGAGGAGCCTCTCCCCGAAGCGGCCCCCGATGGCGACGCCGAGGCGGAGGCGCTGCGCCTGCGCCTGTTGCGCGGGCTCGATCAGGGACGCGACAAGGCGCCGGAAACCGCCGCGCGCGCGGAAGCCGATTTCGATTGCTGGATCCTGAACGGCAGGGTCGACACGCAGAAGGCTGCTGCCCAGCATTGCCGCCGTTCGCTGGATGTCAGCCTCGCCCAGCTCGAGCGCGCCGTGAATATTTCTGCAGCGCCGCCACCGCCGCCCGCGCCTGTCGCAACAACTACGACGACGACCACCACCACGACTGCGACCGTGGCGACCACGAACGACTACCAGGTCTATTTCGATTTCGACTCCTGGAGCCTGACGGCGGAAGACCTGACGACGATCACCCAGGCCATCGCGGCGGCCAAGGCGGGCGCCCAATCGCGCATCACTGTTGTCGGCCACACCGATACCTCGGGAAGCGCGGCCTACAATCTCAAGCTTTCCGTTCGCCGCGCCGGCGTCGTGAAAGACACGATGGTGCAGATGGGCGCGCGGCCGGAAGCGATCCAGGTGTCAGGCGTCGGCGAGACGGACCTCGCCGTGCAAACGCCCGACGGCGTGAAGGAAGCCAGGAACCGCAGGGCGGTGATCACGCTGCTGCCGTGAGCGAAATCGCGGTCGCTTTGGATATGCACCAGAATTGCGGTAAGAGGCGGTCATGTTCCTGCTTGTGAACCTGTTTGCCACGTTCGGCGCCCTGGTGCTCACCATCATGGGTCTCGCCATCTCTTTGACCTATCCGATCGGCGGACAGCGGGGCCATTTCATCTGGATGATCGCGTTTGTGGTCGTGGGCATTCCGGCCACGGTTGCGGCCTATTTCGTGTCGCACAATTACGGCCACACGGGTGAGACCACGCCGGCAACTCCCTCCGTGACGCGCCTCGAACCGAATGCATTCACGGTGCGGCCGGAACGGCAGGCGCAACAGATGCGCACGGAGCATGTGCGCGTGGTCTATAGTGAGCATCGCAACGATCGCCAAAATCACCAACACGGCAATCGTCCGCAGACGGTGACCTATGACATTCGTCAAACGGTCCCGGTCATGCCGGCCGCAATGTTTGCGTCTCCCAAACGCAGTTCCGTCATCCCGGCCAACACATTCTCCTGCGTGGGCTTCACGAAGAATCCGGATGGAACCTGGGATGCCGGCGACAACACGAAGCCCTTCAATGTGGGCGCTGCGGAGAACATCGTCATTCGCGACCAGGGGCCGATCGAGCCGGGCTGGGTGACGGTCGGCGGCGTCGATCTCTACGATCTGCTCATCAAGAAATGCGGCGCGCAACCGGCGCATTGATCGCGAAAGAAAAGCGCCGGATATCGACGGTCGGCGCATCCGCCGTCGATGGAATGCGTGAGCAATTTTGAACATATGTTTCGACACAAATTCGCATGACGGCGCGAAGGGTCCGGCTATACTAAAGGCCGCCTGGCAATGGGATGCATCATTGAGCGGTTCGCGCGTCGTCGTCATTACGGGAGGCTCCTCCGGCATCGGCCGGTGCACCGCCGCTCTGTTCGCGCGTCATGGCTGGCGCGTCGGACTGATTGCGCGTGGGCTCGAAGGCCTGGCCGCCACGCGCCGCGATGTGGAACGCGCAGGCGCGCTCGCCGCCACCGCGCAAGCCGATGTCACGGACACGGACGCTTTGGTCGAAGCCGCGCATGCGATCGTGGCAAGCCTCGGTCCCATCGATGTGTGGATCAATTGCGCCGGCAACGGCGTCTATGGCCGCTTCGGCGATGTGCCGGAAGTCGAGTTCCAGCGCGTCACGGACGTCACCTATCACGGCACCGTTAACGGCACGCGCGTGGCGCTCGCGCATATGCGATCGCGCGGGCAGGGCCGCATTATCAATGTGTGCTCGGCGATCGCGTTTCACGGTCTGCCGCTGATGTCGTCCTATGCGGGCGCCAAGGCGGCCGTGCGCGGGTTTAGCCAGGCGGTGCAGGGCGAATTGAAACTCGAGCGCAGCCAGATCCGCATCACCACCGTGTTTCCGCCGGCCGCGAACACGCCCTATTTCAGTCATGCCGTGAGCCATATGGGCTGGCCCGCGCGTCCGGCTCGCCCCGTCTATCAGCCGGAAGTGGTGGCGCAGGGAATCCTGCAGGCGGTCGCGGGCCGCCGCCGCGAGATGACGATCAGCGGAACGGTCGTGGCGTTCTCGCTTGCGACGCGCATTGCGCCGGGTCTCGTCGCGTGGGGCATGGGCAAGATGGGGATCGCACGGCAGGCAACGACCGATCCCGATGCGCGGCGCCTGCTGGAGCCGACATTGTTTGCGCCGTCGCAGCATGTGTTCGAGGTGCACGGCCCGTTCGGACGCGGCGCGCGGCAGTGGAGCGTGCATCTGTGGTTCGAACGATGGCTGACGTTGCTCAGGCGAGTCTTCACGGTTACGCCACGTCCGCCAGTCGTTGCGTTGCCGCCCACACGCGATCCACCAGAACCGGGTCCAGAGCTTGCCGGTTTGGCGGCGCCACGCGTCGAGTCTTGAGATAGACGCCGCTGATGTTTGCAAATTCGGGCGCGAGTGCCGCGGCAAGCGGTGTGTCTGCGCCTTGCTCTTCGCTCAGCGCAAAAGGCGCCATGCACCGCCACGCGAAACCGATGATCCCCGGCGTGCGCACCAACCCGCTCGCAACCAATCCCGGATGCACCACATTCGCCGTCACACCGGTGCCTGCGAGTTGCCTGGCAAACGCGAACGTCATCATCATGGCCGCAAGCTTGGATTGGCCATAGGCCTGCACCATCGTCCAGCGCGCGCCCAGCACGAGACCATCGGGATCGATTCGCGCGCTGTCGGACGTCGATGAACCGACCGTGACGATGCGCGACGGCGCGCCCGCAAGCAGCGCCGGCAGCAAGGCGCGGGTGAGAACGAACGGCGAGAGCAAATTGGTCGCGAGCATGCGCTCTTGGCCTTCCGCAGTGACGACACGCGTCGCATCGAAGATGCCGGCATTGTTGACCAGCACGGCGATTTTCCTGTGACGGGCCGCGATCTGCTCGCCCAATGCGCGCGTGGCGGCGAGAAGCGAGAGATCCGCGCGCATCGGTTCCGTGCTCGCCTGCGGCACGCGTTGCGCGATCCAGGCCTGCGCCGCCTTTGTGCGCGCATCGTCGCGCCCGATCAGGACGGTATGATAGCCCGCGCGCGCGAGCCCCAGCGCGATCCAGCGGCCGATGCCGCCAGTCGCGCCGGTCACGATTGCCACGGGCAGTTCTGCGCTGATGATGGATTACTCTATCTGAGGCTGCGCATTCATCTTAACACTTGATACAGACTGAAGGACGTTATGGGAATTGTTCCATTGACGAACGGGCTTCAATTGTTCGGGCTTTTCGCGGTGACGCTGATGCTCGTCTGCTACGCGCTGGAATCCCGCAGCCGCTGGTTCGTGTTGGGATTTGCCGGCGCCTGCGCCCTCGGCTCGCTCTACGGCTTCCTGCAGGGTGCGTGGCCGTTCGGTCTTGTGGAAGCGGTCTGGGCGGCTGTGGCGCTCGTGCGATGGTTCAAACGCGCGTGATTCGTGCGCCTCTGCGCTGCTCCTGCCGTGTCGCCCTGTTGCGAATCGGCGCCCGCATGTAGTGTTCGCAGGCGGGCGTCCGGCCGCATTGTCGAACGGGGATTTCTTCCATGAACACGATGATCAAAGGCGCGATCTGCGCGATGGCGCTGGGTCTGGCGACCACGTCCGGTATTTTTATCGGCCAGGCAATGGCCGATCAGCCGCGCATGCAGGCGGCGCTCGATGCGCTCGTCACGGCGCGGGACCAGCTCGTGGCGGCTTCGCCGAACAAGGGTGGTCACCGCCTCGCAGCCATTCGCCTGACGAACGAAGCGATTGCCGAAGTCCACGCAGGCATCGCGGCCGCGGAGTGGTGACATCCACCGAAACCGCCCGCCGCGCGATATGTGTGGCGGGCGGCTCATATCTCATCGCGAAATCTCAAGCCTGAAGCATTCGGACGATCGTCCCAGCCACCGCGTGCGCATCGAGGCCGTCAGTCTCGATCCGGTTGAAAATCGTTTCGGCGGCGTAGAGCCGGTCGAATTCGGCTTGCTGCCGTAAGGCGTTGTCCAGCTCTTCCGCTTTTTGAATCCGGTCGCGGCCGATGATGCGCGCTTTTATCGTGTCGTTTGAAGCGACAAGGCGGAACGCGCAGATCGGAAGCCCGAACGCGGCGAAGGCGGCGTAATTGTCCTGAAACAGCGCCGCCATTTCCAGCGTCAAGGTGACGACAAACCGGCTCCGGCCTTCGCCGAGATGAAACGCGATCTGGCTTCGTATGCCGCGATAAACGGACTCCACATCCGCAGCCCGTTTCCAGGAGAACGGCGACCGCGACGCGAACCAATCGCAATCCAGAAAGACCAGTTCGTCGAGCCTCGAGACAAGCGCCCAAGCTGTGTCGGTCTTCCCGGAACCGGTCGTGCCTGTGAGAAAGATGATGAAGCTGGGCATCGACGACGAATTTCACGGAAGCCGGCCTATTCGGCCGCCACGACGACCGGATGCCCCGCCAGATTGGCGGCATAGGCAAGGCAGGCGCGGATGTCGTCGGGTTCGAGGTCCGGGTAATCCGCCAGGATTTCTTCCTTGCTCGATCCGGCCGCCAGCATTTCCAATATGTCGGACACGCGAATGTGCATGCCGCGAATGCAGGGCCGGCCATGGCACTGTTCGGGCCGTATCGTGATGCGGGACAATAGCTCGGTCATGGCGCCGATCCTACGCGATCCCCCTTGCCGCCGCCAGCGCGCTCCGCACCTGCCGGGGAGAGCGACGCCGGGAAGCGGCTTTCCCGAAACCGCTCTAACGGCCGCAGATAATGGAAACTCGGGGGACGTAAAACATACTTTCCGGCCGCATCGCCGGCGAACGGGATGATGGCCCCGCGCCGAGCGAACGAACCGAAATACGTCAGCTGTCTCCGTATCTACCTAAGTCGGCGTAGTCACGCCGCCTTTGCGCGCCCGCGTGGGCTTTCGCGCGTGGGCAATTTTTCGATCGTGCGGCCGGCCAATTGGGCTGCAAGACGTAGATCATAGGCCGTTTGTAGATTGAGCCAGAACTGAGCGCCGGTCTTGAACCAGTGCCCAAGGCGGAGCGCGGTATCGCCCGTGATCGCGCGCCGTCCCTTGACGATCTGGGTGATGCGGTTCGCCGGCACGCCAAGCTGACGTGCGAGTTCCGTCGGCGAGACGCCGAGTTCGGCCAGCTCGTCGCCGAGAATTTCACCGGGATGGATGGCGGGGCGGGGCATCGGTTTTCTCCTCAGTGATAGTCTGCAATCTCGACATTCGAAGGACCGGGAGCGCCATCCGGCCATTCGAAGCATATCCGCCATTGCAGATTGATGCGGATGCTGAATTGCCCGGCGCGATCCCCTTTGAGCGCTTCCAACCGATTGCCGGGCAGCGCCCGCAGCATCGACAGGCTCGTTGCAGCGTCGAGAATCTCCAGTCGCTTCCAACCCTGCCGTTCGATCCCCGAAAGCGCCTTCACCCTCTCGCCGTCGGCGAACGCCTTGGTGCGCTTGTCGCGATGGCTCAGGATCATGGATATTGATGCCCGAATATACGCTGTACGTCAAGCATACATATGGCGTGTGCCCGACTCTTTTCTTCCCTACACCCCATATGGCGTGAAGGAAATTGGCGACACCATACAATTTGCCTTCGGCTGCAGTGCTTCGGAGATTGGTATCGTGTCGCCGTTTGTCGAAAGAGTTTGGCAGCCCTCGTACGCGCGATTGTGGTTGGATAAGCAAGCGTCGATTCTGTCGCTCGCTGCAGCGAGCAAGTTGCGTCGTCGGCGCCGTAGCGCGCCTTCAAATACGGGGACGTCTAATCTATTTCCAAATACAACCACACTGATGCGTTGCGATTGCTGCAGCGATATGGATTAGACGTCCCCGCATTTTCGCGTCACCCCGGCGTATTTCGTTCCCGGAGAAATGAGGTGAGAGCAACAACGTTCCCCAAGGGTTAGTGTCCTAATTTGAAGGGCTAGGTAACGACCACCATTTCCTCGCACTCGTTCGCCCTACCGTTGTCAGCCCAAATCTTGAGTCGTTTATACCACTTTGGATTGCCACCGGGGTTCACCTGCTCGACATCCCAAACACCTAGACGAAACGTAGCCGTCCATTGGCCGCCAACGTCCCCGCCTCGTTGGCTGCAAATCGTCTTTCCAAGTGTTATGGCGGAACTAGCATCCCGCACTTTATCGGTCGGTAATGGCTGATCAATCGTCCCGCAGCCGTATAGCGCGAGGACAACAATGAAGTGAGCCCATCTCATTTGCTCGTCTGCTCCACCAATTCTTCCAGCGTCCACAGCCTATCAGAAACACCCGCCGCCATGGCAGGTGTGATACGCAGGCTCTTGTGCAGGCGCACGAAGTTGAAAATAAGGTGACGGCGGCAGCGTTCCCCGGCGGCTACACTGCGTCATGCCGCGACGGGAAGCATAGTCGCCGGCGCCTTATTTAAGCGGCGGGGTGCTGCTCAATGTCATCCGGCGCAAAGGCATCAAAACAATCTGCAAATTTACCCTTGATCGCGCCTCGAACGAGCGGCCTTTGTTCGACCCTGACATTTTGGTGCGGTGACAGGACAACAGTTCCGAAGGAAGGCTTTGTTGCTCCTGTCCCGCATCACCGCGTCAGCGAGAACACCGTGCCGAGATTGTGGGCGCCACCGCTGCCGGTGGTGCCGTAGAGCACGCCCCCAACGCTGATCACGCCGGCAAATGGATAGGCACCGTCACTGCCGCCTTTGAACGAGTACGATATTTTTTCGGTGCCGGTCAGTGTCACGGAAAATACAGTGCCGCAGCCCTCGAATTCCTGGTGTTTGTTGCAGGTAATGTCTCCTCCCCATTGCGTGGTGCCGACGAGTTTCTCGCCCACCTTGAGCAGACTGGACTGCGGGTAGGCGCCATCATGGACGCCTGTGAAGGAATACAACACCGTCTCCACCCCCGCCGTCGTCACCGAGAACACGGTGCCGCAGCCGCCGGGGCAACCGCCGGACGGGGCGCCGCCATCTTTGGTGGTGCCGTACAGGACGCCGCCGATATTGATCAGGCCGCCAGTGGGATTGGCGCCGTCGCTGCTGCCCTTGAAGGAATACACGACATTCTCCGAGCCCCCTGGTGTCACCGAGAACACGACCCCATGACCGGCGGTGCCGCCGCTGGCGGTGGTACCGTAGAGCATGCCCCCGACATTGATCAGGCCGGCAGATGGGCCTGCACCGTCATACAAGTAAATACGGGGACGTCTAATCTATTTCCAAATACAACCACGGTGATGCGTCGCGATTGCTGCAGCGAAATGGATTAGACGTCCCCGCATTTTGGGATTAGACGTCCCCGCATTTTGCGAGCGTATCGTGTCGACCTAACTTTTCTTATGCCCTTCAATTCGATGCTTCACGCGGTAGTTACGAGCCTGGATCGACCTCGTCGGGATACTCTACCTTCATCCAATCTCGGCAGACGGCATCACCACTAGAGCAGACTCCCATT
>PLJH01000077.1 GCA_003139615.1 Alphaproteobacteria bacterium
CAAGGGGAGGGTGGAGAAAAGGACTTTCCATCACACCAGCATCTTTCCTTCGTCGCTCACTTCGTTTTCCTGCGCATCGGAGAGCAGCATTTCGTGGTGCGCGCCGCCGGACGGGATCATCGGATAGCAGTTTTCCGTGGGGTCCACGCGGCAGTCGAACAACACGGGCCTTTTCACGTCGATCATTTCCTGAATCTTGGCATCGAGCTCAGCCGGCTTTTCCGCACGCAGGCCCAAGCAGCCGAACGCATCCGCCAGCTTGACGAAGTCGGGCAGCGCTTCGGAGTAGGAATGCGAATAGCGCCCGCCATGCAGCAATTGCTGCCATTGGCGCACCATGCCCATATATTGGTTGTTCAGGATGAAGATCTTGACCGGCAGATCGTATTGCACGGCCGTCGACATTTCCTGCATCGTCATCTGCACGCTCGCTTCGCCGGCAATATCGATCACCAGCGAATCCGGATGTGCCATCTGCACGCCGATGGAGGCCGGCAACCCATAACCCATCGTGCCGAGGCCGCCGGAGGTCATCCAGCGATTGGGCTCTTCGAACTTAAAGCGTTGCGCGGCCCACATCTGGTGTTGGCCCACTTCGGTCGTGATGTAGACGTCGCGGTCGCGCGTCAGTGCATAGAGCCGGTCGATGGCATATTGCGGCTTGATGATGCCGGTTGAGTGTTTGTAGGCGAGCGAATCTTTTTTTCGCCAGATTTCGATCTGCTTCCACCATTCCGCGAGCGCAGGCCCATCCACCTTACGGCGTTGCGTCTTCCAGAAATGCAGCATCTCCTTCAACGCCTTGGTCGCGTCCGCCACGATGGGCAGATCGACCCGCACATTCTTGTTGATCTGCGACGGATCGATATCGAGATGGATTTTCGTCGAGCCCGGCGAGAAGCCGTCGATGCGCCCCGTCACGCGGTCGTCGAAGCGCGCGCCCAGGCAGATCATCAGGTCGCAATCGTGCATCGCGAGGTTGGCTTCATAGGGTCCATGCATGCCGACAAGGCCCAGCCATTGCGGATCGGACGCCGGAAACGCGCCGAGGCCCATCAAAGTCGACGTGATCGGAAAGCCCGTGAGCTTCACGAGTTCGCACAACAGCCGGCTCGCTTCAGGGCCGGAATTGATAATACCGCCGCCCGTATAAAACACCGGACGCTTCGCATTCGCCATCAGCTCGACGGCCTTCACGATCGCCCCAAGATCGGGCTCCGTCTTCGGGCGCCAGGTTTTGTGGCGCACGGATTCCGGCGCGACATAAGTCCCGCGCTTGAACTGCACGTCTTTCGGAATGTCGACGACGACGGGCCCGGGCCGGCCCGTCGTCGCGATCTGGAACGCCTCGTGCAGCACGCGCGCGAGATCGTTCACGTCCTTCACGAGGTAATTGTGCTTGGTGCAGGCGCGCGTGATGCCGACAGTGTCGCACTCCTGGAACGCGTCGGTGCCGATGAGATGCGTGGCGACCTGGCCGGTCAGCACGACGAGTGGAATCGAATCCATCAGCGCGTCGGTGAGACCCGTCACGGCATTGGTCGCGCCGGGACCGGAGGTGACGAGCACGACTCCGGGCTTGCCGGTCGAGCGCGCATAGCCTTCGGCCGCATGGACCGCGCCCTGCTCGTGACGCACCAGCACATGGATCAGGTCTTCGTTCGCGAACAGCGCGTCATAGATCGGCAGCACCGCGCCGCCGGGATAGCCGAAAATGTGCTTGACGCCCTGATCCTTCAGCGCGCGCACCACCATCTCGGCGCCGGAAAGCTCGATGGCGCCCGCCCGCGCCACCGCCACCGTCTGTCCATCTCTATCCATCGCAACCACCTTCAAACACGAGTCAGGGCCAAAAAAGCAAAAGGGGCGTTTCCGCCCCTTGTGTGCACGCCGCCATCCGGGAACCGAGGGTCTAGCCTCGTCCGAAGAGCGGCGTTCTAATGAGTACGAGTTGAAACGACATGGATCGATTCTTGGATTCTGGGCCTGACCCGCTTCGCAAGTGCGAAAGCTACGAAAGCCGCGATTCGCCGTCAAGTAATTTCATGCAAGGTGCGACAAGATTTCAGCAAGTATATTGCTCAAATCCTTGGTTTCGATCCAATGCCAGTCCTCCATATGATGGCGAAACCAGGTGACCTGGCGCTTGGCATATTGGCGGGTGGCAGCCTGGGCGTCGGCGATGGCCGCGGCCGGTTCGAGTACGCCCGAGCGCATCGCGAAGAGCTCCCGCAGGCCCAGGATCTTGGCGGCCGGCAGATCCGGGTCGATATCCGCGAGGGCAACTGCCTCCTCCGGCGCGCCGGCTTTGATCATGCTTTCGAAGCGCGCATCGATGCGAGCGTGAAGTTCGGCCCGCGGCGGCGAGATCACGAAGCACGCAAGGGTGAGGCCGTCGAACGGGGCGGGCCTCTTCGTCTTCTGCCAATGTGTGATCGGGTGGCCAGTCGCTTCCAGCACTTCGGCGGCGCGCAGCACGCGCTGGCGGTCAGACGCGCGCAGGCGCTTTGCCGAATCCGGGTCGCGCGCGATGAGCTCGGCAAAGAACGGATCGGCGCCCATCTCATCGAAACGCGCACGCGTCTTCTCGCGAATATCCATCGGCACGGGCGGAATATCGGAAAAGCCGTCGGTCAGCGCACTGAAATAAAGCCCCGTGCCGCCGGTAAATATGGGCACGCGCTTCGATGCGCGCACCTGCGCGATCGCCTCGAGCGCATCGGCCTGGTAGCGCACTGTCGAATAGTGGTCGTACACGCTCACATAGCCGTAGAGCCGATGCGGCACGCGCGCCATGTCTTCATCCGAAGGGCGCGCGGTCAGGATGCGCGCCTCGCGATAGACCTGCATCGAATCCGTGTTGACGATCGTGCCGCGGATTTGCTCGGCCAATGCGAGCGCCGCACCCGACTTGCCGCTCGCGGTCGGCCCTGCGATAAGCACCGCATCCGGTTTCATGGGCTGCAATGTCCGAACGATTTTCTCATGTGCTGAACGTTATCGCACAAGATGCGTCCGCGCTCGCGGCCAAATTGCGCGGGCTCGGCGAGGCGCTCTGGCTTTCGCCTGGGCGCGCCTTCGACATCGGGATTGCGGGCAATGCGCAAGCGGCGCTCGCGGAAGCGCGCAGCCTCGGCCACAACGCCGATATCAATGTGATCGCGACGGCGCAGCGCCGGAAGAAGCTGCTGATTGCCGATATGGATTCGACCATCATCGGCTGCGAATGCCTCGACGAGCTGGCCGACATGGCGGGGCTGAAGGAGCGCGTTTCGGCGATCACCGAACGCGCAATGCGGGGCGAAATCGAATTCGCGGGCGCCTTGCGTGAGCGCGTGGCTCTCCTCAGGGGCTTGCCGCTTGCCGCCCTCGAAAAAACCTATCGCGAACGCGTGAAATTGAATCCGGGTGCTGCGGCACTCGTGGCGACGATGAAGAAGCACGGCGCGCGATCCTGCCTCGTGTCGGGCGGGTTTACGTATTTCACCTCGCGCGTGGCGGCGCTCGCGGGATTCGACGATCAGCAGGCGAACACGCTGTGCGATGACGGCACGGCGCTGACCGGTGAAGTCGCCGAGCCCATCCTCGGCCGCGAAGCGAAACTGGCCGCGCTCGAAGCAGAAGTGGCAGCTCTCGGCATTTTGTTTGCGGAAACGCTCGCCGTCGGCGACGGCGCCAACGATCTCGCGATGCTCAAAGCGGCAGGCCTCGGGGTCGCCTACAGCGCCAAGCCCAAGGTCGCCGCCAACGCCGACGCCCGCATTGACCACGCCGACCTCACCGCCCTCCTCTACGCCCAAGGCATTTCGCGCAAGGAATTCGTCGAGGGGTGAAGAGGGCCCTCTTCCGCCGGCCGGCGCCGGCCGCCTTCTCTTGTAAAGCGGGAGAAGGGTAGCGTGAGGGTACCGGCCGCCGTCATTTGGCGTCGATGACCTCAACAAGCCTGAACCGCTCGCAATAAACCTCCATGCCCGGCGCAAACTCGCCTCGTCTGGTGAAATAATTCGTATGCGCGCGCCGCCACCAGCCAAGCGACCGGTCCCCCTCGCCCTCGTCAAACGCAAACGCCGCGTCGACCTCTTTAAACCGCCGCCGCGTCAGCTCGACTGTCTCGACGACCGCGCGCGCCCGTCCCTGCCCGTCCTTCACGATCCACCGCTTGCCGATCTCGACGCCCTTCCCGCCCTCGCTAGCCGCCCAGCAGGTCGCGGTCTTTTTGCCGGCGAGCACGAGGGCGAGCAATTCATCCGCGAGCGCGGGACTGTCGCCGAATGCGAAGCTTTCGAGGTCGGTCATCGGCGCCCCTTACCCGACCTCGTCCTGAGGCGCCGCGCAGCGGCCTCGAAGGACGCTCCATTA